>OZ245010.1:0-620000 GCA_965223735.1 Candidatus Oxydemutatoraceae bacterium | reverse complement strand
CTAACTTCGGAGGACACTTACCACGGTGTGGTCAATGACTGGGGTGAAGTCGTAACAAGGTAGCCGTAGGAGAACCTGCGGCTGGATCACCTCCTTTAAAGAGAATGGCGCTCTGCAGGACCGAAACGCGGGCGCCCGCACAAGTCATTTTGATTTCCCGGATTTTTCGCATTGATCTTCCGCTCGGTTTCTTTGGGACAATTTCTTTGCGGTGGCGCCTTTCGTCCACGTTCATGTTCTATGCCGGATACGCTCGCATATATTCGCACCATTAAGTTGCGGCATGATTTTTACAACAGGTTGTTGACCGCCGCACTGACCTTGATCGTGTGCGCCGTCGGCGCGGTGTTCTGGCTGGGTGGGGTACCGTTCGAGGAACGCTATAAGACGGCGACCGGTCTTGTAATCATGTTTCTCGCACTCGTGTTCTATAAAATCCCCTACTTTGCTTATCGGCTGAATCGCCGCTGGTTTGCGCGGGACGCGGAGAGTCTGCACTTGATGGGCGACAGTTGGCGACAGTACAAGCTGCGTATTCTTAACCAGCCGCTTTATTGACCGGGTGCACGGCAGTGTCGCGCCTGTCGATGATCAGCGGGCACGCGGCGACCGGTAGCGTCTCATCAGCCAGACGCACGGCACTGCCAGCCACAGGGTTGCCAGCAGGCCGCTGAAATGGTCGTGGCCGCCGGCCAGGAAAACCAGATCGGCGTCGCGGTCAAAGTCGGTCAGGTGTTTGGTGCCTTTGATGCCGATGATCCAACCTGCGTGTATGCCGATGCAGAGTACGAGATGCCCGCCGAGGAGGCGTACCAACGCCAGCATTGCGCCCGCGAGGAACAGCGTGGCACCCGCGCCGATACAGTCGGCCGCCCGGCAAATTTCAGCGGGCGCCGAAAACAATAAGACGGTACCGTAAAACCAGTCCGGGTTTTCGGCGGCGGCTTCCGGGGGATTCAGAAAATGCACGCCCGCGTAAAAGGCCGCCGGCAGGACGATCGCGGCCGCCGTTCTCTGCTCTCGGATCAGTGTCCCGAATTGGATGCCGCGAAAGTAGGTTTCTTCGATCAGGGAAGTGATAAGCGCCGCAGGTAGTATGCTCAGGATGAGTTTGGACGCGCTTTCAAGCCAGGTTGCGTCGGCGTCGGGCACGAAGATGCCGAGCAGATAGAACACCGCGCCCAGCGGTGCGAGCATGGCAAAGCCTGCGGCGACGCCCGTGCTCAGCAGGTACGTTGCGGGTTTCGGAAGGGCGGTGAAACCGGTCATCGTCCAGTGCAGGCACCCGCGCAACTTGAGCAGGCCGACCGTCGCAAACGCGGTAGCGAGTATCGCGAGCCACTTGGCAAATTTGCCGAACTCGATCCATTGATCAAGCGACAGCGATGCGTACAGGGGCCATGCGACGGCACTGGCGCCGGCGGCTGCAATGATGAACACTGCAACGACGAGCAGAAAGTCGCGCATTGAAATTGAATAAGATACCGGGTTCAGAGGCCCGATAGTATAATCCATCAACCGGCATGCGGAAGTGGCGGAATTGGTAGACGCGCCGGCTTTAGGTGCCGGTGGGGCAACCCGTGGGAGTTCGAATCTCTCCTTTCGCACCACAGACTTTATTGACGCACTAAAACGCAATGGACGTTTCGGTAGAGACAACCGGCAACCTCGGCCGCAGGCTGAAATTCATCGTGTCTTCGGCTGAAGTGGATGAGCAAGTCAGGGCGCGCCTGCAGAAAATGAAAAAGACGGTCCGCCTGGATGGTTTCCGTCCGGGCAAGGTGCCGTTGAAGGTCATTCAGGAACGGTTCGGCAGGCGTGTATTTGATGAAGTCGCCTCTGAAGTCATGGAGTCGAGTTATCAGCGGGCGGTCGTCGACCATGGTCTGGCGCCGGCCGGCTATCCTGACTTCAAGGACACGAGCATTCTCCCCGGGCAGGACATCAAGTTTACCGCCGACATTGAGTTATATCCCGAGTTTGAGCTGGCGCCCCTGAAAAAGGTCACGGTGGAGAAGCTCGTTTCCGAAGTGCAGGTCGGCGATTTGGACGATATGGTCGAGCGCCTGCGTCTGCAACACGCCGATTGGCGGACCGTGCAGCGTGCGGCGCAGGACGGCGACCTTGTCCGCGTTCGTTTGGAGCAAAAGGTGGAGGCGTTCAATACCGACGACAACGGCGACTTGGTGCTGACCATAGGTGCTTCGGGTGTTGCGGGCGACTTCGGCAGGCAACTGATAAAAGCGAGTTGCGGCGATACGAAAAAGATCAAGATCAAATTCCCGAAAGATTATCCGCAGACTGCGCTGGCGGGCAGAAAGATAAAATTCCGGGCCGAAGTGCGCGAAGTGAAGGAAAGTGTATTGGCCGCGCTGGACCGGAGTTTTTTTGAGCGATGCGGGGTCAAGGAGGGCGGCCTCGAAGCTCTGAAGGAGATGCTGAAAGAGGGCATGGAATATGAACTGAAAAATAAATTGCAGAGCAACTTCAAAAAGAAGGTGCTGAACGTGCTGCTTGAAAAGCACAAGATCGAGGCGCCGCAGGTTATAATCCGGCACGAGGTTGAGAGAATGCGCAACGATGCGGCTGAGCGTTTTGGCGACAAGGAAAACATTGATAAGCTTGACGACGCCTTGTTTTCGAAGCAGGCGGAGCGGCACGTGAAACTGAGGTTGATCATGAATAAGATTGCGGAACGCAACGAGTTTGATGTCAGCCCCCGGGAATTCGAAGCCCGTCTCGACGACATTGCCGCGGCGTATGAGGACGCCGACGCCGTCAGGCGGCATTACCGCAACGACCGGCATGCCCGGGGCGCACTGATCGGGCTCATATTGGAAGACAAGGTTTTTCAGTGGACGCTGGACCAGATAAACATAGAAGAAAAAACCTGCAATTTTAAGGATGCCATGCATTCCGAACCCGTATAAGGAGAACAACAATGGCGCATGAAAATGACGGCCCCACGGCAATGAATCTGGTGCCGATTGTGGTTGAGCAGACCTCCCGGGGGGAACGTTCTTACGACATCTACTCGCGGCTGCTAAAGGAAAGAGTCATCTTTATCGTCGGTTCGGTGGATGACTATATTGCCAATCTGGTGGTTGCGCAGATTTTGTTTCTGGAATCTGAAAATCCGGACAAGGACATTTCCATCTATATTAATTCGCCGGGCGGTTCGGTGACGGCAGGGATGGCGATTTACGACACGATGCAGTTTACAAAGCCCGATGTCAGCACCATGTGTGTGGGTCAGGCGGCGAGCATGGGGGCGGTGCTGCTCGCGGGCGGCTGCAAGGGCAAGCGCTATGCGCTGCCGCATTCGCGGGTGATGATTCATCAGCCGCTGGGTGGCTTTCAGGGGCAGGCGTCTGACATTGACATCCACGCCAAAGAACTGCTCAAGACGCGTGAGCAGTTGAACTTGGTGTTGTCGCGTCACACCGGGCAGGACGTCGAGAGAATCCGCAGCGACACCGAGCGCGATCACTTTATGAGTGCCGAGGAAGCGCTGGCGTATGGCCTGGTGGATCAGATACTGTCGCAGCGCAGCACGTGAGGCATGTTAACGGGTGTTTTTACCGAAGGCACGTTTTCACCCCGAAAGCGGCAAATCGACGAACGCCTGAATTTTTTCACCCGGAGTGTATTGCCGTCCGCCTGTGGATATGTGCCGTTTTTCGGGGGGGTGGGCTTTCGGGTATGCTATTTTAGGCCGTACTGAGATTTTGCAAACGCCCGGGTCATTACCATGAGCAACAGCGGCGATATCGGAAACAAGAGCAACAAGCTCCTGAAATGCTCTTTCTGCGGTAAGAGCCAGCAGGAAGTCCGCAAGCTTATAGCCGGGCCGTCGTACGTCTTTATCTGCAATGAGTGCGTCGGCCTATGCAACGATATACTGAAGGACGAATTGCAGCAGGGGCCGGCGCAGGTGCGCACGGAGTTGCCCAAGCCGCGTGAGATCAAGGAGAGTCTCGACCAATACGTCATCGGGCAGGAGTACGCCAAGCGCGTGTTGTCGGTCGCGGTCTATAACCATTACAAGCGGCTGAGTCTTCGCAAGTCAGGCGGAAAGGTTGAAGTTTCCAAAAGCAATATCCTGCTGATCGGGCCGACCGGTTGCGGCAAGACGTTGCTGGCGCAAACGCTTGCGCGGTTTCTCGACGTGCCGTTCACGATCGCCGACGCAACGACGCTGACCGAGGCCGGCTACGTCGGCGAAGACGTTGAGAACATCATCCAGAAGTTGTTGCAGACCTGCGATTATGACGTCGAACGGGCACAGTCCGGAATTGTCTATATTGATGAAATAGATAAGATTTCCAGGAAAGCCGAGAACCCCTCGATCACCCGCGACGTGTCCGGGGAGGGGGTGCAGCAGGCGTTGCTGAAACTGATAGAAGGCACTATCGCCGCGGTGCCGCCGCAAGGCGGCAGAAAGCATCCGCATCAGGAATTTCTGCAAGTGGATACGAGCAACATCCTGTTCATCTGCGGTGGCGCCTTTGCGGGGCTCGAGCGCATCATCCGCGAGCGCAGCGAGAAAACCGGCATCGGTTTTTCAGCTGAAGTCAGGAGCATCCGCGATTTGGATGCGTTGATCAGGTTGCTCAAAATGGTCGAGGCCGAGGATCTGGTGCGTTACGGCTTGATCCCGGAATTTGTCGGTCGTCTCGCGGTGACCGCGGTGCTTGAGGACCTCGACGAGGACGCGCTGGTGCGGATCCTGACCGAGCCGCAGAATGCACTGGTCAAGCAATACCACTACCTGTTCGACATAGAGGGGGCGGAACTCGAGTTCCGCGACAATGCGTTGAAGGCGATTGCGCGCAAGGCGATGCGGCGCAACACCGGCGCGCGCGGTTTGCGCACCATTATGGAAAACATTCTGCTGGATACAATGTATGAATTGCCGTCCCGTGACGACGTCGAGCGGGTGATCGTTGACGAAGGCGTTGTCAACGGCGACAGCCGGCCGTTTCTGATCTACGGTGGGGTGTCGTATGACAAGGCGGTGTCCAATTAGGCCCGGTGCCACAACCGGGCTGCTTGAAATCGGGGGGTTGCGTCCCCATGTAAGGCCGTTCAAACTTCGCTGTCGGGTGAGGAGGAAGCATCATGGCTAAATACGGTACCCCCAAGGCAAAGTCGAAAGCGGCCGAACCGATGGAATTGCCGGTTCTACCCTTGCGTGACGTCGTCGTTTATCCGCACATGGCGATTCCTCTGTTCGTCGGTCGCGAGCGGTCGGTGCAGGCGCTCGACGTGGCGATGGCGTCGGACAAGCAGATCCTGCTGGTGGCGCAGAAAAACGCCGCGGATGACGCGCCATCGGTGGACCGGATCTATCGTGCTGGCACGGTGTCCTCGATATTGCAGTTACTTAAACTGCCGGACGGCACGATCAAGGTTCTGGTCGAAGGTCAGCGCCGGGCGAGAGTGATTGAATTCCTTGAAGGTGAAGATTGCCTGAGCGCCAGTATCGCCCTGTTCCCCCCACCGGAGAAAGTCGATACGAGCCAGCTCGACGCGCTGGCACGTTCGGTGCTGAATCAGTTTGACCAGTACATGAAGCTGAGCAAGAAAGTCCCCGCTGAAGTGCTGAATTTGCTGGCCGGCATCGTTGACAATCCGGTGCGCCTTGCCGACACGATTGCCGGACACCTGGCTTTGAAAGTCGAGGAAAAGCAGAAGATCCTGGAGATTGAGGATGATCAGAAGCGGCTCGAGTACCTGCTGAACCTGATGGAGGCGGAACTCGAAGTCCTGCAGATAGAACAGCGTCTGCGCGGGCGCGTCAAAAAGCAGATGGAGAAAAGCCAGCGCGAATACTACCTGAACGAGCAGATGAAGGCGATCCAGAAAGAGCTCGGCGGCATTGAGGGCGCGCCGAACGAGCAGGATGAATACGTCAGGAAGATCAAGAAATCAGGTATGCCCAAGGAAGTGAAGGAGAAAGCGACTTCAGAGTTGAACAAACTTAATTTGATGTCGCCGATGTCGGCGGAAGCGACGGTGGTCCGCAATTATCTCGACTGGCTGGTTGACGTGCCGTGGAAAAAGAAAGCGAAGCTCAAGTCGGATCTCAAAGAGGCCAGCAAGATCCTCGAGGAAGACCACTACGGTCTCGAGAATGTGAAGGAACGCATCCTTGAATATCTTGCGGTGCAGCAGCGGGTCAAGAAACTCAAAGGTCCGATTCTGTGCCTGGTCGGTCCGCCGGGCGTCGGCAAGACGTCGGTGGGGCGCTCAATCGCGCGCGCCACCGGACGCAAGTTCACACGCATGGCGCTCGGCGGCGTGCGCGACGAGGCCGAGATCCGGGGGCACCGCAGGACTTATATCGGCTCAATGCCGGGCAAATTCATCCAGAACCTGGCCAAGGTCAAGGTCAAGAACCCGCTGTTTTTGCTCGACGAAGTGGACAAAATGTCCATGGATTTCCGCGGCGACCCGGCTTCGGCGTTGCTCGAAGTGTTGGACCCGGAGCAGAATTCGACGTTTCAGGACCACTATCTGGAAGTTGATTTTGACCTGTCCGACGTGATGTTCGTGTGTACCGCCAACAGCATGAATATTCCTCCCCCGCTGCTTGACCGCATGGAGGTTATTCGTCTGCCCGGCTACACCGAAGAAGAGAAGAAGAATATCGCCAAGCGCTATTTGATACCCCGTCAGATAAAAGAGAACGGACTTAAGCCGGGCGAGTTGAAGTTTTTGGACACGGCGGTGTTGGACATTATCCGCTACTACACGCGCGAGGCGGGCGTACGTGGGCTGGAACGCGAAATTTCCAAGATCGGGCGCAAGGTCGTCAAATCCATTTTGTTCAGGGAGCGGGGCGCCGGATCGCGCAAGAGCGTCACGCCGAAGTCGCTGGCTGAATTCCTCGGGGTGCGCAAGTATCGTTATGGCATGGCCGACGAAAAAGACCGTATCGGGCAGGTGACGGGACTGGCCTGGACTGAGGTGGGCGGTGAACTGCTTACGGTCGAGGCGGCGATTGTGCCGGGTAAAGGCAAGTTGGTGCAGACCGGCAAGCTCGGCGACGTGATGCAGGAGTCGGTGCGTGCGGCGATGACGGTTGTTCGAAGCCGCACTGAAGTGTTGGGTATAGAGCCGGCTTTCCATGAAAACAAGGACGTGCATATTCACGTACCCGAAGGCGCCACGCCCAAGGACGGCCCCAGCGCGGGCATTGCCATGTGCACGGCGCTGGTATCCGCGCTGACGCGCATACCGGCACGTGCGTCGGTTGCGATGACCGGCGAGATCACGTTGAGGGGTGAGGTGTTGCCGATCGGCGGTCTCAAGGAGAAACTGCTGGCGGCATTGCGCGGCGGCATTGAGACCGTGCTGATTCCCGAGGAGAACCGCAAGGATCTCAAGGAGATACCCGAGGCGATCCTGAAGAAGATCAAGGTCAAGCCAGTGAAATGGATGGACGAAGTCCTCGATATCGCCATGGCGGAATGCCCGATCCCGTTGCCATCAGAGGAAAAATCAGAGATTCCCTTATCCGAAGAGGGCGCCCGCAAGCCCCGGCAAGCCCCCAGACATTAGGTTTTTATTGACATTTCCGGCCTCCGCTTGGTATAAAGGCGGGGATTTTGTACTTCTGGGCGGATGCTGGAGAAGCCCCTATTTTGCTCGGGAAGCCCAAATATCTTGCAATATTCCCAAGTGCCGGAGGTATCCGGCATCTTTAGGTAATAATCAATACAGTATCAAAGGAGAAATGCATGAACAAGTCCGAGTTGATTGATGCAGTCGCAAGCGCTGCCGATCTGTCAAAAGCTTCTGCCGCCAAGGCTGTGGATGCGATGGTCGAGACGATCGTTCGCACCCTGAAGGGCGGCAGCCAGGTAACAATTGTCGGTTTTGGCAGTTTTCTGGTTCGGGAAAGGAGCGCCCGTACAGGTCGCAACCCCCGTACAGGCGAAACCATCAAGATCCATGCCAGCAAAGCACCGGCGTTCAAGCCCGGCAAGGCACTGAAGGATGCGTTAAATTAAGGCTGCACGGCGGGGTGCTTAGCTCAAAGGTAGAGCGTCGCCCTTACAAGGCGGAAGTTGGGGGTTCGAGTCCCTCAGCACCCATCAGGAATTGCTTGCGGGAGTGGTAGTTCAGTTGGTTAGAATACCGGCCTGTCACGCCGGGGGTCGCGGGTTCGAGTCCCGTCCACTCCGCCACCAGTAAAGATTAGCACGTACCGGGGTAGTTTTTGACTGCCCCGGCTTTTATCAGACTTTCCAATGCTTTTAAAAATAAGGGAAGTTACCGCCGGTAAGTTTTCCTACTTTATCGTGGCGGTGATCAGCGTGCCTTTTGCGCTGTGGGGAGTGAATTATTATTTTCAGGGCGGTTTTGACCCGGTGGTCATAGAAGTCGGTTCGGGTGAGGTTTCGTTGAGCCAGTTTGACGCGAGCTTCAACCAGAAGAAGCGCGACCTTGAGGCCTCACTCGATCCCTCGCAGATGCCGACCGATCAAGTCATCAGAAGCGAGGTAGTGGGCGACTTCATACGCAGCGAGATCCTGCGCCAGGAAGCCGACGAGTATCGCTATCACGTCACCGACGTTGAGTTGGCGCAGGCGGTCGTTGGCGTTCCATCCTTTCAGACCGACGGCAAGTTCGACAGGGAACTTTATCTCAACCTTTTGAAGGTTCAGGGGCAGTCGCAGGCGAGCTTCGAAACGGGCCTCAAGGAGCAGTTACGCAGAGGCCGTTTGTACCGGGTGATCGACGACAGCGGGTTTGTGCTGCCGGACGAGAAAGCGGCTTACAGGAAACTTCTGTATCAGGAGAGACACGTGCGTTATATTGAGTTTCCAACTGCCCGCTATGTTCACCGCGACAGCGTCAACAGCACCGAGATACGTACGTACTACGAAGAAAATCAGGGGCAATTTATGACGCCGGATAAATTCCGTTTGCGCTACGTAGAGTTCAAGGCGGACGATATCGCCGCCGGTCTGACCGTCGAGGAGGACGATCTGCGCGCCTATTATGACGACAACCCTGACCTGTTTATTGTGCCGGAACAGCGTACGCTCGCGCATATTCTGATTGACCCCGACCGTCGCGGAGAGGATGAATCCGACAAACTCGCGCAGGAGATCCATCAGAGGCTCAGGCGGGGGGAGGATTTTGCCGAGTTAGCGAGGTCCTATTCCGACGACAGCCTGACGGCGGAGCAGGGCGGCGAATTGCCCCCGTTGGTGCGTGAGGATCTCGACGACGACGTGGAGGAGGCGGTTTTCGCGTTGGAGACGGGACAGTTCAGCGAGCCGCTGAAAACCCCGTTTGGCCTTCAGATCTTCAAATTGATTGCGGTCGGATCCTCCGGGGCGCAGACATTTGAAGACGCGCATGACGCGATAGAAGATCAGATCAGGCGCGGCCGGGCGGAAAATATTTACAGCGAAAGTCTGGCTGAGGCGGAGATCATCGCGTATGAGTATCCGCAGAACATGCTGCAACTGGTGCAGGCGGTACCGATGCTCGACGAAGTCAAATCGACGGACTGGCTGGACGTCAGCAAGCACGAGGGACTTTTTCAGTATCCAGCGGTCAGGAAGGCTGTTTACACCGACAAACTGCTGCAAGACAGGATCAACAGCGAAGTGCTGGAAGTCGGACCGGGGCACGCTTTTATCGTTCGGATTGATGAAGACGGCTATGAACCGAGCAGACAACGGGCGTACGAAGAAGTGGAAAGCGAGATCACCGAGCAACTGGTTCAGGGCAATGCTCGCGTGGAAGCCTCCGGCGCGGTGGATAACGCCATCGGGAGAATTGAAAGCAAAAAGATGACGTTTGAAGAACTGGCCGGGAAGGAATCATTGCCGGTTCACGACCTCGGGTTTATCCGGCGGGGTGCGGACCAGCCGCCGCCCACGGTCGCGTATGGCGCTTTTTTAATTCCCGAGACCGGCCTGCGTTACAGGAAAGTGGAAATGGAGAACGCCGAAGGCTATGCAATTGTCGAACTGGTCGCCACGCGGGAGGGGGAAGCGCCGTCGGAGGAGACGCAGGAGTTGTCGTTCACCATCCATGAGTATAACGCTGTGCTGTTGGGAATTCTGCAGAAAAACCCGGTCAAGATCCACGCCGACCGCTTTGGCAACGACACATCTCAGTAGGGGCGTCCGGGTCGGCTACTCAAATGAGCTGGTTATGCCGACGATGCTGAAACCTGCGTCCACGTGCACGACCTCACCGGTGATGCCGGCCGCCAGATCCGAGCACAAGAAGGCGCCGACGTTGCCGACGTCTTTGATAGTCACGTTTTTCCTGAGCGGTGCGTTGGCCGCAACGTGATCGAGCATTTTTCGAAAGCCGCCGATGCCGGACGCCGCGAGCGTGCGTATTGGGCCTGCCGATACCGCATTCACCCGGATATTGCGGGGACCGAGCGACGCGGAGAGATAGCGCACATTCGCTTCGAGGCTGGCCTTGGCGAGCCCCATAACGTTGTAGTTCGGCACCGCGCGCTCGGCGCCGAGGTAAGTCAGTGTCAGCACGGCGCCGCCGGCGCCCATCAGCGGCCGTGCGCCGGCCGCGAGCGCGGTCAGGCTGTAGGAACTAATCTCGTGGGCGGTGTTGAAACTGTCGCGGCTGGTGATGTCGGTGAAGTCGCCTTCCAGCGCTTCGCGCGGAGCAAATGCGATCGAGTGCACCAGTATGTCGAGTCGTTGCCAATGTTGCGCGAGTTGCCTGAACAACTCTTTCACCTGCTCGTCGCTGCCGACGTCGCAGGGCAACACGATTTTGCATCCGCATTCGTCGGCGAGGTCTTCGACCCGTGATTTCAGTTTGTCGTTCTGGTAGGTCAGTGCGATTTCCGCGCCTTCGCGATGCATGGTCTGCGCGAGGCCCCAGGCAATCGAACGGTTGCCGGCGACACCGGTGACCAGCGCGTGTTTTCCGTCAAGAAATCCCATCGCTTCGGGTTTACGGTCCCGGGTTGAAAGTCGCGTGTTCGTGAAACCACAGGCGCGCGACTTCTTTCGCCGCCTCGATGGTTTTCACCTCACGGTAGAACCCGTCGATGTTGTCGTAATCGCCGTTGAACTTCCCGGCAAAAACTTTAAAACCGATTTTTCCGTCCCAGGTAATCAGCATGTCGGATTCCTCGTCGCCAAACACGACGGCGTTTTTATTGAGTATCTGGTACAAGTTCATTTGTCGCACTTGCGGCTGCGCCGGGCGGGCTTTACAGTAAAGGTGACGCAGGCGCAATTGATGAAAAACCGACTTTCCAAGTATCCCGCGAAAAAGACGGCAGGTCAATTCGGGACGTGCCCGCTCGACGGAGTTTTACCGACGCCATGATCTCGGCCGCAGCTGGCGCCATTACTTTGGCCATAACCTCGGCAGCCGCGCGTATTTTCGCGTGCGTCGTTTTATTTTTTTCAATCACCGCGTGCGACCGCGTGTGGAACAACCCCCATACCAGCGCGTTTGAAGGCAACGTTCTGCATTCGTCTTTCAGCGAAAGGCCGAAATACCTTGACCCCGTGCGTTCCTACAGCAGCAACGAGTATTCGCTGATCGGGCAGATCTATGAACCGCCGCTGCAATATCATTACCTGAAGCGCCCCTATCAACTGGAGCCGCTGACCGCCGCCGAGATGCCCGCGATCACTTATCACGGCGCTGGCGGCCGGGTGGCGCCGTCCGCCGGGGAGGCCGCTTTTGCGATCTATGAAATACGCATCCGCCCGGGTATCTTTTATCAGCCGCATCCGGCCTTTGCGCGCACGCCGGACGGCGGTTACCGCTATCACCGTTTGAGCAGGGCGGCGATCGGGAAAGTGTATGCGTTGTCTGATTTCGAGCACACCGGCACGCGCGAACTGGTTGCGCAGGATTACGTCCATCAGATCAAGCGCCTCGCCGACCCCGCGTTGCACAGCCCGCTCGCGGGTCTGCTGAGCGAGCATATTTCGGGCTTCGCCGAGTTCAGGCAGGCGATTTCACGCGCGCGCGAACAAGCCAAAGACCGCACCGAAACGGGCGGGCGTTCCGATCTCAGGGACTTCGACATGGTGGGCGTCGAGGCGGTGGGCCGTTATCGCTACCGCATCACCGTTGACAGCGCCTATCCGCAGTTCATTTACTGGCTGGCGATGCCGTTTTTTGCGCCGATGCCGTGGGAGGGCGATGCGTTTTACGGTCAGCCCGCGCTGGCCGAGCGCAACATCACGCTGAACTGGTATCCGCTTGGCACCGGCGCCTACATGATGACCGAGAACAATCCGAATATGCGCATGGTGCTCGAGCGCAACCCGAATTACCATGCCGACCGTTATCCGTCACAGGGTGAGACGCGCGACGCCGCGAACGGCCTGCTCGCTGACGCCGGCCGGCAACTGCCGTTCATAGACAAGGCGGTATTCAATCTGGAAAAAGAGAACATTCCTTACTGGAACAAATTTTTGCAGGGGTACTACGATAGTTCCGGTGTTCATTCCGAAAGTTTCGATCAGGTCATCACGCTCAGCGCCGGCGGTGAATTCGAATTGAGCGATGAGATGCATGCGCGCGGCATCGATCTCGCGTCGGCGGTGCAGGCGACCATCATCTACACCGGCTTCAATATGCTCGATCCGGTGGTCGGCGGCTACAGCGAACGCGCAACCAAGCTGCGGCGTGCGTTGTCCATCGCGGTGGACATGGAGGAATACATCTCGATCTTCCTGAACGGGCGGGGCATCGCGGCGCAGGGGCCGATTGCGCCGGGTATTTTCGGCCACGGTAAAGGCGTGGCCGACGTCAACCCGCACGTTTATGACTGGAAAGACGGACGCGCGTCCAGAAAGCCGATCTCCGAAGCGCGCGCGCTGATGCGCGAGGCCGGCTATGCCGACGGGATCGATCAGCGCACCGGTGAGCCGCTGGTGCTGTACTTTGATACGCTCGGCACCGGGCCCGACGCGAAGTCGTTTCTGAACTGGATGCGCAAGCAATTTGTGAAGCTCAACGTGCAGTTGGTGATACGCAACACTGACTACAACCGTTTTCAGGAAAAGATGCTGAAAGGCAACGCGCAGATCTATCGCTGGGGCTGGAATGCCGATTATCCGGACCCGGAGAATTTTCTGTTCCTGCTCTATGGGCCGAACGCCAAAGTCGAGCACGGCGGTGAAAACACGAGCAACTATCGGAATGCCGAATTTGACCGCCTGTTTGAGCGGATGAAAAGTATGCCGAACGGCGTCGCGCGCCGGGAGGTCATCGACCGCATGGTCGAGATCGTACGTCGCGAGAGCCCGTGGATCTGGGGGGTGCACCCGAAGTCCCTGTCGTTGCGCCACGCCTGGGTCGGCAACTACAAACCCAACCTGATGGCGCACAACACGCTGAAATACCGCAAGCTCGACGCCGATCTGCGCGCGCGCAGGCTCGCCGTGTGGAATCGACCCGATGTTCGCCCGCTCGTGGCGGGCGCCGTCGTGATCGTTCTGTTTGTGCTGCCCGCGGTCGTTGTCGTGCTCAGGCGCCGCCGGGAGACCGCGCTGTGATCGCCTATGTACTCCGGCGTGTGCTGTATGCGCTGCCGATTCTGGTCGGCGTTAACGTGTTGACCTTTGTGCTGTTCTTCGTCGTCAACTCGGTGGATGACGTTGCGCGCATGAATTTGGGGCATCGTCATATCACGCAGGAGCAGGTGGACGCATGGAAGCAGGAGCGTGGCTACGACAAGCCGCTGATTTTCAACGCCGAGGCTGAAGGCGCCGGGAAATTGACCGATACGATCTTCTACGGTGAGTCGGTGCGCTTGCTCGTGTTTGATTTCGGCCGCTCCGACAGCGGTCGCGACATCGGGCACGACATTCGCGTGCGAATGTGGCCAAGCCTTGCGATTGCGGTGCCGACTTTGCTGATCGGGTTGCTGGTCAACCTGACCTTTGCCTTGATCATGGTCTTTTTCCGCGCGACTTATGTGGATTTCTCTTCGGTCTTTTTGTGTATCGTCCTGATGTCCGTTTCCGGGCTGTTTTATATCATCGGTGGGCAATTTCTGGTCGCCAAGCTGTTCAAAATGGTGCCGATCTCAGGTTACGCCGAGGGGCTCAGCGCGTTCAAATTTGTCGTGCTGCCGATTTTTATCGGCGTCGTCAGCGGCATCGGTGCCGGCAGTCGCTGGTACCGCACGATATTCCTTGAGGAAAGCGGCAAGGACTACGTGCGTACCGCACGGGCCAAGGGGCTTGGTGATTTCGCGGTCCTCGCGCGTCACGTTCTGCGCAACGCGTTGATCCCGATCCTCACCGGCGTCGTCATCATCCTGCCGCTGCTGTTTATGGGCAGCCTGATCACCGAGTCTTTCTTCGGCATTCCGGGTCTCGGCAGTTACACCATTGACGCCATTGCGCGCCAGGACTTCTCGATCGTGCGTTCGATGGTGTTTCTGGGCGCGGCGCTTTACATTGTCGGCCTGCTGTTGACCGACATTTCCTACACCCTGGTGGATCCGCGCGTGAGGTTGCAGTGATGCCCGTGCTGTTGGCGACCGACGCGCTGTTCTTTTTATTGCTGCTGCTGTTTGCGGGTTACGCGGTTTATGCGATCAGGCGCCCTTATATGCTCGAGCCGTGGCGCAAACTCGCGAGAAGCCGTAGCGCAATGGTGTCTTTGACGATCATCCTTTTCTACGTTGTTGTCGCGGTTTTGGATTCGCTGCATTTCAAGCCGCGCCTCGAACAGGGCGGAGCGGTTTATTCGAGCGAGATCCTGAGTGTGCTCGACGTGCTGGTCGAGCCGCTCAGGGAGAACGAGGAGAAGACTTATTCACAGCCGCTCGCGGTACATTCTTTTGTCAAAGAGACGCTCGAGACCGGTGACGGCCGACGCTATCGCGGCTATCTGCGGCTGGCGCACGGCGGCGCGCATCTCGCGGATTCTGTCCGGCGCACGCGCGACGTTGCCTGGACGCTGTTTATCGGTGCCGTACAGGGATTGGGCGCGTCGCTGCTGGTGTTGGCTCTGATCAGTGCCATTCGGGCGCGCCGGCGTCGGTCGGCGTTTTTTGCCGCTTTACGTGACGTCGTGCGCGCGCATACCGAACTGCCGTGGCGGGCGATCATTGTTACTTTGACCGTGATGCTGATCGCTTTGTTCGTCGCGGCGCGTCTCGGCACGCAGTATCACCTGCTGGGCACTGACAAAGTCGGCCAAGACGTGCTTTATCAGGCACTTAAAAGTATCCGCACCGGGTTTTTGATCGGTACCCTGACGACGCTGGTGATGTTGCCGTTCGCGCTGTTGCTCGGCGTCACCGCCGGTTATTTTCTCGGCTGGGTCGATGACGTGATCCAGTACGTCTATACAACCCTGAATTCGATTCCGGGTGTATTACTGATCGCTGCCGGGGTATTGATGCTGCACCTGTACATGAACCAGCATCAGGATGAGTTCAACAGTCTCGCGGTGCGTGCCGACACGCGCCTTTTGTTTTTGTGCATGATTCTCGGCGTCACCAATTGGACCGGCCTGTGTCGGCTGTTGCGCGCCGAAACCCTGAAGGTGAAGAGCATGGACTACATTCAGGCAGCGCGCGTTCTCGGCGTCGCCCGCTTCACGCTGATCGTGCGCCACATCCTGCCCAACGTGATGCACATTGTTTTTATTACCATCGCGCTCGATTTCAGCGGGCTGGTGCTGGCCGAGGCGGTGCTTTCGTACATCGACATCGGCGTTGACCCGACGATGCACAGTTGGGGCAACATGATCAACAGCGCGCGTCTCGAGATGGCGCGTGAACCCGCCGTATGGTGGTCGCTCGCGGCTTCTCTGGTGTTCATGTTCGGTCTGGTGCTGTCGGCGAACCTGTTTTCCGACGCGGTGCGCGACGCGTTTGATCCGAGGACCGTGCGATGAGCCGGATTGTGCCGCCGCTTCCGTTTAATACGTCGATGCGCCCGTCAAATGAGTGACCCGCTTCTACAAGTTAACAATCTGAGCGTCGTGGTCGAAGGCGGCGACGTTTTGTTGCACGAAGTCGGGTTTGAAGTCCGCAGGGGGCAGACTTTTGCATTGCTCGGTGAATCAGGTTCGGGCAAATCAATGACGGCGCTGTCGATCATGCGGTTGCTGCCGGATGGCATTGCATTTCGTTCCGGCAGTGTCCGTTTCGACGGCCGCGACCTGCTGCACCTGCCTGCCTTCGCCATGCACCATGTGCGCGGGCGGCGGATTGCGATGATCTTTCAGGAGCCGATAACCTCGCTGAACCCGGTGATGACGGTCGGCGCGCAGGTGCTCGAAGTGCTGCAACTGCACCGTGCCATGTCGGGCGCGGCGCGTGACCGGCGTGCACGGGTGCGAGTGTTGCTCGAGGACGTCGGGCTGGGCGATCCGGATCGGGTGTTTTCTTCTTATCCGCACGAATTGTCGGGTGGGATGAAGCAGCGGGTGATGATCGCGATGGCGATTGCCGGCGAGCCCGACCTGCTGATCGCCGACGAGCCGACGACGGCGCTCGATGTCACGATCCAGGCGCAGGTACTCAACTTGCTGAAGTCCCTGCAGGCGCGGTCCGGTATGGCAATGCTGTTCGTGTCGCATGATTTGTCTATTGTTTCAAACATTGCCGACCGCATCGCGGTGATGAGGCGCGGGCGCATTGTAGATGAGACCGATACCGCGGGCTTTTTCACCGGGCGACGCCATCCTTACAGCCGTCATCTGCTGCGGGTGGTGCCGACGGTTGACAAGCGCGGGGGGTCTTTATTTGACGCGCCATCCGGAAGGGGAGGCGAGGAAGCTGCCGACACGCTGAGCATAAGTTCGGCGCCGCGCGGAGGGGACGGCGGGGAGAGGGACGTCGGCGCGGTGTACGCGCAGTCCGGCGCCGGACTGCTTGAGGTGAAGGAGCTCAAGGTGCATTTTCCGGTCCGCGCCGGGGTGTTTCGGCGCGTGCGGCGGCATATCAAGGCGGTGGACGGTGTTTCGCTGGCGCTGGATGTCGGCAGAACACTCGCGCTGGTGGGCGAATCCGGCTCCGGCAAGACCACCGTTGCCAAAGCCGTACTCGGCCTCGCACCGGTCACTGCCGGCACGGTCCGGTTTGAGGGTGTGCACCTCGGGTCGTTGCGCGGGCGTTCATTGCGCGCGTTCCGGCACAACGCCCAAATCGTGTTTCAGGATCCGTTCTCTTCAATGAACCCGAAAATGCCGGTCGGCGAGATCATCAAGGAAGGGATGCGGGCGCAGGGCGCGGGGGACGACGCGCGCATGGACGAGCGCACGGCTGAACTGCTCAAACTTGTCGGTCTTGACCCCGGCTTGATGCGGCGTTATCCGCACGAGTTTTCGGGCGGGCAACGTCAGCGCATTTGCATCGCGCGTGCGTTGGCGGTGGAGCCGAAGCTGCTGATCTGTGACGAACCGACAAGCGCGCTCGACGTGTCGGTGCAGGCGCAGATACTCGACCTGTTCCGGCGGCTGCAGGAAACTCTGGGGCTGAGTTACCTGTTCATCACCCACGACATTGCCGTCGTTTCCTATATGGCGCACGACATCGCGGTCATGTACCGGGGGCGGATCGTCGAAACCGGCGAAGCGGTTGCGTTGCTCGACAACCCGCGCCACGATTACACGCGAACCCTGCTGTCGTCGGTGCCGGTGATCCGGTATGCGGAGAGTGCGCTCGCGTGAGCGGGCCGCTGACCCCGCACCGACCGCGGGCGGGATTGTCGACGCCCCGGATTGACCTGTAACATCGCGGTATGTTCAAGTTGCCAGACAGACAAAGCGCTTTCAGCCAGGCTGACGTCATGCGTCAGTTGTCGGCATGGTATGCGGGCAATAGCGGTGTGCGTTCGTCTCAGGCGCTCGACGCACTGATGCACGACTGGCTGAGCGGCAATTTCGGTCATTGTGCCTTGGAAATATCCAACCTGCGGGAACATGCCGACTGGGTGCAAAGCGGCGAGTTCAGGTCGCGCTTTCGCATCGGGCCGACGGGCACCGATGCCGTCGCCGGTTACGAAGCCCTGCCGATAGATACCGAAAGCCTTGACCTGGTCATCGCCTGTCATATATTGGAATTTGCTCAGGATCCTTACTGCGTGTTACGTGAAATAGACCGCGTGCTGATCCCGGAGGGGCGGTGCATCATCGTGGTGTTCAATCCGCTCGGCCTGCAGGGACTGGCACGGCCGTTCAAGCCGTTCAGCGGCGCACCGTGGTGCGGGCATTTTTATTCGCTGCCGCGCATCAGGGATTGGCTGTCGGTGCTCGGTTTCTCAATCGAGAAGAGTTGCCGATTTTCGCCACCGTTTGTCGTCGTCGGCGACCGCCTGTGGCGGAGAAGCGCCAATTTCGTGCTTACGAGAGGCTTGTGTTGGATGGGCAGTCTCGCTGCGCTATATACTCGCAAGCAGGTTTCCCGGATAATCCCGCTCGGTGCTGAATGGAACCGGCAAAGCTTTCTGAAGGGCGAAGTGGCACAGCCCACGGCGCTCAATCCTCACGATGTCTGACGCTGTGATTGAGATTTATACCGACGGCGCATGCCGGGGCAACCCGGGGCCCGGCGGCTGGGGTGCATTGCTGATGTATAACGGCAAGGAAAAGGAATTGTCGGGCGCCGAGATGCACACTACGAACAACCGCATGGAACTGACGGCTGCGATTGAAGCGCTCGCGGCGGTCAGGTGCAAACGCTCAATCCGCCTCACCACCGATTCGCGTTACCTGATGGACGGCATCAATAACTGGTTGCCCAGATGGAAGCGCAATCAATGGCGCACCGCTCAGCGCAAGCCGGTCGAGAATCAGGATCTGTGGCAACGCCTCGACGAATTGGTTTCGGGCTTTGACATTGACTGGCGCTGGGTCAGGGGTCACAGCGGCCACCCCGGCAACGAGCGCGCTGACGGACTGGCCAACGCGAGCATAGACCGGTTGCTGACCGAAGAGAATGTGGGAACCGACGCGGGCGCCGGGGCATCGACGGGCGACCCGCAGGACGGAGGAGACGCGTGAAGCAGGTTGTACTGGACACCGAAACCACCGGGCTTGAACCGGAAGACGGGCATCGCATCATTGAACTCGCCTGCGTCGAGATCGTCAACCGCAGCGTCGGAGAGTCCGAATTTCACCACCAACTCAACCCGGAACGCGAGATCGACGCGGGTGCAATGGAAGTGCACAGGGTCACGCAGGAACAGTTGCGCGACAAGCCTCTGTTTGCCGATATCTGCGGTGAGTTTCTTGATTTTGTACGCGGTGCCGAGGTTATTATTCACAACGCCGCATTCGACCTGGCGTTTCTCGACGTCGAATTTGAAAAGGCGGGGCGTGGAAAGTTTACGGAGGAAAGCGGGTGTACGATCCTTGATACGTTGCAACTCGCACGCGATCTACATCCCGGTTTGCGGAATAGTCTGGACGCGTTGTGCGAACGCTATAGTGTGGACAACTCAATGCGCGACGTACACAGTGCACTGCTTGACGCGGAATTGCTCGCACGGGTTTATCTTGCGATGACCGGCGGGCAGATTGCGTTCGGTCTGGATCCACAGGCCGTCCCCGATGCGTCGAAAGACGCTGCCTTTACGGTCAAAGGCGGATTGGCCACGCCGGTGATCCGTGCAACCCCCGAAGAGATCGCCGAACACGAGCACTTCATGCAGGCTCTGAACAAGCCTGCCGGCTGACTGCATGGAAAGGGGTGAGTTCACCCGGTATTCCGCATCCCCGTAGCAATTGCGTTGATGCTTCTGAGCAGCGGCCCCAGATATTCATTATCACTTTGCGTATTTTCTTGCGATCGGCTCATTTTTACCCGGGCGCGGTACTTCTTCAGCAGCATGATCTGAATGTGGTTGAGGGTGTCGAGATACGGGTCGCGTCTTTGCAGGGACAGCATCAGCGACGGCTGGTTCTCGAGCAGCTGCTCAAGTTTGCTCACCCACAGCACGTACTTCCTGGTGCGGGCGTATTCGAGGGACACTTTGCCGTACACTTCGGCGGCGATTGTCCGCGATGAGCACAGGCGCGCGTACTCTCTGGCGATATCCATATTGGCTTTGACCAGCGCTATTTGAATGTTGTCGATCAGCGTTCGGAAAAATGGCCACTCTTGGTAGAGGTTCTGCAATTGCTCCAGTTTGCGCGGGTCGTCGGCGTGGTACGTTTCGAGCGCGTAGCCGAGGCCGTACCAGGCGGGAATAGTATGCCGCGACAGCGACCAGCCGAACACCCACGGTATTGCACGGATGGACGACTTGGAGCGATCGGTCATGTTGCGGTGCGTCGGCCGTGAGCCGATATTCATTTCGCCGATCTCTATGACCGGTGTTGCTTCATAAAAGTAATCAAACAGTCCTTCGGTGTTGTCCACCAGGTCGCGGTAAAACTGTTCGCCGAGTTTAGCCAGTTCGCGCGCGAGTTCCAGATGCTCCGGCCGGTCGTCGTTGCGTTGTTCGACGAGGTGCCGGCTCGCCTCTAATGTGCCGGAGATGGACATTGCAAGGTCGTAGGCTGCTGTTTCGGGGTTGCTGTATTTGTTCGACAGCACTTCGCCCTGTTCGGTGAGTTTGATCTGTCCGTTGACGGTCCTCGGCGGTTGCGCCAGGATCGCCTTATGGGTCGGCCCGCCGCCGCGCCCGATGGTACCGCCGCGCCCGTGGAAAATGCGGCAGTGCACTTTATGACGCGCGGCGACGCGGGTGATCTTGATCTGCGCTTCATATAAATTCCAGGCCGAAGCCAGAATGCCGCCGTCTTTGCACGAATCCGAATAACCGAGCATGATCTCCTGCATCCCGCCGCTTGCCTCAAGCAGTTTTTTGTAGGCGTCGTTTGCAAGCAGTTGGTCGAGCACGTCCTCGACGTGCTTGAGGTCCTCGATCGTCTCGAATAGCGGCGACGGGCGGACGTGGCAGTACACGCGCCCCTTTTCATCCGTGTCCATCAGCCCTTCGATTTTGCCGAGCAGCATGACTTCGAGCACATGGCTCGCGTTGCGCGTCATTGAGATCACGCAATTGCCGATTGCCTTCTCCCCGACCTTGTCAATCGTCTCACGCGCGTACGCGAACATCTCAAGTATTTTGCGGGTTTGTTTCGACAGGCGCCGCTTGTTCGGTATCGGCGGCGCACCGTCGAGCAGCGGTGTCAGTATCTTGATCTTGTCGCTATCCGGAGCACGCGCGTAGTCTTTTGCATGGCCGCAATGCCTGAGGACCTCGGCAACCGCGCTCGAAAATTTGCCCGATTCATCACGCAGGTCGAGGCGTGCCAGATGAAAGCCGAATGTCTCAACCAGCCGGATCAAGTCCCTGAGTTCCCCATCGGCGACGCTTGCGTCGCCGTGATGCCTCAGCGACGCGTCTATCATGCGAAGATGGTCGAGGAACTCGTATTCGGATTTATAGGCGTGTGCCGGTTGCGCCGGTGGTCTCGCGGCGGACTTGTTGATTGCGTCGAGACGTAACTGCAACCGGTAGCGCATCACCGCCAGTTGCCGCCGGTACGGCTCCTTCAGGAAGGCTTCAGGCGAGTCCCTGAACGCTTCTCTCGCGACTTCACGGTTGTGTTCCGCAAGGATAATAAAGTTTTCGGACGGTGTTACCAAATTGTTTGAATGTGTCAGGATATTGATCAGTTCGCCGAGCCGGCGGATATACTCTTCGAGGATCAGGGTGGACTGAAGTTTGAACGTTTTGCGCGTCACTTGCGGCGTCACGTAGTGGTTGCCGTCGCGGTCGCCGCCGATCCACGAACCGAACTCGATAAAACTTGGTACTTTGATCTCTTCCCCGGGATATGCGATGGCGACGGCCTGCTCAAGCTCACGATAAACCGCGGGTACTGCGCTGAACAGCGAGGTTTTGAAATAATAAAGGCCGTTGATCACTTCGGCTTCAACCGTCGGCTTGTTCAGCCGCACTTCGTCAGTTTTCCACAGCACCTGAATATGACGGAGCAGGTGCTCGGATATCTCCCGCTTTTCCACGGCGCTGACCCGGGCGCGGTCGAGCTTTCGCGCATTCAGCAGGATGTGGCGCAACAGTTGCATGATCGTGCGCCGCTTTGCCTCTGTCGGATGCGCAGTGAACACCGGCTGATACAGCAAACGGTTCAGCAATGTTTGCAGTTGCCGTGCGTCGATGTCGTCTTCCGCTAACTGCCGCAAGGCGTTGACGAAGGAATCGTCACTCGATCGTCTCTTCCGTCTGCGCGCGCGTTCGCGGTGGTCGTGGGCTTCTTCGGCGACGTTGGCCAGGTCAAAATAAACGGAGAAAGCACGGATCACGTGTTCGAGCATCTGCATGTCGAGCTTGTCAATGTGGCGCATCAGGTAGGTGCGTTTTCGCGGCGAATCTTTTTTACGCAGACTGATGAAGCCTTTGCGCAGCCTTTCGATCGACGAGAACACTTTTTCGCCGGCCTGTTCCTTGACTACCGCGCCGAGCAGGTCGCCGAACAGCCGCACCCGTGAGCGTAGTCGCTTGTCCGCCGCCGCTTCTTTGTGCTTTTCCCTGATCGCCGTCGGCATGTCCGCCATTCCGGATGCTTCCGGTCCCCTGTACCCCGTTGCTGTTTCTTCGGCGGCGGCGTGGGCTTCAACGCGGGACGCCGTTTCAGCGCGAGGAGGGGCATTGTGCTGATTCGACGGCAAGGCGCCGTTGCGGGGCGTCGCGTCACTGTTCCGCATGGTACTTTCCTTCATTATTCTTATTAAAGCAGTCGGCATAAACCCGCTATTTTAGCAAATCCGGCGATTGCCTTAAGGCTGGCGTTATATTTCTCTGAGAGGCAGGAAATATTCCTGATAAATTTCGTCATGAAGTTCATGCTCGCTGACTTCCTGCATGAACTTCATTATATGAGGTTTGGAAGGCGAGAAGTTTTGTCTGGGAAGATGCTCTTTCAAAAAAAGGATTATTTCTTGATCGTAGCCGAGTTCATCAACCATCAGTGAACATAGTTGCTCTCTTAATTCATTAAAGTTCAGGAAGAAGTCACACTTTATATCCTGATGATATTCGCCGCTTGCAAAATAGTCGTCAAATTCTTTTTGATCCATACAGAAAATCTTTTGGGGGTTGTCAAGTAGAAACGTTATGGCTTTGAAAGTTAAATGCCCTATTTTCCTCTTTGGCAATGAATGAATGCCAAGCCAACTGGCCATTGCTTCCATTCTGATGGTATCGTGGAACCAAAGGGAGAATTTTGGAGACATGTTTTGAACGGAATCAGGGGTCATATCCTCATTGTTGAATTTGTCAATGAAAGCCTCTTTATATTCAGGCAATACGTGGCTCACGTCTTTATTCTTGTAAATCAGTTTGCGGCTGTCATTTTGGATAAGTGTCCTTATTACCTTGCATAATAGAAAGTTCGGGAAGAATCGACAGCACTTCAGATAAAATGAGTAAAATGAAGCGTGCCAATCTTTGATATCTCTTAAGATGCAGATTTTGGGATATTTTCTTAAATTATGTGGAAGATTGCTGTATTCAACGTGATGCGTCTTTAATTTAGGGCGCAAATGCCCATAATAAAAGAATGGGAGCTTTTTGGCGCGGTTCATTATAGATATGCTGGTGATACTTGGTATCGTCAGGTGGTTTAATCCGCACAGGCGTTTTAACTCCAACAAATCCGCACATTCAAAAAAGTGATTGACAAATGAGGTGCCCGTTTTGGGTATGTACAGACCTAATGATGGTTTGAGCTGTACCCTGTTGTCGTTTTTCAACGGCGGGTCGGATTTGAGGCGGGACATCGTTTCAGCAGGGGGGGGGGGGCATTGTGTTGATTCGACAGCGACGGCGCCGTTGCGGGGCGTCGTGGTACCGTTCCGCATGTTTTCTTCTTTATAAAAGGTTCACATAATAGCCGATATAAGCCTGCTATATTAGCATATCCGGCTTTTGCCTGTAAGATAAAAATTTGCCCTGTTTTTTATGCGGGTGCTTATACGGCGGTTTGCCGAATGGGGTATCAACGGAATGGTCGGCAACGTGATCAACGAAGGGGCAGCTTGGAAAAAACTGAACGACCACTTTAATCAGGTGTCGGGTCTGTATATACGCGATCTGTTCGCCGCCGATCCGCAGCGTTTTCAAAAATTCTCGTGCGAGTACGGAGGCCTGTTGCTCGACTATTCAAAGAACCGTGTTACCGACGTTACTCTGGAGGGGTTGGTCGAGCTCGCGCGCGAGGCGGACGTTGAAGGATGGCGCGATCGTTTGTTTCGAGGTGAGCCGGTCAGTACCGACGGGCCGCGAGCCGTTGCACTTCATCCGGTATTGCGCGACGACGGACACGGTCCGGCGGCGGCGGCGAGGAAAACCAGTGAAGCGGCCGCGAACAAGGCGCAACTGTATAAGCTATGTGAGGACGTCCGCGCAGGACGGCGCGCGGGCTTTAGCGGCAAGCCGTTCCGCGACGTCGTCTGTATCGGCATCGGCGGTTCGTATCTCGGCCCGGCGATGGCCTGTCGTGCATTGAAGCACCTGGCGCGTGAGGATCTTCGTGTCTTCTTCGTCACCACCGTCGATGCGTGCCAGATGTCCGAAGTGCTGAACGAGGTGAATATCGAGCAAACACTGTTCATTGTAACGTCTAAAACGTTTACGACTCAGGAGACTTTGGTCAATGCGGCGCGTGCCAAAGACTGGGTGCGCCGTCGCTGCGGCGCAGGCGAAGCGTGGCGGCAACACTTTGTGGCGGTGACCGCAAATGCCGCCGCCGCTATAGAGTTCGGTATGCCGACGGACAACGTGCTGACGCTGTGGAATACCGTCGGCGGTCGCTTTTCACTGTGGTCTGCGGTCGGGTTACCGCTGGCGATTCTGCTTGGCAGCGACCGCTTTGAGGCATTACTCGCCGGTGCGTGCAGTATGGATAAGCATTTTGCCGAGGCGTCGCCGATGTCCAATATGCCGATGATCCTCGCTTTGCTGGATATCTGGTATGTCAACTTTTACGGTGCGTCGAGCCGTGCGGTGTTGCCTTACGATCATGCGCTCAGGTGGTTGCCGGAGTATTTACAGCAGTTGGAAATGGAAAGTAACGGCAAATCGGTGGACCGTGACGGGCGTGCGTTGACCTATGCGACGGCGCCCGTGGTGTGGGGCAAGTCGGGCCCTGAGGGGCAGCACGCATTTTACCAGTTGCTGCATCAGGGGGGGCGTCTGGTGCCGTCGGACTTTATCATCACCGCAAAAAGTGCGGAACCGATGCCGCCGCACGACGACGTTCTGCGTGCCAACTTTCTCGCGCAGACTCACGCGCTGATGTATGGAGACGGCGGAGCGGGGGAAGGTGACGCACAGCGGCGCAACCCCGGCAACCAACCGAGCAACGCGCTGGTGCTTGATACGTTGTCGCCGTTCACCTTGGGCCTGCTGCTCGCCTTGTACGAACATAAGGTGTTTGTGCAGGCGATGATATGGAACATCAACCCGTTCGACCAATGGGGCGTGGAACTCGGCAAGCGCCTCGCCGCCGGAGCGTTCGCCCCGGAGAGCGATTTTGACGGTTCGACGTGTGGCTTGCGGGATCGCCTCTCGGGCCATCTGTAAATTGTATATCGGCCGGTCAACTGACTGGGGTCAACGTACGCGGCGATAATGCTCCCGCGTCGTCGGATCCGTTCACCTGGCGACACCGATGTTGCACGAATGATCGGCGTCGCGTTGTCGGCGGGGTTTGGCGTCGGGATTGCCGCCGGGTGATGGCGGAAATGCCGCAGTTGACCTGCCGGTGGTGGTTTTGGCGATATTGCCGGCGTGCAGTGAGCGCAGGTATATGAGCCGGTCGCCTCGCCGCCGGGGACTCGACAACCTGACACCCAGCCAAATAGTTGCCCCTGATGTCTCAATATGTGGTGGCCTCATACAACGCGTTGACCTGCGATCAGCGTTTGCGATACAATCACAAATTGTGTCTGCTGCCCTGGGGGGCTCGGCAGGCGCGGTTTTGAGATGCCGTTCAGGCGGATTTGTTCCGCCTCTGAACTTTGGGCACAGGTTACAGGCAACCGGCAGGCAACCGCTCATACGGGTCTGTAGCTTAGCTGGTTAGAGCGCACCCCTGATAAGGGTGAGGTCGGTGGTTCAAATCCACCCAGACCCACCAGACTGAGCGAACGGGCATCGCAATGAGCCGTGCAGGGCCGGGTGTTCCTGCAAGTCGCAATGCGAAGGGGCCATAGCTCAGATGGGAGAGCGCCTGCTTTGCATGCAGGAGGTCGGGAGTTCGATCCTCCCTGGCTCCACCAAGATTGCGGATGTATGCCGCAGTCGTTTTTTGAAAATCAGGGACTGCATCGAGAAAAGCGCTTACAGGCGTGAATCGATCACGAACCTCGCGTAGCCGTCAGGCTGCTTGAGGTTGTATGGTCAAGTGAATAAGCGCATATGGTGGATGCCTTGGCGACAGAAGGCGATGAAGGACGTGGTAGTCTGCGATAAGCCCTGGTGAGCTGACAAACAAGCTTTGACCCGGGGATGTCCGAATGGGGAAACCCGCTCTGTTTTGCAGAGTATCCGTGCCTGAATATATAGGGCACGGAGGCGCACCCGGGGAACTGAAACATCTAAGTACCCGGAGGAAAAGAAATCAACCGAGATTCCCGTAGTAGCGGCGAGCGAACCGGGACCAGCCCTTAAGCCTGCACATTACTCTAGTGGAAGCGTCTGAAAAGTCGCGCCATAGATGGTGAAAGCCCCGTACACAAAAGGGTTGTGCAGGTGAAATCGAGTAGGACGGGACACGTGTAATCCTGTCTGAATATAGGGGGACCATCCTCTAAGGCTAAATACTTCTGGCGACCGATAGCGAACCAGTACCGTGAGGGAAAGGTGAAAAGAACCCCGGGAGGGGAGTGAAATAGACCCTGAAACCGTATGCGTACAAGCAGTGGGAGCCGACTTCGGTCGGTGACCGCGTACCTTTTGTATAATGGGTCAGCGACTTACTTTCGGTGGCGAGCTTAACCGTCTAGGGGAGGCGCAGGGAAACCGAGTCTTAAATGGGCGTCCAGTCGCCGGGAGTAGACCCGAAACCGGGTGATCTAGCCATGGCCAGGGTGAAGGTGAGGTAACACTCACTGGAGGCCCGAACCCACCTATGTTGAAAAATGGGGGGATGAGTTGTGGCTGGGAGTGAAAGGCTAATCAAACCCGGAGATAGCTGGTTCTCCCCGAAATCTATTTAGGTAGAGCCTTGCGTTTCACTTCAGGGGGTAGAGCACTGTTATGGCTAGGGGGCCATCCCGGCTTACCAAACCATTGCAAACTCCGAATACCTGAAAGTGTAATCGCGGGAGACACACGGCGGGTGCTAAGGTCCGTCGTGGAAAGGGAAACAGCCCAGACCGCCGGCTAAGGTCCCGAAATCATGGTTCAGTGGGAAACGATGTAGGAAGGCACGGACAGCTAGGAGGTTGGCTTAGAGGCAGCCATCCTTTAAAGAAAGCGTAATAGCTCACTAGTCGAGTCGGCCTGCGCGGAAGATATAACGGGGCTAAGCCATGTACCGAAGCTGCGGATGCCGTAAGGCATGGTAGGGGAGCGTTCTGTATGCCGCTGAAGGTGCGCCGTAAGGCGTGCTGGAGGTATCAGAAGTGAGAATGCTGACATAAGTAACGATAATGCGGGTGAAAAACCCGCACGCCGTAAGCCCAAGGGTTCCTGCGCAACGCTAATCGGCGCAGGGTTAGTCGGCCCCTAAGGCGAGGCCGAAAGGCGTAGTCGATGGGGAACAGGTCAATATTCCTGTACTTCGCGCTGCTGCGATGGGGAAACGGAGAAGGTCAGGTCATCCGGGTGTTGGTTATCCCGGTCCAAGTGTGTAGGGAGCACTTCCAGGAAAATCCGGAAGTGCAATTCCGAGACACGACGGCGAGTCCTCTTTTGGGCTAAGTGACTGATGCCATGCTTCCAGGAAAATCCTCTAAGCTTCAGGCAGCGGGAAACCGTACCCCAAACCGACACAGGTGGGCGGGGAGAGAATCCCAAGGCGCTTGAGAGAACTCGGGTGAAGGAACTAGGCAAAATAACACCGTAACTTCGGGAGAAGGTGTACCGGTTTTGGTGAAGGGGCTTGCCCCCGGAGCTGAGGCCGGTCGCAGAAACCAGGTGGCTGCGACTGTTTACTAAAAACACAGCACTCTGCAAACTCGTAAGAGGACGTATAGGGTGTGACGCCTGCCCGGTGCCGGAAGGTTAAGTGATGGGGTCAGCCCTTCGGGGGGAAGCTCTTGACCGAAGCCCCGGTGAACGGCGGCCGTAACTATAACGGTCCTAAGGTAGCGAAATTCCTTGTCGGGTAAGTTCCGACCTGCACGAATGGCGTAACGATGGCCACACTGTCTCCACCCGAGACTCAGTGAAATTGAAATCGCTGTTAAGATGCAGTGTACCCGCGGCTAGACGGAAAGACCCCGTGAACCTTTACTGCAACTTTACACTGAACTTTGAGTATATCTGTGTAGGATAGGTGGGAGACATTGAAGCGCGAACGTCAGTTTGCGTGGAGTCGTCCTTGAAATACCACCCTGATCTATTTGGAGTTCTAACCCGGGTCCGTGATCCGGATCGGGAACAATGTATGGTGGGTAGTTTGACTGGGGCGGTCTCCTCCCAAAGAGTAACGGAGGAGCGCGAAGGTATCCTAAGCACGGTCGGAAATCGTGCGGTTAGTGCAAAGGCATAAGGATGCTTGACTGCGAGACAGACACGTCGAGCAGGTGCGAAAGCAGGTCTTAGTGATCCGGTGGTTCTGTATGGAAGGGCCATCGCTCATCGGATAAAAGGTACTCCGGGGATAACAGGCTGATACTGCCCAAGAGTCCATATCGACGGCAGTGTTTGGCACCTCGATGTCGGCTCATCACATCCTGGGGCTGAAGCAGGTCCCAAGGGTATGGCTGTTCGCCATTTAAAGTGGTACGCGAGCTGGGTTTAGAACGTCGTGAGACAGTTCGGTCCCTATCTGCCGTGGGCGTTTGAGACTTGAGGGGAGCTGCTTCCAGTACGAGAGGACCGAAGTGGACGTACCTCTGGTGTGCCGGTTGTTACGCCAGTGGCATTGCCGGGTAGCTAAGTACGGAAGGGATAACCGCTGAAAGCATCTAAGCGGGAAGCCCACCCCAAGATGAGGTCTCACCGGACCCCTGAGGTCCCTGAAGGGCTCTTGAAGACCACAAGGTTGATAGGCTGGATGTGGAAGTGCGGTAACGTGCGAAGCTAACCAGTACTAATTGCCCGTGAGGCTTGACCATATAACACTCAAGTAATTTGACGCGGAATAAGACGCTTTTCTTATATATGTCCCTGATTATTTTTGAACGGATACAACCCGCCGTCGTGGCGGGTACACCGGTTTGCCCGGCGGCAACAGAGCGTTTGAACCACCCGATCCCATTTCGAACTCGGAAGTGAAACGGCGCATCGCCGATGGTAGTGCGGGGTTTCCCCGTGTGAGAGTAGGTCACCGCCGGGCTCTTTATTTTTGAGGAGGCAAGTTATGTCAAATGAAGGTTACCATGAGCCCATCGAAGAACTTTCTGATGACACCCGCGATATGCATCGCGCCGTTATCTCCCTGATGGAGGAGCTTGAGGCGGTGGATTGGTACAATCAGCGGGTGGACACCTGCAAAGATTCCGATCTCAAAGCCATTCTTGCGCACAATCGCGACGAGGAGAAGGAACATGCGGCGATGGTTCTGGAGTGGATCCGTCGTCACGACCCGGCTTTTGACAAGGAGTTGCAGGATTACCTGTTTACGGACAAGCCTGTCGCGCATGAATGATGTGGTTTGCTGGTGGTCGAGGTAGTGCGTCCGGTCTTCGAGAGGCTTTTGTGTGCCGGTTCTATGTGCGCGCGGTGTGTGCCGCGGGCGGCGGGCCCGTAACTGCTCCTCAATCATCCACCGCCGCAATGTTTCAACGCTGATTTGCGTTCAAACTCTTCGTGGTGCAGAGAAAGGAGTCTCTCGTGCGCAAAGGGCGGCCCGAAGCCGGGATAGCATTCCCTGGCGAGTTCAAGGGCGCAGCGGCGGACGGTGGCAGGCAGTTGTTCGAGTGCGCCACTTCGACGCCGACACCGGGGTGCAGGCTTCCCTGTTTTCGTGGCAATTGTAAAGCAGGGTTTTGCTTACAGGTATGTCAACCGGTTATCAGCGCCGTTCCCCGAACTGCTATACTTGTTACTATCGGTACCCTTCGGGCCCAATGGGCGGATGCCCATGGATTCCCATATTGGAGACTTGCCAGGTTGAGTTTCAGAAATTTCAATCGGTTAGGAGTAAGAGGATGCCCTGTGCGCAGGTTCAAATGGACAGCAAGCAACTGTAATCTGTTTTTCAGGGCTGGACGTGACATCATACGCTCGCGGGTTTTGAGTCCTCCCTTGCTGATTTTGATGTTCTTTTGCGCCTCAGTGCAGGCGCAGGGAGGCCCCGGAGGCGGTAACGCGCCGCCGACGGGTGATTCGGCAGCCATTATTCCCGTCGTGGATGAAGCCGCCTCCGATGACATTGGGCAGACAGTGGCAGTGGTGAACAACCTGTCTGCGGTTGAAAGTGGTCAGGTCACGATAACGATCAACCCCGTCGATAATGAGCCGGAGATTACCGCGCCCGCTGCTGTAACTTATGATGAAGGTGCTGCACGACTGATTGAGTTGAGCGGCATAAGCAACGGCCCTAATGAGCAACCTGTGTCGGCGACTTACTCGCAGGATCGCACCGTCGAGGTGACATGGAAGACCTCGCGCAATGACGGCGCGGATGGTCTGGGCGACGGAACCGCTACCGGGCGGGTCTCTATGACTGAAACGTTCACGCTGACGGGTGATGCCGTGGCGATAGATGACGTGGTGGCGGGGTTGGCGACGAAATCGTTGCAGTTGAAGCGCGGCGCTTCAACCTGGGTGGTTGTGGAATTGAGCCTGGGGTTGTTGCCGGAGGGACGTAGCGCGACGTTGACGTTGGGTGTAAACGCGCCGCCGACGGGTGATTCGCCGGAAGGCAGTGACAATGGGCTGTTGGGCTTGCCTGTCGTGCGGCCGGTGACGTCGGCTGACGGGACTTCGGTGGAGTTGGAACTGGGGGCGGATTGTCTGGCGGCGCTGGCGGTGACGACGTTGAGGTTGACGGTGGAGGGCGAGAACGTGACAGCGGGGGCATCGCAACTGCTGAGGGTGGAGGTGATTCCGGTGGAGGTGACGTTGGTGTTGTCGGTGGATCAAGTTGTGCTGAGGGCAGGTGAGACGACGACGGTGGTGGTGAGTCTGAGCGAGGCGTTGCTTGGTGATGAGTCGGTGACGGTGACGGTGAAGAGCAGGAATCAGAATGCGTTGTCGGTGGCGGCGCCGGAGTCAGCGGTGTTGAACAGCACCAGGTCAACGCTGGGGGTGACGGTGACAGCGCGCGATGTACCGACGCCGATGCCGGTGACGTTGACGGTGCTGATGATGGAGGCGACGAATTTAGCTGTGTTGCCCGGGAAGACGGAGGTGGCGGTGAATCCTGCGGTTGAAGTGATTGCGCGTACGCCGGGCCCGTTGCAATTGATTCGCGGTGCTTCGATACAGGTGGTTGTGGAGTTGAGTTCAGTATTGCTCGAGGGTCGCGGCGCGACGGCAACGTGGAGCGTGGATCAGGGTGACGATGATGGATTGAAGTGGCCTCTGCCCCGGCACATAATGCCGACCACCGGGACTTCGGTGGAGTTTAAATTGAGCGCAGGCCGTTCGGCAGCGCTGGGTGTGACGACGTTGAGATTGACGGTGGAGGGCGATGGCGTGGGAAGTCAGGCGGTGTTGTTGGCGGTGGAGGTGATTCCGGTGGAGGCGACGTTGATGTTGTCTGCGGTTGAGGATGCATTGAAGCCGGGCGAGACGGCGGATGTGGAAGTGAGTTTGAGCAAGGAATTGATGGGCAGGGAGTCGGTGTTGGTGATGGTGAAGAGCGGGGATCCGAATGCGCTGTCGGTGGCGTTGCCGGAGACGGTGGTGTTGAACAGCACCAGGTCAACGCTGGGGGTGACGGTGACAGCGCGCGATGTACTGACGCCGATGCTGGTGACGTTGACGGCGCTGGCGATGAAGACAACGGATTTGGCTGTGTTGCCCGGGAAGACGGAGGTGGCGGTGAATCCTGCGATTGAAGTGATTTCGCGTACGCCGGTGCAGTTGATTCGTAGTGCTTCGACACAGGTGGTTGTGGAGTTGAGTTCGGCATTGCTCGAGGGTCGCGGCGCGACGGCAACGTGGAGCGTGGATCAGGTGGATCAGGGTGACGGTGATGGATTGAAGTGGCCTCTGCCCCGGCACATAATGCCGACCACCGGGACTTCGGTGGAGTTTAAATTGAGCGCAGGCCGTTCGGCAGCGCTGGGTGTGACGACGTTGAGATTGACGGTGGAGGGCGATGGCGTGGGAAGTCAGGCGGTGTTGTTGGCGGTGGAGGTGATTCCGGTGGAGGCGACGCTGATATTGTCTGCGGTTGAGGGTGCATTGAAGCCGGACGGGACGGTGGATGTGGAAGTGAGTTTGAGTGAGGAATTGATGGGCAAGGAGTCGGTGTCGGTGACGGCGATGGTGACGAGCGGGAATCCGGATGCATTGTTGGTTAAGGTGCCGGTGCTGATGGTGTTGAGCAGTACAGCGTCGACACTGAAGGTGACGGTGACAGCGCGCGACGTACCGACGTTGACGTCGGTAACGTTGACGGCGCAGGCGACGAAGACGACGGAATTGCGCGTATTACCCGGGGAGACGAAGGTGACGGTGGAGCCGGGGGATGTGGCGGTGGAGTTGGAAACGGATTCGTTACAGTTGACGCGCGGCGCTTCAACCCGGGTGGTTGTGGAATTGAGCCTGGGGTTGTTGCCGGAGGGACGTAGCGCGACGTTGACGTTGGGTGTAGCGGAAGGCAGTGACAATGGGCTGTTGGGCTTGCCTGTCGTGCGGCCGGTGACGTCGGCTGACGGGACTTCGGTGGAGTTGGAACTGGGGGCGGATTGTCTGGCGGCGCTGGTGGTGACGACGTTGAGGTTGACGGTGGAGGGCGAGAACGTGACAGCGGGGGCATCGCGGTTGCTGGCGGTGAAGGTGATTCCGGTGGAGGCGACGTTGGTGCTGTCGGCGGACCAGGTTGTGTTGCAGCCGGGTGAGACGACGACGGTGGTGGTGAGTCTGAGCGAGGCGTTGCTTGGCGATGAGTCGGTGATGGTGACGAACGGGGATACGAATGCATTGTCGGTGGTGTTGCCGGAGACGGCGGTGTTGAACAACACCAGGTCAACGCTGGGCGTGACGGTGACGGCGCAGGATGTGGCGTCGTCGGTGTCGGTGATGTTGACCGCGCAGGCGACGACGATGACTGAGTTGAGCGTGCTACCTGGAGGGACAGTGGTGACGGTGGAGCCGAGGAATGTGACGGCGGGGTTGGCTACGGAGTCGTTGCGGTTGATGCGCGGCGCCTCGACGCAGGTGACGGTGGAATTGAGTTCAGCGTTGGCGGCGGGACGTAGCGCGACGCTGACGTTGAACGTGGATCCGGGCGACAGCAACGGATTGGAGTTGCCTATGCCCCGGCGCATAAGGTCGGTTGACGGGACTTCGGTGGCGCTTGAATTAAACGCAGGTCGTCCGGCGGTGCTGGGTGTGACGACGTTGAGGTTGACCGCGGAGGGCGAGAACGTGGCGGTGGCGCCGCAGTTACTGAGAGTGGAAGTGACCCCGTTGGAGGTGTTGCTGAGGTTGTCTGCGGATCAAGTTGTGCTGAAGGCGGGTGAGACGACGATGGTGGTGGTGAGTTTGAGCGAGGAATTGATGGGCGAGGAGTCGGTGTCGGTGACGGCGATGGTGACGAGCGGGAATCCGAATGCATTATCGGTGTTGTTGCCGGCGTCGCCGGTGTTGAACAGCGCCAGGTCAACGCTGGGCGTGACGGTGACGGCGCAAGATGTGGCGTCGTCGGTGTCGGTGATGTTGGCCGCGCAGGCGATGGCGATGACTGAGTTGAGCGTGCTACCCGGAGGGACAGCAGTGACGGTGGAGCCGAGGGATGTGACGGTGGAGTTGGCAAAGGATTCGTTGCAGTTGAGGCGGGGTGCCTCGACGAAGGTAGTTGTGGAATTGAGTTCGGCGTTGTTGCCGGAGGGACGTAGCGCGACGCTGACGTTGAACGTGGATCCGGGCGACAGCAACGGATTGGAGTTGCCTATGCCCCGGCGCATAACGTCGGTTGACGGGACTTCGGTGGCGCTTGAATTAAGCGCGGACCGTTCGGCGGCGCTGGATGTGACAACGTTGAAGTTGACGGTGGAGGGCGAGGGCGTAGAAGTGGGGCCATCGCAGTTGCTGAGGGTGGAGGTGATGTCGGCGCAGGTGGCGCTGGTGTTGTCTGCGGATCAAGTTGTGCTGAAGGCGGGTGAGACGACGATGGTGGTGGTGAGTTTGAGCGAGGAATTGATGGGCGAGGAGTCGGTGTCGGTGACGGCGATGGTGACGAGCGGGGATTCGAATGCGCTGTCGGTGGCGTTGCCGGAGACGGTGATGTTGAACAGCACCAAGTCAACGCTGGGCGTGACGGTGCGTGCGCTGGAGGTGTCGGCGCCGGTGATAGTGACATTAACGGCGCGGGCGACGGAGGCAACGGAATTGAGCGTGCTGCCCGACGTGCTGGAGGTGATTATTTTGCCGATGCGGGCTCTTCGGTTCAGAATCAGGGTCTTCCTTGAGGGCTCATTGCAGTAATGCGCCTTGTGAGCGCCCGCGGCGTTGCATTCATTCATCGCCGGCACGTTCCGGTTGCCCGTCCCGCGGCAATGCCGCCATTTCTCTGGCGCCGGTCTCAATCGGCCTGGTTTCCGGAATCTCCTTTTTCTTTTCGATGCCGAGCTCGGTGAACTTGCGTGCGCCCGGCAGCAGGTTTCTTTCCAGCGAGCCGATCGCGTCGTTGTAGGCGCCGACGCTGTTGTCCAGACATTTCCCGACTTTGACCAAGTGCTCGGTGAAAGTCGCGGCGCGTGAATACAGTTCCTCGCCGAGCCGGCGGATCTCCTGCGCGTTCTCTTCGAGTGACTTCTGCCGCCATCCGTAAGCGATTGCGCGCAGCAACGCGAACAATGTCGGTGGCGTCGCGAGGACGATACGGCTGTGCAGCGCGTTTTCCTGCAGGGTGGGGTCGTGCTCAAGCGCGCCCGCAAGAAATTGCTCGCCCGGAATGAACATCACGACGAAGTCGAGTGTATCGTCAAATTGCCGCCAGTAAGTTTTTGACGATAAAGCTTGCACGTGCGCTGCGACTTGCCGAGCGTGCTTTTGCATCAGGCTGCTGTATTGTTCTTTGCTGTCGGCCTCTATTGCTTCGAGATACGCGTCGAGCGGGGTTTTGGCGTCCACCACCACGCGCCGGTCGTTCGGCAGGTACACGGTCATGTCGGGACGCAGTCGGCTGTTTGCGTTGTCGGCGCCCTGTTGCTCCTTGAAATCGCAGTGCTCGACCATGCCGGCGAGTTCCACCGTGCGGCGCAGCGTCAGTTCGCCCCAGCGGCCCCGTACCTGCGGCTTCCTCAGCGCCTGTACCAGCCGCGTAGTTTCGGTCTGCAACTGTTGTTGACCGCGCGTGACCTGTTCGAGATGCTCTCTCAGTGAGCCCAGATCCTCCTTGCGCTCCTTTTCTATTTCCTTGATCTGTCGCTCGGTCTTGTCCAGCGCGTCTTGCAGCGGTTTTACCAGATTTTCAATGGATTGCCGGCGTTGCTGCAGGTCGGCTTGCGATTCCTCCTGCAAGCGTCTGGAGGTGTCCAGAAACGTTTTGCTGATTCCCTGCAGCACTTTGGCCGACAGTGCCTCAATCTGTTCGTCAGCTGCCGGCGATCTTGCCTGCCGTTTGTGCCAACTGTGAACGGCAAGACCGCCGAGGGCGACGCCCGCGATGACAAGGAAGGCTGAGAGATAAGTTTCCACGCGCTCAGTTTGTCGGCCCGTCCTGGAAGCCGGCCGCCTCAGGCAGTTTATCCGATTGTCGAAGGTCGTTCACCCTCGGCAGGACGTCGGCGAGTTCGTGTGTCGCCGCGAAACGTCCGGTTCATCGGCACCGTATCAGGAGCCGGCCGCCTCCGCCGGTTTGTCCGGTTGCCGGGAGCCGTCCGCCCACGGCAGGACGTCGGCGAGTTCGTGTGCCGCCACGAAGCGTCCGGTTCATCGGCGCCGTCTCAGGAGCCGGCCGTCTCCGCCGGTTTATCCGGTTGCCGGGAGCCGTCCGCCCACGGCAGGACGTCGGTGAGTTCGTTCACCGTGTCGCCGCGAAGCGTCCGGTTCATCGGCACCGTATCAGGAGCCGGCCGCCTCCGCCGGTTTGTCCGGTTGCCGGGAGCCGTCCGTCCAAAGCAGGACGTCGGCGAGTTTGTTCACTGTGCCGTCGCAAAGCCAAGTGTCGATGTCGGCGTCTTTTGATTCATAGCCGTAGGCGACAATTAACACCGGCATACCCGCCGCCTTCGCCGCCATTGCGTCGCGTTCGCTGTCGCCGACGTACAGGCAGTCCGACGGCGGCGTTGCCAACTTTTCGGCGGCGTATAGCAGCACGTCGGATTCAGGCTTTTTGCGTGTCACCGTGTCGCCGTAAACGAGACAATGCGCGGCTTCGTGCAGGCCGAATTTTTTCAGTATCGGTTCGGCGAAACGGCGGCTTTTGTTGGTCACGATGCCCCACGCGATTTTTCGCCGCTCCAACGTGCTCAGTGTTGCCTCGGTGCCGGGGAACAGCCGTGTTTTGACGCAGAGGTTTTGCGCGTACAGTTCCAGAAAACGTGCCGTCAGCCGCTCGCTTTCGGTATTTTCGAGTGCGCCGAAGCCGCAGGCGATCAGACCTTTGGCGCCGAACGAGGCGTGCCTGCGTATTGCCCCGGGCGGCAGCGCCGCACGGCCCTCCTCTCGGAGCAGGCGGTTCAGGGCGTCGCCGAGATCAGGTGCGGTGTCGGCGAGCGTACCGTCAAGGTCAAACAATACGGCGGATGTTTTCACAGCGGTTTCCGAAAGTGTGCGAGGTAATTGACACTGACGTTGCGAGTGAGCCGGTAGGTGCGCGACAACGGATAGTAGGTCATGCCCGTCAGGCCGCGCAGTTCGAGTCCCACGCCGCGCGCCGCGCGCGCCAGTTCCGACGGCCTGATCAGCTTGTGGTAATCGTGTGTTCCTGCGGGCAGCAGGCGCAGGATGTATTCCGCGCCGACGACGGCGAACAAATACGATTTCAGGTTGCGATTGATGGTGGAGAAGAACACGTCGCCGCCGTTTTTCGCCAGCCGTGCGCAGGCGGCGACGATTGCCGCCGGGTCGGGGACGTGTTCCAGCATTTCGAGGCAGGTTACGATGTCGTAGCGACCGGCTTCGCCGTCGGCGAGTGTTTCAGCCGCGCATAGTCGGTAATCAATGTGCAAGCCTGATTCGCGCGTATGCAGGCGCGCGACGCTGAGCGCGGTCCCGCCGAGGTCGATGCCCGTCACTTGTGCACCGCGGCGGGCCATGTTCTCGCACAGCAATCCGCCGCCGCAGCCGACGTCGAGCACGTACTTGCCGGGAATTTCGGCGCGCGCCTCGATGTATCCGAGGCGCAGAGGATTGATTTCGTGCAGCGACTTGAAGTCGCCGTGCGGGTCCCACCAGCGGTGTGCGGCGGATTCAAACTTGCGCAATTCATCTTCGCAAAAGTTGTTCGGGGGTGTTTCCACCGACGAATTATAAGGGATCTGGGCGTCGGTGCAGCCTTCGGCTGAAAGTTCGGCCTGACGCGGTTCGGCGGCGGCCGGCAAGCCGATTTTGTGCTAAAATCGTGGGCCCTTTTCGAGGGTGGTCTTAATCGTTTTTGAATGTGGTCCGGGGGCTTGCCCGGAGCTTTTCAGGCGCGTTTTATTTAAGTTTTCCGAAAGCCGTCGGCGGTATAAAGGAGAGGTCCACAGTGGCGGATTTTGCCCGTGAAGTGATTGCGGTCACGCTCGAAGACGAGATGCGCAGGTCCTATCTTGATTACGCGATGAGCGTGATCGTCGGGCGTGCGTTGCCTGATATTCGGGACGGCCTCAAACCGGTGCACCGGCGTGTATTGTTTGCGATGTCGGAACTCGGGAACGACTACAACAAGCCTTATAAAAAGTCCGCGCGCGTAGTCGGCGACGTGATCGGCAAATACCACCCGCACGGTGATACCGCGGTGTATGACACGATTGTGCGCATGGCACAGCCGTTCTCTCTGCGCTATATGCTGGTTGACGGGCAGGGCAACTTCGGCTCGATAGACGGCGACGCGCCCGCCGCGATGCGTTACACCGAAGTGCGCATGACGCGGCTTGCTCACGAGTTGCTGACTGATCTTGAAAAAGAGACGGTTGACTTCATCCAGAATTACGATAACTCGGAAAAAGAGCCGACGGTGCTGCCGACGCGGGTGCCGAACCTGTTGGTCAACGGGTCGTCGGGCATTGCGGTCGGCATGGCGACGAACATTCCGCCGCATAACCTGGCGGAAGTGATCACCGCGGTGCTCGCCCTGATTGATAACGCCGATATCGGCATCGACGAGTTGATCGGGCATCTTCCCGGGCCTGATTTCCCGACCGCTGGCTTTATCTGCGGCAGACACGGTATCAGGCAGGCTTACCACACCGGCCGCGGCAGCGTCGTCATGCGTGCGCGTTGCAGCATTGAAAGGGACGAGAAGGGCGGGCGCGAGCGCATCGTCGTGAACGAACTGCCTTACATGGTGAACAAGGCGGCGTTGCTTGAAAAGATCGCCGAACTCGTCAAGGAAAAGCGGATTGAAGGCATCACCGAGCTGCGCGACGAGTCCGACAAGGACGGTATGCGCGTTGCGATTGATCTCAGGCGCGGCGAAATGGGCGAAGTGGTGCTGAACAATCTGTATCAGTACACCAAATTGCAGAGCGTGTTCGGCGTGAATATGGTGGCGCTGTCGCGGGGGCGGCCGGTGCTCGCGGACTTGAAGCAAATGCTCGGGGCGTTTATTCGCCATCGCCGCGATGTCGTGACGCGACGCTCGGTGTTTGAACTGCGCAAAGCGCGCGAGAAAGCGCATGTGCTCGAGGGGCAGGCGGTGGCGTTGGCGAACGTGGACGAAGTGATCGCGCTGATCAAAGCTTCGCGTACGCCCGCCGACGCGAAACAGGCGCTGATGGCGAAGGCGTGGCAGCCGGGCGCTGTCACCGGGATGTTGCAGCGTGCGGAGGTTCAGAACGCCGGTCAACCGGACGAATCAGGCACCTATATCACGCGCCCCGACGATCTTGCGCCTGAATTCGGGCTGTTTGACGACGGCTATCGCCTCTCGCAGGTGCAGGCGCAGGCAATTCTCGACCTGCGCCTCAACCGCCTGACGGCGCTCGAACAGGGCAAGATCATCACCGACTACAAGGCTTTGATCGGGCGCATCGGTGAGCTGCTCGGGATCCTGTCTGACCCTGATCGCCTGACCGCGGTAATCCGCGAAGAACTGGTCGAGATCCGTGAACGCTACGGCGACGGCCGGCGCACCGAAATACTCGAAGAGGAAGGCGATTTGGACATGGAAGACTTGATCACCGAGGAAGACGTAGTGGTCACCCTGTCGCACGCGGGCTACGCGAAGTATCAGGCGATGGACACCTACCGGGTGCAACGCCGCGGTGGCAGGGGTAAGGCCGCAGCTTCAGTCAGACAGGAAGATTTCGTGGACAAGTTATTTGTCGCGAGCACGCACGACACGCTGCTGTGTTTCTCAACGCGCGGCAAAGTTTACTGGCTCAAGGTGTATCGTCTGCCCGAAGCCGGGCGCATTGCGCGCGGCAGGCCGATCGTCAACATGCTGCCGCTGGAGGAAGGAGAACGGATCTCTTCGGTGTTGCCGGTGAGAACCTATGACAAAGACCGTTACGTGATCATGGCGACGGCCAGGGGCGTGATTAAGAAAACCGCACTCGAGAATTTTTCGAGGCCCCGGAACAACGGCATCATTGCAGTGCGCCTGAAGTCCGACGACGAGTTGATCGGTACCGAGATCATCGGCGCCGGACATCACGTCATGTTGTTCAGCGACAGGGGTAAGGTTGTGCGTTTTCACGAAAGCGATCTGCGCTCTATCGGGCGGGTGGCGGCGGGCGTGCGCGGTATCCGCCTGAAAGGCAGGGATCGGGTCATTTCGTTGCTGACGATCGCACCGGATGCTGAACAACGCGGCGACTGTGTGTTGGTGGCGACGATGAACGGCTATGGCAAACGTACCGCACTCGACCAATTTCCGGTGCGCAAACGCGGTGGGCAGGGGGTTATTTCGATCCAGACGACACAGCGCAACGGTCGGGTCGCCAGCGCCATTCTGGTGGACGCGAACGACGAGGTGATGCTGATCACCACCGGCGGCAAGTTGGTCAGAACACGTGTCTCTGACATCTCCGCGGTCGGGCGTAATACGCAGGGAGTCAGGTTGATCCGCCTGTCGGGTAAAGAACAGTTGATCGAGGTCGAACCCATTGTTGGTATCAACGGGGACGCGCCGGAGGCTGAGGAAGCGCGGGCGTCCGCTCCAGAACGGGCTGAGTGAAAAGGCCCTGGTCGGGGCCGTCGATCTGAATTTGTATAACTTTTCTCCCGGTCCTGCGCTGTTGCCCGATGCGGTGCATGAGCGCATTCGTCGCGACTGGGATCAGCGAAATGGCCGGGTGCCGTTGCTCGAGATCGGGCACCGTAGCGATGAGTTCTCACGGATCGCGGAATGTTCCGAGCAAACTTTGCGGCGTCTGCTCAAAATTCCGGAGAATTACTCGGTGCTGTTTTTGCCGGGCGGTGCCGGCGCGCAGTATGCGATGGTGCCGCTGAACCTCGCGCGCGGCAATCGCCCGCTGGACTATTTCGACACCGGCTACTGGTCGCGGCGCGCGACTGCTGAGGCACAGCGCTATGGCCGGGTCAATCTGGTTGCGCAGGTGGGCGACGGCGGCAAACTGGATCTGCCGCCGCCTGCGCGGTGGCGATTTTCGGACGCCGCCGCGTATTGCCATTTCGTGGACAACGAAACACTCACGGGCTTTGAGTTGCCGGTAGATCACGCTGCCGGCGACCGTCTTCTGGTCGCCGACATGACTTCGAACTTCCTGACTCGGCCTTTTGACGTCGGGCGTTTCGGCGTGATCTATGCGGGGGCGCAGAAGAACATCGGCATCGCCGGCGTCACACTGGTTATCGTCCGCAACGATCTGCTCGGCAGGGAGCAGCCATTCACCCCCGCTTTGTATCGCTATGCCGCGCACGCGCAATCCGGTTCGCGCTACAATACGCCGCCGATCTTTGCGTGGTACGTATGCGGTGTGATGCTTGAGTGGATAGAGCGTCAGGGCGGCGTGGACGAGATGCATCGGCGCAGCCTCGAGCGGGCGGGATGTCTGTACGAGTGTATAGACGGTTCGGAAATATATGAGAGCCCGGTTGCACGGCGCTACCGGTCGCGGGTTAACGTGCATTTTCGGATCAAACCGAACGCGCTCGAGGAGGATTTTCTCGCGCAGGCTGAGTGGCATGGTTTGCTCGGTCTGCGCGGTCACCGCGCAACCGGCGGGCTCCGGGCGAGCCTGTATAACGGGATGCCGTTCGCGGGTGCGTGTGTGCTGGCTGATTTTATGCGGGACTTTGAGAAAATGCTTTAACCGGGGCCGGAACACGATCCGGCGTATGGGGCAGGATAATCGACAATGTCCGAAAAAGACACATTGGAGCAATTGCGCGCGCGTATTGACGAACTCGACGCCGGCCTGCTTGACCTTTTGAATCAGCGTGCGCGTTACGCCAGGGAAATCGCGGAAGTCAAACAGGGGGTTTCGCCTGACACGCCTTTGTACTGCCCCGAGCGAGAGGCCGGATTGCTGCGGCGCGTCATCGAGCACAACCGGGGGCCGCTGAGCGACGAAGAGGCGGCGAAGTTGTTTCGCGAGATCATGTCAGCGTGCCTCGCACTCGAGCAGGAACTCGAGATCGGCTTTCTCGGGCCGCAGGGCACCTTCACCCAGGAGGCCGCGTTCAAGCATTTTGGCCGTTCGGTGCGGCTGAAAAGCCTCGACGGCATCGACGAGGTGTTTCGCGAAACCGAGGCGAAGGCGGTTGCGTATGGGGTGGTGCCGGTCGAGAACTCGACCGAAGGTTCGGTCCATCACACGCTCGACCGCCTGATGGACTCGCCGCTGACAATCGTCGGTGAGGCCGAGTTGCGTATTCATCACTGCCTGCTCGGGTTGTCGCAGGACCCGTCGGAGATCAAGGCGGTGTATTCTCACCACCAGCCTTTTCAGCAATGCCGTCGCTGGCTCGCCTCGCGCCTGCCCGCCTGCGAGCAGATCAGCGTCAACAGCACCGCCGACGCGGCACGGCGCGCAAAGGAGGATCAGGGCGCCGCGGCGATCGCGGGCATCGGTGTCGCCGAACGGTATGGTCTGTGCGTAATCGAGAAGAACATTGAAGATGATCCCGACAATACCACGCGGTTTTTGATCATCGGCGATCATCCGGTACCGCCGACCGGCAACGACAAGACCAGCGTGCTGGTGTCCACCCGCAACCGCCCGGGAGCGCTGGTGCGTCTGCTGCAGCCGCTGTCCGAGCACGGCGTCAGCATGACGCGCATCGAATCGCGTCCGGCGCGGCAGGCAAACTGGCAATATGTGTTCTTCGTTGACATGGAGGGGCACTGCGACGACGAACCGTTGAAAACGGCGCTTGAAGCGCTGAACCGGGAGGCGGGTTTCTTCAAATTACTCGGCTCGTATCCGAGAGCGGTGTACTGAACCGGTTGTCGTCAACGCGATCCGATGTCTCAGTTTGACCCTCGAGATTACTGTCGTCCCGCAGTGTTGGCCGTTGAACCGTATCGCCCCGGCAAATCCGCCGCCGATCTTGCACGCGAGTATACGGTCGACGCCATGATCAAACTTTCCTCGAATGAAAATATGCTCGGTCCGTCGCCCCATGCCGTGACGGCGGTGCGCGACGGCTGTCCCGGGTTGATGCTGTATCCCGACGGCGGCGGTCGGCGGCTCGCATGGGCGCTTGCTGAGCGGCACGGGGTTGCACCCGAATGCGTCACGCTCGGCAACGGCTCGAACGAGTTGCTCGAACTCGCGGGGCGCTGCTTTCTGGACCGGGGAAAAAATGCCGTGTATTCGGAGCACGCGTTTGCGGTGTATGAATTGACGACGCAGATATGCGGGGCGGATAGCCGCGTTGCGCGCGCGCGCGGGGCGACGGATGCGATGCCTTGCGGGCACGATCTCGACGCGATGGCGGCCGAGATCAACGCCGATACGAGGGTGGTGTTCATTGCCAACCCGAACAACCCGACGGGCACCTGGTTTGATGGGCGGGTGCTCGAAGCGTTTCTGCAAAAGGTGCCCGTGTCAACGCTGATCGTTATTGACGAAGCCTACGCCGAGTATGTGACGCAGCCGGACTACCCCGAAGCCGCCGCATGGCTCGGGCGCTTTCCCAATCTGATGGTAACGCGTACCTTTTCCAAGGCGTTCGGGTTGGCGGGCCTGCGCGTCGGCTATGCGTTGTCGTCCGCCGCAGTTGCTGAATTGATGAATCGAGTGCGCCAGCCGTTCAACGTGAACGCACCGGCCCAGTCCGGCGCGCTCGCGGCGCTTGAAGATGAGGTGCATCTCGAACGAAGTGTTGCGATGAACCGCGACGGATTGATGCAACTGCAGGCGGGTTGCGACCGCCTGCAACTGCCGTGGATGCCGTCGGCGGCCAATTTTTTGTGCATTGAAGTGGGGGATGCCGCCGCCGACGTTTACGGGAAGTTGTTGCGGCGCGGCGTCATCGTGCGCCGGATTGATAATTACGGCCTGCCGCGCCATCTCAGGGTGACGGTCGGCCGCCCTGAACATAACCGCCGTTTTCTTGAGGCGCTGGCGGAGGCGCTGGGGCGATGAACGACGCGCGCGTCGGTATCGTCGGTGTCGGGCTGATCGGCGGGTCGCTCGCACTCGCTTTGAAGCAGGCGGGTTACGACGGTGAGATCGTCGGCTGTGACGTTGATGCGTCCGCGTCGCTCGCGCTTCGCTGTGTCGATCGTCTGCTTGATTCGCCGACGGCTTTGACTCGGGAGTGCGACGTTGTGGTGCTTGCAACGCCGGTGGGTGCCGCCGTCGCGTTGCTTGCCGAAATTGCGCCGGCGTGTTCCGCTCAAACGGTGATTACTGACGCGGGCAGCACCAAGCGGAGGTTCGTCGAGGCGGCGCGCGCGGCGTTTGACCGCGGGACCGGGCTCGGTGGCGTGGTGCCGGGGCATCCGATCGCGGGTTGCGAAAAAAGCGGCGCCGAGGCGGCGCGCGCCGACTTGTTTCGAGGACGTAAAACGGTGCTGACGCCGCTCAGGAATACCGACGCGCGCGCCCTCGGCATGGTGACGAGTCTGTGGGAACGGGCGGGCGCCGAAGTCACACAGATGGACGCGGTCGAACACGATGCGCTATTTGCCGCGACCAGCCACTTGCCGCACTTGCTTGCGTATGCGTTGATCGGTCGCCTGCTGGAATCGCCTCACCGCGACCGCGCGATTGAATATGCGGCGGGTGGGTTGCGCGACTTTACACGCATCGCCGAGAGTGATCCGGTCATGTGGCGCGATATTTGTCTTGCGAACCGTGACAACCTGCTCGAAGCGATTGCGGGTTTCGAATCCGAATTCGGGCGTTTGCGCGACGCGGTGGGACGAGGGGACGCCGCCGCGCTCGATGCCTTTTTCAAGCGCGCCGGTGATTATCGCCGCCGTCTGAAAGCTGCAGATTGACAATATGCGGATCGTTTCGCGCCCGATTGAGCGTCTGAGCGGGCGCGTGCGCGTTCCCGGCGACAAGTCGATTTCACATCGGGCGTTGATATTCGGGGCCGTCGCCGCGGGCTGTACCGAAGTGACGGGTTTTCTGAACAGTTCCGACTGTCGTGCGACACTCGCTGCCGTCGCCGCGCTGGGAATTGAGGTCGAGGCGTGCTGGCACGGTGCAGCGTCGGGCGACTTGCGCGTCACCGGCGCCGGTGCTGGTGGTTTCAAAGCGCCCGCGCACGCACTCGATTTCAGCAATTCAGGTACTTCGCTGCGCCTGATGAGCGGTTTGCTGTGCGGTCAGGGCTTTGCGAGCGTGCTGACCGGTGATGAGTCATTGTGCCGGCGTCCCATGCGGCGTATTGCGGAACCGCTTGCACTGATGGGCGCCGACGTGCGCATCAGCGCCGCCGGCACACCGCCGGTTGAGATTTATCCGGTGCGGCGGTTGCGTTGTATTGATTACCGCCTGCCCGTCGCCAGCGCGCAAGTCAAGTCGTGCCTGCTGCTCGCAACCTTGTTTGCCGATGGCATCACCGTGCTGACCGAGGAAACGCCGACGCGCGACCACACCGAACGAATGCTGGCGGCGCTGGGGGCGCCCGTGTCAACGGCGCGGGGCAAGGTTGAACTGCCCGGCAAGGCACCGTTGCGGGCGGTGAATATCAAGGTGCCGGGCGATCTGTCCTCGGCGGCCTTTCTGATCGTCGCCGCGTGCCTCGCCGGCGAAGGCGAGTTGCTGGTGGAGGGCGTCGGTGTTAACCCGACCCGCGCCGGCGTTATTGACCTGCTGAAGATGATGGGCGCTGATATCGGGATTGCCGGTCGTCGCAAGTTCAACGGCGAAGACGTCGCCGATATATGCGTGCGTGCCTCCCGTCTGCACGGTATCGTTGTTCCGCACGAGTTGGTTGCCAACGCGATAGATGAGTTTCCCGTTTTGCTTGTCGCCGCGGCGTGCGCCGACGGCACGACTGAATTGAGCGGCGCCGCTGAGCTTAGATTCAAGGAGAGCGACCGTATCCGAGCCATGGCCGAGGGCCTCGCCGCTTGCGGCGTCGCCGTCAGAACAACCCGCGATGGCCTGACGGTCCAAGGCGGCGGCATCGAAGGCGGGCGCGTTGACAGCCACGGCGACCATCGCGTCGCGATGTCGTTTGCGGTGGCCGGCAGCGCCTCCGCGCGCGGCGTCGCCATCGACGGTTGCGCGAACATTGACACTTCGTTTCCGGGCTTCGTGGCGACCGCGCGTGCCGCCGGGCTTGATCTGGAGCAGGTGCAATGAACGTTCCGGTGATTACGATAGACGGTCCTGCGGGAGCCGGCAAAAGCACCGTCTCGGTCCTGCTCGCAAAGCAGCTGGGTTATCACTTGCTGATCAGCGGATCCTTGTATCGAATTTTGGCGTTGCTTGTGATTGAAAAGCATTTGGATGAGAACGACACGTCGGCGCTGGCCGCGCTGATTCCGGCAATGCGGGTTGAGTTCATGCTGAGAGCGGACGTGGCGCAGGTGCGTCTGGGCGGCAGGGACGTCACGCAGGCCCTGAGCGGGGAGGATTGTGCGACGCTTGCTTCGTGCATCGCCGAGGTGCCTGCGCTGCGTGCCGAACTGCTCAAGTACCAGCATACCTTCAGGCGCCCGCCGGGCTTGGTCGCCGAGGGGCGGGATATGGGCACGGTCGTGTTTCCCGACGCAAAACTCAAGGTGTTTTTGACCGCCGACCTTGAAGAGCGCGTCCAGAGACGGCTCAAACAGTTGAATAATAGAGGCTTGAATGATAATCTCGCCGCTCTTTATAAGCGGTTGGCGGAACGCGACAGGCGTGATAAGAGCCGTTCCGTCGCGCCGCTACAGCCGGCGGATGATGCGGTCGTCGTCAATACGACAAGGCGATCCATCGCTGCAGTTGTAAAAGAAGTTGAGAAACTTATAAATTCTTAAACTATGCCTGAAACATTTGCAGACCTTTTTGAACAAAGGCAACAACTCAGTCTGAAGCCCGGCAGTATTATCGAGGCGACCGTAGTTGAAGTTCAGCCCGAAGTGGTCATCGTCAACGCCGGTCTCAAATCCGAGGGCGTTATTCCGATACAGCAGTTCAAAGACGAAAACGGCGATGTCGAAGTTCATGAGGGTGACACGGTTGAGGTCGCTCTTGACATGCTCGAGGACGGCTACGGGGAAACCCGCCTGTCGCGCGAGAAGGCGAAACGCGCGAAAGTGTGGAACGAGTTGGAGGAAACTTACGAAAAGGACGCCTCGATCATCGGCAGGATCATCGACAAGGTGAAGGGCGGCTTCACCGTTGACCTCGGCGGCGTCACGGCTTTTCTGCCGGGTTCGCTGGTGGACGTGCGTCCGGTCAGGAACATGGCTTACCTTCAGGATAAACCGCTTGAATTCAAGATCATCAAGCTTGATCAGCGCAGAAATAATATCGTGCTTTCGAGGCGCGCCGTGGTCGAGACTGAACACAGTGTCGAGCGCGAAGCGTTGCTGAAGCGTCTCGAGGAAGGCATTTTGGTGAAGGGGGTCGTCAAGAACCTGACCGACTACGGTGCTTTTCTGGATCTCGGCGGGGTTGACGGGTTGCTCCATATCACCGACATGGCGTGGCGCCGGATCAAGCATCCGTCGGAAGTCGTCTCAATCGGCGATGAGATAGAAGTGAAGGTGCTTGAGTACGACAAGGACAAGCAGCGGGTGTCGTTGGGGCTGAAGCAGTTGGGCGAGGATCCGTGGGTTGACGTCGAAACCCGTTACCCGGAAGGCAGCCGGGTCACCGGGAAAGTGACAAACATCACTGATTATGGTTGCTTTGTCGAGATTGAGGAAGGGGTGGAAGGTCTGGTGCATGTCTCGGAAATGGATTGGACCAGCAAAAACGTACACCCGGCGAAAATTGTGTCGCTCGACAGTGAACTTGAGGTTAAGGTGCTGGAAATAGACGATAAGCGTCGTCGCATTTCTCTCGGTCTCAAGCAGTGTCAGCCGAATCCGTGGCAGGAATTCGCCGACAAGCATAAGAAAGGCGATAAAGTAACAGGCTTCGTGAAATCGCTGACGGACTTCGGCATCTTTGTCGGAATTGACGGTTTTGACATAGACGGCTTGGTTCACATGAGCGACATATCGTGGACTGAATCAAACGAGGAGTCGATCCGCAAATATAAGAAAGGCGACCGGATCACGGTTATTGTGACGTCAGTAGATGTTGAGCGCGGGCGCATTTCTCTCGATATCAAGCAGTTGGAGGAAAACCCGGTAGGGAACTACATCACCGGGCATCCGAAGGGCACGGTCGTCAGGGGCACGGTCGAGGCGATCGGCGACCGGAGCATCAAGGTGGCGCTGGCCGATTACGTGAAGGGGGTAATTCCGCTGAAAGAGTTTGACGACGGCAAACCGGGGCTGGAAGTGGGCGGCGAGGTGGAAGCGAAATTCGTCGGTTTTGACAAGAAGAAACGCGTACTGAATCTGTCGGTAAAAATTAAAGAGCGGGAGGAGCAGGAGAAGGTGATAGAGAGTTACGCCGCGAGCGAATCGGGAGCCACTGAGTCGCTCGGAAATATAGTCAAGGAAAAAATGCAGGGTGACGTCGGCCCCTGATTGATCCGGAGGACGTTATGAAACGACAACCCAACGGGCAGGTAGTCACCAAGTCGGAGTTGATTGAGCGACTTGGAGTCAAGCAGTCGCACCTGCCTATGAAAGACGTTAAATACGCGGTCAAGAACATACTCGAGTATTTGGCCAAATCGTTGAGTGCAGGCAAACGAATTGAAATTCGCGGTTTCGGCAGTTTTTCATTACGTCATAGAAAGGCGCGGACCGCAAGAAACCCTAAAACCGGCGCCTTGGTGCCGATGAGCAGTAAGAGCATTCCGCATTTCAAGCCGGGTAAGCCCTTACGCGATCGCGTCAAGAACCCCAACGTTTTTTCAGGCACTCCTCGCCCCCCTGTACAGAATAGAATTGCTTCCCGCAGCCGCTGAGCTGGAGGAGCCATGTACCGCGTGATTTTGATGCTGGTCGGGGCCGCGTTCATCGGCTTGGTGCTGGTGCTCGTGGATTTGAACGGGCATTCGGTCACCGTCGCGTTTCCCATGTTTGAAGTTCAGGCGCAGCTAAATACGGTGCTCGTATTTTGTTTTGTCTGCGGTGCCGCCGTGAGTCTGTTCCCGGCCGGCTGGTTGGTGTTGAATTGCCGCAGACGCGTGAGGGAACTGGGCGACAAGGCCGCCGTTGCTGAGCAGGAAGTGTTTCATCTGCGCCGCAATGTCATTCAGGACTAGGTGATGAGCGAGTGGCTGTGGTTTTTGCTTCCCGTCGCGGCCGCGAGCGGCTGGCTTGCTGCAACCGCGAAAGACAGGAAGAACAAAGAGGTCCGGACGGACCTCTTTGTTCCCCCGGAATACCTTCAGGGACTGGGGTTTTTGCTTGACCAGCAGCACGACAAGGCGACCGAGATCTTTATAAAGCTGTTTGAGGTGGATCCAAATACGGTCGAAACCCATCTGGTGCTCGGCAATCTGTTCCGGCAGAAAGGCGAAGTTGAAAGGGCCATCCGAATACATCAGAACATCATTGCGCGTCCCAGACTCAGCGATTATCACCGCGCGCAGTCCCTGCTCGAGTTGGGGCGCGATTATTTTTCCGCCGGCCTGTTCGACCGGGCGGAGAAGTTTTTTAATCACGTGCTGTCGATGAAGGTCGAGCAGGTCAGGATGGAGGCGCACCGTTATCTGGTGTCACTTTATGAGATGGAAAAAAGCTGGGAACAGGCGATTGAGGTCTCGGAAAAATTAAGGAAGCGCAACGTCGGCGGTTATAGCGACCGCGTCTCTCATTATTATTGCGAGCTCGCTGATCAGGCGCTGCGGCGCAAGGATTACACCGCCGCCCGCAAGACGCTGTCAAAGGCAAAGTCCCGTGCGAGTGCCTCGATTCGCGCCGCGGTGCTCACGGGGGACATTGACTTTGAGAGCGGGGACGTCGCGGCGGCTGAACGGCAGTATGTTAAAGCGTTCGCTCAGCACCCGGAATATGCAAAGCTTCTGTTGCCTAAAATACGCGGGGCTCTCAAACATCTGAACAGTTCAGAGTTTTCCGATTATCTCAAAAATATCAAGCCGAAAATGGTCAGCACGCCTTATCTGATAATTTACTGTCAGGCTTTGCTTGACGCCGGACGGGTGGCCGAAGTTGAGAAACTTTTTTCGGAATTGACGGAGCAATGCCGCATCCCGCTGTCCATCGTCAGACTGTATCTCGAGCATAAAGTCGCTGACGATGTATCCGACAAGGCGCTGATCGGGGGCGTCATCCGGAGCCTGATCGTTAATGAGCGCGCCGGGCATTCATATCAATGCTCAAACTGCGGGTTCGAGGCACATCAGCTGTACTGGCAGTGCCCGAGTTGCCTCCATTGGGGCACGGCGCAGCCGCAGGACATGATCGGCGCGGCGTACGACGACCGGGTGGTGCAGGCTCCTGCCGCTTGATTTTTCAGGCGTTTTTATCCTTCGTCGGCTGTTTACCGCCGCTCATCCTTGTCGCCGCCCGCACTTTGCCGCGGCGAATTATGTTGTCGCTTCCTTAAACAGCAACGCAAGTAATGGAGGGACAACTCATGAAATTGCTGACATTTTGCATTGTTTCAATGTTTTTTCTGGCGGCGGGCAATACCTGGGCCGGGGTCAATATCAACACGGCAAGTGCGTCTGAATTGGCGCAGGAGCTCAAGAATATAGGCCCCGCAAAGGCTGCGGCCATTGTCGAGTACAGGAAGATGCACGGTGTTTTCAAGTCCGTGGATCAGTTGGCCGAAGTGCACGGCATCGGCAAAGCCACGCTTGAGATGAACCGGGACTTGATCGTCCTGAGCGATCCGAAGTCCGGGGTTGAGTCCGGGACCGGGAAAAACTCCGGTGTTAAACCCGGGGCCGGAAACCCGGGCGATTCCGACGTAGCGGCTTCGAGGAAATTGGAGCAATTGAAGCAATGAGCTTCGTTGTGGGCGGGGTTGTGACGGCCCCGCCTGCTTTTTTCCGCGCGGGGCGACGCTTGGCGGGGCGATTGGCCTTGCCGGTACGGCTGATCACTCAGTTGTTGAGACTTTACCTGGCCAGCAGCATTATGGCTGAGATATAGACCCCCCGATCGTGGAGATGATCACCACCGCGCCGACGAAAATACCGGCGACCCATTGTGGGTCGTCTTTATTCTTGAATCGTCAACCTTGCGGCCCAGCGCCTCGACCCACCCTGTGATCCAGTGCTTCGACCCTGTGATCCAGTGCTTCGACCCTGTGATCCAGCGCCTCGACCCTGTGATCCAGTGCTTGGATCTTGTTATAGACGGTTTCTAGAGTTATCTCCATCATGCTTTCCTTATGCCTGCAACGGGGTTTTTCGTCGGGGGATGCTTCCCGCGAGGTCGGTCGCAGTGCTTCTGGAATTATGCCTCATCCGGTGTTCCGTCTGTCCGTTGCCGGCGCCTGTGGCAGTTTTGCCGGCGGGCCTTCGGTCGCCGCCTTGTGATCAATCGCAAGTGACGTCTAGCGAGGTGATTGATAACAGCCGTTGATGCCGTGCGGCGACAGTACGATCTGCCATAGTTGATTTGAGCGTGCGCGGAAAGAGCCGGCGCAAACCATCAGGTAATACTTCCACATGCGGTAAAAGCGCCCGTCGTAGCCGGCTTTCAATTTCTGCCAGTTGGAATCAAAGTTTTCAAACCACGCCATCAGCGTCTTGTCGTAGTATGCCCCGAAGTTCTGCCAGTCCTCTATCAGGAAAAGTTTATTGCACGCCCGTGTGATCTGCTCCGCGGAAGGCAGCATCGAATTGGGGAATATGTACTTTTCGATCCAGGGATCGGTTGTTTTGACCGTGCGGTCGGATCCGATTGTATGCAGCAGGAATAAACCGTTCTTGTTCAGCAGCCTGTGTGCGGTTCGCATGTAAATTTCGTAATTTTTATAGCCGACGTGCTCGAACATGCCGATTGAATAGACTCGGTCGAATCGTCCGCTCAGTTTTCGGTAATCCATCAAATGGATCTGCACCGGGAGGTTACAGCACAGTTGCCGCGCGTAGCGGGCTTGTCGCGCGGAAACGGTGATGCCGGTGACCGCAACTCCGTAGTTTTCAGCCGCGTATTTTGCGATGCCCCCCCAGCCGCAGCCGATATCGAGGACTCTCATGCCCGGTTCGAGCAGCAGTTTTTCGCAGGTCAGTTTCATCTTCGCCTGTTGTGCGGCTTCCAGATCCTGTGCCTCCTTCCAGTAGCCGCAACTGTAGTTCATGTAACTGTCAAGCATTGCCGTGAACAGCGTGTTGCCGATGTCGTAGTGTTTTTTTCCGATCTGAAAGGTGCGTGGGGTGCTTTGCAGGTTGAACAGCAACGCCCGCGGCAAAGCGGCGAGGCTGACGATTGAAGCCGGGGGTTTGCCGTCGAATTTGCATTGGGTCAGGGCCGCGGTGAAAAACTCGTCCAGCGCCTCGACGTCCCACCAGCCGTCCATGTAGGCCTCTCCGAAGCCCAGCGTGCCTTGCAGAAATACACGCCGGTACAGCCGCTCGTCATGAACCTGCAGATCGCGGCGCTCACCGCCGTTCAAAGTGATCCCGATTTGAGCCAGATAATTTGCGTATTTGGTTTTAAGGACGTTTGTAAGCATGATACCGGCATTTCGAGTGAAGTGATCGGCGTCTGATTGCTTCGGCGAACGTGGTTTGGCATTATACTACAAAGTTTGGGCTGGCGCGCTTGGCTCGGCGTTCGGCAGCGGCGGGCGGCGTGTGTCAAACATCATTTTCAACGATGAGCAGTAAAGTAAGAAAAGCGGTTTTTCCCGTAGCCGGTCTCGGTACGCGCTTTCTGCCCGCGACGAAAGCCAGTGCCAAGGAAATGATGCCGATCGTCGATAAGCCGCTGATCCAGTATGCGGTTGAGGAAGCGGTTGGCGCCGGGATCGACACGCTGGTGTTTATCAGCGGCAGGAGCAAGCGTGCGATAGAGGATCATTTTGACAGTGCGCCGGAACTCGAGCGCCAGCTTGAGGCGGCGGGCAAAACCGAGGTGCTCAAAGCGGTGCGGGGCATTGTGCCCGATCACGTGACCTGCATTTATTTGCGTCAGTCGGCACCGCTCGGTTTGGGGCATGCCGTGCTGTGTGCCGAGCCGACGATCGGGGACGAGCCTTTTGCCGTATTGCTCGCGGACGACTTGATCAGTATCGGGGACGACGCGGATGGGTGTGTTGCCGGCCTGATAAAGACTCACTGCAAGTACGACGCCAATGTGGTGGGAGTCAAGAAAGTCGCGCGGGGCGACATTGAAAAATACGGCATCCTGGGGGGTGAACCAATTGCGGATGGTCTTTGGCGCGTGAACGCGCTGGTTGAAAAGCCCAGGCCCGAAGAGGCGTCCGGCGATCTCGCGATTATAGGGCGCTATGTGTTGAAGCCCGGCATATTTGATTGTCTGCGCCGGGTCCGGCCCGGTGTGGGCAATGAGATCCAACTGACCGATGCGATTTCCGAAGAGGTGAAGCGCGGCGACGTTATAGCAGATCTTTACCGCGGCAACCGCTATGATTGCGGAAACAAGCTTGGCTATCTTGTAGCCAATGTCGAAGTGGCGATGCGCGATCCGGAGATAGGGCCGGTTTTCCGCGATTATCTGCGCAACCTCAAGTTATAGCCGGTCGCTTCAGGCGCCGACGAAGCGGCGCATGTTTTTCTCAATGCCCGCGGCGTCCAGTTCCGCCTCGTGCAGCAGTTCATCGCGGCTGCCGTGGTTTTGAAAACGGTCGGGCAGGCCGAGGTTCAAAATCGGCATTTTCGGTCCCCGCTGCGCCAGGTATTCGTTGACGGCGCTGCCTGCGCCGCCGTTGCGGGCGTTGTCTTCAACTGTGACCAGGCGTGCGTAGTCGGCGGCTGCGGCGGCGATCGCATCGCAGTCGAGCGGCTTGACGAAGCGCATGTCGATCAGGCCGGTGTCGAGACATTCCGCGACCTGCATTGCGGCGGCGGCCGGGCTGCCGAATGCAAGAATGGCGGTGCCGTGCCCCCGTCTCAGGGTTTCCGCGTGCCCGACCTCGATCGTGTCAAAGCCCGCCTCAACGGTAGCGCCCGGCCCGGTGCCGCGCGGGTAACGCACCGCGGCAGGTGCATTGCACGAGTAGGCGGTTGTCAGCATCAGGCGCGTCATGTTCTCGTCGCGGGGAGCCATGACGATCATGTTCGGGATGCAGCGCAGGTAACACAAGTCAAAACTGCCAGCGTGGGTCTGCCCGTCGGGACCGACGAGTCCGGCCCGGTCGATCGCGAAGACCACCGGAAGGTTCTGGATCGCGACGTCGTGGATCAATTGGTCGTAGGCGCGTTGCAGAAAAGTCGAGTAGATTGCGACCACGGGTTTGGCACCTTCGCAGGCGAGGCCCGCCGCCAGCGTCACCGCATGCTGCTCGGCAATGCCGACGTCAAAGTACCTGTCCGGAAACCTCTTTTCAAATTCGATCAAGCCGGAGCCTTCGCGCATTGCCGGAGTGATTGCGACGAGACGATCGTCTTTTTCCGCCATGTCGCAGACCCAGCGGCCGAAGATCGTGCTGTATGAGGGTTGCGGGGGAGGGGATTTTTTCCGGACGCCGTGGTCGGGGTCGAAATGACCGACGGCGTGGTAGCCGACCGGATCATTTTCCGCCAGTTCGTAGCCCTTGCCTTTGCGCGTGATTGTGTGCAGCAGGCGCGGGCCGGTCTGGTGCTTGAGGTTGTCCAGCGTCTTGATCAGGGTCGAGACGTTGTGGCCGTCAACCGGGCCGTAGTAACTGACGCCGAGTTCCTCGAACAAAGTTCCCGGGACGATCATGCCCTTAAGGTGTTCTTTGGTCTTGTGGGCCAGTTTTTTTACCGGCGGCAGGGGTTCGAGCAGGCGTTTACCGCCGGCGACGGCTGAGGTGTACAGCTTGCTCGACAGGATTCGCGTCAAATAGTTGGTCATTGCGCCGACGTTGGGTGAGATTGACATCTCATTGTCGTTCAGGACGACCAGAACGTCGGCGCCCGCCGCGCCAAGATGATTCAGTGCTTCGTAAGCCATGCCCGCGGTCAAGCCGCCGTCTCCGATAACGGCGATGATTTTGCGGGGTTCACCGCTTAGCCGTGAAGCGAGCGCCATGCCTATTGCGGCACTGATCGACGTGCTCGAATGGCCGACGCCGAAGGTGTCGTATTCGCTTTCATTGCGCTTGGGAAAAGGTGCGATCCCGCCGAGCGTGCGCACGGTGGTGATTTTATCCTTGCGCCCGGTCAGGATCTTGTGCGGGTAGGATTGATGTCCGACGTCCCATATCAGGCGGTCGTGGGGGGTGTTGAAGACATAGTGCAAAGCGGCGGTCAGTTCAACGACTCCGAGTCCGGCGGCAAAATGCCCGCCGCATGACGCCACCGATTCAATCAGGTAGTCGCGCATCTGTCGGCAGAAATCCGGCAGTTCGTTCGGCGGGAGTTTGCGCAGATCCGCCGGATAATTGACCCGGTCGAGCAGTGCGCGACTGGTTTCGGTAGAAGCCATGGCCGGTGCCCGGAAGTGAATTCCTTGCGGATACTACTCTCAGATTTCCCGCTCGACCATATACCGGGTGAGCAGACGCAGCGTCTGCGCCGACGCGTTCAGCGGGTTCAGGTTCGTCAGGCATAATTCCCCGATGCGGCGCAGTTCCTTTTCAGCGCCGTTGAGGCCGAGTATCGCCGGATAAGTCAGTTTCTTTTCGCAGGATGAGTCGCTTTTCATATCCAGAATGTCGTCGCGTATTTGAAAGCACAGCCCGATATGGCCGGCATAATTCTCGAGTGCGCGGCATGTTTCGACGGGAAGGTTGTCGCTACAGATTAATGTTATGCGGATGCAGGCCGACATCAAGGTTCCGGTTTTCAGGCGGTGCATGGTTTCAATTGCTTCAATTTCCGCTGCTGTGGTCATCGTGACGTCCATCGCCTGTCCGCCGGCCATGCCTTCAGTGCCGGCGACGCCGGCGAGCGTGCCGGCGATCTCGACTTTACAGCGGTCGTTGATCGTTGTTGAGGACAGGAGCATTTCAAACGCCATCGTTTGCATGGCGTCGCCGGCAAGGATGGCGAGTGCCTCGCTGAACACCTTGTGCAGTGTCGGGTGGCCGCGCCGTATATCGTCGTCGTCCATCGCCGGCAGGTCGTCGTGGATCAGCGAATAGGCGTGTACCAACTCGATCGCGGCCGCGACGTCGTCCACCCTTTCGAACGGCAGTCCGACGGTCTGCGCGGTGGCGTACGTCAGTGCCGGCCTGATTTTTTTACCGCCGCCGAGACTGGCGTAACGGATTGCGTCCATCAAACCGCCGGGATTTTTCCGGTCCCGGAAATTTTCCTCGAGCTTTTGCTCAACCCTGGCTGAACACAATTGAAGGAAACTTTCGATTTCGGATTGCTTATTTTTTTCCGTCTTCTTCAAAGCTTTCCAGTTGAAAATCGCGGTTTTTCTCGACCAGGATCTTGACTTTCTGCTCAGCTTCGCTCAACGCTTTCTGGCAGTCCCTGAGCAGCGTCATGCCCTGTTCGAACTGTTTGACGGATTCCTCGAGCGGCAAGTTGCCTGCTTCCAGCCCGGCAATCACCTGCTCGAGTTTTTCGAGAGCTTTTTCAAAGTCAACTTGCCGCTCGTTTTTCTCATTGCGTTGGGAAGTCGCCATTGTTTACGGATGCCTCGTAATGGATTAAGATTGAAGGTAATGATATTGCAGGGAAATCAATTGAAATTATAGATATAATTCATTGGATTTGTATTGCCGTTTATTTCCTTTCATCGTATCATTATTTCATCAATTTGGCTGAACCTTGTCGGAGGATCAAGATTATGGCATTGAAAGGCAGCAGAACCGAGCAAAATCTGAAAGACGCTTTCGCGGGTGAATCTCAGGCGAATCGCCGTTACCTGTACTTTGCGGCCAAAGCCGACGTCGAGGGGTACAACGACGTTTCCGCCGTCTTCCGTTCGACGGCGGAGGGTGAGACCGGCCATGCGCACGGGCATCTCGAGCACCTTGAGGCGTGTGGCGATCCGGCTACCGGATTGCCCATCGGCGGCACCCAGGACAACCTGAAAGCTGCGATTGCAGGTGAAACCTACGAATATACGGATATGTATCCGGGCATGGCAAAAACCGCACGCGAGGAAGGGTTTGACGAAGTGGCGGATTGGTTCGAAACGCTGGCAAAAGCCGAGCGTTCCCACGCCAACCGCTTTCAGAAAGCGCTCGACACCCTTGACTGAGGATCGGCGTTCGTCGCCGGGGCCTGACGGTGTCGGCGGCGTATTCCGGTGTCTCAGAATCGGTCATGGTTGTGGCAAATCAAAGCGAAGGCGGGCTCGAAGCCCCCACGCGACATCCTCTTGATTGGAAGAACCCCGCGTTTTACGACGAAGGTGAACTGAACCGGGAACTCGCGCGCGTATTTGACATCTGCCACGGGTGTCGGCGCTGCGTCAATCTGTGCAACGCATTCCCCACGCTGTTTGACCTGGTTGACGGATCTTCGACGCTCGAGGTGGACGGCGTCAACGAACGTGATTACCCGAAAGTTTCCGCGCACTGCTATTTGTGCGATTTGTGCTACATGACCAAATGCCCATACGTGCCGCCGCACGAATGGGCGGTGGATTTCCCCAACTTAATGCTGAGGGCCAAGGCCGTTGCCTTTCGCAAGGGCGGGGTCAGGCAGCGCGATCGGTTTCTGGCTTCCACCGACAGGGTCGGTAAATTCGCCGGCATCCCGATCGTCACCCAGGCGGTCAACGCCGCGCTGTCCTCCGGACCCGTGCGTGCGCAACTCGACAAGCGCTTCGGCATCCACGCCGAGGCGCCGTTGCCCCGCTATGCGGCCGTGCATAAGCGCAGACGGTTGCGCCGCGGGTTTTCTCCGGGACAGGCGCCGGTCGCCGGACGGCGCACGACCGGCAAAGTGGCGTTGTTCGCAACTTGCTTCGGCAGCTATCACTCGCCCGAGGAGGCGGTTGATCTGAGGGCCGTGTTTGAACACAACGGTATCGTGGTCCGGGCGGTACCCCGCGAGAAATGCTGCGGCATGCCGAAGCTTGAACTGGGAGACCTGCCGGCCGTCGAGAAGTTGAAGACGGCTAATGTCGGCGGGCTCACCGCGTTGCTCGACGAAGGCTGCGACGTTGTCGCGCCGATGCCGTCTTGCGTATTGATGTTCAGACAGGAACTGCCCCTGATGTTTCCGGATGACGCCGACGTGCAGAGATTGAAGCAGCGTGTTTTTGACCCCGCCGAGTATTTGATGCTGCGCCACGGCGAGGGTCTGCTCAACGTCAATTTCAAGCACGGTCTCGGTAAAGTTGTTTATCACGCAGCCTGCCATACGCGAGTACAGAACGTCGGCCTGAAAGTGCGTGAGTTGCTGCAATTGGTGCCGGGGACTGAAATGACGGTGATCGAGCGTTGTTCGGGGCACGACGGCACGTACGCGGTGAAATCCGAGTGCCGCGACGCGGCGGTCAGGATCGGTCGTCCCGCGGCGCGCCAGGCCGACGAGTGCGGAGCGGATCACTTCACCAGCGACTGCACACTGGCACGCCGGCACATTGTGTCGCTGATGAAGTCGGGCGGCGCGTCGTCTCACCCGATGTCGTTGCTTAAGACGGCTTATGGTTTGTGACGGGAGAAACGGTGGAACCATTGGCGCGTGCCGACCTGATGAGCCTCGAGCATTATGAGGAGGAGCGCGAGGAATTCCGCAGGCGAGTGATGAGGCATAAGAAGAACCGTATCGTCGCGTTGGGGGAGAATGTTACTTTGCACTTCGAGGACCGTCTGACAATTCAGTACCAGGTTCAGGAGATGTTGCGGGCCGAAAAGATTTTTCAGGCCGCCGGTATCAGCGGAGAACTCGAAGCCTACAACCCGTTGATCCCCGACGGCAGCAACTGGAAAGCGACGATGATGATCGAATACGAGGATGTTGCAGTCAGGCAGATGCAACTCGCCAGGCTGATCGGCATTGGCCGGTCGGTCTGGGTCAGGGTCGGCGACGGTGAGAAAGTGTTTGCGATTTCTAACGAGGATCTCGACCGGGAGACCGGAGACAAGACGTCGGCGGTGCATTTCCTGCGTTTTGAGCTCGACGCCGGCTCGGTTGCCGCTGTCGTGGACGGGACCGCGGTCAGCGTCGGTTGTGACCATCAGAACTACACGCGGGCGGTGACATTGTCAGAGGCGACGTGTACGGCGCTGGTGTCCGATCTGGTCGCCTGAACCCTTGTCCGGCAGGTTGTTTGCAGGTTCCCGGGTCTGACGGCCCGTTACTTTTCCGGCGGCCGGTTGGGTTTTTCGTCGTAGAGGATATTGTTCTGGTTGTTGTAAACCAGAAACGCCCGTCCTTTGGCGCGTGCGATCATCGTGCTGTTCAGGTCGCGCGCCAGTTCCAGGCCCATGTTGGTCACGCCCGAGCGCGACAGCAACACCGGGATGCCCATGTTTGCGGTCTTCATCACGATCTCTGAAGTCAATCGGCCGGTGGTGTAAAAGATCTTATCTTCACCGCCGACACCTTCGAGCCACATCATCCCGGAAATCGCGTCGGCGGCGTTGTGGCGTCCGACGTCCTCGACGAATGACAGAATATCGTCGTTGCGGCACAGGGCGCAGCCGTGGACCGCGCCCGCCGCCTTGTAGATCTCATTGTGGCGGCTGATTTCACGCAGCAGCGCGTAAATCGTGGATTGCCGCAGCGTGACGTCGGGCAGGCGGGTCTCGTACAGCTTGTCGAGGGTGCAACTGAAAATCGTGCCCTGGCCGCAACCGCTGGTGACGATGCGCTTTGACAGTTTTTCCCGCGCGATACCGCGGCCGTGGCGGGTAACAATGTCGGCTCTTTCGCGAGTCCAGTCAACGGTCACCGATTCGATCTCGTCTATGTCTTCGATCAGATGCTGGTTGCGGAGATAGCCGATGGCGAGTTCTTCCGGGTAAGTGCCGAGTGTCATCAGTGTCACCAGTTCCTCGCCGTCAACGAGCAGGGTCAACGCCGACTCGCCCGCGACCTGCACCGAGCGCAGGTCTCCGAATTGGTCGCCGGCTTCAACCCCGAAAGTCGGCGCCAGCCGGCACTGGGTCATTTTGGGAATACGGTTCACGCGGTGGTTTTGCCTGCGCAAGGTCCCAGCGGCTTGAAGATCATCAACAGCGACGGCAGCAGCGTGAGCGATGCAACCAAAGCGGCAAACATGGCCAAGCTTGTCAGAAGGCCGAAGTAAACCGTGGGAATGAAATTTGACAGCGACAAGATCGAAAAGCCGGCGATGATCGTAACCGACGTGTAGTACATGGCTTTGCCGATGCTGCCGTGGCAACGCTGAATCGTCTGCGCATAATGCCGGTCGCGCGTGAATTCGCGCTTGAAGCGGATAATGTAATGGATCGTGTTGTCAACTGCGATGCCGACGCTGATCGCGGCGATCGTGATCGTCATCATGTCGAGGGGAATCCCGCGCCAACCCATGAAACCCAGCACCAGGCCCGCGGCGAGCAGGTTCGGGATGATTGCGATGACGGCGAATGCAAGTGAACGGAACAGGGCGATGAACATCAGCATGACCGCGGCGAAGACCATGCTCAGGGTCAGAATCTGTGAACCGTAAAGGCTTTGCAGCATATTGTTGTAAAGCACCAGCATACCGGTCAGCCTGAAGTGGTCGTCCGCGTACCCGATTTCATCGCCCATATCCGTTTGTATGCGGTCGAGCAGTTGTTTTCGATTGAGTTGTTCGTCCGAGTCAATGACGCGCATATTGAAGCGCAGTTGTTTGCCGTCTTCCGACAGATAAGGGGCGAGCAGGATGCGCTTGATGTCCTGCGGCAGGAATTTCCGGAGAAAGCCGGTTTCCAGGTCTCCGAGGGGGCCGCCGTTCAGGTTTTCGGCGAGACGGATCAACGTCGCCAGGGAAAGCACTTTGCCGATTTCAGGCTGGGACTCGAGGTAGTCGTGCACGCGCTTGACTTCTTCGAATTTGTGCGGCGTCAGCCAGTATTGGAATTCCCCGACCTCTTCGTCGGAGAAATAATCTCCGAGCAACTCGTCTTCGGCAAAGGGGTCTTTGGCCGGGGTGTCTTCGGCGGCGGGTGTCGCCTGCGAGTCGAGTATCAGGTCGAGCGGCGTGGTGCCGCCGAGCTTGCGGTCGATCATGAGCATGCCCTTGTGAATTTCGGTGTTCTCCTTGAAGTAATCAATGAAGCGGTTTTCCACTTTGAGTTGCGCGATACCGAAAGCGGCGCCCGCCGCCGCGACCGCGGCGGCCAATATGATCGCGTAATGGTACTTGCGCGTGAAACGGGCGAGGCTCATGGTCAGCGCCGTAGTGAAATCAGTCTCAATTTTGCTTGAGCCTCTCGGCAACCTCATCAGGAATGAGGGAAACAGCATGAATACCAGAAAGAAGGCGAAAGTGATGCCGATGGTCATGATCTGGCCGAAATCAATCAGCGGGCGGATGCCGCTGACCAGCAGCGAACAGAAAGCGACGATGGTGGTCAGCGACGTATAAAGGCAGGGTTCAAACATGAAGCGGACGGTTTGTTGCGCCAGGTCTCTCTTGTCGGTGGCGGGTTGGCGCGCCTGAGTTTCGCGGTAGCGCACGACCAGATGAATGGTCATCGACATGGTGATGATCAGCAACAGTGCGACAAAATTAGCTGAAATCACGGTAACCGGCCAGTCGAGCAGTCCCAGCAGCCCGGTCATCGAAGCAGCCGCCAGCCCGGCACACAGCATCGGCATGATGATCCAGCGCGGCTGTCGAAAGATGACCAGCAGCGTCAACAGGAGAAAAATCGTCACCGCAGCGCCGAAGTTGATGAGATCGTCCCGGATGAAACTGATCATGTCGGCGACGATCATCGGAACGCCGCCGAGGAACATGTGAGCTTCAGGACGGTGACGGTCCATTACCGCCCGCACTTCGGCAATGTGCGCGCGCCTGTGTTCTGTATATGCCGCCTGATGCGCCTTGAAAGCTTCTGCAATCCGTTCGAGTTCGTGCGTCTGTTGCGCGTCGAGATGTCCGCCGTATTTGAGCTCGCGCAACTGCTCGCGCCGGGTGAGCAGTTGGTCGTAGCGCGGGTCCTGTTTGAGATGAGCGAGCAGTGCCGTCGTGCTTCCGTCGCGGCTCAGTAGCAGTTCCCGGTACAGGGGGCTTTCCAGAAACTCGCGTCGCGCAAGTTGCAGGTTAACGCCCGGTGTTTCCAGAGTGCGTGGAGTTCCGGACAGTTCGGCAAACGATATGCGGGGGCTGTTCAGCAAAGGCACGTTCAGAATGCTGACGGTTCCGGCGACACCGTCGAGCGACTCGAGTTCGTTTTGCAGTGCCTTGAGTTTTGCGAGCACCGCCGGTGTGAACAAGTCCTGCGACGGCGCGTAAGTGATGAACAGAAAATCGTCGGAGCCGTACTTTGAACTGATGCTGCGGTAATACCTGAGGTCGTCGTCGTTTTCGAGTACTAGCGAATCGGCCGATGCGTCGAGTTTGAACCGCGGCGTAAAAGACAGGAGACACGCGACGACAACCGCAATCCCAAGCAGTGTCAACGCCGGTTTGTCGAGCACAGCGGCGTCGTAGAATTGCCACAGCTTTTGTTTCATCTTGCGCGCCGCTCCGACCCGGGCGGCCCAGCGGATTCCCGGTTTTTCTCTTCGCCCGGCGGGGCCAGCCTTGGGCTTATTCTGACCGCCTTGACGGCGTTCTGCCGGATTTTGATGACCTCCAGCGGATGGCCGTCAACCAGAATACAAGTACCCGTTTCTGGCATGGCTTCAAGGTGTTCCAGCACCAGCCCGTTGATGGTTTTCGGCCCGTTCTCATTTAATTGCCAGCCGAGCGCACGGTTCAGCTCGCGGATGTGGCAGCCGCCGTCAACGATGACGCTGCCGTCGTCTTGACGTTCGACTTCAAGATCATAGGTTGCAGGATCGCTGGTGAATTCCCCGACGATTTCCTCGAGCAGGTCTTCGAGCGTGATCAACCCCTGAACGTCGCCGTACTCGTCAACCACCAGGCTCAGGCGGCGCCGGCGGTCTTTGAACTCCATCAGCGCGCGCAACAGCGTCGAGTTTTCCGGCACGTAACAAGGCATTCGTCCCGCTCTGATCAGGCCCTCCCTGGTTATGGTGTCGTCCCGGATCATCGACAGCGCTCTGCGGACGTGCAGAATGCCCGCGACCTTGTTGATATCGTCGTGGTACATCGGAATGCGCGTGTAGTTTGTGTTCAGCAATTGTTCCTCTATCTCATCCGGATCCGCGTCAACGTCGATGCCGACGATTTCACTGCGCGGGATCATGATGTCCTCGACCGTTTTCTTTTCAAGATCGAGAATACCGAGCAACATCTCCTGATATTCCTGCGTGATGCGCCTGCCTGAATTTGTCAGCACCGTCCGCAGTTCCTCGCGGCTCAGAGACGCGACGGTTTCGGTTGCGCTCGATACGCCGAGTGCCTTGAGCAGCGTGTTGGAGAACAGGTTGGTGAACCATACCAGCGGATACAGCAGCGTCATCAGCGGGGTGTAGATCAGCGCCGCCGGCATGGCGACGGTCTGGGGATGCAGCGCCCCCAGCGTTTTCGGCGCGAGTTCGGCGAAGATCAACAGCAGGAAGGTCAGGATGCCGGTGGCGGCCGCGATGCCGGCGTCGCCGTACAGGCGATACCCCAGAAAGGTCGCCAACTGTGCGATCAATATGTTTGTGAAATTGTTGCCGAACAGAATCAGGCCGATCAGGCGGTCGGGTTTTTCGAGCAATCGCATGACTCGGCGCGCCCGCTGATCGCCCTGTCTCGCAAGATGCGCGAGGCGATAGCGGTTGACACTCATCAACGCCGTTTCCGAGCCGGAAAAGAAAGCTGACAGGAAAAATAAAACGGGCAGAAACGCCATCAGCGTGCCGGTTGAAATGTTTTCCAGGATCATGGCGGTCTGAGTGTTGTTCGGGGTTGTCTGTTCCGTTTTGTATGCTGTGCCGTGATCCGCCGCCGCCACAAGTATCGGCGCAGGCGTCGGTGCGGCAGTCCGGTTACACGTGATGCAGGATGTATTCGAGTACGAATTTGGAGCCGAAGTAGCCGACGATCAGCAAGCCGAGGCCGGTGAGCGTGAATTTTACCGCGCGCTCGCCGCGCCAGCCGTAGAACAGGTGCCCGGTCAGCAGCGTTGCAAACATCAGCCACGCGGCGCCGCTCAGGACGGTTTTGTGCATCAGGTGTTGGGCCAGCAGGTTTTCATGGTAGAGCCAGCCGGTGGTCAGGCTCACGGTCAGCAGGACGAACCCTAGCATCAGCAGATGGAACAGGAGGGACTCCATCGCGTCCAGCGGCGGCAGCCGCCGCAGCAAGGCGTCCGAGCGGTAATGGCGCAGGTCGCGGTTTTGAAAATGCAAAACGATGGCCTGCACGCCGGTAAAGCCGAGGATGCTGTAGGCCAGCAGAGACGACAGTATGTGCGCCTGAATGCCGCGGGTTTCCGCGCTGACGATCACGCGGTGGTCGTCGATCTCCCCGGCAAGAACGAAGGCGGCGGCGAGCGGCAGCATCACCGGTGTCATTGCAAGCAGTGATCTGCGCAGGCAACCGACCAGCAAAATTGCGGTGACCAGCAAGGCCACCGCCGCGCCGCTTTTGAAAAACGCGAGATTCAGGCCTTCGTCGGTCAAGATTGACCACAGACCGGCGGCGTGGCACGCAAGCGCTGTGCCCCACAGCAGCAGTGCCGGTGTGCCGACCGACAGGGTGCCGCGTTTCAGTCGCACGCTGAGGACCCCCGTCGCCGCAAGATACAGGGCGACGGCAAGTAGGCTGAATACTTCAGATGTCACAGGTACTGCGGGGTGTTATAATGGCGAGCTGTATTATACGAGCACTTTTATCAGGACCCATGGTAGTTATCCGCCTTTCAAGAAGGGGTGCGAAAAAGCACCCATTTTACAATATTGTTATTACCGACTCGCGCAAGCCGCGCGACAGCGGCTTTATTGAACGCATCGGTTATTTTAATCCGATTGCAAAAGGGCAGGAGACACGGTTGCATATTGACAAAGGGCGGGTTGATCACTGGCTGGGGCGGGGCGTTAAGTTGTCGCAACGGGTCGCTTCCCTGATCAGGCGGTTCGATAAGGCGGCAACTTCCTGAATTTGCTTCTGCGGCGGTCGGTGTGAGCGGGCGGCACATTCCGATCGGGAAAATCATCGGTTTGTTCGGTATTGCGGGGTGGGTCAAGGTACATTCCTACACCCGGCCGCGGCACAACATCGTCGCATATACCTCGTGGCGGCTGGCGCCGCATCGGGGGTCGCTGTCTTCCCCGGCGTTTGAGTCGGCCCGCAGGCACGGCAACGGCGTGGCCGCAAAATTTGCAGCCGTTGACGACCGCACCGCCGCCGTCGCGCTGCTGGGGCGTGAAGTGACCGTCGATCGGGCGCAGTTCTCCAACCTGCCGCCCGGGGAGTATTACTGGTTTCAGTTGGTCGGGCTGACGGTCGTCGGCGCCGAAGGTCGTGTGCTGGGTGTCGTCAGACGCCTGCTCGAAACCGGGGCGAACGACGTGCTGGTGGTGGCGGGCGAAGACGGGGATTACCTGATCCCGTACGTGGACGGTGCTTATGTCAAAGCCGTCAATCTGGAGAAAATGCGGGTTGAGGTGGATTGGAAAGCGGAGTGGAGGATATGAGGATTGACGTGGTAACCGTGTTTCCGGGGATGATCGAGTCGTTTGTGCAGTACGGTGTGCTCGGGCGTGCGATCGAAAAAGACCTGTTGACAGTCAAGACCTGGAACGCGCGGGAATTTGCCGACGACAACCATCGGACGGTAGATGACAAGCCGTACGGTGGCGGCCCCGGCATGTTGATGATGGTCGAGCCTTTGCGCAAAGCCCTGCGCGTGGCCAAGGCCCGGCAGCGGGGGAGTTTCCGCACCGTGTATCTGAGCCCTCAGGGGCGCCGGCTCGATCAGGCGAGCATCAACCGTCTGGCGGCCCTCGATGGGTTGGTATTGTTGTCGGGGCGCTACAAGGGGGTTGACGAGCGGCTGATTGAACTCGAGATCGACGAAGAGTGGTCGCTCGGAGACTATGTGATCAGCGGCGGTGAACCCGCCGCGATGGTGCTGATCGACGCGGTGGCGCGTCAGCGCGAAGGCGTGCTCGGCGATGAGGATTCGGCGAAACTGGACTCCTTCATGACTGGACTTTTGGATTGCCCGCATTATACTCGTCCCGCCGAATACGAGGGCAAGGCAGTTCCCGAAGTCCTGCTTAAGGGAAACCACGAGGAGATCAGGCGCTGGCGCTTAAAGCAGTCGTTGGGCAGGACTTTAAGCAGGCGGGTTGATCTGCTGCACGGTCGCCGCTTTACCAAAGAGGAAAAGATGCTTTTATCCGAATACGCGGGAGAGAATGGATTGGCTTTCCCGTCAAGAATAGTGGGCGACGGCGATGACTGATCTGATAACGCAGATAGAATCCGAAATGATGAATAAGAAGGTGCCTGAGTTTGCGCAAGGGGATATCGTCGTTGTTCAGGTTAAAGTCAGGGAGGGTAACCGCGAGCGCGTGCAGGCGTTTGAGGGCAACGTGATCGCCAAGCGCAACCGCGGCTTCAATTCATCCTTCACGGTCAGAAAGCTGTCATACGGTGTCGGGGTTGAGCGCGTGTTTCAAACCTACAGCCCGCTGATCTCCGAGATCCGGATCAAGCGGCGGGGCAAAGTGCGCAGGGCCAAACTGTATTATCTGCGCGGACTCACCGGCAAGGCCGCGCGCATCAAGGAAAAACTGAGTAGTTGAACCGGTTGCGGCGGCTCGCCGCAGGGCGGCCAGTTTTCGGCGCACCGGTTTTTCAACGCGGACTGCGCAGATCGGCACCATGACACACCTGCCCTGTTTACCCCGTTCGTGATAGCATCGTACAACCGCTTGCTTTTTTCTGTTCCCGGCCTGTATTCTTGACTTGAGACACGGCGCGGGCGTCGTATAGAGGTCATTACTCCAGCTTCCCACGCTGGCAAGGGGGGTTCGATTCCCCTCGCCCGCTCCAATTTTATGAGATGCCCCGCATGTGGATTTTCCGGAAGCTTCCCGGTGCAGTCCGGCGGCGCAGCGCGGCTTGTCGGCGCGAGTCTTTATCGCGCGACGTCGGCGTCGCGTGATATACTGCTTCGGATAAACGGGTATGGATTGTAGCGATGAAATTCAAGCAGATTTTGACGATCTTGTTCTTTTGCAGCGCGATGCTGTGCGCCAGGACCATGGCCGGGGAGGCGACCGGCGAGGCGCCGGTGCTCGCTCCGGGCTGGGGTCAACTGAGTTATGTATTGCCGCAGCCCGGTACCTACGATCTGCCGGTGATTCGGGTTGCCGCCGGCGGCAAAGTGTTGAAATCCGACGGCGGCGGTGCGGATCTGGGGGATTTTCTGCGCGGCAAAATCACGGTGCTGAGTTTCATCTATACCGCCTGCGACGATATCAACGGTTGCCCGCTTTCTCTGTTTGTACTGCATCAGTTGCAGGAACGTCTCAAGCATGATCCCGACGTCGCCGACCGTCTGCGCCTGATCAGTTTCAGTTTTGACGTTAAAAACGACACGCCGGAAGTTTTGCGCGAATACGAACGGGAACATCATGGTACGCATTCGCATTCAGGAGGCCGGCACGCGAGCGCGGAATGGGTTTTCATGGTGGCTGAGTCGCGGCAGGCGCTCAAGCCGATACTCAGGTCGTACAGCCTGTCGGTGATCCCGGAATTCGACGAGCAGGGCGACGACACAGGCAAGTTCTCCCATCTCCTGCGCGTGTTCCTGATCGACAAGCAGGGGCGGGTGCGTAACATTTACAGTCCCGATTTCCTGCACCCCGACATTTTGCTGGCGGACGTGAAAAACCTCCTGCTCATGGGTGACCGGGGCTGAGTTTTTTGATGGTCCCGGGCTGATCGTGCACCGACTGAGAGTGGCCGCCGCGTGCGTGGCCGTTTCCGCGTATTTTTTCACACAACTTTTCACGCAGGGGGTCTTCGCCGACGCGGGTTTGCCGCGTCCCGGCGATAACCGGGAAGGTTACGAGTCCGGCAGTTTCGTGACCCGATCGGAGAGCCTGGAGCAAAGGCGCGGGCGCAAAGCTGATCTGTTTGCGGTCTTTCAGGCGTCGCATCCGGGCCTGCCCCCGGTGTCGGCGCCTGCGGACAACCCGACGACAGCAGCCGGGATCGAACTGGGGCGCCGACTGTTTTTTGACCGGCGCCTTTCGCTGAACAACACGATGTCGTGCGCGATCTGCCACGTGCCCGAAATGGGGTTTGCCAATAACGAGTTGAAAACGGCGGTCGGTTTCGAGGGGCGCAGAGGCCGGCGCAACGTGCCGACGCTGCTCAACGTAGCGTACAAACTCCGGCTGTTTCACGACGGGCGCGAGTTCTCTCTGGAAAATCAGGTATGGTCGCCGTTGCTCGCGCGCAATGAGATGGCGAACCCGTCGGTGGGATACGTGATCGAGAAAATTCGCGGGATCAGCGAATACGACGGCCTGTTTGAGCAGGCTTTCAAAGGCAGGGGGGTCTCGATTGAGACCATTGGCAGGGCGCTTGCGCAGTATCAGCGGACCCTGCTTGCGGCGGATTCACCGTTTGACCACTGGCGTTACGCAGGCGAAGCCGACGCGCTGACCGCGCGGCAAAAGCGCGGGTTTGAGATTTTTACCGGTAAAGGCGGGTGTTCTTCGTGCCACCGCGTGGAAAAGGATTTTGCGCTGTTTACCGACAACCTTTTGCATAACACCGGCATCGGGTACCGCGAATCCATGGATAAGGAGCCGTTCGGCACACGGGTGCAGTTGGCGCCGGGCGTGTTCGCCGAGGTTGAGGGTGAAACGGTGCGCCGTGTTACGCAACAGCCGAGGATGAATGACCTCGGGCAATATGAAGTCACGCTCAACCCCGACGACCGCTGGAAATATGTAACCCCGACTTTGCGTAACGTCGAGCTGACCGCGCCTTATATGCACAACGGTTCGTTGCTGACGCTCGAGGAGGTGATTGAGTTTTACGATCGCGGCGGTGTGGCCAATAAAAACCTGAGCCCGCTGGTGCGTCCGCTGGGGCTTTCCGGTGATCAGAAGAAAGCGTTGCGTGCGTTTCTCGGTGCGTTGAACGGGGCGGGTGTCAAGACGCTGGTGGCCGATGCGTTTGAGGCTCCGGTTGGGGAATGGGAGCACGAAACCGTTTCAGGTGCGCGCGACGCAGTGAAAGTCGGGAGGTAAAGCAGTGGACGAGACGATGATAACGGACGCGGTGACGGTGTATCTCGCGAAGCATTTCGGCGAAGTTGCAGTCAGAGAAAGAATGCCGTTTGACAGGGACGGTCACGGCGTCGCCTTTCTGATAGAGGCCGACGGCGTCGAGTATCGGTTGAACATACTCGACGATGTCGTCGCGGGCCTCGATAAAAACGCCGTCGTTGAACTGCTGGGCAGCAACCAGGTGGTTTCGGTCATGCGCGACCTCGTCGGATTTCCGGTGACGCTGACCGCCAGCGGCTGTATCTTCGGCGACCTGTAAGCCCGGTATGGCTGTGCGGCTATTCGGAGGTCGTCGGGTCGATAATGGTTCTGACTTCGCTGACGCGGTTAGCCGGAAAGCCGCCTTCGTCGGCGTGCCGCCTGATCATCGCCTCGTCGGGGGCGATATAGACGCAGTAAACCTTGTCGTCCGTCACGTAGCTTTCGACCCACTGGATCTGCGGCCCCAGGTTTTTCAGGACGCTGCATGATTTTTGAGAGATGTTCTTCATATCGTTGGCCGACAATTTACCCGCGTCCGGAATTTCTCTCTCTATGATGTATTTCGGCATGGTGTTCTCCTGTGATCGGTTTGCCCGGTCAATTTGCTTGGGTCATCTGCTTGTGATCAATCCTGCCAAGTTAATTGAGCGGCGGTGTAAATACATAATGGCGGCGCCATTATAGGCGCAGCAGGCGTTCATTCCAACTGAGTGTATGAGGCCACCACATATGGGACATCAGGGGGCAGATGTTTGGCAAGCATTTGGCTGGGTGTCAGGTTGTCGAGTCCCCGGTGCGGGCGCCGGTTATTATAGCGATCCAGACAACCCGGCAGGCGAGCGTTGAATTCCCGCACATTGCCAGGCAGCAGGTCTTCCCCGTAGTCCATCCATTCTTCCTGCACGGTGCGGTTGAACCGTTCATTGAAGGCATCCATTTTCGGGCTGCGTTGGTCGGTGTGGCAATGGCGCCACCCCCGTGCTTTCGCGTAGTCGGAGAAAGCCCCCTGAAATTCGCTCCCGTTGTCGCTGAGCACTTGTTCAATACGTCCCGGAAATACTGTTTCGACCAGTGTCGCGAAATGCACCGCGCGTTGGCTGTCGTGGCACGTCGCCGCCATTGCAAAGCTAAAGCGGCTGGCATGGTCGGTCGCCGTAAAAATGTAGCGGCGGGTACGCCCGATAAAACGAATCACCGTATCAAACGCGACGCAGTGTCCCGGATAATCGGCGTGGAATCCTTTGCCTGGGCGTTGCTTTCGGTTGTGCCGCCGCGGCTTGACTTTCCTTTTCGGCGCCAAACCGGCTGGCGTGATGCGCATCTTGTCCGGCGCGTCGGCAATCAGCCGCCCGATTGTGCGCACACCGGGGCAGGCCATGCCGCACTGTTCGCACCACGGTGCCAGCAGCACCCGCACTTTTTCACAGCCCGGATTGGGAAACTCGGTGCGCAGTCGGCGTATTTCGGCGCGCAATGCCGGTGGCCATTCGCGCTGGCGCCGGGTGTGCGGGGCACGGCTGCGGTCATGCAGCGCGCTCAAGCCCGCGATGCGGCAGGTCCGGCGCCAGCGATACAGGGTGGAACGGCTGATCTTGAATGCGTCAAGGGTGGCCCTGGAGTACGATCGGAGCCGTGTTTGTCCCGGGATGCCGGAAATTCAGTTTATGACTTCAAGTTTCTGTTGGGCTGTAGTTCCCATCATCGCCTCCCATTTAGTAGATAAAGAGGCGATTTTATAGAAACCCCTGGGCGGAAGCCGATGTGCTGGACCGGCATGTCGGCTTCCTTTTTAATCAGGCCAGGAATCCCTTATGTTTCTGGCCTCATACACGCGGGCGGGCGGTGCTGTAAAACAACGGCCAACCGGTCATTGCCCGGCCGAACATATCCACGTCGGAGAACAGCAAGCCCCGATGACGGCCAACGGATAACTCCTGAAGGGTGTGGTTGAGACGTTTGCGCCGGAGGTTCATTCCGGGAAACTTCGGGCAAGTCCGCCGATGGATGATCCATCGCCGCTCAAGTTACAGATTCAAAGCGCAGGCGATCCAAATCGCGCCCCGTATGCGACGCCGACCAGGTAAAGACCGCAACTGTCGGCGGCGACACCGCCCTGCGTGTAGTCATGGCGCACCGGCACCTCGCCGGCCCGCGTCTGCGGCTGATCCCCGGTACCGACCGCCGATCAGCACGCCCGCGATATTCCTGACCATGTGCTGCAAAAAGGCATCGGCACAGACAACGATCTGCACGAATTCGCCGCCGCGGTGCACTTCAATGCTGATCACGCGACGCACCTCAGGCGGGGTGCCTCTAGTTCAATGCCCCCTCAAGAAAGACCTTGATCCGCATTCTGATGCTGTCATACAGATATATCGTCAGTTCGGCGGGAGTGATGATGGTCATGTTCAAGTTGTGGCTCGGCACCTCAGCCCGCAAGGTGACGACAGGTGTCTGCGCATCGCCGGCCACGGTCAATATCAGGTCATGGCTGGAAACATCGCGGCTAAAAGTCAGTTCGGATATCGGTATTTCAGGCGCCGGGACAAGCGCCGCCGAAACACCGTCCGGCGGCATGAACATCAACTTGACCACCACCTGTTCGGAAGCTTCGAGCGATGTCGCGTTAACGAGGGTCAGCGTCACGGTCGCCGATGATCCCGGCGGCAGGAACGGCAACGACGAAAACCCCAGAGAAAACTCACGCGACATATCATCCGAAAGCGTGACCGTGATCGCCGCCGTGCGGGAGTTGGCGCCATCGCTGACCCGGACGGTCAGATGATATGTTCCATCCTTGCCCACATCGTCGGGGCCCTCGAAATCCTTCGCACTCGTGAAGAACAACCTGCCGTCCCCGGTCAGTGTGAATGCGCCCCCATCCTCGCCGCCGGCAATTGACCACGTCAGCGGGTCGTCCTCGGGGTCCGTCGCCGTCAGGGTCGTGAATACCGCCGTTGAATTCTCCTCCACGTCGAACGAGAGTACTCTGTCTGTCTCAGGGCTCTCGTTGACATCTTTCAACACAACGGTGATGGTTTGGGGCACCGAGTTGGTTCCGTCGCCAACCTCCACATCCAACTCGTAGGTTCTATCCTCGCCCACATCGTCCGGCCTCTCGAAGTCCTTCGCACTCTTGAAGGACAACATACCGTCCTCAGTCAGGTCAAATGCGAGCGTATCCGCGCCGCCGGCAATTGACCACGTCAGCTCGGCACCCTCGGGGTCCGTCGCCGTCAGGGTCGCGAACACCGCTGTTGAATTCTCCTTCACGGTGAACGAACTTGCGCTGGTGATCTCAGGGCTCTCGTTGACATCATCCAGCCTAACGGTGATGGTTTGGGACACCTGATCGGAGCCGGCGGCGGCGACCTCCACAACCACCTCGTAGGTTCTATCGCTGCCCACATCGTCGGGGTTCTCGAAATCCTTCGCACTCGTGAAGGACAACCTGCCGTCCCCGGTCAGTGTGAATGCGCCCCCATCCGCGCCGCCGGCAATTGACCACATCAGCGGGTCGCCCTCGGGGTCCGTCGCCGTCAGGGTCGCGAACACCCCCGTTGAATTCTCCAGCGCGTCGAACGAACTCATACCGGTTATCTCAGGGCCCTCGTTGACATCTTCCAGCGTAAAGGTGATGGTTTGGGACACCGCATCGGAGCCGTCGTCGGCGATCTCCACAACCACCACAACCACCTCGTAGATTCCATCCTCATCCGCATCGTCCGGTATCTCGAAGTTCTTCGCACTCTTGAGGAACAACCTGTCGTCCCTGGTCAGCGTGAATGCGTCCCTATCCGCTCCGCCGGCAATTGACCACGTCAGCTCGGCGCCCTCGGGGTCCGTCGCTTCCAGCAGCAACACCTCCACTATTGAATTCTCCTTCACGGTGAACGAACTTGCGCTGGTGATCTCAGGGCTCTCGTTGACATCTTTCAGCATAACGGTGATGGCCCGGGCCGCCGAGTTGCTATCGACATCGCTGACCGTCACGACCACCTCGTAGGTTCTATCCTTATCCGCATCGTCTGGCTTCTCGAAGTCCTTCGCATCCGTGAAGGACAGCCCGCCGTCCCCGGTCAGCGTGAATGCGCCTCTATCCGCGCCGCCGGTAATTGACCACATCAGCGGGTCGCCCTCGGGGTCCGTCGCCGTCAGGGTCGCGAACACCCCCGTTGAATTCTCCAGCGCGTCGAACGAACTCATACCGGTTATCTCAGGGCCCTCGTTGACATCTTTCAGCCTGACGGTGATGGGCCGGGTCGTCGAGCTGTAGCCGTCGGCGACCTCCACAACCACCTCGTAGATCCTATCCTTATTCGCATCGTCCGGCTTCTCGAAGTTCTTCGCATCCGTGAAGGACAACCTGCCGTCCCCGGTCAGTGTGAATGCGTCCCCATCCGCGCCGCCGGCAATTGACCACGTCAGCGGGTCGTTGTCACCGTCCGTCGCTGTCAGGGTCGTGAACACCCCCGTTGAATTCTCCAGCGCGTCGAACGAACTCATAGCGGTTATCTCAGGGCCCTCGTTGAGATCGAGAATGGACACGCGATAACGTCCCTCGTTTAACAATCTCACGGCGTCAGCGTTCACATCCCCCCCATGGCTCACAAGCAAACTGAATTCCTCGTCCCTGCCTCTTTCATCAACCATGTCGTCATGAATCGTTACCCGCACTTGCAGCGGATCAAACTCGGCAGTATAGAAGTTGTCTTGTCCGCGCATGAACCACTCGGATAGAGTGATCACCCTGTCGACTGCCTCATAGTCAGAAGGGCTCTCCGCAGTGCCTGCTTCCGTAACCAACGAAAGGGGCAAATCCCTATGCGGCTCCTCATCCCGATCCGTCCTTGCGACAACCCGCACCGTGAAACTGCCGATATCCTCCTCCACCGCCATCGACGACAGCACCAACTCCACCGCCATCTCCGGCAGATCATCGTCATTGACGGTCTTAACTGCTGAATTGTCCGACTCCGAAGGGAGATAGCCGTACCCCGACTCCACACTCGCAGTCACTGACGTATGCGGATCCCAGACTTCGTCGCCATGGATCGGGACCACCAACTCCGTCTTGTCCGACCCCGCAGCGAAAGTCGCCGTCAGTTCCTCGGGGGACATGCCGTCAAAAAACATATCCCCAGGGGGATCCCAGGCGACCTCCACATTTACCGTTGTAAAGATGGCCGTACGGTGCGTCCGTGTCAGTGTGAAAACAAGTTGATTGTCTGATCCGCTGTGCCCTTCCTCGAACTGCCCCTCCGGCTCTGAAATCGAGACAATGGCACCGTCCACAGGGTCGGTCGCCTCACTGGTGACGACCTCTTGATTGTCGCGGTCGTCAGTGAAACTCACCTGAACCTTGACGGTCTTGCCGATATCGTTCCCGGAGAGCATGTACGTGGCGTCCGTCGCCCCGGAAACCTCACTGTCGGCGTCGCCGTCATTCACAATCCACTGATAGCTGAAATCATCCTTCCCCGGCAGACCATCGCGGTCCGTAATGGCCGAGATGTCGGCGGTCAGCGTCTGCCCCACCACCGCCGTGCCGGTGATCATGGGTCGGCCGGCGGCGGGTATGTTGGGGCGCTTCAACACTGTCAATATCAGGGATGGGGTTCTTGGAGTGTTACCGTCGATCAATCCCATGTTGATCGTCGTTCCCACAGGCGCATTGTCGGCAACTCTTACACTTACCGTATAACTGCCGCCGATAGGTATTCCAAAGGCCCGTAATAAGCTGTAGCCAAAATTAATGCTCCCGACAGTAGCCTCTTTATAATCATGCGTGTGACTGAAGAAGATGTATGTACAAAAATAATCACTTTCTTCACAATTGCTCATAGGATCGTCACGATCGCTGAATCTATCGGTGCCGAGTGTATTGCTGTGGAACCCGAACCTTTCCTGTTCGGGCACGTCGCCGCGGATACGTGCCAGCGTGTAAGTGTACTCCTCACCCTGGACTACTTCAGTCTGTCCCGCAAGAGTCCAGGTCAAACCATCTCCAGATATGCTTTCGGTCACCACTCCTGCCGGTATGTTCACCTCGACAAACTGGCTGTTGCCCACCCTGTTCTCCGCCTGCGCCTCGACGAAAACTTCTAAATCAAGAGGCACATTTGCTACAGTGTATTTGAAGGTCATTGGCCCTAGTCTGCCACCGGTGCCAGTACGATGTCTAAGGACAGTTACAAGGTACTGCGTAATCGCGGCGCCGCCGTCGTAAGGGGCGCTCCAAGTTACCGTTACCAGCCCTTCACTATCTCTGACGGCTCTCACATTTCCCGGCGGATCCGGCACGACAGCCTGCACCCTGAAGACCGGCGACATGCCGTAGAAGGGCAGCCTCGTGCTTTGAGCAACATTTTCTTTACTAAGTACCCTTCTATTCGCCGGGGAGCTTTCATCCGGATCTCCAGCTCTGGGGGTGGCACTGCCCAGAGGGTGGTCATGTTTAGCGCCACTGTTGAATGAGCCGGTAAATACGAGGTCGGGGTTATGTACGCTTCCCAATTCATTCCTGGGTTCCCGGGAAGCCCAGAGGCCGTCATAGAAATCTGCGTAGTGATCCGCAATCTTGCCGCCGCCCAGCCAGTAGATGGGCTCGCCTCTGCCATCTTTAGCGGGATTGGTGTTGGTGTGGTCGCGGGCATCGACGGCGTCGGTGCTGCCGAGAACCCTGAATAAAAGCCGGTGCTCTCGAATATCAGGATGCCCGTTGATGGCGGCGCCCTTGACATGGTTATCGTAAAAAGTGATCTCGTCGGAAGCGCCGGAAGTAGTGCCTGAGGTGATGAACATCAGGCGGAACGTATCGCCCCTGCCAAGTCCGGAGGGTTTCAGTGACCAGTCCAGGGGGACATCGGTTTGCGCCTGTGCCGGGGTCGGCACGACCGGCAATGCGGTGAACATCAGCAGCAAGCCTGCCGCTGCGCGGCGGCGAAGGGCGGTGCGGGGTGTTTCGGAGCGGGCCAGACCCCCACTCCCGCGATGGCGACCTGGGCTCCGCCCGCGATGCACTACGCCACCCCGTCCCGAACGACCATGTAGGGGGGGGGGGGGGGGGGGTATTAGAAAGCATGGCGAAGTGAGCTACAGCATTCATCAGCATCAGGTTATTAGCATCAGGTTATTTTTGAGATTCCAGAAAAGCCGCCTCTCAAACCTGTCTTTAGTCGTGAATTTCAACTTATCCACTCCGTCCTTGTCAAAAAATGAGCCCCACCTTTGGCACTTCAGGGGGAGTTGTGGGCAACGATTGTACAGGAAACAACAGCGACTGGGAATGACGTGTATGAGGCCACCACTATATGGGACATCATATGGGACATCAGGGGCAGACGTTTGACAAGTATCTGGCTGGGCGTCAGGTTGTCGAGTCTCCGGTGCGGACGCCGGTTGTCATGATGGCTCGGATGATTCGGCAGGCGATCGTTGAACCCCCGCAAGTCATCATGCCCGGCTATTGGTCATGGGCTCTTCCTGATAGCCCATGAATTTCTCCTGCACAGTGCCGGCAGCGGGCGTGCGGGATACCGCCGTGGTCATGCAATGCGTTCAAGCCCGTGTTGCGGCAGGCTTTGCGTCGGCGGCACAGGGTTGGGTGGCTGACCCTGAATATGTCAGGGGTGGCCCTGGAATACAATCGGGGGCGTGTTTGTCCCGGAATGCCGGAAATTCAGTTTATGACTTCAAGTTTCTGTTGGGCATTGGTTTCCATGAGCGCCTTCCACTCAGTAGATTAGAGAGGCGATGTTATGGAAACTTCTGAGGCGGAAGCCGATGTGTTGAGCGCATGTCGGCTTTCTCTTTAATCAGGCCGGAGTCTCGTAAGTTTCCGGCCTCATACACTGAGCTTTGACGAGCGGCCATGTCTTCACAACGGCTTTCAGGACGGGTTTACCGGGTCAGGGCGCCGTCGCGCCTGCATCTTGGGTTTGCCGATATGCACGGCGGACTTGGACGCCGGTTCGGCGGCGTCGGCGCGGCGCTCACCGAGCCTTGCCTGGAACTGAGTATGCGTCCCTCGTCCACGCTGGAAGTTGCGGGGGAGGGAGGCGAGCGTGTGCGCGCAGTGGCTGAGCATTTTCTGCAGATACAAAAAGACGTGCGCCCGGCGCGTATTGAAATCCACCGGATGATCCCGCAGCACTGCGGCTTCGGGTCCGGAACGCAGACCGCGTTGGCGGTCGCGCACGGCCTTGCGCATCTGAGCGATCTTGATCTGCCGAGCCGGGACATCATGCGTATCATGGGTCGGGGGCGGCGCTCCGGCGTCGGTGTCGCCGCATTTGAATTTGGCGGCGTTGTAATTGACGGCGGCAAAGGCGCGGGCGACGATCCGCCGCCGTTGCTCGCCCGGTTTGCGCCGCCCAAGTCGTGGTGTACGGTGCTTGTCATCGACGAAGCGGCCGTCGGTGTACACGGCGCGACCGAGTCCGGTGCGTTCGACAGGCTGCCGGGATTTTCGTCGAGTTGCGCGGGTTATCTCAGCCGCGTGCTGCTGATGGAACTGCTGCCGGGGGTCGCCGAGGGCGATTTTTCGGCGTTCGCCGACGCGACAATGCGGTTGCAGGATTGCATCGGTGATTATTTTGCGTCGGTGCAGGGGGGACGCTACACCAGCCCGAAAGTCGGCCGGGTTCTGGAGTATTTGCGCGAGAGCGGCGTCAAGGGTATCGGTCAGAGTTCCTGGGGCCCGACCGGTTTTGCGTTTGCCCCCGATGAAGAATACGCCCGCCGGCTGATCAGAATGGCCGGGCGTGCGCTTGCCGGCGACACCGGGGTCAGGTTGTCGCTGGCTGGGATCGACGGTACGGGCGCCGACATTTCAGAGTGACGTTACCGGTGTTTTGGAATTGCATCGCCGTTTGACGGGCGGGCGACGGCATCGCCGGCCGGGACGGACAAGCCGCAGGCACGGGATCCGCCCCCGGATCGGGATCGCATTATAATGCCGCCTTTCGCGCAGGAGTCGTCTTTAATTTTTTGATTCTCAAGGACCGGCAATGGAAAAACCTTTTATTCTGCATATGCTGACTTCGGAGAAGAATCTTAGCCCGTTTGACGCGAACATGGCGATCGATGCCGGTTGGGAACACGTGATTCCCTACAACGGCATTGAAGCGGATGAAGTCCGGGCGCTGGTGCAGGACGCTATTTTTTCACGGGGGCCGACGGGCGTGAAGCGTACCGGACTGTTCATCGGCGGGCGCGATATGTTCACTGCACTGGATATGCTCGAGACGGCGCGCCAATCCATGGTGCCGCCGTTTGAAGTTTCCGCGTTTGCCGATCCCAGCGGCGCTTTCACGACGGCGGCGGGCATGATCGTGGCGGTCGAGAAGCATCTGGCGGCGGTGCACGGTGTCGGTCCGGCCGGCGCGAAAGTTTTGGTGATAGGCGGCACCGGGCCGGTCGGGACGGCGGTCGCGGTGCTCGCCGCTGAAGCAGGCGCCGACGTGTTCCTGCTGAGCCGCAAGATGGAAAAAGCGCAGGCCGCGGTTGACCGCTGCGCATCGCTGGTCAAGCGGGGAGACGCGATCCGTGCTGGCGACAGCGGCACCAAAGCGCGCGAACTTCCGACCGCCGCCGTGGTGCTCGCGGTTGCCGCGGCGGGTATTCAGGTGATGAGCGAGGAGGAAGTCGGGGCGGCTTCAAAACTCAAGGCGGCCGCCGACGTCAACGCGGTACCGCCGTCGGGTATCGCCGGCGTCGAAGTACAGCACGACGGCGTCGTCAATCAATACTCGCCGTCGGGCGCCGTCAGCATCGGGGCACTGGCGATCGGCAACATCAAGTACCAGTCGCAGCAACGGCTTCTGAAACGAATGCGTGAGACGGACAAGCCGCTATATCTTCACTTTGAGCACGCTTGTGACATGGCGCGCGAATACGTCAAGCAGCATGGTAAATGAGCCGGCGGGCGGGAAGCCTGAATTACTGATCATTGCCGCGAGCGCGCGTTTTCTTGCCGAAGCCGCGGTGGCCTGCGGGTTCAGGGTCAGCACCATTGACGGATTCGCCGATACTGAGGTGAGCCGGCTCGCGCGCCGCGCCGTGCGCGTGCCGTCGGCCCGCGACGGGTTGGTCGCCGCCGCCGTGCGCGGCGCCTGCGTGCGCCTGATGCGGAAACGGCGGTTTGCAGGGACGGTGGTCGGGCCGGGGCTTGACGCGCATCCGGCGCTGATCGAATGGTTGTTCTCGCGGACGCCGGTGTACGGCAACGCCGCTGGGGTCTTTTCGTTGTGCCGCGACCGGCGCCGCTTCACTGAGCGGCTGCGCCGTCTGGGTATTCCTCATCCGCCCGAAGGCGCCGACGCGCCGACGCCGGCGTTATTCAAGTCGGCAGGTGCAAGCGGCGGGATGCACATCCGTTTCAGGTCGGAAAGCACCGGTATTTATCGGCAGTCTTACCTGCCCGGCGCGGTGGTGTCGCACCTGTTTCTCGCGCGCCGCGCCGCCGTTGCGAGTATCGGCTGGAGCACGCAGTGGCAGTCGCGACACAACGACGACCGTCCGTTTTGTTACGGCGGTGCGGTGAACAGAACGGTGCTCGGCAGCGTGTTGCGCGCGCGCGCTGAAGACTATGCCGAACGGCTTGCACGGGACTTTTCCCTGGTCGGCGTCAACAACGCTGATTACGTGGTCTGCGGAAATGATCTGTATCTGCTTGAACTGAATCCGCGCCCGGGCGCGACGATGCAGTTGCACGATAACCGGCAGGGCGATTTGTTTTCGGCGCACCTCGGCGCTTGCGACGCATCGTCGTCCTTGTCCCCGCCGGGGTCTTCACCCGGGGCTTTGCCGGGGCTTTTTCAGGTGCCGGGCCGGTGCCCGCCGCGGGCGCACGCCGTGCTGTACGCGGCGCGCCCGCTCGCCATTCCGGAAGGTTTTGACTGGCCTGTCGAAGCCTGTGATTTGCCGCCCGGCGCAACGTGCGTGGCGCCGGGCGAGCCGGTGTGTACACTCACGGCGACCGCGCCGACAACGACGAATGTGCTGGACCGCCTGCAGGCTTCGATCCGCGCGTTGAATGCGCGGCTTAACGCGCCGCCATGGATTGCGCGTGCTGCAGGGAATTTTGCAGGCAACGCGGCGGGTGAGGCAAGGGTATGACCGCACAGTCCAACTACCTGTTTCCCGAAGTCAGTATTAACAACTCGGTACAGGCGCACGTCAGGGCTTTGTGCGATAACCGGGCTGCGCTGCGTTTACAGCTGTCGCATTCATCGGGTGGTGCGCTGTTGATTGACGCGGGTATCAGGACGCCGGGCGGACTCGAGGCGGGGCGGCTGATCTCCGAGATCTGCCTCGGCGGGCTCGGCCGGGTTTCGCTGACGCATCTGGGCGTCGCGCCCGACTGGCCGTTAAGCTTGCACGTGCATTCGTCCAACCCGGTGCTCGCCTGCCTCGGCTCGCAATACGCCGGTTGGCGACTGTCTCACGGTGAAGGCAAGGACACGTTTCACGCGCTGGGTTCCGGGCCGGGGCGCGCGCTGGTGTGTAAAGAGCCGTTGTTTGAGGAACTCGGCTACAGAGACGGCGCCGCCGGCAGTTGCGTGCTGGTGCTCGAGGTCGATCGGCCGCCGCCGGACGAAGTGCTGGATTACATCGCCGAGTCTTCCGGCCTCGCGCTTGAGCACGTCACGGTCATTATGACACCGACGCAAAGCCTCGCGGGTTCGACGCAGGTCGTCGCGCGCGTGCTCGAAGTCGCGCTGCACAAGGCGCATGAACTGGGCTTTGCGCTGGAATCCATCGTCGATGGCGCGGGAAGCGCGCCGTTGGCGCCGCCCGCCGCCGATTTCATCGAGGCGATGGGGCGCACAAATGACGCAATTCTGTTTGCGGGGCAAGTGCAACTGTTTGTCGAGGGTGAGGCCGACGACGCGCGCGAACTGGCCGAACGTCTGCCGAGTGGTGTCTCAAAGGATTACGGCAGGCCATTTGCGCAGGTGTTCAAGGACTATGGCTATGACTTTTTCAAGGTGGATCCCATGTTGTTCAGTCCCGCCAAAGTCGCGGTGACGCATCTGCCGAGCGGATGCACTTTTCGCGCCGGCGACGTCGCCCTCGATCTGCTCAATCAGTCGTTTTCAGAATAATCTCCGCAAGAGGCTGTAAACCATGATCACGAAAGCGGTCAGGATCGCCTTGATCGCGGACAACGTCGGCTGGCATACGAGCAGGATGGTCGAAGCCTTCACGCGCAAGGGTTGCGAGGCGCGGGTCGTGGCGTTGCCCGACTGCGAGTTTTCGACGCATTCCGACCCCGGCGCCTGGCTGATTCCCGGTTTTGACGGTGCGATGCCCGACGGCGTGTTCGTGCGTGGTGTGCCCGGTGGGTCGCTTGAGCAGGTGGTGTTTTATCTCGACGTGTTGCACGCGATGGAGCATCTCGGTGTATCGGTCTATAACGACGCGCGCGCGATCGAGCGCAGTGTGGATAAGGTGATGACCAGTTTCCTGCTCAAACGCGCGGGCCTTCCGACGCCCGCCACCTGGGCGGGCGGCGACCGTGCCCGCGCGTTGCAGCGGCTCGACGAGGTGGTGCGTGCAGGGCGGCGCGTGATCGTCAAGCCGGTGTTCGGCTCCCAGGGCAAAGGGCTTCAGTTGGCTGCGCCCGGCGAACTGATGCCCGAATTGCCGGAGGACGGTATTTATTACCTGCAGGATTTTATCGACGGCGAAGGCGGTATCTGGCACGACTGGCGACTGTTTGTCGTCGGAGGGCGTACAGTGGCGGCGATGGAGCGTGTCGGGCAGCACTGGATCAACAACGTGGCGCAAGGCAGCGAATGCCGCGCGGTCGAACCGGATCAGGAAATGCAGCGTCTTGCCATCGCCGCGGTTGAGGCGATCGGCATGGCGTACGCCGGCGTTGATATTATGAAGGACTCCGACGGCGCTTTATGGGTGGCTGAAGTGAACAGCATTCCTGCATGGAAAGGTCTGCAAGGTGTCACCGACGTTGACATAGCGGGCGTGCTGGTCGCCGATTTTCTTTGCCGCCTGGACATTGCGGAGACCCCTTGACAAAAGTAGCATCGACGACGATATCGCCCGCCGCGATCGAGGCGTTGTTCATCGAGGTCTGCGAGGCCGACGTGCGCGCGCTCAAGCCGGGCAGCGTCGGCCTGCATGGTTCTGCACAGGGCATGTGCGCCGACGATTTCATGCGCAGTGCGCGGGCTTGTGCGCCCGCGTTGTGTCATCCGCGGATCGCGTTGGGTGAGCGGATATTGGGCGCTGTCACGGCGACGCGGACGGTGGTCGATTGCAACACCAACCTCGGTATTATCTTATTGTGTGCGCCGCTGATACAGGCGGCGTTTGATGCGACCGGTGGCCGGGATCTTCGGCGTGCGGTGGCCGCCGTGCTTGAACGCACGACGGTGAACGACGCGGTGCTGGCCTACCGTGCTATTCGCGCGGCGCGACCCGGCGGCATGGGGCGGACGAACACGGCTGATCTGGCGGACGAGCCCGCGATCAGTCTGCGCGACGCGATGGCGCTGGCGCGTGAACGCGACCTGATCGCGGCGCAATACGCTGACGGTTACCGCCTCTTATTTGATGAGGTGGTGCCCTGCCTGCTTGAGTTTCAGGCGAGATGGGGCTATACTGACTGGCCTGCCGTCGGTGTTTATCTGACATTGCTCGGCAGATACCCGGACAGTCTGATTGCTCGCAAACACGGGGCGGACGAGGCGCGGAAGATCAGCGTGGAGTCGGTGTCGTTATCCGGGCTTTTTGCCGGTGTCGAAAGGCCCGAGCAATTTGAGCCGCAGTTGCTTGAGTTTGATCGACGCCTGAAACGGGATGGCGTCAATCCAGGTACGACGGCTGATCTGGTCATAGCCGGCCTCTTTATCGCCGGTTTAGGGGCTTTGCACCACGCGGGAGGGAAACCGCTGCCGGAAAAGGATGTTTGAGCAAAGCTCGGTTTGTTAACAAACAATGTCAATACTTACAGGAGAAAATGATGGCAATAGATAAAGTAATGGTGGGGGAAGCCTTGGTCAATGACAACGATCCGTCCGGAACAATGGCGGAAATCGCTCACATTGACCTGCTGATCGGGCCGCGTGGCTCCGCCGTCGAGACCGCTTTCTGCAGCGGCCTCGTCAATAACAAAGACGGGTTCACTTCTTTGCTGGCCGTGATTGCGCCGAATCTGCCTTGTAAACCCAACACGATGCTGTTCAACAAAGTGACCATCAAGGGTGCAAAGCAGGCGGTGCAGATGTTCGGCCCGGCACAGGCGTCAGTCGCTAAAGCCGTTCAGGACAGCGTCGCCGAAGGTGTCATTTCTCAAGGCGAAGCCGAAAACGTGTATATCTGCGTGGGCGTGTTCATTCATTGGGACGCCGAAAGCGATGAAGCTATTTACGAGAACAATTACAAGGCAACGAAGATGGCAATTGCAAACGCCGTCAACGGTGTGCCGACGGTGGCCGAAGCTACCGAAAAAAGAGACAGCGTGGATCATCCCTTCAAAGGATTCTGATTTTCCCGTTGCCGTTTTGATAAGCCCCGGCCCCGCGCCGGGGCTTTTTTATGCGCCGTGTCCGGCCGCGGCGCGCGGGGTGCGCCGGCGGGCGCAGATTGAAGGCAACGGCACCTGTCGCGGTTCATGCGCGGGTTGTCATTGGTATGACCCGAAACGCTTTGGTGGGGTGTAAAATATATAATTCCCTATTAATTAGAGACGGCATATAAGTCAAGTCTATTTATGAATACATGCCTCGAATGTAACGCGCAACTCGCGCGGCTCGACAATGATCATCTCGCCGCGTGCTGCGGCCTGACGTTGCAGGAATACGCGATACGCCACGGCGTGCCGCTCGATATCGTGGTGCCGCGGGAGTTGCTGAATCAGGAGCCGCCGGCGTCGGATTACCCGAAGTGCGCGGCGCGGGTCCCGCGTAAAGCGCAAACGGTGCTGGCGGCGGTACGTGCCGTCGGGTTGCTTGAGGAACGTTCGCCGCTGTGCGTGATTTCTGGTGAGGTGCGTCGTCTCGACCAACTGCTGTGGCTGGCGCAATCCCTGCAGGATTACGGGTTTCGTTTTCTGCAAAGTTATCGGTTCACCCCGCAGGCACACCGCGTGACCGCGTCCAATCATCTGAAGGTGCTGCGGGGCAATCTGCCCGAGCCCGGACCGGCGACGGTCGAAAAATTGTCCGTGTCGGAGTTCCTGCTGTTTACGGCGACTGCGATCGCGTTGCATTCCGACCTGTACGGCGACCATGTTTTTTTGCATCTGTCGGATCGAAGCCTGCCGGTTGCGTTCATGCAGCGGCTGAAGGCTGAATTTGAGGTTGATATGAAGGCGCTGGTGCCGGTTTCAGGCAAAGGCGCTTATCTGCGGACTCTGACGACGGCGGATACACAGACGCTGTTGGGCGCGCTGCGTCCGCAGTTGTCGCGCATCCCGTGCGCGTACGAGCGCTTCTATCTTGACGCGCCGCGGGCGCTGGTCGCCAAGGAACTGGTTTTTGACTCGGCGCATTTCATTACCGACCATCCCGGAAAATGCGCGAATTTGCACGGCGGGCGCTATAACCTCGTGGTCAAGGTGAAAGATCGGATCGATCCTTACACCGGGTTTGTGGTGGACTACGGCTACCTGAAAGCGATCGTGCAGCGCGAAGTCATCGAGAAACTCGACCATAAGCATTTGAATCTATCCGACACTAGTTTGGGATGGCGTTCGAGCACTGAGTTGATCAATCTATTCATCTGGCGGCGGCTGATCGAATATCTGCCGAACCTGCACGAACTCCAGACGTATGAGACGGTGCAGTCCTACTGCTGCTTTCAGGGTCCCGCACTCGACGAGATGCAGGAATTCGAGCGGCTGACCGGTTCGCATTTTGAATCGGCGGCGCTTGGCCGTTCAACTTTGCGCCGTTTTCTGTCCGAAGAGCGCGTCGCGCCGCGTCTGACGATCGTCGGCGATTGAGCGGCCACCGATGCCGTCAGCGGCACCGGCGAATGGTGCCCGTGTACAGCGCGTTGGCGACGAGAGCGGCGTCGGCGCCGGCGCGCTTGAGTTGCACGAGATCCTGTTCACCGCGTATGCCGCCGCCTGCGATCAGGCGCCGGTCCTTGCATCTCTTGCGCAACGCCGAGATGGTTTTGAGGTCGGGGCCGCCGGCGCTGCCGACCGCGGCCAGCGATAGCGCGATGACCGTGTCGGGCCAGTCGCGGGTGCGTTCGAGCAGAGTGTCGTCGCCGAGCAGGCCGTCGGCGCCGAAATCAAGCGACAGCGTGAAAGGCTCCCGCGCCGAACGCAACACGCTTGGCAACCGCGCGTCGGACAGGGTTTCGGTCGCGACGATGATGGTCGCTGTCGCGTGAGTTCGCCGCAGTCGCTCGAAGTCCGCCCGGTTCCTGACGCCGCAATCGAGCCACAGGTCGAGACCGGGGAATTCGCGGGTAAGGCTGCGTATCTGTGCTGCATTGTCGCCGTCGCCGGTAATCGCATCGAGATCGGCGATGTAGAATGTCGTGCATTCAAATTGTCCGGACAGCCGGCGGGCGACGTCGGCGGGTTGCGGCGACGGAAAGCGCGCGTTGTCGAGCGGCTGGTAAAATTGCCGGTCGTCGCCTATAGCGCGCACGACGAGGCCGCCTTTGAGGTCCAGCGCGGGGATGAGTTTCAATGTTTGACTGCCCGGATTTTGCTTGAACGTCCTGATCGCCGAGTATTTTACCGGTGGCGGCTTGTGCTCGAAGCGTCCGCACGGCAGCCTGCCGGAGGCGCTGTGCAGGGAGGGCGACCTGATGCTGCACGCGCTCGCACGCGATCTCAGCGGCATCGCCGGGGTGCGGGTGACGACGACGCGCGACCGGCGCCTGCCGCCGCCGACGTTTTCCGGGGTTGAAGTGCATGACGTGGCTGCCGGCGACGATTGGGAATTACGGTTGCGGGAATTGCTCGGGACCGCGGACGCATTCTGGCCGATCGCCCCGGAAACCGGCGGTACGCTGGCGGCGCTGTGCGGGCTATGCGAGCAAAGCGATTGCCTGTTGCTGAACAGTTCCGCCGAAGCGGTGCGTTGTGCGGCGAGCAAGCGCCTGACGGCGGATGCGCTCAGGCGGGCGGGTTTGCCGTGCGTCGAAACGTGGAACGCCGACGAGCGCTGGTTTGGCCGGGTGAACGGGGCGGACCGGGTGGTACTGAAGCCCGACGACGGCGTCGGTTGTGAAAACGTGCGTGTCGCCGGCGCGGCGCGTGCGCGCGACATGGTGCGTGCCGGCGACGTGGTGCAACCGTACATTGAGGGCAAAGCTGTGAGTCTGAGTATTCTGTACGGCGGCGACGATTACCGGCTCGCCGGCGTCAACGTGCAAGAGGTCGAGTGCCGCGACGGCGGATTTTTGCTGAAAGCCTGTGTGGTGAACGGACTGCAGAACGGGGTGCATGATCTCGATCAGATGGCGGGGCGGCTCAGGCAGGCGATACCCGGTTTGGCGGGGTACGTCGGCGTCGATTGCGTCGTGCGCGACGGCGACGTGTGTATCATCGAGATAAACCCGCGGCTGACGACATCGTATGTCGGTCTGCACCGCTCGCTCGGCGTCAATCCCGCCGCCTGTGTGATCGGCTTGTTGACCTGGTTGCCGGTGCCGCGTTTGAACGCGGGCTCCGCTGCTGCGGTCAGGGTGGTGTTGTGACAGGCGACTGCGTCGGTTGGGACATCGGCGGCGCGCACCTGAAAGCGGCGCGCGTCAGCGGCGGCGAGTTGTTCGCCGTGGTGCAGTCGCCGTGCCCTCTGTGGCGCGGTTTCGACGCGCTCGATCGGGCGTGGCGCCACAGTGAGGCGGTGCTGGGTGCCGGTGTGCGGACTGAGCACGCCGTCACGATGACGGGTGAATTAGCCGACTGCTTTACCAACCGCAGGGAAGGCGTTGAAAAGATCCTCGGCGCGGTGACGCGGTATTTGCAAAAGCCGTTCAAGGTGTACGCGGGTGATTCAGGGTTTGTTGACGCCGGCGGCGCGGTGCAGTGTGCCGAACAGACTGCCTCGGCCAACTGGCACGCGACGGCGGCCTGGCTCGGCAGACAGCTTGGTGCGGGGGTGCTGGTTGATATCGGCAGCACCACGACCGACATCGTGCCGTTCGCTCCGGGCGGCGCCGTCACCCCGGCCCGCAGCGATCATCAACGCCTGTGCAGCGGCGAGTTGGTTTATACCGGTGTCGTGCGTACGCCGGTCATGGCGCTGGCTGAGGTAGTGTCGTGTGGCGGCAAATCACTGCCGTTGGTGGCGGAACTGTTTGCAACCGCCGCCGATGTTTACCGGGTGCTCGGGCGCCTTCCGGAAAGCGCCGATCAATATCCCGCCTGCGACGGCGCCAGCAAGACGCTGTCGGCGAGTGCGAGACGGCTGGCGAGAATGTTTGGTTGCGACGGCGACGATGCAGGCGCCTGGACGGCGCCGGCGCAGGCTCTGGCTGAATGTCAGATGCGCAAGATTGAAAGCGCGTACTATGCCGTTTGTGATGCGGGGCGCGTCGATGCCGGCGCGTCGGTGGTCGGCGCCGGCGTCGGGTGGTTTCTGGCGCGGGATCTGGCGCGTCGCACTGGCCATTCCTACGTTGATTTCGGCGATCTGTTCGGCGCGGTGCGCGCCGATGACGCACGCCTTGCAGGGGATTGCGCGAGCGCCGTAAGTCTCGCTTCGCTGGTTGCCCACGCCTGCCGATAACGAGGGATGCCGATGGATCGTCTGTTCGTCAAGCCATTGCCCTATACGCCGGACAGTGCCGAACTGTTCGACTGCATCACGGGTTTGCGGGGGGCGGTGTTTCTGGACAGCGGTCGTCCCCGTAATGAACGTGGCCGCTTTGACGTGCTGGCGGCGCTGCCGCGGACGTGGATCAGTAGCCGCGACGGTGTCACTGAAGTGTGCGATGCGGCAGGAGTGCGGGTGGAGCGGGACGAGGATCCGTTTGAGGTCGTGCGCCGTTGTATCGAGCCGCTGGAGGTATTTGAAAACTACCCGTTCCTGACCGGCGCAATCGGGTATTTCGGATACGATCTCGGGCGGCGGATTGAGACTTTGCCTGAGATTGCCGCGGACGAGGAGTGTCTGCCCGAGTTGATGCTCGGCATTTACGATTGGGCGGTGGTCGTCGATCACGACGCGCGTCAGGCCAATTTGCTCGGGTTGCGCGGCGTGCGGACGGACGACAAGGTGTTTGAGCGCGTCGGCGCGATGCTCGAGGCGGGCGGCGGGCAGGCGGCGCGCGCCTTCAGGACCCGCGGCGCGGTGCGTATGAATATGAGCAAGCGCGAATATCTGGAAAAATTTGAGCGCGTCCGCAGATACATCCGCAACGGCGACTGCTATCAGGTCAATCTGTCGCTGAAATTTTCAGTCGCGGTTGAAGGTGATCTGTGGAGCGCCTACCGCCGCCTGCGCGAGATCAACCCCGCGCCTTTTTCGGCATATCTTGATTTCGGCGACTTTCAAGTGCTGAGTTTTTCACCTGAACGGTTTTTGCACGCGCGCGCGGGACACGTCGAAAGCAGGCCGATCAAGGGGACGCGCCCGCGCCGTGCGGACCCCGGCGAGGATCTTGCGGAGATTGAAAACTTGCGCAATAGCGGTAAGGACCGTGCGGAAAACCTGATGATCGTCGATCTTCTGCGCAATGACATGAGCAAAAGTTGCCGCACGGGTTCAATCAAGGTCAGCCATCTGTTTGACGTCGAGAGTTTCGCCAACGTTCACCACCTGGTCAGTACGATTGAAGGCGATCTGGAAGAGGGAAAAGACGTGCTCGACCTGCTGAAGGGATGCTTCCCGGGCGGTTCCATCACGGGCGCGCCCAAGCTGCGCTCAATGGAGATCATCGAGGAGCTCGAACCCCACCGGCGTGGCGTATATTGCGGCGCGATCGGCTACATCAGCCGCCACGGCGACATGGACCTGAACATTGCGATCCGCACGGCGGTGCATCGCGACGGACGGCTGTCATTTTTCGCCGGTGGCGGCCTGGTCGCAGACTCCGAGGGGGAAAGCGAATATCAGGAAAGCCTGGACAAGGTGTCGCCGATGTTTGAGTTGTTTGGTGCGCTGCCGGGCGGGAACTCAACGTGACCCTGTAATCTGCGGCGTCCGTCGGGCCGACGAAGCCCGGGTCAGCCGACACGGCGCCGCTGTTCGACGGGCGATTTGCAGGTTCGGAGATCTTTGACCTTGCGGGGGCGATCATACAGAATCAGGCTCAAGGCGATGCGGTTTCTGAAGAGGTGTGTGCAATATGAAATGGGTCGTCAAGATCGGCGGCAGTCTCCATGATTCTCCGCAGTTGGTCGAAGTGGTGCGGCGTTTGAATGATTTTGACGCACCCGCGCTGGTGGTGCCCGGCGGCGGCCCGTTTGCCGATCAGGTGCGCGTATCCCAGAAAAGATGGGGTTTTGACGACCGCTGCGCCCATTCAATGGCGTTGCTTGGGATGCGTCAGTATGGCTGCCTGCTCGCGTCGCTCGGCGGGCTTCGGGCGAGCGGGCGGATCGAAGCGCCGGCGGTGGGAGCGGCATCGCAGGTGTGGCTGCCGGACGAGGCGTCGCTCGACGGTCATTTGGCGACGAGTTGGGAGGTGACGTCGGACTCGGTCGCGGCGTGGGTGGCGGGCGAACTCGGCGCCGACTGGCTGGTATTGGTCAAGTCGGTATCGCAGGGTCATTCACACGTGCCGGGTCAACTGGTGGACGCGGCTTTTGCAGGCGTCGTCAGCGCCGCTGGTGGTCTGTGTTGCGCGTTGGTTGATGCCGGGCAGTGGCTGGCCGGGGATTTTTCCTGTGAGGCTTATCAGTACACGTCCGGCTGAACCGCCGGTTCGGGTTATCCCGGGTTATTTCAGGCGGCGAGGTCTGAGGCGCCGCTGAGTTTTCTGGCGACCATGGCGACAGCCTCCGCGGAGATCGGGTTGTCGCGGCAGCCGTTTTCGCACAGCGCGGTGCGAAACCCCAGGTAGTCGGGGCCCAGTGAGGCCAACGGCTCAATGTCGGCGAGTTTCAGCGAGCCGGCGATGCCGCATAGCAACGACAACTCGTGTGCGGCGGAAATAAATCGCCGCAGCATCTGTTCGTCGGCGAATTCCCGTACCGAACCGCGGCCCTTGTCGGCGGTGTCGATCATCACGCCGGTGAAGTCCGCGTGCTTCAGCAATCGGCAGGGGCCTTCAAAGTCCTGCAGGCGGTCTGCGAACAGCACTCCGATCAGCGCCTGCCGCCGTGCAAGCGGGCGCAGCGGCCCCGCGCAGGTTTCAAAATAACGTGCGTCAAAAAAACCGATCTTGACGTAATCGACGCCGGCTTCGGTCAGTTCCTCAACCTTGGTTGCAATCGCCTGCGGGTCGGGGGGCAGGTCGCCGACGGTGGCGCTGAGCGGGCATCGTCGCCGACAAAAGTCGGCGATCTCGCGCACGGTCGCCGGGGCGAGTGCGCCGAGCGCGCCGTGCCGCGGTTCCTTCAGGTCGAGGATGTCGGCGGGGGCGGGCAGGGCCGCGCGCGCTTCTTCGACGCTGCGTACGCTCGCGAGCAGCTTGCTCATCGGATTTTCTGTTCGCGTTTGAACGCTTCAATTCTGTCCATCAGCCATGCCCATGCAGTCTGTTCGTTTTCTCCGGCGGTTTTGTCCATGGCGATTTGCAGGTACGCGATTTTCCGTTCAATCTTGTCCCACGGCAATATATGCAGGCGGCTGACGAGTATCGCGAGTTCTATTATAGCCGCTTGCGCGCGGTTGAATCCGCGGAACGAGGCATGTGTTTCACGGTGAACGACTTCGCACGACAGGTGCGGGCGCAATTCGTCGTCGTGTACCTCTGTCACTTTGACTTCGGTGTGGGCGAGTGCGTCGCTGAGGCGCTTTGCGCCGACCTTTGAAGCGGGCGTCAACGGCCAGTCGCGGCGTCCGCTCAGGCAGCCGGCAAAGATGCGTACGTCGTCGGTGTAGTTGATCACGGCGCAGCGTTTGTGCAGCAGGTTGTCGAGCGTCGCCGACGGCTTGAACGGCATGAGGATGAGTTCATCGCGATGCACGTGTATGCCCATCGGCGCAATGTGATCACCGCCGTCGGCGCCGCGCGTGGTGATGATGGTCTCGTAGATCATCGGCGGATCATTGCCGGTCAGGGTTCGAGTGCCCGGCTTTTTCGCGTTTTTCCTTGAGCGTTGCGCCTGCCTCCTTGCGCCGGCTCAGGTCTTCGGCGGCTTTTTCCACCGCGCAGCCCCACTCGAGTTCCTCGTCCTGGCTGTAGCGTTTGCCCAGTTGCCATGCGATCTGTGCGCGCCCGAGCTCGACTCCCAGGTAAAACGCATGGCCGCCGTCTTCGGATACACCCAGGTCGGGATAGAGTTCAAAAGGGTCGGCCGAAACCTTGTGCAGGTCGCGGTTGTAGATGTGTATTCCGTCGTCGGCAACCTGGATACGGAAACTCGGGTCTTTGATCGCGTCGGCAAACCCGGCGATCTCGTCGGCGCCGTAAGGGAAGGGCTTTCTTTCGTGCAACGCCATCAGGCCGGCGTCGATGCCGGTCGGCGGCATTTGCTCGCCGCGCGCGTGGAACAGGATGCGCCGTGCAAGGTCGGCTTCGCGGATCACTCTGCGGCAATGTTCGCTGACCTGGGTAGTCAGTACATGACGCACGCCGATTTCGGACGCGATGCCGAGTAGCAGCGCGTTGACCCCGGCGCTGTCGGCGTGGGTGAGTTCGGTCAGGTTGCCGATACCCATCATGATCTCGATCGTCGGATAGCGTTGGCGCAGTTGCGAATAGCGGATGATCGAGTCGGTGAATCCGCAGTGGATCGGGTCGAGAATCGGGTCGGCGATGAAATGCCGGCCTGTTTCGAGCAGCCGGTCAATCGCGCGGTAGAGCGTTTTTGGTTCCTGCGGCGTATCGGGTATCAGGATCGGCGTTGCATCCACTTCGTCGGCGACCCACAAGGTGTTCTCTTTCAGGCTGAACAGGTAGTCGGCGCCCCAGTGCGCCGCCTGTACCAGGACGTCGGGGTCGTGCGTGTCCACGCTGACTTCAAAGTCATTCTCTTTCAGCAGCGCGATGCTGCTTTCGAGGTGCGGGAACGGCGTATCCGGCAGAAAGCCCATGTCGATCACGTCGGCTCCCTGCGCCCGGTACTGTTCGGCGAGCGCCAGAACTTCGGGCGGCGACAGGTCCGGCGCGTTCACGATCTCACCGAACAGCCGGATGTCGTAACGGCTGAGATCGGGCGCCGCCGTGCGCCTGCCGAAAAACGCCGGCAGGTCTTTCAATTCCTCGGGGCCGCGTTCAACCGGGACGCCGAAGTGCGCGGACAGTTCGTCGAGATCGCCGCGAAACCGTCCGGGCAGGATAATGCGGTTGGCGCCCCCTATGTCTTTCAGCCTGTGCTTGATCAATTTGCTCGTCATCAAAGCCGCGACAGTGATGCCGAGTTCGTGTACTATATAGGTGAAATCAGTTGGCCGGATATCTTCGAGCACCTTGCATACGCTGCGATAGGCGAGTTTCCCGGTTACGAATAGAATGTGTTCGTTCATGGCGCAGGTGTTCGGGGTGAAGGCATTCAGGGTCGCCGTGTCGGTTATGGGGAAATGAGCTTGCGTCAACTGTTCGTATAATACTGCATTGCCGATTTTGCAGTGCCGTTTGCGGCGGGAATTCGGATTACCGCCGGTTGATTTGAATAATGCATGTTATGAGGTTTGAGGCCTTGGGAAATGTTGGAACCTGTTACGCCTAAACTCGTGCGTCGCGAGACCAACGGCGCCGCGCTGAAAGACGCGCCGTTCTCACCGTTGCTCAGGCGGGTGCTGAGCGCGCGCGGTATTGATTCGGCACAGGCGATGGACTTCAGCCTGTCCCGGTTGTTGCCGCACGAGCGCATCCCGGGTATTGAAGCGGCGGTGGATATACTCGAAGAGGCGTTTCTGAACGACCGGCATATCATCATCGTCGGGGATTACGACGCCGACGGGGCGACGAGCACCGCGTTGCTGGTCAGGGCTTTCAGGATGTTCGGCTTTGAGCAGGTGGACTACATGGTGCCGGACCGTTTTCGCTTCGGTTACGGCCTGACGCCCAAGATCGTCGAGGAGGTGGTTGAAACCAGGCAGCCCGATCTGATCATCACCGTGGATAATGGCATTGCGAGCGTGGAAGGTGTTGAAGTCGCGAAGGACGCCGGTATTGACGTGATCGTGACCGACCACCATTTGCAGGGCGAGGTGTTGCCCGCCGCCGCCGCGATTGTCAACCCCAATCTCAACGGCTCGGACTTTCCGAGCCGCGCGCTGGCCGGCGTCGGCGTTGCGTTTTACGTCGCCGCCGCACTGCGTCGCCGCCTCGCCGAGAACGGTCATTTTGAATACGGCAACGTGCCTCGTCTCGACGGGTTGCTTGATCTGGTCGCCGTTGGCACGGTGGCTGACATCGTGCCGCTTGACGACAACAACCGGGTGCTGGTCGAACAGGGGTTGCGGCGTATCCGGCACGGTAAATGCAGTCCCGGCATCAAGGCGTTGCTGATGGTCTCACGCCGGCCGTTGCCGAAAACCTCGACGTCGGATCTCGGTTTTGCCGTTGCGCCCCGGATCAACGCCGCCGGCAGGCTTGAAGACATGGCGACCGGTATCGCGTGTCTGCTCGCCGACAAAACGGGAGACGCAATGAAACTGGCGGCGCGTCTGGATGCAATCAACCGCAAGCGCCGCAAGGTTGAAAAGACAATGGAGGAGCAGGCACTGTCGCTGATGGAAGACATCCTGATCAACGACAGCGAGGTCCCGGTCGGGATCTGCCTGTTCAACCAGGGCTGGCACGAAGGCGTGATCGGCCTGCTCGCGTCGCGGCTCAAGGAGCAGTTTCACCGCCCGTCAGCGGTTTTCACCAAAGCCGGAAACAATGAGCTGAAAGGGTCGGTGCGGTCGGTGCCGGGCGTGCATATCCGCGACCTGCTCGAGCGTATTTCGACGCGCGAACCGAGCCTGATCGCGCGCTTCGGCGGTCACGCGATGGCGGCCGGGCTGACGTTGGAGGCCGACAGCTTCGAGCGCTTCAAGGCGCTGTTCACCGAGGAAGTCGCACAGGTGGTGGACGACGATATACTCGAGTGCCGTCTGTTCAGCGACGGCGCGCTTGCGCCTGAAGAGCTGTCGTTTGAGAACGCGCTTGAGTTACGTACCGCGGCGCCCTGGGGCGTCAGCTTTCCGGAGCCTGTTTTTGACGGCGTCTTCAACGTCAAGGACCGCCGCGTGGTGGGCGAACGCCATTTGCAACTGATCCTGCAGCCCGACGGTTCGGACATGAGCGTGCGCAGCATCCTGTATAACATGGACAAATACCCGGTGAGTGAGGACATGAGCAGGATCCATATCGCGTACCTGCTCGCGGCGGATGAGTATAACGGCCGACGCGCCCCGATGCTGAACATTCGCTACCTCGAAGTCATCGAGTAAGTCATCGGGCGGATCGTCAACAGGTGGTCGACAATGTTTGAACTGACCTCTGTTAAACAGACTCTGAAAGATCTCGAGCAGCGCGTGCGGGCGTTGAGGGGGTATCTTTGACTGCGATGCAAAACTTGCGCGTTGCGACGAGATTGTCCGCCGCCTGGAGGATCCGGGAATCTGGAAACTGCCTGAGGCCGCTGAACTCGGGGCCGAAAAGGCGAGCCTGGAACGTACGCTGAGCAGCGTCGGCGACCTGCAACAGCAACTCGACGAAAGCAAAGCTCTGCTGGAGATCGCCGAAAGCGAAAAAGACGCGGAAGTTGTGGACAGCGTCGGCAGTGATCTCGACGCACTCGCCGGACAAGTCGTGTCGCTTGAGTTTTTGCGGATGTTCCCGGGCGAGATGGACGGGAACAACGCGTTCCTCGACATCACCGCCGGTTCCGGCGGCACCGAGGCGCAGGATTGGGCCGAGATGCTGTTGCGGATGTACCTGCGCTGGGCCGAGAACCGTGGATTTTCGGTAGAGATGATCGAGGTGTCGGCGGGCGAGGTCGCGGGCGTCAAGAGCGCGACAGTGAAGATCGGCGGTGACTATGCCTACGGCTGGCTGCGCACCGAAACCGGCGTGCACCGGCTGGTCAGAAAGTCGCCGTTTGATTCGGGTAACCGCCGGCATACCTCGTTTGCCGCGGTGTTCGTGTCGCCGGAAGTCGAGGATGACATTGAAATCGATCTGAATCCGGAAGATCTGCGCATCGATGTCTATCGCGCGAGCGGCGCGGGCGGGCAGCACGTGAACAAGACCGAGTCGGCGGTCAGGATCACGCATATTCCGACCGGGCTCGTGGTGCAATGCCAGAACCAAAGGTCGCAACACAAGAACAAGGATACAGCGATGAAGCAGATGAAGGCAAAGCTGTATGAACTGGAGATGCGCAGGCGCAAAGGCGAGCAGGCCGAGATAGAAGCGTCCAAACACGATATCGCCTGGGGCAGCCAGATCCGCTCGTATGTGCTTGACCATTCGCGGATTAAGGATTTGCGCACGCAGGTTGAAACCAGCGACACCCAGGCGGTGCTTAACGGCAAACTCGATCCGTTCATGGAAGAAAGCCTGAAACAGGGGGTTTAGTGGGAGAGCAGGATACCAGCCGGTTGATCGAGCGACGGCGGGCGAAACTTGACACTCTGCGCGAGCGGGAAAAACAGGGAGGGGGTGCCGCGTTTCCGAACGATTTTCGCCGCGGGCATCTGGCGGCTGCCCTGCATCAAAAATACGGCGACCGGGACGCCGACGAACTGCGTGATGAAAAAGCGCGGGTTGCAGTGGCGGGGCGCATGATGATGGTGCGCGTGATCGGCAGGAGCAGCTTCGTCAAACTGCGCGACATGTCGGGTGATATCCAACTGTTCGTCCGCATTGACGACGTTGGCGAGAAAGCTTATCAGGCGTTCAAGACCTGGGATATCGGCGACGTGGTCGGCGCGGTCGGGCGGATGTTCAAGACGAAAACAGGCGAGCTGAGCGTGGCGGTGGATGAGTTGCGCCTGTTGACCAAGTCGTTGCGGCCGCTGCCTGAGAAGTTCCACGGCCTGACCGATATTGAAGCGCGCCATCGCCGGCGCTATCTCGACCTGATGATGAACGAGCGGACACGCGCCGTGTTTGAGCAGCGTTCGCGGATCATCTCGTCAATCCGCCGCTATTTTGACACGCGCGATTTTCTCGAAGTTGAAACGCCGATGATGCAGCCGCTCGCCGGCGGCGCGAAAGCGAAGCCGTTCATCACGCACCACAACACGCTCGACAGGGATTTTTATCTGCGGGTTGCGCCCGAGCTGTACCTGAAGCGCTTGGTGATCGGTGGCGTCGAGAAGGTCTATGAGATCAATCGTAATTTCAGGAACGAGGGCGTGTCGAGCCGGCATAACCCCGAATTCACGATGCTCGAGTTTTATCAGGCGTATGCCGATTACCGCGACCTGATGGATCTGACCGAAGACCTGCTCAAGATGCTGTGCAAAGAAATATACGGCGGCGGCGTTCTTGAAAGCGGCGGGCGGAGATTTGATCTTTCCGGACCGTTTGCGCGGGTCGGCGTCGCCGACGCGATATTGGAGAACAACGCCGGTCTGGGTGAAAATGACCTCGGCGCCCGCGAAACGCTCGCGAAATTCGCGTTTGAAAAGGGCATCGAGACGGACGCGAACGCCGGGTGCGGGCAACTGCTGACGGCGATCTTCGAGAAGACCGTCGAGCATACGCTCGAGGCGCCGACATTCGTGACCGGCTACCCAGCCGAGGTCTCTCCGCTCGCGCGCCGCAACGATAACAACCCGGAACTGACCGACCGGTTTGAGCTGTTCATCGGCGGACACGAGATCGCAAACGGCTTCTCTGAGCTCAACGACCCGGACGACCAGCGCAGGCGCTTTGAAACGCAGATGAAGCAGCGCGACCGCGGCGATGAAGAGGCGATGCGCCTGGATGAGGATTACCTCACCGCGCTCGAGTACGGTCTGCCGCCGACCGCCGGTGAAGGTATCGGTATCGACCGCCTGGTCATGCTGTTCACGGGCGCGCAGTCGATCCGCGACGTGATCCTGTTCCCGCAGATGAAGGAAAAAGCCTGACCCGCTGAGGGGGGGAGGCACAGGAGAGGCACAACACGACTCAGGGCGCCATTTGCCCGGACTGATGTATCATTATGATACATTACGGAAGCACGGAGATGCACAGTACGACTCAGGGTGCCGATGCGCCCTGATCCGCCGCGCAGGCAGTCACGAGTCCTGAGCAGGCGGCGTTCCCCGGGTGGCTTGTGTCCTGCCCCGCTTCCCGAGCAGACGCAGGGCGATCTTCGTCCGCGTGACCTCGATGGCGGCGAACCGGCGTACCCGGCGTACAGTGAGGGCGGATATTGGTATCGGCGAAACGCGGTTATTGTGCGTTAATCGCGGCGCAGTTTTTCGGTCAGACCGATCGGTGTCGGATAGCGCATCACGATCAGGTAGGGCGAGACCAGGAAGGTCAGCAACACCACCGCTTGGATCAGCGTCGAGGTTTTGAGCGCGATCACGCCGATCTCCGCAGCGAGCGCCGCGATCAGCAGCGAGAATTCGCTGCCCTGCCCGAGTCGCACGCCGGTTTCGAGTGAACGCTGGCGTTCTTCACCCGATATCCGCAACAGGACATTAAAGGTTGCAGGCTTCAGCGCGAGCACCAGCGCCGCGAGGATCAACGCGGGAACCGCCACTTCGATCATCACGTCGAGATTGACGCTTGCGCCCAGCGAAAAGAAGAAGATGATCAGGAAGAAGTCGCGGATCGGTTTCAGGGATTCGGCAATGTACAGCGCGATCGGGTTGGTGGCGAGCGTAATGCCCGCGATGAATGCGCCGATCTCGCGCGACAGGCCCACGAACTCGGCAAGTTCGGCGACGCCAACGCTCCAGCCGATGGTCAGCAGCAGCAGGTATTCGCGGATGGTGTCGAACTTCTCGAACCAGCGGCTGATCACGTGTTTCTGCACCAGATAGACACCGCCGATGAGCAGCGGCAGCGCGAGCAGCGGCACGGCAGCGGCGGCCCGCGGCAGATCCTCGCCCGCGAGGCGGATCGCGAGCAGGATCAGGATCGCGAGTGCGTCCTGCAGCAGCAGGATGCTGATGATGGTCTCACCCGTTGGCTTGTGGTGGAGCACCGTGGTCGGCAGCAGTTTCAGGCCGATGATCGTGCTCGAGAACATCAGGGCGGCACCGAGGACCAGTGCGTCGCCTGTATCGGCCCCCCATAGCAGGCCGAACGCAAAGCCGAGAGTGCCGAACAGCAGCGAACTGACGCCGGTGATCAGCGTCGTCGAGCGCAGCAGCCGCATCAACTTGACCGGCGACAGATCGAGACCGAGCAGGAACAACAGGAACATGATGCCGATTTCGGACATTTCCTTGATGTGTTCGGGGTCCTTGATCAAGCCGACGCCGACGGGGCCGAGCAGGATGCCGACCACGATGTAGGCGACGAGCATGGTCTGGCGTGCATACAACGCCAGCGTCGCCAGTGCCGCCGCGCCGGTATAGATCAAAAAGATGTCGGTTCCGAAATGGCTTCCGGAAAGAGCCGTAAAGTGGCTTTCAAACATGGCGGCTGATATTAACAGTCGGAGCGGCGGCAAGCGAATGGCGGCGTGTCCGCTTGGTTTTCGGTGGGTTTTGTTGCAATATCCGAAGCTCACCTGTGACCACCACCATGATTGATCCGAAATTACTGCGCACCGATCTTGAGCGCGTTGTTGCCGCGCTGAAGCGCCGGGGCTTTATATTCGACCGTCGGGCGTATCAGGTGGCGGAAGACCGGCGCAAGGCATTGCAGGTTGAAGTTGAAGCGTTGCACAAGCAGGGCAGGCTCAACGCCAGGGCGGTCGGTGAGGCCAAGGCCGGGGGGGACGAGGCGGATGAGTTGCTGAGATCGGGAGAGGATATCAAGCGCCGGCTGGAAGTGCGCGAAGCGGAATTACTCAAGACGCAGGCGGCGTTGGACGAGTTGCTGTCGGGGGTGCCGAATCTGCCGGACGCCGCCGTGCCCGAAGGACGAGATGAAAACGAGAATGTGGAGATACGGCGCGAGGGTGAACCGCCGGTTTTTTCGTTTGATGCGAAAGACCACGTCGCGATCGGCGAAGGCCTGGGGCTGATGGACGGCGAAGCGGCGGCGAAACTCGCCGGCAGCCGCTTTGCGGTGCTGTTCGGGGACCTGGCTGAACTGCAACGCGCACTGACCCGCTTCATGCTGGACTTGCAGGTCAGGCAACACGGTTACCGCGAAGTGTATGTGCCGTATATTGCGAATGTTCCCAGTCTGCGCGGCACCGGGCAGTTGCCGAAATTTGAGGCAGATCTGTTTGCGCTGGCCGGCGACGGCGGCTATTACCTGATCCCGACGGCTGAGGTGCCGCTGACGAACCTGTGCCGGGATGTGATCCTGAAAGCCGACGAGCTGCCGATGAAGTTGGTCACGCACACGCCGTGCTTTCGCTCTGAGGCCGGTTCCTACGGCAAAGACACGCGCGGGCTGATCCGACAGCACCAGTTCGAGAAGGTCGAGATGGTGCAGATCGTTCGCGGCGAAGAGTCGCCGTCGGCTCTGGAGGAGTTGACCAGCCACGCTGAAGCCGCCCTGAAGAAGTTGGAGTTGCCTTACCGGGTGGTGGAACTGTGCACCGGTGACCTCGGGTTTTGCGCGGCCAGAACATACGATCTTGAAGTGTGGTTGCCCGGGCAGCAACGCTATCGCGAGATCTCGTCGTGCAGCAACATGACGGACTTTCAGGCGCGGCGGATGAAAGCCAGGGTCATAAAGGGAAAGGGCAAACCTGAACTGGTGCACACCCTGAACGGTTCCGGTCTCGCGGTCGGGCGCACGCTGGTCGCGGTCATGGAGAACTTTCAGGATCAGAAGGGCCGCGTGCGCATACCCGACGCGCTCGTGCCTTACATGGACGGGCGGGAGATCATCAAGCCGTCAGCCGAATGTATCTAAAGAACAGTGTGCCGTCGCATAAGCTGTTGCGTTAGGGTGACCTATTGATATGTGAGGGAGGCGAGATCGGCGCGCCGCGGTGTGGAACGGAGAGATAGATGAGTGTCTCTTTCAGAATCACCTTCATCGCTTGCGGCCTCTGGATGCTTCTCGAGCTCATTCACGATTCACAATGGCATGGCTCGAGGAGGGCTTCAGACACCGTAACGTCTATGAAGGCGCCGGAAATTACACAACAATCCCCAACCTTTCGCGCGCGCCTTGCAGAACTCTTAATCCCGCACCCACCTCCGGACGAACAGCGCGAGATCATCTCTGTTCACGATGCTATCGACCACAAGATCGAATTGCATCGTAAGAAACGCGCGGTGCTGGACGACTTGTTCAAGGTGTTGCTGTACAAACTTATGGCAGGCGAGATCCGTGTCGCCGACCTTGATTTACCCCACGATTACGCAAGGCAATAGGTAAATGCGTGGCGTCGCTCTAAATTTTTTTACTCTCAGCAGATCTGATCCCGGAGTTGACAGATGCCTCCGAAGTTTAGGAGCAACTCATTGTAAGGAAACGGCGCGATGGTGAACTGTGCTTATATTTTTCTCGATGAAGCCGGTAATTTCGACTTCAGTGCCAATGAGACACACTATTTTGTGCTGACCAGCGTCAGCGTACTCAGACCATTTCCGTGGGCTACCTCACTCGATGATTACAAGTACGATTGCCTTGAATATGGATTGGACAAAAAACATTTCCACTGCACTGCTGACAATAAGCATGTACGAAAGCGGGTGTTTGAACTGATCGCGGGTTGTCTCGTCAGCATCTTTATTGACTGTCTGATTGTAGAGAAGCGCAAGACCATCCCGGCATTGCAAGAGGGCGAACGTTTCTATCCGAGGATGCCTGGCTATCTGCTGAAGTACGTGCTATCAAAAGCCCCAAGTGCTAATGCTGAAGAAGTGATCGTTATCACCGACACGATCCCGTTAAACAAAAGACGGCGCAACATTGAGAAGAGGGTTCAATTCACACTGGCGGAAATGCTACTGCCTGACAAAAAATACCGCATCCTGCACCATGATTCCCGCTCTCATCATGGATTGCAGATGGCGGACTATTGTTGTTGGGCGGTGTATCGGAAGTGGGAGATGGAAGAATTGACTTACTTCGATCGGATCCAACCGGCAATACGTAGTGAGTTTGATATTTTTCGGACCGGGACAGGGTATTACTATTGATGCATTTGCTAATACTCAAAAGTGACCCCCCCGACTACTCCGTTTCCGGAGAGAGCCCCTTGGGCTCTTGTCATCGGGGGGGAACCTGCTATCAAGGGGCATTATATTACATATTCCCCCCTTTGAGTTCAAGCGTTTGCACACATATTTCCTTCCTTGAGGACATAGCGTGAGCCTGTTACCCATCAGTGAAGCCATTTCGGTCCAGTTTCCGATGATCCGTCACGCGACGGAGATTGGCTGGGTGCCGATCACGCCTGAGGACGCTCTGCGCAAGCGGGGTGGCGAAACCGGCATGTTGTTCCGCAACGAGATCGAGACCAGGATCGGCGCCTTCAACTCGTGGATGAGCGCCGATGCGATCCGTCGGGTCATTGAACAACTGGAAGCGGTCCAGCCGAACATCGAGGGTAACCGCGAGATGCTCTCCTGGTTGCGTGGCGAACGGCAGGAGTACGACGAGGCCGAACAGCGCCATCGGCGGGTTCGGTTCGTTGACTTTGAAACCCCGATTGTAGAGAAGCGCAAGATCATCTCGGCATTGCAAGAGGGCGAACGTTTCTATTCAAGGATGCTTGGCTGTCTGATGAAGTACGTGTTATCAAAAGTCCCAAGTGCTAATGCTGAAGAAGTGATCGTCATCACCGACACGATTCCGTTAAACAAAAGACGGCACAACATTGAGAAAAATGTTCAACTCGCACTGGCCAAGGTGTTGTCCCCCAGCATGAAATATCACATCCTGCACCATGATTCCCGCTCTCATCATGGATTGCAGATGGCGGACTATTGTTGTTGGGCGGTGTATCGGAAGTGGGGCTCGTGCTCAACATCGGGAATTGTTACTCTGGCTGCCGATCTCGTCGATCAACAACCCGGCTTCCAGGACTTCGTTATCGCGCACGAGCTGTTGCACTTGCGTGTGCCCAATCATGGCAAGCTCTTTAAGGCCTTTATGACAGCTCACGTGCCTGACTGGAAAAGCCACGATATAAGAAGATGCCACGCTTGAGCTGTTTACTCATCGCGAGGGTTTCGGCTGGGGTGTGATGGCGTCATTGTTTGACATGCGGGACATCGCGACCGTCGGGCGTCTCGAATGGATCGGCATTCGCCCGTCGCATCGCGGCGGCATCATCGAGGTTGAATCCGCCGAACTGCTGGCGGGACGTGGCATCGTCGGCGACCATACCGCCGAGCGGGTAAGCGGCAAGCGCCAGGTGACGTTGATACAGCACGAACACCTGCCGCTGATCGCGCGCTTTGCTGGTGTCGAAGCGGTGGAGCCCGCCGCGCTGAGACGCAATCTCGTTGTGTCCGGCGTCAACCTGGGCGTGCTGAAGCGTCGGCCTTTCCGCGTCGGTGAAGTGATACTCGAAGGTACCGGCGACTGCCACCCGTGCGCGCGCATGGACGAGGCGATCGGAAGTGGCGGTTTCAACGCGATGCGTGGTTGCGGGGGGCTGACCGCGATTGTCCATATCGGCGGATGCATCACCGTCGGCGATATGGTGACCGGCGGGATCGGGAACGGGATTTCGCCGAAGTGATTGTCAATGGTTTTCGAGATGATGCAGCAACACCCGGCGCTCATGGTCGTCGGGTATTTTCATCTGCATCGTCGTCCCCGGGGCAAAAGCGTTTGGATCTTTCAGGAAAAGATCAAGTTTCTCGCGGGTCCATTGCTCTGCGGCCCTGGCTTGTAACGCCGGTGAGTAGTGATATTCTCGATGCCTCGCGATCGGGCTTTTGTAAACTTTGTACAGGTTGGGGCCGATGCCGTGCGGTGCATTCGGCTTGATGCTGTGGCATCCGGCGCATTTGTAGAACAGCCGCTCGCCGGCTTCGCCGATGGTCTCGTTCTCTTTCGGCAGGGAATTCACCGGACGCAAACGGATCATGCTTTGGCTGTTCGTCCACATAAAGATCTCCCCGTTGGGGGTTTCCACTATGTCCCGGATTTTTGGTCGGATCTTAATGGGCTCACTATAGACAACGCGGTCCTGATGCATTTGCAGGCGGAACAGTATCCCGTCCAGCGAACTGACTAGCAGGTTGTTTTTCCATAGCGGGAATAGATCTCCCTCGACTCCGATCAGGTTGGATACAGCGATCGAGGGAGTCCAGACAAATATGGGCCGTTCATAACCCTCGTGCTCATTCTGGATTACGCCCGGCGGCCAGATGTGTTGCCCGTATTGTGTTCCGTACACCACGTGCGGCCAGCCATAATTCTTTCCCGGTTCTATTTTGTTCAATTCGTCGCCGCCTTGCGGTCCGTGCTCGGTTTCCCAGACGGCACCGTCGGGGGCACGGTACAACCCCTGGGGGTTCCGGTGCCCGAGGGAGATCAGGTCGGCTTCTCCGGTGTTGCGGTCAATTTTCCAGATCTTCCCGTAGGCATTATTGATATCCTGGGGAAAGTTCTCCGGTGCGTTGAAGGTGTCAAATTCGTGATCGCCGACCGAGAACAGCAGGGTGTTTTCGTCCAGTCCGATGATCCTTCCGCCCGCCTGATGACCGGCAAAAGCCTTGCTGGTTTTTTTGACGGGAAAACACGGTGCGGTTTCGTAAAGCGTGCGCCATTTCGGGTGATGGCTATCTTTCAATGCAATCGAGGCATCACCGGCCGGTTCTTGAGCGGGGGGATTAATTAAAGTTGAGACGTCACCGACAAGTTTTGAAATCCGCATTGTGAAACATTCCTTTTCGGCGTTCCAAAAATGATGGCTGACGTATAGGCGTTGTCGTCCGTCTTCAATATCGGTGTACAGATCATTGACCCTGAACAGGTTTCTCATGATTTTTTCAGATGCCTCGGATGAAGACAACTCGCCGTAATTGATGGGGAAGACAGCGGATAATTTTTTAATATAAAGTTCTTCTTCGGGAGGGTCGCTGTCTGTATTTTTTCTCAAAGTGAGGAGATAGATGTTTCCCTCGCGTTCGATCATTAGAAAAGTCTTGTTGTCGAGGGCACTGATGTGTCCGGGTTTGATCTTGAGTCTTTCCTGCAAGTAATAGATTGGCGTATAGTAATTTGTAAGATCGACATTGTAAAAAGCCGTATGGATCAGGGATCTTTCCATTCTGAACTTGTTTTCCTGATCGGATATTGTGAAGGGGATAAGAGCCAAGCGAGAAACCATCTCCTGATGCATATAGAGGAGAGTGAATATGGCGAGCAGCAATGTGGTTTTCAGTGCGCGGTGCAGATTTTTCCATACCGAATTTATCTTTCTCGATTCGCAAAAGGCCGCAGCCGCAATAACACCGAGAAACAGGAAAGTGGATGCAATAATTTGCTGGGATCCTTCCTGTGCGAAGAATACGGCGTATAAAAGAGATGCAAAACCGATTGCCGTGGTTGCATATATCAGCGAAGAACGCAAGTTTTCTCTGTGGTGCGGGACGCGGATAAGAGCTTGTGAAGCGATATAAGCGATCGTCAGGACAAGCGCGGACAGTAAAAGACCTGTTCGGTGCTGAAAATAAAACAATCTTATCCAGTTATCTCCGAATGCCAGGCTCAACAGGCCGAAATGGACTGACAGGATCAGCGCCAGATAGATTGTTTTCAGGATAGATTTTTTTATCAGGCCGGGCATGTCTTATCCGGGTCTTGTTGTGGACGGTGATGTGTTCGCTCGGTGATGACTTCGGGCTATTTGTGCTGCTGTCCGGGATATCCCGGGCAACGATAAAAAGGCTAGCCGAAGCTGGCCTTTGTGCCGGTGCAGGGGAGATCCTCTTCCATATCCCTTAGCGCCCATCAAGCGCAGGGCAACGTCGCGTAATTTTATCTAAAAATGCGATGTGATGTCTAAAAAAAGCAGGAGTGTTTGGCGTGACGGAGGATGCATCACCGTCGGCGATATGGTGACTGGCGGGGTCGCGAGTGGGATTTCGCCGAAGTGATTGTCAATGGTTTTCGAGATGATGCAGCAACACCCGGCGCTCATGGTCGTCGGGTATTTTCATCTGCATCGTCGTCCCCGGTGCGAAAGCGTCCGGGTCTTTCAGGAAAAGATCAAGTTTCTCGCGGGTCCATTGCTCTGCGGCCCTGGCTTGTAACGCCGGTGAGTAGTGATATTCTCGATGCCTCGCGATCGGGCTTTTGTAAACTTTGTACAGGTTGGGGCCGATGCCGTGCGGTGCATCCGGCTTGATGCTGTGGCACCCGGCGCATTTGTAGAACAGCCGCTCGCCGGCTTCGCCGATGGTCTCGTTCTCTTTTGGCAGGGAATTCACCGGACGCAGGCGGATCATGCTTCGGCTGTCTGTCCACATAAAGATCTCCCCGTTTGGGGTTTCCACTATGTCCCGGATCCTGTAGCCGATTCTAATGGGCTCGCTGTAGATAACGCGGTCCTCATGCATTTGCAGGCGGAACAGTGTCTTGCTCTTGAGCGAGCCGACCAGCAGGTCATTTTTCCATAGCGGGAATAAATCCCCCTCGACCCCGATCAGGTTGGATACGGCGATTGCGGGAGTCCAGACAAATGCAGGTTGTTCATAACTTTCATGTCCATCCTGGCTTGTACCCCGCGGCCAGGTGAAATGGCCGTACTGTGTTCCGTACAACACGTGCGGCCAGCCATAATTCTTCCCCGGTTTTATTTTGTTCAATTCGTCTCCGCTTTCCGGCCCGTGCTCGGTTTCCCAGATGGAGCCGTCGGGGGCACGATACAGCCCCTGGGGGTTCCGGTGCCCGAGGGAGATCAGGTCGGCTTCTCCGGTGTCGCGGTCAATTTTCCAGATCTTCCCGTAGGTATTATTGATATCCTGGGGAAAATTCTCTGATCCGCCGAACGTGTCAAACCCGTGATCGCCGACCGAAAACAGCAGGGTATTTTCGTCCAGTCCGACGATTCTTCCTCCCGCCTGATGGCCGACAAAGGCGATGCCGGTTTTATTGACGGGAAAACATGGTGCGGTTTCGTAAAGCGTGCGCCATTCCGGAGAAGAGTTGTCGTTCAATAAAGCCGAAACGTCATCGGCAAGTTTTGAAATCCGCAGGGTGAAGCATTCCTTTTCGGCGTTCCAAAAATGATGGCTGACGTATAGGCGTTGCCGCCCGTCTTCGGTATCGGTGTACAGATCATTGATCCTGAAAAAACTTTTTGTGACTTTTTCAGATGCTTCAGATGAATACAACTCGCCGTAATTGATGGGGAAGACAGCGGATAATTTTTTAATATAAAGTTCTTCTTCAGGGTGGCCGCTGTCTGTGTTTTTCCTCAAAGTGAGTAGATAAATGTTTCCATAGCGTTCGATCATCAAAAAAGTCTTGTTGTCGAGAGCGCTGATGTGCCCGGGTATGTTCGAGAGTTTTGCCGGCAAGTAATAGCTTGACATATAGTAATTTGTAAGCTCGACATTGTAGAAAGCTGTATGGGTCAGGGATCTTTCCATTTTGAACTTGTTTTCCTGGCCGGATGTTGCGGAAAGGGATGGGGTCAAGTGAAAGATCAGTTCCTGATGCATGTAGAGGAAAGTGAATACGGCGAGCAGCAGGACGGTTTTCAGTGCGCGGTGCAGATTCTTCCATATCGCATTTGTTTTTCTCGATTCGCAAAAAGCCGCAGTTGCAATAGCAGCGAGAAACAGGAGAGTGGATGCAATAATTTGCTGGGTCGCTTTCTGCGCGAAGAATACGGCGTATAAAAGAGATGCAAAACCGACTGCCGTGGCTGCATATAACAGCAGGGAGCGCAATTTTTCTCTGTGGTACGGGACGCGGGTGAAGGCTTGTGAAGCAATATAAGCAGCCGACAGGACAAGCGCGGACAGCAAAAGACTTGTTCTGTGCTGAAAATAAAACAATTTTATCCAGTTATATCCGAATGCCAGGCTCAACAGACCGAAATGGGCTGACAGGATCAGCCCCAGATAGACTGTTTTCATGATGAGTTTTTTATCAGACCGGGCATGTCGTGTCCGGGTCTTGTTGTGGACGGCGGTGCGTTATGTGTTGTTGCTTGGGATATCCCGGGTATCAATAAAAAGGCCAGCCGAAGCTGGCCTTTGTGTCGGTGCGGGGGGGAATTCTCTTACTCGTTACCGCCGAAGAATGAAAACAGGTTCAGCAGATGCACGAACAGCACGTAGATGCTGGCGAACATCGAGACGGTCATCACGATGTAGTTGGTCTCCCCGCCGTGCACCATGCGGCTGGTGTCGTACAGGATCATGCCGCTCATCAGGATCACGGCCGCCGCCGAAATCGTCAGCGACAGCGCCGGGATCGAAACAAACAGGTTGAGGATGATCGCGCCGAGCACAACGAGTAAACCGGTGAAAAGAAAACCGCCCATGAAGCTGAAGTCGCGGCGCGTCATCAGCGCATAACCCGACAAGCCGAAGAACACCGCGGCGGTGGTCGCGAATGCCGCCATCACGATCTGCGGCCCGTTCGGCAATCCCAGATACACGCTGAGGATGGGGCCGAGCACATAGCCCATGAAGCCCGTGAACAGGAACGTGACTGGCAACGCCCAGATGCTGTTCCTGATGCGGTGGATCACGAAAGGCATTCCGATGAACACCACAAGCATCAGGATTGGATTCACGAAGCCGACGCGGCTTATCATCGCAATGCCCGCGGTGACTGCGGATGTCAGCAAGGTCATGGTCAATAACAGGTAAGTGTTGCGTATGACCTTGTTGGTCGCAAGAATGGCGGTGCGTGATTGGGTTGAAGCGTATTCCATATTCTTTACCTCATTAAGCAATAGGGTAACAACCTGTAATTCTATCAAAAAATGGGGGCGGTGTTCAAAAGGGCAAGGGCGTTTGGCGTCCCGGCGGGTGATTTTCGCCTCGCCCCCGGCTTTTATGTAATATTTGTGTAAATATAAGTGCATCCAGGCTCGGAGAGGTGGCTGAGTGGTCGAAAGCGGCGGTCTTGAAAACCGCTGACCGTGCAAGCGGTCCGGGGGTTCGAATCCCTCCCTCTCCGCCGGATTTCAATTTTTGAAAAATTAAAATTGAAGCAGTGAGTTTGGGGGGGGCTTACTAAATTATTTTGGCCAACGTGCGCAATTTATTCTAAAATGAAGCGTTATTTGAAAAGGTACAAGATTTACCAGGCGCTGGATGAATATCAAAAAGAGGAGTGCTTTACACAGGTTTTCAAGTGGATGACAACTGAATTGATAGGAAAAGGGGCTGATAAGAATGAAAGGCCCAAGGCTGCAAGAAACCGAACTATCGTTCTGGATGATGCAGACCGATCTATGTATTCCTCACGCCTTTTGCGTTTGAGCACGCCTGTTGCACGGGAGTCCCTTATTGGACGAACCGTATGCCAAGATCTTTTCGAAGCAATACCTCATCTGCCTTCCGGCTTTGTAGATCTTATGATTATTGATTCTCCGTATAATCTGGACAAATCTTTCAACAGTAGTAAATTCAAGCGTCGTTCCAGCCATGATTATGCGGAATGGCTTGATTCATGGCTCGTCCCTCTTCGCCGTGTTCTGAAACCATCTGCGTCAATTTATATTTGTTGTGACTGGCAATGTTCGTCTGCCGTTCAACAGGTTGGCGAGCGGTATTTTAACGTGCAGAACCGGATTACCTGGGAGCGTGAAAAGGGTCGGGGGGCATTCAGAAATTGGAAGGATTGTGCTGAGGACATCTGGTTTTTTACAGTTTCTAACGAATATACATTCAATGTTGATGCAGTGAAATTAAAGCGACGAGTGATTGCTCCATATACTACTGAAAGTGGCGAACCAAAAGATTGGGACATGACGAATAGGGGAGGTTTTCGCCTTACCTATCCGTCAAATCTATGGACTGATATATCAGTCCCGTTCTGGTCAATGCCGGAAAATACGGATCATCCAACTCAGAAACCGGAAAAGTTAGTGGCTAAACTTATTCTCTCAAGTTCAAATCCGGGCGACGTCGTTTTTGACCCGTTTTTGGGTTCTGGTACAACCTCTGTCGTGGCCAAAAAACTTGGGCGTTTATACGTTGGAATTGAAATTGATGAGTTATATTGTTGCTTCGCTGAAAAACGGCTTGAGTTGGCCAATCAAAACAATACCATTCAGGGCTATTATGACAATGTATTCTGGGAACGAAATTCCTTGATTGATAAAAAAACTTCAGCCAAGAAACGCACAAAAACTGATCAGCACCAGCCCCTATTCTGACAGCACGGAGAAACTATGAACAGTCAACTGTTCTATACTGACCGGTATCTCAAAGTACAAGATGAAATCAAGAACTTTCTGAACAAACAAGATCAGTTTCTATCCAGCAGTACTGCGAATAGCACACGCGCAGTCGGTGATGCAATTCAAGACATTTTGTCGGAAAACTTTGAATTTGTCTTGGGCAAAGATATATGTGCCAAATATTCATCTCAATTTTCCCGTCGGGCAATGGCGGATTTAGCGTTTGAAGACACCAATGGGTTTATTACTTGGTGGACGTAAAGACGCACCGTTTGAACACGAGATTCAACATGCCTAATCTTACATCTGTTGAATGCCTGACAAGATTTTATGAAGATGATAAAAATTATTTTATTGTTCTTATGGTCTCCTACATTATTGAGGAGTTGACTGCGTTCGTTGACAATGTGATATTTATACCGATTGAGTTTCTTGATTGGGAGTGCCTTACAATTGGCGCGCTTGGTTGGGGGCAAGTCCAAATCACAGATTCAAATAGAATTATGGTCAATCCTCAAAATTCTCGAATATCTTGGATGATAGAATTCTGCAATACAATGCTTGAATTCTACCCGAGAGAGCTCGCTAAGATTGACAAGCGAATTGAATACTTTAAAAGAATCCGTGCGAAATGGGAAAGGCGGGTGGACTGAATAGCGGGCTGTTCGGAATATGCCGACCAATCTGTTGGGAAGTTCCTTTTTCAATGTACCCTTTAGTATTTGCAATGATTTCTTCGGTGCCAGTACTGCCCTTAGCTTGGCAGTCGGCGAATTGCCGCTTTAACATCATGCGTCAGCTATGTGTGCGTACTTGCTCAGGTGAAATGTCGCCGCGGCAGTTTTGAAATTTTCTCTGATAATTTTATTATGAAAGGTTTACCCGAATCCAAGTCGGCCCTGCCCGTTCCTTAAAACCACGCGCTCACGCCCGCGACCCACTGCAAATCATCTGTGTCTCTTCCTCTGTCGCGCGCATAATTCGCCGTGTTGCCGACTTTTCTTTCCCAACTGGCGCCGATGTAGGGTGCAAACTGCCGGTTGATCGCGTAATGCAGGCGCAGGCTGATCTCGACGTCGGACAAGCCTGCTCCGGTGCCGGTGTTTTGATCATTGCGGCTGTGGAAGTTCAGTTTAATCTCAGGTTCCAGGATCAGTTTCTGAGTGAACAGCAGTTCGCGTTCAACGTCGATGCGAAAGGCGGTGTGCCCGCTTTCGCCGATGAACATGGCGGCGTCAACTTCCAGAAAATACGGCGCCAATCCTTCAAACCCGAAGGCCAGCCAGTTGCGTTCCGGCTCGGGCAGCCGATCCCTGCGCCACCCGACCTGAAAGTCCCAGTAAGGCGCGACCGCGCGGCTGTAAAGTATTTGCAGTTCGGCGCTTTCTGTCTTGCCGCCGGCGCGTTCGCCTTCGCTTTTGATCCACAGCTTGTGCAGGTCTTTGCCGAGCCAGGCGTCGATGTCCCACCTCAGGGGGTCGCTGTGGTCGGCTTCGCGCATTTCGAGTTGGTTGATCTCCAGTTTCGCCAGCAGGGGGTCGTCTTCCATGTCCGCCGGCGTCGGCGGGGTGCCCAGTGCACCGACGAGCGCGCCGATGACCACTGCCGCCTTCAGCGCTGTTTTCACTGTGGCTGCTCTCAGGCGACGCGCACTTCGCGGAACATACCCGGCATGTGATAGATCAGGTGGCAGTGATACGCCCAGCGCCCGCGCGCGTCGGCGGTCACCCGATAGCTGATCTTGGCGCCCGGCTGCACCAGCACCGTATGCTTGCGCGGGATGTATTCGCCGTGGCCGGTTTCGAGCTCGCTCCACATTCCGTGCAGGTGGATCGGGTGGTTCATCATGGTGTCGTTGATCAGGGTGATGCGCAGCCGTTCTCCATAGTGGAACGGTAACGGTTCGGCGTCGGCAAACTTGACACCGTTGAACGACCAGATATAGCGTTCCATGTTTCCGGTGAGATGCAGTTCGATCTCGCGCTCGGGGTCGCGTCGGTCGGGTATCTTGCTCAGGCTGCACAGGTCGGCGTAAGTCAGCACTCGGCGTCCGTTGTCGCGCAGGCCGACGCCGGCGTCGTCGAGGCGGTAGCGGGGCGCGTCTGCGATCATATCGACCTGCGGGCCGCGTTTTACCGTAGCGCGTTCGTGCTTCATGCCGCCGTGTTCGCCGTGGCCAACGCCGTGTCTGTCGTGTCCACCGTGTCTGTTGTGCTCGCCGCGTCCGTCGTGCCCACTGTGTCCGCCGTGACCGGCGCCGTGCGTCATGCCCATGTCGTCGTGGCTGAGGAACGGTGCCGGATCCAGTGGCGGCACCATGGCGTGCAACGCGGGGTCGGGTGTCAGCGTGCCCCGCGCGTAGCCGGAGCGGTCAATGGCTTGTGCGAACAGCGTGTAGGGAGTGTCGCCGTTCGGTTCGACCAGCACGTCATAGGTTTCGGCGACGCCGAGGCGCAGTTCTTCGACCGAGATGGGTTCGACATACTGCCCGTCAGCGGCGACCACGGTCATGTTCAGTCCCGGGATCCGTAGGTCGAACAAGGTCATTGCGGCGGCGTTGATCAGGCGCAGCCGGATCCGTTCGCCGCGTTTGAACAGGCCGGTCCAGCCGTCGGCGGGGACGTGCCCGTTCATCAGGAAAGTGTAGGTGGCGCCGGTGACATCGGAGAGGTCGCTGTCGCGCATCCGCATTTCGTTCCACATCGCGCGTTCGCGCTGGGTGACGTCGATGCCTTTCTCGCGGATGTCCCGCCACCAGTCGCCGAGCGTGCGTTCCCGGAGGTTGTAATAGTGGCTGAGTTTCTTGAGTTTGGCATAGACCCGGTCCGGGTCTTCGTCGGTCCAGTCCGACAGCAGCACGACGTAATCGCGATCATAAGTGAAGGGTTCCGGTGCCTTCGGGGCGATCACGATTGCGCCGTACATTCCGGTCTGTTCCTGGAAACCGGAATGGCTGTGATACCAGTAGGTGCCGCTTTGCCTGACGTCAAACTGGTACATGAAAGTCTCTCCCGGCCTGATGCCGTTGAAGCTCAGTCCGGGCACGCCGTCCATGCCGGTCGGCAGGATGATGCCGTGCCAATGAATGGAGCTGTCGTGCGCGAGATGGTTGGCGACATGCAGGGTAACGCGTTCACCTTCTTTCCAGTGCAGTGTCGGTGAGGGCAGGCTGCTGTTGACGGTGGTTGCCAGGCGCTCGGCGCCGGTGAAATTGACTTTGGTGTAGCCGGTTTGCAGGTCAAAGCGGTTGCCGTGCAAGGTCTGTGGTCCGTTCTGCGGGTTGGCGTACGCCCATGACAGTGGCGGCGCGAGTGCCGTGAGGGCGCCCGCCGAGGCGGCGCCGAGCACAAAGCGTCTGCGTGCCCGCGACGCCAGGTCTGCCGGATGGTTGTGTCGTTCACAGCTCATGGTGGGGCTATTATAAATGGGAAAACCAGGTGCTTCGATCCTTCAGGGTGTAACGGGCGGCGAGGTACGACCAGCACCCGCTCAGTCGGTTATCGGCAATTTGCTGTATGGGCGACACGCTGGAAACGGTACACTGGCGGCGAAGGCCGGCCGCGTGAAAATATGATTCCGATGGGCAAGGATATACTATGTCCGCGCCACCGAAACATGCGGCTGACCGCAGGGGCAATATGCTATAGTGGATATTGCTGTATTCAGCAGTCGTTGCTTGCTTTACGTTGATCTTTGCAGGTAGAATTTTGCGTCTTTGTGAGTGCGAAAAACCCGAAGACGCATTGCACATAACATACGGAGAAAATCATGAGTGCGTTAGCGCAAGAAGTGGAATTGACCCGGCCTGTCACCGCGTTCATTGATCAACCTAGAAAAATGATGATCGGCGGCAAGTGGGTCGAATCGTTGTCCGGCGAAACGCTGGACGTGTTCAATCCGGCGACCGAGGAAGTTATCGCCAAGGTGCAGTCCGGGGACAGGGCGGACGTTGACGTTGCGGTCAAGGCGGCGCGCAAGGCGCTTGAATCAGGCGCCTGGCCGAAAATGTCGCCTTCGGAACGTGGCAAGATGATCTGGAAGATCGGCGATCTGATCCTTGAAAACCTTGACGAATTGGCCGAGCTCGAGTCGCTCGACAACGGCAAGCCGGTCACCGTCGCAAAAGTTGCAGACGTGCCTTTGTCGGCCGACATGTTTCACTACATGGCCGGCTGGACGACCAAGATACACGGGCAGACGATCCCCTTGTCGGTGCTTTACACCCCCGGGGCGCAGTATCATTCCTACACACGCCCGGAGCCGGTCGGTGTCGTCGGGCAGATCATCCCTTGGAATTTCCCGTTGCTGATGGCGGCGTGGAAACTGGCGCCGGCGCTTGCGACCGGTTGCACCGTCGTTCTGAAAGTCGCCGAGGAAACGCCTTTGACGGCGTTGCGTCTCGGTGAATTGCTTCAGGAAGCCGGGTTGCCTGACGGCGTGGTGAATATCGTCACCGGCTTTGGCGAAACCGCGGGTGCCGCACTGGCCGCGCATTCCGGCGTGGACAAGGTGGCGTTCACGGGCTCGACCGAGGTGGGGCGGCTGATCGTCAAAGCGGCGGCGGCCGACTTGAAGAAAGTTTCGCTTGAACTTGGGGGCAAGTCGCCGAACATCGTTCTGCAGGACGCCGATCTGGAAACGGCGATTCCCGGCGCGGCGAATGCCATTTTCTTCAATCACGGCCAGTGCTGCTGCGCCGGTTCTCGCCTGTACGTCGATGACAAAATTTTCGACAAGGTCGTCGGTGGCGTCTCCAATTTTGCGAGCAGCATCAAGGTCGGTGCGGGTCTCGACCCTTCCACCGAGATGGGCCCGATGGTGTCGAAGATCCAGCACGAGCGCGTCAGCGGTTACCTTGATTCGGGTCTGAGCGAGGGTGCCAAGGCGGTCGTCGGCGGCAAGAAGAGGGGTGACAAGGGCTACTTCATCGAGCCGACCGTATTGGTCGATACACGTCAGGACATGAAAGTCATGCAGGAAGAGATCTTCGGCCCGGTCGTCGTGGCCAGACCGTTCAAGGAGATAGGCGACGATTTAGTCCGCGAAGCCAATGATTCGGTCTATGGCCTTGCCGCAGGTGTGTGGACGAGTGATGTCTCGAAAGCGCACAAGCTGGCGGCTGAGATCAAAGCCGGCACGGTGTGGGTTAACTGCTACAACATCTTTGATTCGGCGCTGCCGTTCGGAGGCTACAAGCAGTCCGGCTGGGGCCGCGAGATGGGCGAGGCGGTGCTCAGCAATTATCTGGAAACCAAGGCGGTTACCATCGCGGTATAAAGTCAATCCGCGCCTGCGTTTCCGGCTGAAACAGGTCATGTAATGCCGATGCTGTCCGACGGGTGAGCAATCATCCGTCGGTTTTTTTATGTGACCTGGTGCTGGATTGCTTATATCATCATCGCCGATGAAGGAGATCTACGACATTCCGGAAAGCGTTGCGGCCAGGGCGCACATAGGCACCGACGCCTACGCGCGCATGTATCAACGCTCGATTGACGATCCTGAGGGTTTCTGGGCGGAACAGGCAGAGTTATTTGTCGATTGGTTCAAGCCGTGGGAGCGCGTGCTCGAGTGGGATTATCACAGGGGTCACGTCCGCTGGTTCGACGGCGCGCAACTCAATGTGGCCTACAATTGTCTCGACCGCCACCTTGAGGCCCGGGGCGATCAGACGGCGATCATTTGGGAAGGCGACGATCCCGAAGACGGCAGGCACTTGAGTTACCGCGAGTTGCACCTTGCGGTGTGCCGCTTTGCCAACGCGCTGAAGGCGCTTGGTGTTTGCAAAGGCGACCGGGTTTGCATTTACATGCCGATGATCCCGGAAGCGGTGACGGCGATGCTTGCGTGCGCGCGGATCGGCGCCGTGCATTCGGTGGTATTCGGCGGGTTTTCGCCGGAAGCGCTCAGAAACCGCATTCTCGATGCCGATTGTCGCGTGCTGATTACCGCCGACGAGGGGGTGCGGGGCGCCAAGGTCATCCCGCTGAAGGAAAATGCCGACAAGGCGCTTGAGGAATGCCCCGATGTCAGCCGGGTGGTGGTAGTCAGGCGTACAGGCGGCGACGTTGCATGGAACGAGCGCGACGTCTGGTATCACGATATTGTCGCCGATGCATCCGGGGACTGCCCGCCGGAGCCGATGGCGTCGGAAGACCCGCTGTTCATCCTCTATACGTCGGGATCTACCGGAAAGCCTAAAGGCGTGCTGCATACAACGGGTGGTTATCTCCTGTACGCCGCCATCACCCACAAGTACAGCTTTGATCTTCACGACGGTGATATCTATTGGTGCACCGCCGACGTCGGTTGGGTTACCGGGCATACGTATATTGTTTACGGCCCCCTTGCAAATGGCGCGACGACCCTGATGTTTGAAGGTCTGCCGACTTACCCGGACGCTTCACGTTTCTGGCAGGTGGTTGACAAGCACCATGTCAACACTTTTTATACCGCGCCGACGGCGATCCGTGCCTTGATGCGTTTAGGGGACGGGCCAGTGAAAAAAACTACTTCGCGCGCGAGTCTGCGCATACTGGGCACAGTCGGCGAACCAATCAATCCCGAAGCGTGGCGTTGGTATCACGATGTGGTTGGCGACGGGAGATGCCCGGTCGTTGACACTTGGTGGCAGACCGAGACCGGGGGGCATCTGATTACGCCGTTGCCGGGCGCCACCGCGCTCAAACCGGGATCGGCCTCGCGTCCGTTTTTCGGTATCCGCCCGGCGATCGTGAACCGGCAGGGTGAAGAACTGGAGGGTGAATGCGAAGGCAACTTGGTCATTACACACCCGTGGCCGGGGCAGATGCGCACGGTGTATGGCGATCATCAGCGCTTCATCGACACTTACTTTGCCGAGTATCCGGGCAAGTATTTTACGGGCGACGGCTGCCGCCGCGACAAGGACGGTTATTACTGGATTACCGGCCGGGTCGATGATGTTCTGAATGTTTCCGGGCATCGTCTGGGCACCGCCGAGATCGAAAGCGCTTTAGTGCTTCATGAATCGGTGGCTGAAGCCGCGGTTGTCGGGTGTCCGCACGAGGTCAAGGGCGAGGCGATCTATGCTTATGTGACCCTGGTTCAAGGTGTCGAAGGCAGCGAGGCCTTACAACTGGAACTGAACGACATGGCACGCAACCGCATCGGGGCATTTGTAAAACTTGACGCGGTTCAATGGGCGCTGGATCTGCCCAAAACCCGGTCCGGCAAGATCATGCGCCGCATCTTGCGCAAAATAGCCAAAGACGAAACGGACGACCTCGGCGACATTTCGACGCTCGCCGATTCGTCGGTGGTGGATGACTTGATCGCCCGCCGAAAGCACATCGGCTGATCAATTAAATCTTCGGCGTTGTTCACCGACGGGCTGGCCCGTCCCGTTTGCAAATCAACCGCTTATTGAAGCAGCCCGCAGTTCGGGGTGTCGGCCCGTCTCGGTGCGGCGGCGCGCTGGCTATTAACCGAATTATTTATAACTTATTGAAAAAATGATATTTATTCACAGGCAGTTCCGGTCATATACCTAGTTCTGAATACTCCGCAGGGGATATTAAAATGTGCTACCCTTTAATTTGATCTCAGGCAGTCTGGGTCTTGTCCTGAAGTCGAGTCGGTCTGGGATTTTTATTTATAAATAAAGGAGGGCAGTCGATGATGAAATTATCGACAAAGTTTGCTCTGATCACGATAGTTTTGAGTTTCGGTGCAGCTTCCGTCGCGCAGGCAAGCAGCGAACTGCTGAAATTACAGAAAGATTCCAAGCAGTGGGTGATGCCTACCGGCAACTATGCCAACCACCGTTACTCTGAACTTGATCAGATCAATAAAGATAACGTCAGGGATCTGAAGGTTGCCTGGCAGTTTTCGACGGGGGTTCTTCGTGGTCACGAAGGCGGTCCGTTGATCATTGGCAGCATGATGTACGTGCACACGCCTTTCCCGAACAAGGTATTCGCGCTCGACTTGGATGACGACGCGAAGATTGTTTGGGAGCATGTGCCGTCGCAACCCGAAGTCCTTGAGCACGAGTATGGTGTCGGCGTCCTGTGTTGTGACACTGTCAACCGCGGGCTTGCTTACGCTGACGGCAAGGTCTTTTTGTACCAGGCCAACACGAAGCTTGTCGCACTGAACGCCAAGACCGGCAAGGTCGAGTGGACGGCCACCAATGGTGACGTCAGCAAGGCTGAAACCGGAACCTCGGCGCCGATGGTTGTCAACGACAAGATCTATGTCGGCATCAGCGGCGGTGAGTATGGTGTTCACGGCAGCCTGACCGCGTACGACGTCAAAACCGGCAAGAGAGTGTGGCGCGGTTACTCAATGGGGCCCGATTCGGACACCCTGATGAGTGCGAAGACCACCCATCTTGGTCAATCCGTCGGTACTGATTCCGGTGTCAAAACCTGGAAAGGTGACCAATGGAAGATCGGCGGCGGCACGACTTGGGGTTGGTATTCATACGATCCTGACTTGAACCTGATCTACTACGGTTCGGGTAATCCGAGCACGTGGAATCCGGTTCAGCGCCCCGGCGACAATAGGTGGTCGATGACCATTTTTGCGCGCGATCCCGATACCGGTCACGCCAAATGGGTCTATCAGATGACGCCTCACGACGAGTGGGACTACGACGGCGTCAACGAGATGATTCTGGCCGACATTGAAGTCAAGGGGAAAATGCGCAAAGCATTGGTGCATTTCGACCGTAACGGTTTCGGCTACACGCTGGACCGTGAAACGGGCGAATTACTGGTTGCGGAAAAATTTGATCCGGCGGTCAACTGGGCTACTCATGTTGACATGAAAACGGGTCGTCCGCAGGTGGTGAACAAATACAGCACGGACCATCAGGGTGAAGACGTGAATACCACGGGTATCTGCCCTGCCGCTCTGGGAACCAAAGACCAGCAACCTGCTTCATTCTCGCCGAAGACCGGCTTGTTCTACGTGCCCACGAATCACGTGTGCATGGACTATGAGCCTCATCGGGTAAAGTACACAGTGGGTCAACTCTACGTCGGCGCCACGCTGGCAATGTTCCCCGCCCCGGGCGGAGATCACATGGGCAACTTCATTGCCTGGGATGCCGGCAAAGGCAAGATCGTCTGGTCCAAGCCCGAGAGATTCTCGGTCTGGAGCGGTGCGCTTGCGACGGCCGGCGACATTGTCTTCTACGGCACGCTGGAGGGTTACCTCAAAGCGGTTGATGCCAGTAGCGGGAAGGAACTGTACAAGTTCAAGACTCCGTCGGGCATCATCGGCAATGTCACGACCTACGAGCATGACGGCAAGCAATTCATTGCTATTCTGTCGGGCGTCGGCGGCTGGGCCGGTATCGGCATGGCCGCGGGTCTGACCAATGACTCCGATGGTCTCGGTGCCGTGGGCGGCTACAAGCGTCTTGCAGACTACACCCGCCTCGGAGGTTCTTTAACTGTGTTCTCTCTTTAATCGTAACCGCTAAAAGAGAATGTTTGTCCATACCCGGGGGGCGCACTTTGGTGTTAACCCCGGGTTCTTTTTTAAGCGACGATTTTTGATCTTTCAGGTGTTTTGAAAAACAATGAATACACACACGCAAGTTAAGCAGCCGGGTCGTCGCTGTCCGGCCGGGGTATTTTCCACGCTGCTGATATGCATGCTTTTGATTTCTTTTCCGGTGTCCGGCGTTGCGTCCGGAGACAATACGGCTAAAAGCAATGCGGCTGAAGGCGGCACAACTGAAGACGGTGCGGCTAAAGACAAGCCGTACAACATAGATGCCGAAGGCAGGATAGATTGGTACACATTCAACGGTTATCGCCGCTATCACGCGGTCTGCCACACCTGCCACGGTCCGGCGGGTCTCGGCGGTTCATTTGCCCCGAGTCTGCTTGATGCGATCAACAAAAAAGGGTTGGCTTACGAAAAATACCTTGAAGTGGTGGTCAACGGGATCACCAACGTGAGCGCGACGACACAAAGCAGCATGCCTTCTTTCGCGACGGATCCCAACGTGATGTGTTTTGTCGATGACATCTACGCCTACCTCATTGCAAGAGCGGATGGCGTGCTCAAAAGCACCCGTCCCGCGAAAAAGCAGCCCAAGCCGGAGGCGGCGAAAGAGCGCGACAACACTTGCCTGGGCAGCTGAGACTTTTCAGGCATTGCCGGATCTGAATCCCGTGCCGTGGTGTTTTGTTATTCAGCGCCGCAGCGGTCGTTGCGCGATCTCAGGTGCCGTCGTTATCGGGGTGGCGGCGTTGTTCAGCACGATTCCGGCGTACGCGGTCGACAGCAGCAGCGAAATACGGGGGCGTGCGACGTTGCTCGTATGTACCGCCCCGGACAACCTGCCTTATTCCAATCGCGCCGGCGAAGGTTTCGAAAACAAGATCGCTGAGTTAGTCGCCGCCGAACTTGACATTCCGCTGACCTACGTGTGGTTTTCACAAAGCCTCGGTTCGCGGTTCGTGCGCGAGACGCTGAACGCCAGGCGTTGCGATTTGATCATCGGCATATCGGCGGCTCACGAGTTGCTTTTGAATACCAATCCCTATTACTCCTCGGCGTTTGTGCTGGCGTATCGCGCCGCGGCCGATTTTGAGTTGACTTCGCTGTCCGACAAAATGCTCAGGGAGCGTGAATTGCGCATTGGCCTGATAGGGGGAGCGCCACCGACGGAGTTGTTGCTCGAGAACGATCTGATAACGCAGATGGTTCCGTACCGCCCGGTGGTAACCACCAGCGCGAACCTGCCCTCGGAGCGGGTCATCAAGGACATTCTCGCCGACAAGCTCGACGTCGCGATTTTATGGGGGCCGGTTGCGGGCTGGCTGAACCGGCGGCACGGTTCGCGTTTGAAAGTTGTGCCGATGATCGCCGACCACAGCGACGAGCACCGCATGGTGTTTCAGATCACGATGGGTGTCAGGCGCGGCGAAATACAATGGAAACGTCAACTGAACAAGTTGCTGCGAAAGAACCGGGATAAAATAAAAGCGATCCTTACGGAGTACGATGTGCCGCTGGTGGAAGAATGAATGCGGTGAGAGCCGGAGCCGGGTACAGTTGTGCACTGGCGCTGTTCTGTGCGTTCGCGTGGATGGCCTGCGCGCGCGCTTCCGACGGAACCGGTTTCGTCGAGGAGCCGGAAGGCTACCGCATGGACGAATACAGAACGCCGACGCCCGCGACCTTGCGCGGTGCGGCCGTGGTCGATGCCCACCAGTTACGCGCTTTGCTCGAACGCGAGCCGGACGCCGCGTTGATCGACGTGTTGCCGTTGATGCGCAAGCCGCCGGATTTTCCGCCCGAGCGCCTGTGGCGGACGCCGACGCGGCATAATCTTCCGGACAGTGTATGGTTGCCGAACGTCGGCGACGGTGATATTTCTCCGGAGTTCGAGGAATACCTGATAGAAAATCTCGCCCGGTTGACGTCGCGCAATAAGCAGCGTGTACTGGTCTTTTACTGCCTGCGTGACTGCTGGATGTCATGGAACACCGCCAAGAGGGCGCTCGCGCTGGGGTATCGCAACGTTTACTGGTTTCCGGGCGGCACCGACGAATGGGAGGTGATGGGGTATCCGCTCGAAGTCAGCGGCCCGGTGAAGATGCCTGAATTCAGGGAGATCCCGCAGGAGGCGGGGCGGTGACCGGGAAACGCGCCGTGCGGGGGCTGATTTTCACGGTTGCGCTGGCGCTGGCGGCGTCGGCATCGGCGCGGGAGACCGGCGCCGATCCGGACGACGGCAGGTACACCGAGGAGCAGATGCTGCTGTTCGGCACTCATCATCTCAACAACGTCACTTCCGAATCCGTGCTGCATTACGATTTTCGTCAGTCGGGTTCGCACGCCCGCGAGATTGATGACAAGGTGACGCTTGTGATCACCCGCATCGCCGAGGACGGCGCCAAGGATTTAAGCGTCGAGTTCCTGAGCGGCGCCGACAGAAGGCCTTTCGCCGACATTACCAATTTTCATTCCAACCCGGTGCTCATGTATTTCCTGCAGTGGGATTCGGAGAAGATGAGTGGCGGGCAGCGCGTCACGCACCATCATTTTCGTCATCTGCTGCGCCAGGGGTTTCGTAACAACACGCACAGCGAGGCGGTTACCGTGACCCACGGAGGGCGCAGGATCAAGGGGCGCAGGGTGTTTCTCAGGCCGCTGGCGGGCGAGGGCGGCGACAAAAAGTATGAAGGCTATGCGGGCAAACTCTATGAGTTTATACTTGCCGAATCCATTCCCGGATACATATACAGCATCTCGACCCTGATAGTCGGTGAGGATGCCGGTGCCGAGCCGCTTGAATCTGTGCGAATGACCTTTGACCGTCTCGAGCCTGTGAAATCAAAAGAATAGTGGAGAATGTGTTATGGCAATCAACAGGGCCATCGTGGCGGCGGCGGTTTTCGGGCTGGCCTTCAGCCTGCCGTCGGTATTTGCCAATGACTTTCCGACCCGTGCGCGCGCCGAGTTCGTGTTCGCCTGCATGAGCAGTAACGGTGAATCCGAGATCATGCTCGCCCGATGTTCCTGCGCCGTGGATGCAATCGCGGAATTGATGCCTTACGACCAGTACGTTGACGCCGAAACCGCTCTGAGGATGCGGTTGATGCCGGGTGAGCGCACCGCGATGTTCCGTGATGTCGAGTGGGTCAGGAAGTCGGTCGAGAAACTTAAAGAGGCGCAAGCTGAAGCCGAGATCCGCTGTTTTTGATTTCATCTCTGTTTTGCAATGCCCGAAGTGTTCTGTTGCACTTCGGGTGCGGGCGGTGAAGAGGGAAGGCGACGCGCCGGCTACGTATCGCCGAACGTTTTGTCGCTTCGGGCCTGGGCCGATAAAGGAGGAAGGTAGCTCGTGGGTGGGGGTTGACTTGTAAGCCTCGCGTATCCGTGGCGGCGTGTGATGCGGAAAGCGGCCGGCGCGCAGCGGTTGACCACCAAGGACCCCTGCTTCCCTCAGTCGTACCGGGACTTCGGTCGGGGGGTGATTTTTGGCGTTCCGGCGCGGCTTTCATCGGATTTCACTATGCCGATCATTCAAAATTGTCATCAATATTCATTGGCCTTTTCTACCCTAAAAGGTATAATGTTGCCACCTTGGCAGGGAGCCGCCGTTAAGTTGGTTGCAATCTCCGAGGAATGTTAGCTAACAGAAGGAGGATTCATCATGAAGTTGTGGAAAACACCTTCGATCAAGGAAACCGCAGTTGGTATGGAAATCAACTGCTACGCTTGCGCGGAAATTTCCTGATCACCATAGGGGGGTTCGTTTCCAAAGCGAGCGGCCGGACGGTGAGGCATACATTTCATGCGCATCATCGTTCTGGGCGCGGCAGCCGGAGGGGGATTTCCCCAGTGGAATTGCAATACTGAGCACTGCCGCCTCACCAGAGGCGACAGTGCTCGGGCTTTTTCAAGAACCCAGTCTTCCGTTGCCGTCACCGCAGACGGCAAAAACTTTGCTCTCTTAAACTGCTCGCCCGACCTGCGCCAGCAGATTAATCAGACCGAGCCGTTGCATCCCCGCGAAGGGCTCAGAAGCAGCCCGATCAAGGCCGTGGTGCTGACCAACGGCGACGTGGATCATATCGCCGGGCTTTTAACAATGCGCGAGAGTGAGCCCTTCCGGCTCTATGCTTCGGACAGGGTGCAGGCGATTCTCGCGGACAACCCGATTTTCAATGTACTCAATCCCGACTACGTCAAGCGCGACACTTTTGAATTGTCGTCGCCTTTTAAGGTCACCGACGCCGCAGGCGTACCGCTTGGCCTTGAGATCGAGCCTTTTGCGGTGCCCGGCAAGGTCGCGTTGTTCATGGAGGACCAAAGCCGGGGAGTGAATTTCGGCACCCGCGAAGGCGATACGATCGGCCTGCATGTCCGCAGTTTGCACGGAAACGCCGCGTTCCATTACATACCCGGTTGCGCCGGTCTGCCCGACGACCTCAAGCGGCGTCTCGACGGCGCCGACTTGGTGCTCTTTGACGGTACGTTGTTCCGCGACGACGAGATGATCACCGCCGGTGTCGGCCACAAGACCGGCGCAAGGATGGGGCATATAAGCATGGACGGCGAAGACGGTTCGCTCGCGGCCTTTCGCGACGTTGCGGCCGAGCGCAAGGTCTATATCCATATCAACAACACCAACCCGGTGCTGATTGAAGATTCGCCCGAACGCAGGATTGTCGAAGACGCGGGGTGGCAGGTGTCGTACGACGGGCAGGTCATTGACTTGTGAAGGTCAAACTCGACAAGCCGATGGGCCGCGAGCAGCTCGAGCAGCGCCTGCGCGCGATCGGCGAGGAACGCTACCACGACAAACACCCGTTCCATCGCCTGCTGCACACCGGCAAGCTCAACAAAGGGCAGGTGCAGGCGTGGGCGCTGAACCGGTACTGCTATCAGGCGGCGATCCCGATCAAGGATGCGCGGTTGATGGCGCGCATTGCCGGCCACGACCTGAGGCGCGAATGGCGCCGGCGCATTGCCGACCACGACGGCGACGAGCCGGGCAAGGGCGGTATTGAGCGCTGGCTCAAGCTTACCGACGGTCTCGGTCTCGACCGCACCTACGTGGTCGCGCAGGACGGCGCATTACCGGTTTCGCGCTTTGCGGCGGACGCCTACGTTCACTTCGTCTCCGAGATGCCGTTACTCGACGCGGTCGCGTCGTCGCTGACCGAAATTTTCTCGCCGAAGATCATCGCCGAACGCATGGCCGGGATGCTCGCCAATTACGACTTCATCACCGAGGAGTTGCTTGCGTATTTCAAGCCCCGGCTGACGCAGGCGCGCCGCGATGTGGACTTTGCGTTGCAATATGTGCTCGACAACGCGCGCACCGCCGAGCAGCAGGAAAGCGCGCTGAACGCGTTGGACTTCAAGTGCGACGTGCTGTGGAGCCAGTTGGACGCGCTGCATTTCGCCTATATCGAGCCGGGCCTGGTCCCGCCCGGTTGCTTTGTGCCGGATGAACAGCGGTGAACGCCCGGATAAAAGACCCGGCGGACAGCCGCGTCGCCCGCGAACGCTGCGTGGTGTTGGCGGATTCGATGCCGTTCCTGCCCGACCACGTCAGGTTGCATCACGACGAGACGCGCGGGCGCTGGGTATTGCTCGCGCCGGAGCGCCTGCTCGAACCCGACGGGCCGGCGCTCGATACCCTGAAACTGTGCGACGGGCACACCACGGTCAGGGCCATTTCCGGCAAACTCAGCGAGGCGTACAATGCGCCTGAAGCACAGATATTGAGGGACATTATCGTGATGCTGCAAGACCTCGCCGACAAGGATTTTTTGCGGATATGAGCAGTAAAGACAAAAGTATCGGCATGCCGGTGTCCATGTTGTGCGAACTGACGCACCGTTGCCCCTTGCGGTGTCCGTACTGCTCGAATCCGATTGAGCTCGAGCGCTCGTCGGGCGAGCTCAGCACCGCGCAATGGATAGATGTATTTGAGCAGGCCGCCGCAATGGGTATTCTGCAGGTGCATTTTTCCGGCGGCGAGCCGGCGGTGCGCAAGGATCTTGAGAAGCTGATCGCCGCCGCCGGGAAGCTCAATCTATATACCAACCTGATCACCTCGGCGGTGTTGATCGACGACGCGCGCATGGCGCGATTTGCCGAACTCGGCCTGAACCACGTGCAGATCAGTATTCAGGACAGCGAGGAGGAGAGCGCCAACCGCATCGGCGGCTACCACGACGGTTTCGCGCAGAAGCTCAAGGTCGCGAAAGCGGTCAAGGTCAACGGCCTGCCGCTGACGGTCAACGCGCCGATACACAAGATGAACATCCACAACCTCGAGTCCATCATTGACCTCGCGGTCGGGATGGGGGCTTCGCGCCTCGAGGTCGCACACGTGCAGTATTACGGCTGGGCGTATCACAATCGCGCAACGTTGATGCCTAGGCGCAGCCAACTCGAATGGGCGACCGAAGTCGTCGAGAAGGCGCGCGAGCGGTTCAAGGGCGTGCTTGTGATCGATTACGTTGTGCCCGACTACTACGCGCGGCGCCCGAAAGCCTGCATGGGCGGCTGGGCGCGGCAATTCCTGAATGTGACGCCGTCGGGCAAGGTGCTGCCGTGCCACGCGGCCGAGAGCATCACCGCGCTTGAGTTTGACAACCTCAAGGAGCGCAGCCTCAGGGATATCTGGCAACATTCGGAGGCGTTCGAAAAGTACCGCGGCACCGACTGGATGCCTGCAAAGTGCCGCGGCTGCGAGCGCCGTGAAATAGACTGGGGTGGCTGCCGTTGTCAGGCGTTTGCGATCACCGGCGACGCCGCGAACATGGATCCGGCGTGCGAGTTCTCCGATCACCACGAGCGGCTTGTGAGCATTGCGACGGCCGATGCGGACGAGCAGGGCGGAAAGTTTGACTACCGGCGCATCGGCTTCAAAGTGCCGGTCAAGGTCGTCCATGCCGGAAGCTGATTCCGGCGCCCGGCACGTGGTCGCCGCCGAGCCTCCCCATCAGCTGTCGGTCAGGGAATATGGAGTTGAAGACGGCATCCCGGTTGTGTTTCTGCACGGCGGGCCGGGCAGCGGCTGCCGTCCTTCGCTGTGCCGCCTGTTTGACCTGAACCGTTTCCGTGTCGTCGCGCCCGACCAGCGCGGCGCTGGCGACAGCACGCCGAAAGCCTGCCTTGAAGGCAATACCACGCAGGCCCTGATTGCCGATCTCGAAATGGTGCGCGGGTATCTCGGTATTGAACGCTGGCTCGTGGTCGGCGGCTCATGGGGTGCGTTGCTCGCGGTTGCCTATGCCGAAGCCTGCCCCGAGCGCGTCGCCGGCGTCGTCGTGCGCTCGCTGTTCCTCGGCGGCGTGGATGAGTTGCAACGTGCCTTCATCATGTTGCCGAGGGTGATCTATCCCGACCTGTATGCGGCATTCATCGCTCATCTTCCCGGGGGCGAAAGGCCGGCGCCGCTTGCGGCTTATTACCGGTGCATCCTCGACGACGACCCGGCGGTGTCATTGCCCGCGAGTTACGTCTGGCACGATTACGAGCGTGCATTGTCGGAACTGTGCCCGGAGTTGCCCGACCTCGTTTTGAGCGCGTGCGCGACGGAAGCCGAAAGGCCGCGTCCTTCGACCCCGCGCATGGAGGCGCATTACTTCTCTCACGACTGTTTTCTGCGGCCCGGGCAATTGCTCGACGATGCCGGCCGGCTGCGCGACGTGCCGGGCGTGATAGTGCAGGCACGCTACGACCTGTTGTGTCCGCCGCTGTCGGCTTATTCTCTGGCGCGGCGCTGGCCGCGGAGTTCGGTGGTGCTGGTTGATGGCGCCGGCCACAGCCAGTCCGAGCCGGGTGTCGAGGACGCGCTCATCCGCGCAATCGAGACGGTGGCGTGAGCGGGCAACGTCATTTGCGGGGTCGGCCAACGAGAGGAGGTGATGCTGGTGAATACGGACAAGACGATGGTGGCTGAACAGTGCAGTCCGGAACTGGTTTCCCGCGCAGGCGGATGTTCGGCAATGCAGGCCGGGGCGAAGCCGCGCCACCTGAAAGCGTGGTCGCGGCTCTTCAGGGCGGCGGTCGCAACGGCGGCGATCGCCGCCACGCCGGTTACGGCCTTTGAGTATGCCGGGCAGTCTTTTGAAGTCGGCGGCAGGACCTGGCAGTTGAAACTGCCGGCCGGTCACGTGCTCGAGCACCTGGTCGAAATGCAAGGTCCCCGGCTTGTGATGTTTGACAGCGAAGGCGCGTTGCTCGCCGGTTCAAGGGTGGGGCGCGTCTATCGCATCGAACCGCCCTACACGCGCGTGTCGGTCTATGCCGAACTCAGCGATTTTCCCCACAGTGTCGCGTTGCGCGACGGCATCCTGTTCGTCGCAAAAAACGACGGTGTTCATCGTGCGCCGTACCGTCCGGGTGGTGCCCTCAAGGGGGCTCTGAAGGATGGCGACTTCACGCTGGTCGCGGCGCTACCTTCGGGCGGCGGTCATTCGAGCCGCAGCGTCGGTGTCGGGCCGGACCGGCGGCTCTATGCGAGCCTCGGCATCAGCGGTAATTGCAGCGATCAGTATTTAGACGGCGGTTATCGTTTTCAGGACCGGCGCGGCGGTGTATTCGTGCTGGTCGAGCAGGGCGGGAAACCCTATTGGAAGCCTTATGCTTCGGGCCTGCGCAATCCGATCGGCTTTGACTGGCACCCCCGCAGCGGCGTTTTGTATGCGAGCAACCATGGTCCCGACCATCACGGTTACGAGCAGCCTCCCGAATATTTTGCACGCCTGGACGCGGGCTCGTTTCACGGTATGCCGTGGCTCTGGTTTGACGGGCGCGAAGTCAGGCGTGACGGTTGCATCGGCGGCATCCCGCCGCGCGAAGATACAACCCCGCCCGTGGCGACGTTCCCGGCACGCAACGGGCCGATGGGTGTGGCTTTTTCAACGCGCGATCAGGGGATTGTCAAAGCGGGCGACGCGGCCGTCGCGTTGCACGGTTCCTGGGCGACGCGCCCGCACGGAGGTTTTCTGGGTGATAAATCAACCCGCCGGCCACCGTGGGTCGCGCTGGTGCGTTTCAACGGCGACAAGGCAAGCGATGTCGTGACGCTGATCGGGGGCTTTCAGAACGCCGCGGGTGAGCGCCTGGCGCGGCCTGTCGGCGTTGCATTCGGTCGCGACGGCGCGTTGTATTTCACCAGCGACGGCGGCGCGCTTGAAGGGTTGTTCCGCCTGCGAGCCGGTCACGAGAAAGGGCGGAGGCAGGCAAAGGACGGGACGGCAGGGCCAGAAGAAGGTGTGCACTGAACTGTGTAAACGGCGGTTCATGTTATGACCGGCACCCGGTCGCCAGACAGTCTGATGAATTGATCCAGGGCGGGGATGTAAATTAATCTGTGTAAACGGCCGGTTCATGTTATGACCGGCACCCGGTCGCCAGACAGTCTGATGAATTGATCCAGGGCTGCTTTTCAGTCTCGCGCTCCTTCTTCAGGCTGTTGCGAACCCGCTGGGCGAGGCACACCCGCGTGTTGGAGCAACTGTTCTCTATCGTTCCCGGCAAGCCCTTGAGGTCATCCACACGCGCGATAAAACAATTCTCCGCTTCCGCGTGCCGGCAACCGTCCGTCGGTGGTCTCGGCTTGCCTTAAAGATCGTCGAGGATGGCTTTCCGCTTGGTCCTGTACTCTCTTTCAGTGATGACGCCTTCGTTATGCAGCCGCTCCAGCCGCTTCAGGCGTGCTCTGGTCGAGCGGTCGCGCGCCGGCCGTTCAGGTCGCTTGCCTGCCGGTTCGGCGTGCGCCAGCGCGCGCGGCTTGATGATCACCCAGTCCAGGCGCTTTCTGCGGTTGCGGGTTTTTGCATTGCCGACACCGGTGCCTTCAACGACGCGCAGTTTCAGCGCCGAGGCTTTGCCGCGCGCGCCGGGTTCGGGGGCGTTCACGTAGCCTTTTTCCTGGCCGAACAGCCAGCGTTTTTTCACATTCTGATGGATGTCGCCGAAGATGATATGCAGGCGGCGGTTGCGCCAGAACACGCGGCCGGCGACGAACACCTGCTTGCCGATGACCTTGCCGAACAGCGGCGCGGAATCGACGCTGCGGAACACGACGTCTTCGTTGGGCCCGGCGTCGCGCAGGCCGTCGGCGACGTGCCCCGCGATGCGGTGCGCGGTTGCGGGCGTGAACAGCGGCAGTATTTCAGGTTCCCCGTCGCTTTCGAGCAGGTCCTGCCGGCGCCCGGTCGGTTCCACTCTGAGTTTGGAGAAAGCCCGCGCGAGCAGTCGCGGGTCTATTTTCAGGGGATGCCGGTTGGCGTCGCCGCCGTCGCGTGGCGCGATCTTGACGTATTCGCCCCCGTTTTCCCATAAGGTGCCGGCGGCGGCCGCGGCTGCGAAGGCGAGTGCGAGGCAGGTTGCGTAAAAGGCGCGGGAGAGTAAAGGCTGCATGACGGTGTCACCGATGGGGTGATTATACAGGCTATTCCGGTCGGTATTTCCGACCGGCTTATGTGATGACCGGATATGTTCCGGCCGGAAGGCGGGTTGGAGACAGGGGCCGGAATTTCAACTGAAAGAGGGAATTATATATTTCAGTCGTTTTCCCCGTTCACGGGAGGGTCGTACACCCGGCGGTCAAAGTTTGACGATCAGCCCGACGGCCGCGATGATCACGCCTGCGATGATGATGTCCGACTTGATCATGTCGGCTTTGAGCTCGGCGATGCCGTTTTTCAGTTCGGCTATCAGTTCGGCCAGATCTGCCTTTGCCGCCGTTCCTTTCAATTCAGTTTCCAGTCTGGTCATGTCGGTATTCAACTTGGCCGTGCCCGTCTTCGTCACTGCCTCATCGGTGGAGATCAGCCCCTCAACCGCGCGCTCGGCAGACGCTTCAGGGACATTGGGCTTCAGGCAGGGCTTTATACAGGGCAGTGCCGCTCATGGAGGGATTATACAGAGGAATGGGAATTACACTTAAGTCCGTAAGGGTCTTCCGCATCCGTTTCACGCTTCACAGGCCGGGCAATCTCGTCGCCTCCATATGTTGCTACCCCGTTCCCGGAACCCGAACTTAAGTTATTTATATCAGAAAAATGTTTTTATAAGTGCTATCACGGCTGTAGTGATAACGGCTAAGCTGGTGAGCCATAACCCTTTATATATGCTGGCCTTGAAGTTTTCTAAATCTGCTTTTGTAGCCAGGGCCTCTATTTTTGTTTCCACCCTGGTAAGTCTTTGAAGAATTTCTCTATTACCACCACCATCGCCTCCACTGTTGTTGGACCGGCCTGTATTTATTCCCACAATCTTGTTTGAGTGAACACTCATCGGGGTTATAGGTCGTCCCTCCTGTCTTTTTCCCAGTTCCATAAACTCACGTCATACCACCCGTTCATGCTTCTGACTTCTACTACAAAACCGGTACGCTTTTGTTCTTCGTTAAAACCTTCAATCTCCATCACTTCATTAAGAGCCTTGTCAGTTTTAACAAAAAATAAACTATCCGATATGAGGAAACATTTATCGTCCTTAAACTTTTGGGGTATATTGCTCTGCGGGGAGTCATCGGTACTTTCCCCTTCATATATGAGATATATATTCATTTAAAATTGTTTTGTATCAGGGTGTTTGTGTGAGGGTTTATATACTTAACTTCCTACTGGGAAGCCTCAGCATCCGTTTCATGCCTCATAGGCTAACTGATATCGTCGCCTCTCCACGTGCAACGGTCTGGCCCCCGAGACCAGGCGCCAGTATACCAGTGCCGGATGGATTCCGTATGAGGCTACACTGCCTTTGGGACATAAGGGGCAGATGTTTGGCAGGCATTTTGCCGGGTGTCAGACTGTCGGGTCTCCGGTGCGGGCGCCGGTTATCATAGCGATCCGGCCAATTCATCCGACCGGTCGGCCGGCGGGTGTTGAATTCCCGCACCAGGCAGCAGGTCTTCCTGGTGGTCCACTCGTTCTTCCTGTACCGTGCGGTTGAACCGTTCGTTGAAGGTGTTCATGTTCGGGCTGCGTGGGCAGCTGTGGCAATGACGCCACCCTCGCGCTTTCGCGTAGTCGGAGAAAGCCCCCCGGAATTCGGTGCCGTTGGCACTGAGCACTGGTTCGATGTGTCCCGGAAATACTGTTTGAACCCGTGCCGCGAAACGTGCCGCGTGGTGGCTGTTGTGGCGCGACACCGCCATCGCAAAAGCGGCCAGCATGATCGGTCGTCGTGAAACTGTAGCGGCGGGTACGACCGATCGGTATTCCACTTCAGGGGCACCACCGTATCAAACGCGACGCAGTGCCCCGGACAGTCGGCACGGAACCCCTTGCCCGGGCCTTGCTTCCGGCGGCGACGCCCGCGGCTTGATCTTCCCTTCGGGCGTCAAGCGGACCGGGGACGCCACGCATCTTGTCCGGCGCCGGCGATCGCCTGCCTGATCGTGCGCACACCGGGACAGGCTACGCCGCGCTGCTCACACCACGGTGCCGACAGTACCCGCACTTTTTCGCGGTTGTGAAACCCGGTGGCGTATTTCGGCGCTCAATGCCGGTGTCCACTCACGCCGACGCTGGGTGTGCGGGGCACGGCGGCGGTCATGCAATGCGCTCAAGTTTGGCGCCAACGGTACACGGTGGAGCGGCTGATCTTGAATACGTCAAGGGTGGCTCCAGAGTACAACGCAGGTCGTGTTTGTCTCAGAATGCCGGAAATTCAGTTTCCAGCTTCAGGGTTCTGTTGGCCTTGGTTCCCATAATCGCCTCCCATTCAGTGGATAAAGAGGCGATTTCGTGGAAACCCTCCAAGTGGAAGCCGATGTGTTGAACTTGCATCTCGGCTTTGATCAGGCCGGGGATCCCATATCTTTCCGGTCTCATACCGCTTTTTCAAGTAAACTTCCCGGCTTACTATAATCCCCCCCATGAGCACGACTGCCTTATATAAAGCCCTGCTCGAGGCCAACGTCTCCGAAGAGTCCGCCGAGAAGGCTGTCGAGGGGCTGATCTCCGCCAGCGAGGCTGCGACGAAAACTGATATCGCTGAGCTGAAAATCGACATGGCTGAACTGAAACCGATATGCTCAGGTGGAATACCATCATCGCAGGCGTGATCATCGCCGCTGTCGGACTGATCGTTAAACTTTAACCCCTAAGAATACAATCCCCTGATGAACGGGGGAAAAGAGCGCAAACTGCGCTGGCGCATGTTTGAAACCATTGGGGCATTGCTCATTGTTGCAATGATCTCTTGGGGTGTAAAACTGTTTTCGACGACTCTACAGGTCTGGCGGCAGCTCAAACGCGCTTGAAACAAGTGGAGAATTCGGGCGAGGAACTGAAGGGGAACATCGGGGTCATCGGGGAGGATATTGGAGCACTCAAGACCGACGTGGCGGAACATTTGAGACCGTCATCAGAAATCTGACTGAAAAAGTGGATGAGTCGAACACCAGAGTTGATGACATGGACGGCAAGCTCGACCAGCGTCGGCAGAGAGAGCATATAAACCTCGATCGTCTTGAAATCACGCCCCCAAAGACCCCGGTCAAGATCAGACTGGCGGCAACCCCTGTTGGGGTTTCATATTCTTAACAGTGAGATTGATCCGGGCGCTCGCCCGGGTGAGAAATTTTCGGGGTTTATTTGGGGATTGACTAAATCGTCGGCAACGCCTCGCTCGCGAGCGTCACCGTGGCATCGGTGACCGATGACTGAAACTGCAACCGGTCATTGGAAAGAAAGGAATATAAAACCGGATACAAAATAAAAGGAGCGCGGGGGTTGCCCGCGCTCCTGTCATATTCAAGCGATGTCGCGGCGATCAAAAGAACATGATCGCGCCGATCGCGAGACTGTCTTCCTCGGCTTCGTAGCCGTTGTGCGCCTCGGATTCAGTATTGGTATATTCAACCACGAGGTTCAAAGCTTCGCCGATCGGATGATACGCGCCGATGATCCACGACTCGTTGGTCTCGACGAGGTTGTAGGTGGGGTCGCCGGCAAGGCGTGCTTTGTCAAGAGCAGTCTCGTCGAGATTGCTCTCGCCGACGCTCGCGCCGAGCAGCGTGCCGCCCGGCAGGCGAAAGCGCGCTTGCAGATAATAACCGTCCGAATCGCGCTCGTCGCCGGTGAGGTCGATCGCGTCGAGCAGGAACGAGGTCGTGCCGATGCCTTCGCCGTCGTAGTAATAGGCTACGAGGTCAAAGTTGCCGAACGTGAGTTTCGCGCCGATGTCATAACCGTCGGCATCCGCGCTGCTGTCCCCTGTAAAGGTATTACCGCCGGCGGGGAAGTCATCCAGAGTGCCTTCAAAGTCGATGCTTTGCGTGATGTAACTCGCCCACAGGCCGAGCGATCCGCCTTCATACGCGGTGTTGTAGTTGACTTTGGCTTCAAAGCCGTAGGTGTCGGCTTCCTGGCCATCGCCATCGCTGTCAACCGCGCTGGCGCTGAATGTGGGGCCCGGTTCGTCCGGAGGTTTGTTAGCCAATGAACCGACCCCCCAGGGGTCCACGATCGCCGCGGTGAACTTGAAGCCGTTGAAGTCCGGCGACGTGTACTGCACCTGGGCTTTCCAGTCGGCGTACAGGTAACCGACGCCGATCCGGCCGAGCGTCGTATGGCCTCTGCCACTAGCGCCTGAACCGACGCCGAGCAGGGTCATGTCGTTCAGGATCGCGTCGGAACCATAGACGCCGAGGTCGCGGCCGATCTTGAACGTGCCCATGCTGTCGTTGCCGAACGTCAGGAACACCTGACGGAAGTTGACGCTCCCCTGACCGAGTGCGCCGTCTAAAGACTTGGTAAATGGTGAATTAGTGTCAGTGCCCGGCTGGAAACTCAGATGAACGCCGGTACGGATGCCTCCGTCGGTCGTCGTCGCCGCCGAGAAGTTGAACCACGATGGCAACAGGCCGTCCCTGACGTCGCCAAAGTCTTTGTCCACACCATCCGAACCACAAGCCAGACCGTGTGCAACCTTTTGGCCTTCGACGTCCGGATCGCATTCACCGTTCGTGAAGAACGCGTTGACGTTGCCGCTGAAATCGACTTCAAAGTCGCCCATGCGCATCATGGACAGGCCCTCGAAAGCGGCGTGCGCGGTTGAGGCTCCAAACATTGCAGCGCTCAGGCACACCAGAATTGATGCAATTCTCCTTTTCATTGCTATTCACTCCATTTTCAGATCAATTTCTGAAAAGTTGGTTAAACCTTTCGCGCTTGTCGGACGATGAACGATCAGCCTCCGGCCAGCGCATGTACCTCGAAAGTATATAGCCCAAAAGGATAAAGTAAAGGTTTTTCACCACAAGGGGTTGTATTTTCGCAACAGTCAGGCGGCTGATCCGGCGGTAAATTTGCCGGAAAAGATGGGTATTTCCACTATAGATCAATCGCTTAGCCGGACAGTCAGGCTTCCGTCGAACTGCACCACATCTCGGTGATCAACTTGCGACCGGGCTTTGGCGGGCGTTGCGTTCCCGACCGGGGATGGGCGGTTTGCCCTCCCGGCGCCGGGATCAGTTGACTTTGCTTATTTCCGGATCGGGGCGGGCTTTTCGTCGGAACAGAACATTAATAATGTAAACGACAGACAATTCCCCGCGAGTGTATCTGCCGTGTTTCCCGAGCCGGAAGTGCCTCCCGACGGCGGCTTGTTTTGTAAGTTTCGTCAGCCTGTTCATCCCAGGATATCCGGGAACTGCTTCAGCGTCTCGTCGCGCAGGCGCTCGACCAGGTCGGCCGGGCGCCCGGAGCCGTTGCTTCTTGCGGGTTGTAGCAACCGGTCGGCGACCAGCGTCGACGGGCGTTGCGACAGCAGCAGCAGACGGTCGGCGAGGAACAACGCCTCGCGCAGGTTGTGCGTCACGAACAACATCGTGCGCGGGGACGTCTGTAGTTGCGACAGCAGCAGTTTGCGCAGGCGGATGGCGGTGCGCTCGTCTATCGACGAGAACGGCTCGTCCATGATCAGCAGCGGCGTCTCGACCGCGAACGCGCGCGCGAGTGCGGCGCGGCGCGCCATGCCCATCGACAGCGACGGCGGGTAACTGTCGGCCGCGTACGACAGTTCCATGTTGTCGAGCAGCCATTCGATCCGGTCGTGCTGTTGCGTGGGCGACAATGTGGGCGGTAACACCAGTTGGACGTTTTCGCGCACCGTCCGCCACGGCAACAGCCGGGGCTCCTGGAACATGCACGACAACGTGAGCTGGTCGCCGTGCGGTTGCGGCAGCGAAATGTTGCCCCGGTAGTCGCGGTCGAGGCCCGCAATGAGCTTGAGCAGGGTGGTCTTGCCGCAGCCTGAGGGGCCGGTCAGCACCACCAGTTCCCTGGGCCGCATCTCAAACGCGACGTTTTGCAGCACCACTGTCTCGCCGCCGTCGTGTTGCGTGAAACTCTTGTGCTCAATATCGACGCGCATCGGCGCGGCGCCGATATCGAGGTTCGCCGCGGTGTTCATTTGCGCCATTTGTTCACGTGGGTCTCGAACGGCTGGATCAGGAACAACTCGACAAATTGCATGATGATCACGAAAGTCAGCCCCCAGGCGATGATCGAGGCGATATCAAATAACTGGAAGTGCAGATGCAACTGGAAGCCGACGCCGTTGCTGCGCCCGAGCAGCTCGACCACGAGCACGATCTTCCAGATCAGCGCGATGCCCGAGCGCGTCGCCGCCGCGATGTATGGCGCGAGTTCGGGGATGACGATGTGGCGCAGCCTTTTCCATCTGCTGAAGCGGAACACCGTCGCCATCTCCTGCAGGTCGCGGTTCATCGCGCGCGCGCCTTCGCGGATCGTGACGACGACGTTCGGGATCTTGTTGATCGCGACCGCGGTGATCGCCGCGATCTCGGTCAGCCCCATCCAGATGTAGGCAAGAATGATGATCACCAGCGCCGGGATGTTCAGGAAGAACAGCAGCCAGGGGTCGAGCGCGGTATCGACCTTCCTGAAGCCGCCCATCAGCAGACCGATGGTGATGCCGACCACCATCGAGATCGTGAAGCTTGCGACCACCCGCCACAATGTAAAGCCGGTGTGTACGAACAACTCGCCGGCGGCGGCCTCGCGCAAAATCACCGTGAGCACCGCAAGCGGCGAAGGCAGTGATTCCGCGCCGAACGTGACCGAGGCCAGATACCACAGCAGCAGCAGCGCCGAGATCGAGGCGACGGGAACGATGGGCAGGTGCCGGAGGCTCATCGAAGGCTGTTATGCCTGCCGGGTCTGTGCGCGGATCGGGAGCGGCATCCTGCGTTGTGTCCGGTCGTAGGAATCAGCAGGCCGAGGCGTTGAGTCAGCGCGTGCGAGGGCGCGTCCGCCCCGGTGCGGTGGCACGTTGCAGCGCCAAGCTTGTGTGCAGTTCGGGGGTGGCATGGCGTTATTCGGGAGGTTGTTGCCGGACGCTTCAGGGTGCGAATTCGCTCAGGATTGGGAGTGGCATGATGTTATTCAGGAGGCTGTTGCCAGAAAGTGCCTGCGCTGAGGTTGGGGTGGCCGCCGGTCAGTTTATCGCCGCCGATGTTTACGAGCACTTGCATCAATCGTTCCGCGTTGGCGGTGTCGTCGGCGCTCCAGGGCCGCGGTACGCCTTCGCGATAACGGTCGCGCAGGGCACGGAACGATTTCTCGTTTTCAATCCGCATCTGCGGGCGCAGGCGTTCCCATTCGGCGTCGTCGTGCAGCAACTTTGCGCGCGCCTCGCGGATCGCCGCGTCAAACCTGCTGACGCCGCCGGGGGTGCGTTTCTCCCAGTCCTCCCTGAAGACGTAGCCGACCATCGGCACCGTGCCGCGTTCTGTGAGGTCGCCGCTGACTTCGCTCATTTCGCGCAGGCGGCGGTAGCCTTGTGCTTCAAGGCGCGCGCTGTAATGCCAGAAGTTCAGCACCGCGTCCAGTTTGCCGCGCTCGATCTGGCCGTTGAGCAGGGGAGGGGCGGCGTAATGCACTTCCACTTCATCGGATGGGTCGAAACGGTACTGCTTGCGCGCCCAGGCGCGCAACAACAGCCAGCTCTTGTCGTACGCGCCGCCGGCGACGCCGAGATGCATGCCGCGCAGGTCGCGCAGGTCTTTCGCCGCGGAGTCGGGGGGCACCATGATCGCGCCGAGCGCCGACGAGTAGGGAATGAATCGGTAGGGCTTGCCTTCGGCGCGCAGGCGCGACACCCACAGCCAGTCGGTGACGATCATATCAACCTCCCCGCTCTGGAACACGATGTGCGTTGCCTGTTTGTTCGCAAATGATGTGACTTTGATCGCGATGCCGTGCTTACGGTCGAGCCCGTGGTGGGTCGCGGTGTCGAGTTCCCAGTTGACCGTGCCGAATTTGAGCGTGCCGACCTGCACCGGTTCAAGCGCGTATAACGGCGACGCGCCCAGCCACAGGGCGAACAGCAGCAGAGCAGACGGCTTTATGTGCAGCATCAGGAAGGCTGATCCGGCGTGATATCTGCTCATTATATCAGTCTGGTAAAGTGGCTCGTCGCCTGAACTGCTGTGTCACGCCGTCTATGAAAAATTTTTATACCTGCCATCACCGCCGTTTATTATTGTCATCAGGCGATCGTCGCGTCCCGGGCAGCGGATTTCCCGGTGCGGTGGTCGCTTTGCTGATAATCGGCACAGCGTCGGCGCAACCGCCGTCGGCGGCGCCCGAAGGTTGGCCCTGCGTGCAGCGTTATCAGCCCGAGGTTTCAGTCGGCACGTTCTGGCCGCACGAAGTTGCCGAAGGCGTCGAACGCAATGACGCCCCGCAAGCGTGGGAGTTGGTTGATCGCATCACCGAGCGTGCGGTGACACCCGAACAGGCGCGTGAGCAGATCCGAAAGTTTCTGGAGGCGCAGAGCGAAGACCTGCAACGCACCGCGACTCATCTGGTCGTTGCGCTCCGTGATCTGACCAACTACAAGCGCGACCGCGTGATTGAAGGCATCGCAAGGTTCAGTGCGCGCCAGCAACTGATGCTCAAGCGCATAGAAGAGCAGGCGAAGAAGATCGAAGTGCTCAGAACCCGGGAAGTTCCCGACGCGGGTGCACTCGAAGACCTCCAGGCGCGCCAGACCTGGGACGTGCGGGTATTTGAAGAACGCGAAGCGCTTGCGAACCACCTGTGCGAGCAGCCGGTGCTGCTCGAGCAGAAGTTCTTCGCGGTCGGTCGCGGCGTCGTGACCTATCTTCGGGAGCGCGACAAGTAAGCCCCGCGGGCGACGCGCCGTTCGCACGGTTCAGCCCGGTTCGGGATCAAGGTACGCCCCCGCTTTCCGGCTCGTTCGGACAATCCATGTTCTCGAGCTGGGCCAGTCTCGTATTGTAGCCGGGTGTTCTTATCGGCACCCGATTGTGGCGCAGCCATTTGTACTGGACCTCGTACGCCTCTATCTCGCGCGCTTTCCAAGTGTTGCAGGCGCCGCCCAGGCGCGGTTTTTCCTGATGGTCCTGAATGTAATGTACAAGTTCGTGCAACAGGATGCTGCGGTCGTACAGATTTCTGTGAATGTCGTTGTCGAGCGCCATGTAGATGGTGCCGTCGTTATAGGAGAACCAGCCATGGACGTTGTTGCAGTCGGCGTCCTCACAGGCCAGCGCCTCGAGTTGCTTCTGCGGCAGGAATACGACTTCGGGGTTCGGGATGACGCCGATGACGCCAACTTCCGCTTGGATATACAGGATCAGGGCGGTGATGATCTCCTGAAGTAGAGTGCCGGACTGCAAGGACTGAACCGCTGAGGGTTATTCGGGAGCCGGTTTCGACGGCGAATCTTCTATCGCGTCGGTGGACACCGTGTCGCGCCGGGCGCCGGTTTAGTGCTCAGGCGGATAGAACCGGCCACTGCGATTCAAAGGTTTTCTTGCGCGAATCGACCATCTTCACCGACAGCATGTCGTTTTGCCGTGGCACGTAGTGGAAATCGAAACTCGGGTTTTCGCTGAAAGAAATATCGCCGTTGACGGCGAACACCATCTCGCCTTCGCGATTTTTGATCTCGATGTTCTCGACGTAGTGAGGCGGAATGAAAAGATGGGTGAGTTGGTCTTTCTGCAGGCCCGAGTAACTCGGATGGATTACCGAGATATGAAATTTATGCGCGTCGCTCGCGGTTTTTCCTTCATCGACCAGCGTGGCTTTGCCTATCGTCAGTTTCGCCAGCGGGTCCACTTTCATCGGCGGCGCCGAGCAACCGCCCGAAGCTTTTACAAAGATCGCATCCATATATAAATTGCCGTCGCTGAACTCCGCGATCGCGCGCATGTCGCTGTAGGCGTTTACGCGGATACGGGTGGCGACGTTCGCCACGCCGCTTTGCGGCGACAGCGTGAACACGCCCGCGACCGGCGAGGGGTTTTCGTCAATCACCAGATAGTATTTTTTAACGAAGCGTTCGGGGGTTTGCGGAAACAGCGATTCGATCTGCACTGTCACATCACCGCTGTTCGGGGGACGCACCGGCGCGATGACTTTGACGACGCCGTCGCCGGAGAGGATCTTTTTCTGCCGGAACAGGTGCTCCCGGATCGCGTCCCAGGCTTGTTCTTCGGACGGTGCGTCCGCGAAGGCCGACCGCCCGCAGATGAGTGCCGTACCCGCGGCGGCGGTCGAGATCAGGAATTTGCGGCGTGTGAGGGCGATGGTCATGGCGGTGTTCCTCCAGTCGGCGGCGTGTCCCGGCCGGGGCTGTTGTCTTCAGGGTGGGATTATAGCAGGATGGCAGGCGGGGCAAGCCGACGGGGCTTTATTCATTAGAGATGGTGCGGGCAATCACAAAGTTCTGTGGTTTCGTGCGCTTAGAGCCGGAAGGCCGTTATCCGCGGGGATGGCGAGGGACGGTTCAGGCGCCGCGCCGGAGTTGTGGCATATTATTCAGGTCGGCAGCAGTTCAGCTGGCGTGATACAGCGGGAGGTGGCGATGTCCAGAATGCCTGAAGCGGGCGGAAGTTTTAAGCCGGAGATCAGCCGTATGCTTTTCCGGCCGCTGCTCCTTTTTATCAGCGTGCTGGTTCTCACGGCGTGCGGCGACCGCAACAAGGAAATTCCTGATCTGGTCGGCGAATGGCATGGCCTCAATCAGACGGTTTCCGAACTCAAGGGGTTTCAGGAATGGGAAAAAACGGTGTACATCACCGAGCAGCGGGACCGCCGCTTCCGAGGTCATTTTGAATACAGCGAAGGGCGCAAGGACTTTTTCGGCGTAATCCATCCCGGCAACCGTCATTTCACCTGGGTCGCGAGCGACAGCAAGGGCTATAACTTCGGTCGCGTTCACAAGCGCGGCGACAAGATCAGTTCATGCTACGTCGAGGCCTGGAAAGAGGCGACCGCCGGTTGTACGGTCTTGGCCAGGGTAAAGCCCGCCGAATAACGTCCGGGCAGCACGCGGAGGGCGTCGAACTGCGCCCCCTGAACAAAGAACCGACAGCCAAAACAGGAGATCCGATGCGTTCCACCTCATTCAAAGGCGTTGTTCCGCCGTTACTGGTCGTGCTCGGCGCGGTTCTGGCGGGGCAGGTTGCGGCAGCCGATATTGAAGCCGGCAAGAAGGCCTTTATCAAGTGCCAGGTATGTCACTCCGCTGAAAAAGACGTCTCAAAGATCGGGCCGAGTCTGCACGGCGTATTCGGACGCAAAGCCGGAACGCTCGCGAGTTTCCCGGGCTATTCGGACCAGATGAAAGCGTCGGGCGTGGTGTGGGACGAGAAGACCATCGTCGAATTGATCAAGAACCCGAGGGTGTTCATCCCGGGCACAAAGATGCTGTTTCTCGGTCTCAAGAGCGACGCCGAGATCGCGAACCTCCTCGCTTATCTCAAGTCCGTGAACAAGCCTGTGAACAAGTCCGCGGACAAGTCCGCAAAGTAGAGGCTTCGCAGCGCTACGGGTGTTGTTACGCGGCCTTTTGATCAAGAACCCGAGGGTGTTCATCCCGGGCACAAAGATGCTGTTTCTCGGTCTCAAGAGCGACGCCGAGATCGCGAACCTCCTCGCTTATCTCAAGTCCGTGAACAAGCCCGTGAACAAGTCCGCGGACAAGTCCGCAAAGTAAAGGCTTCGCGGCGCTGCGGGTGTTGTTACGCGGCCTTGCCTTTGCGGGCGCCGAGCAGTTGTTGCGACGGCGCGTAGCCGTACACCGCGAGCGAGATGAAGAATGCGGCGGTCGCGACGACCACGGTCATTGCGCCGGGGTTGAATTCCGAATACAGCGAAAAGCGGATCAGTTCGACCGCGTGCGTGAACGGGTTGTACAGGCAGACGTTGTAGAGGATGACGCTCGCTTCCCTGATGCGCCACAGCGGGTACAGCGCGGACGAGGTGAAGAACATCGGGAAGATCACGAAGTTCATAATGCCCGCGAAGTTCTCGAGTTGCTTGATCACCGATGACAGGAACAGGCCGAGCGAGCCGAGCATCAGGCCGCTCACAAGCAGCGTCGGCAGCAGCGCGACGTAGCCGCTAGGCGGCGGCCGTACTTCCCAGAACCACGCGATCAGCAAAAACACATAGACTTGCAGGATCGAGATCAGTGCGCCTGAGAGCAGTTTGCCGAGCAACAGGTACCAGCGTGGCGCCGGACTCGTCAGCAGCACCCTCATGCTGCCCATCTCGCGGTCATAGACCATCGACAGCGAGGTCTGCATGCCGCTGAACAATTGGATCATGCCGATCAGCCCCGGCGTGATGTATTCCTCGTATAGTACGTAAGTTTCGTAAGGCGGGATGATCGAGACGCCGAGCACCGAGCGGAAACCCGCGGCGAAGATGAACAGCCACACCAGCGGCCTGACCAGCGCCGCGACAAAGCGCTCGCGTTGCTGGATGAAGCGCAGTATTTCGCGGTCCGCGATCGCCCTCAGGCAGTGGCAGAGGGCGCCTGCGCCGAAACCGGGTCGTCTGGAAGCGTCAGGTTCCATGGTGCTTACAGCAGCGCCGCGAGTTGTGTCCTCATCTGCGCCGCGACGTCGGTGCCCGCGATCTTGCCAGCGTGCCCCCGCGCGACCAGTTTGCCCGCTTTGAGTATCAGAAGTTTGTCGCCGGGCTCGACTTCCTCGAGCAGGTGTGTCGTCCACAGTGCCGACAGGCCGTCCGCGCACAGTGTGCGCACGTGGCTGGTGATGATGTCGCGGCTGCGGATGTCGAGGCCGAAAGTCGGCTCGTCGAGGATCAGCAGGTCGGGGCGTTGCATCAACGCGCGCACGATCTCGACGCGCCGCGCCTGGCCGCCGCTGAGCTTGCGGATCTTGTCGTGCATATAGTCGAGCATGTCGAGGCGTTTCATTTCCACGTGCGCGTGCCGTTTTGCCTGCGCCGGCGACAGGCCGTACAGCCCGGCGGCGTATTTGAGGTTCTGCCACACGGTCAGGTCGAGGTCGAGTGAGCGCTGCTGGAACACGACGCCGAGATGCCGCAATGCTTTGCCCGGCCGCCTCTTCATGTCGCAACCGTTGATCAGGATGCTGCCTGCGCCGCTGTGATACAGGCCGGTGATCAGCGAGAACAGGGTGGTCTTGCCGGCGCCGTTGTGCCCGAGCAGGACCGTGAACTCCCCCGGCTCGATCGAAAATTCAACCTTTTTGAGCGCCTCGAATTTCCCGTACGAATGGCTCAGCGCTCGCGCTTCGAGGGCGGGTGCGTTTCGCTGATTCATGCAGGCGCGACGATTAACGGTTTCTGACCGCGACACCCCAGGGGTAGCGTCCCACCGGAATTGACTTGATCACGCGCAGCTTTTCGGTGTCGATCACTGATACGTCGTTGCTCACGCCGTTGGTCGAGTACAGGCGCGAGCCGTCTTCGCTGAACGCAAGCTGCCACACGCGCTGGCCGACCAGCAGGTATTTCTCGACCTCGTAGGTCTTTGCGTTGACCGCGACGACGCGGCTCGCCGGTCCGAGCGCGATGAATGCACGCGCGTCATCCCGTGTGAAGCGTACGCCGACCGGCTGTATTGCTTCGGCTTTGATGCTGGGGATCTTGAACGAGATCTCCTTGACGGTTTTGCGCGAGGCACTGTCGATCACGTGCACCGTGCCGCCGACTTCGGCGGTGACCCACACGTACTTGCCGTCGTGGGTGAACTCGGCGAAGCGCGGGCGGCTGCCGACCAGCACGTTGTCGATGATCTTGTTGGTCGCGGTGTCGATGAAGTGGGCCATGTTGGTGGTTTCCGAAGTGTTGACCAGGGTTTTGCCGTCGGGGCTGATGCCCATACCCTCAGGCTCGACGCCGACCGGTATTTCCCCCCTGATCTTGCGCTTGTCGATATCCACGACGGTGACGATGTTATCGTCCTCGTTGGCGACGTAGAGCAGCTTGCCGTCGGGAGACAATGTCATCAGTTCAGGGTCCGGGCCGGAAGGCAGCGTATCGGCGACCTTGAGCGTGTCGAGATCGAGCACCTGGATATGATCGTCGTCGCTCGCGCAAATGAAAAGGCGCTTGTGGTCTTTGCTCAGCGCGAGTCCGCGCGGGCGCTGGCCGACCTTGATCAGATCAGTGACTTCAAGTGACTCGCTGTCAATCACGCTGAGCGTGTTGTCTTTCTCGTTCGATACGTAGATTGTGTGGGGTGCGGCGTGTGCGTACAAAGCGCACATCATCGCCGTCGCGGGGATCCACCGGGTCAGGATACGGGTCGGGGTGTTCATCTGCGTTATCCTCCGTGTTGTTTTAGTTTGTATTTTTCACCGGGCGACGCGGAAACCGCGCCGGATTTCGGTTGCCGACGGTGTTTCGGGCAAAAGTATAGCGGCATCTGCGGCGGGGGAGGGCGTGCGCCGGCGGTAACAAGCCCAACGGGAGGGCGGCGGGCGCACTCTGTGAAGGCGGCGAAGTCGGCATTTGCCCGGCGGCCGGTTGATACGGGGGGCGGCCGGAAACGCGAGTCAGTTCGCCCGGCCGAGTTTGCAGTCACTTTCCTGTTTGTCGTAGCCCATGGTATCCAGCATCGAGCGTTCGTGCAGGAATTGCCTTTGCGGCGACACCGACACCAGAGACGTCGGCGACACCAGCAGGATCGGTTGGCGCAGTTGCAGGTTCCATCGGCGGAATGACATTTTCTGTCCTTTGTAGCCTGCGAGTTCGAATTTCTCGCTGCGGATATATTTCGCGATGTCGCCGTCGTCGGTCAAGTTCGTGCGTGTAACAGCCTCGCCGATTGTGCGCACCGCCGACCACACGCTGTAGTCTTTTTCCGACAGTTTGCGCCCGAAGTTTTTCAAGAAACGGCTCTGGATCTGTGCCGCACCCCACTGCTCGTGGCTTTTGTGCCACGTCACCGGCATCAGCCCCTGGGTGCCGGCCACCGGACGCGGCGTCCAGGTGCGGTACATCAGGTATTCGCCGAACTCGCCGACGACGTCGGCGACGATGAGTACGTCGTAGTCAACGTTTTGGGTGAACAGCGGCACCGTCGAGGCTGCGGTGCGGCGCATGTCGGGGCCGTATTCCCATGGCTTTTCGGCGATGATCTTGCCGCCGAACTTCTTTGCCGCCCGGCGCACTGCGGCCGCAAAGCCGGCGTCGGAAGTCCTGCGGCCGGTGATCAGAAACCAGTTTCTCCATTTCCTGGCGACCAAGTACTGCGCGAGCGCGTCGGCGCGCATTGAATAGCTGGGTACGAGATGCAATACGTTGTGCCGGCACTTCCCGGTGCGCAGGTGGTCGTCGCCCGCGCCGACGTTGTAGAACCACGCTTTCCTGCCCTGCTCCGAGTCCGCCACTGCGAGCAGCTTGTCGGCGCCGACGTCGAGGATGAAATGGCGGATGCCGCGGGCGAACGCCCGGCGGAACGTGTCCTGCACGTCGTCTTCAATGCCGAGGATTGCGTTTTCGAGCGCATAGCGGTGTCCGAGGAATTTGCCGGTGGTGTTGTTGTCCTCTATGCCCTGGCGTCCGCCGAACACCCCGTCGTCTTCGGGAGGCAATTCCAGGTTGGACAGTTTCGGCAACGCTTCGGCGGTGTGCTTGATGTAGATCATTTTCACCGGTCCCGCGGTTTCGTCGGCAAGTGCGGCAAAGCAAAGCATCGTCATCCCCGCGAAGCATCCCCCCGCAAATTTTGCAGCAGCGGCCTGTTTCCGCCGGCGCGGGCGGCAGAGCCGCAACCGCTTCTCTTCAACCGGTCGTGTCACAGCTTTGGGGAGGCGCCGCAGTGCCAGATCGTTTCGAGCGGTGCGCGCGCCGAGGGCTTTTCGTTTTCCGGATCCTGTGGCGCGTCGAGCACGCCGATCGCGAAGCCGCAGATCACCTGGTATTTTTCGGCGTCGATGTTGAGCGCGTGATGCACTTCGTTGCGCTTGATCCCGCCCATACCGTGCGTGTAGAGGCCGAAGCGGCGTGCCTGCAACGTCAGCGACAGCCACGCGGCGCCGCAGTCAAACGTCGCCAGATTGTTCGGCTTGCCGTTGTGTTTGAAATGCTTTCGCGCGACGACGAACCCCAGTAACGACGCGTTCCCGGCCCATTGCTGATTGCCCTCGACCAGCAGACTGCAGAACAGGTCAAAGTCGGTGTCGTCGGTGTTGGTGATGAAGTGCCACGGTTGGTCGTTGTAGCACGACGGCGCCCAACGCGCGGCGTCGAAAATCGTACGCAGGGTCTGTTCGGGCAGCGTGACTTTCTTGAACGAGCGCGGCGACCAGCGCCGGTAGAACAGTTCATCTACGCCGGCGTTCGGGTCGCGTTGCGAGAAATCAACGTTGCAGGGTGATTTGAATTGCTCCATCGGTGAAGTCTGCTACGGGTTCCGCCGTCATTCGGATATGGCGCCGAGGTCTTGCCCGGGCGGTTGCCGCGTCGTTATCGGGGAGGCGGAAACGGTCATCCGAATAATTGTAGCACTATAATAAGCGGGCTTGTGATAAAGCTGGTTGGATTGACATGATCTATTTCGAGGGTTTGACCGACAAGCGTGAGACGTATCCGTTTCATGCGTTGTTGATGCAGTGGCTGATTTTCGCGTCGGTGCTGATGTTTGCGCTGTGGCTTGCGTGGCAGTATCGGCTGGTGCAGGAGATCATCCAGACCGACCCGACCGGGCTTTCGCTGGTCATCGCCGCGATCTTTTTCGGCGGCACCGCGCACTGCGGATTTCGCAGCTTGTTTTTGTCTTCACAACTGAACGAACTCGGCAGGATCATTGCCGGCGCCGATACCCTGCGCCACGACGGCGGGCGGTTGTACCTTGGCGGCCGTCCGCTTGAACTCTCGCTGGTCGGCGATTACCTCGACAACGTTTTTCACCGGCGACATTCATCCGGAGAGCTTGACCGCCAGAAGCTGTCCCGCCTCGACGACGTGCTGGTCGAGAAAGTGACCGGCACGCACGAAACCGGCTGGTTCTTTGCCGGCCTGCTGATCAAGCTCGGGTTGCTCGGCACGGTGGTCGGCTTCATCCTGATGCTGACCTCGGTGTCGGGTTCCTTGTCTTTCGATCCGTCCGAAGTACATGAAATGTTCAGCGAGATGACGCGCGGCATGCGTGTGGCGCTCAACACCACACTGGTCGGGTTGCTCGGCACCATGTTGCTGGGGTTTCAGTACCTGATGCTTGACCGCGGCGCCGACCGCCTGTTATCAGGCATGGTGCACTTCACCGAGAACCTGCGGTTGTAAGTTCACGCGGGTTCATGCACCGGGTTATGCGGAGGCGACATGGCTTTCAGGCGCAAAACCCGCGCGAGCGACGTTGATCCGTTCACCGACCTGCTGTTCAACGCGCTGCTGATATTCACTTTCCTGTTTCTGATCACGATTGTGTTCCTGAATCCGCCGGCGAAGACCGGTACGGTTGATCTCAAGGCTGAATATGTCATCACGGTGAGATGGCCCGACGAAGTGCCCGACGACGTGGATACCTGGGTCGAGGACCCCGACGGGCGGATCGTATGGTTCAGGAATACCGAAGAGGGTTTTATGCATCTCGACCGCGACGATCGCGGCCTTGCCAATGATACGATAGAAGTGGATGGGCGTGAGATCATCAACCCGATCAACCAGGAGGTCGTGACAATACGCCAGATCGTTGCCGGGGAGTATGTCGTGAATTTGCATTACTACAAATCGAATACCCGGATGCCAGTGACCGCCGAGGTCAGTCTTTCCAAGGTCAACCCGTCGCTCGAGATCCTGTACTACGGCAAAGTCGTACTCAATGCTCCCGGCGACGAACGCACGGCGGTGCGTTTCTATATGAACCTCGACGGCAGCGTCGAGAACATCAACACTTTGCATAAGTCGCTGGTCAGCGTGGAGGCGGGGTGAGCAACGCGGCTCTCGGCATCACCGTCGCCTACGTCGCGCTCGCCGTGCTGTTGCTGAGCCTGAACGTTTATTCACGCTGGCCGGTGTGGATCAAGCTGAGTGCGGTGGTCATCACCGGTGCGCTTTACTACGTTACTTATGCGTCATTCGAGGGTATCAAGGGTTGGCCTGTAAAAGCCGCCCTGCCGGAGAAGTTCGTGATGCTGTCGGGCTACGTCGAAGAGCCCGACAAGCGTACCGGCAGCGAGGGGCAGGTTTACCTGTGGGCACTGTCGCTCGGGGAAGACCGTGCGAATGACACGCCGCGCGCTTACCGCCTGCCTTACTCGCCGCGCTTGCACAAGGAGGTCGGCGAAGCCGGCAAGCGTCTGCGCAGGGGTGTCGCGCAGATTGGCAGGGTCGAGAAGGTCAGGGCGACATTGCAGCCGGGGGAGCAGACTTGGCTCGACGAGCGCAACGAGCAAATTGTCATCTATGATCTGCACGATCCCGAACTGCCCGAGAAATGAGTGCAACCCGGGTACGTTCTGTTGCCATGCTCGCGGCGTGCCTGTTGCTCGCGGCTTGCCGCGGCGAGGCGCCGCAGGGTTATTTCCCTTTGCAGCCGGGCCTGTCCTGGCATTACCTCGTTGACACAGTGACGCCGAAGGAGCACAGCGAAAGCCGGTTGCGGATCACCAGCCTCGGTGTCCGTGAGTTTGACGGCAAGGCTTATCACGTGCGCAAGACTGACAGCGGCAATTTTTATTATCTGGAGCAACGTCACGACGGTATCGTGCGTGTATCAAAGCGCACGATCATTGAACCTTATCCGCGGGCGAATATACAGGAGCGCCTGGTGTTCAGGCAGCCCCCCGAGGTCGGTGCGGAATGGTCGTACCTTGTCAAACCGCATCTGGTCAAGCGTACATTCGAGACCAGCAAGATACTCAAGCGTGAAATCGATTACCGAATGGTCTGGCGCATTGAGGCGGTTGACGCCGAAGTTGAGGTGCCGGCGGGGCGGTTTGAAGGCTGCCTGCACGTGCGCGGCACCGCACAGTTCGATGTGCCGCGCGTACTGAGTTCCGCCAAGGACGTGATCACTTTCACCACCGATGAATGGTACGCGTCGAACGTCGGCCTGGTGCGGCTCGAGCACAGTGAAATGGTGAATTCGGATCAGATTGACGACGGCTCGGTTACAATGATGTTGACCGAGTTCGTGCATTGAGTGGAGAAGGACATGCTGAATAAGTCGGGTGTGATGACGGCGGTGTACATACTCGCCGGTGTGCTCGCCGCGGGGACGGCGGCGGCTGAAATGTCGAAAGCCGAGGCTCAGGCGTACCTTGAGCGGGCGTTCCCGAGCGTCGCGGTGAGTTCGGTCAGGCCCGCGGCAATTCCCGGCATTTATGAAGTGGTTTCCGACGGTAGCGTGTATTACCTGAGCAGAGACGGACGGTTCATGTTTGCCGGGACGCTGTACGATCTCGGCGCAGGTATCAACCTGACTGAACGCACCCGCAACGATATGCGCCGCGACGTGGTCGAGAACATCAGCGACGACGAGACCGTGATTTACACACAGCGGGACTACAAGTACACGGTCAATGTTTTTTCCGACCCCGAGTGCCCTTACTGCCAGAAGTTCCACAGCCAGATCAGGCAATACAACGAGCGCGGTATTCGCGTCAGGTATTTGTTGCTGCCGTTGCTCGGGGAGCAGGCGCGCAAGCAGGCGGTCGGCGTGTGGTGTTCGCAGGACCGCCGCGCGGCGCTGGATCGCGCCAAACTCAAGGCGCCGGTCGCGGCCGGCGATTGCAATCACCCGATCGACAAAAACATCGGTCTTGCCGAATTGCTCGGAGTACACGCAACCCCCGCGTTGCTGCTGGAGAACGGCAAGTTGATCAACGGCTACCGTTCGCCGGCTGAACTGTTGCAGTTGATCAGGGAGGCGGGCATCAAGCCCCGCGGTTGAACGCGCCTGGTTTACCCCGCGGGGACCGCCGGGGCGGCCGGTAGCGGGAAACTGCTCTAAAGAACGATTTCGGATTTGCGGGCGGGTCGTCGGGGCGCCGGGCTTCGCGGTCAAGCGCCTCGCGTGCCTGCCGGCGGCGGCGCCGCAAGCTGCGTGGCTGAGGGTTGTGCCCGAAGTGCTTTTTCGCGGCGGTACACCCGGGCGGGCAAGTGCTCCGCCTCTGGCCCGGTTTCCGGTTTCACCTCGCGCCGCCTGATTCTGTGTGCCCGGTCACGCGCCGGGCGTTACGGTCTGCGGTGCGTGCACCCACAACCGGTACCATGGGCTTTTCAGCCGCCCCGCGCACGAGGTGAGTTGTCTTTCGTAGGTGCTCGTGCGGCGCCGGACTTTCTTTGCCACGTCCAGCAGCCAGGATTTTTCCTTTTTCAGATAGCTCTTTTTGCGGTACCCGTTCCAGCCTTCGTGATAGGCCAGGTAGAGGTTATAGGCGTCGTTTGGCGAGATGCCGAGCGTCTTGACGCTTTTATTGTTGTACCAACCCATGAAATCCACCGAGTTCTTGAAACTGGCGCGGCGGGCAAACCGCCGGCCGGCTTCTTTTTTGTACTGTTTCCAGGTGCTGTCGATGGCCTGTGCGTAGCCGTAAGCCGTACTCGTTCTTTTCCAGGGGATGGGGATGAAGCCGAACAGTTTTTTATGCGGGGGCCGGGCCCTGGCCTTGAACGAGGATTCCTGGTGAATGAAGGCCAAGGTCAGCGCCACCGGCATATTCCAGCGCTTCTGCGCTTCAATCGCCGCGTGGTACCAGGACTTTCTGTCTTCGAGAATGTCGCAGGCATTGTCGGCACTGGGCGGCGGCGGGGCGGCGCAGCCGCCGATCAGCAGTGCCAGCGCCAATGCAAGGCGGTGCACGGGTGCGGCGGAGGGGTGTCCGGCGTGATGCAACTCGGTCATGGCAACCCGGTTTATACCCCATGTACTCATGGCGATCATTCGCCGCCGCGTTTTGGGTTGCAGAGATACAGCCTGAAACTCTGCTTGCCTTCGCTGATCCCGCTCGACGCCACCACCGTGTCGGCGCCGATTTCATCGGCGAGATTTCGGGCTTTGACCAGCAGGTCTTCAGCGGTACCGGCGGCGGCGTCGGAGTGGTAAAGGCGCCTCGGCAGCGAGACTTGCGCGTTGCCGAGATGGCGGCATTTCACCGCATCCTTCAGGTCGGCGACCTGCGTCGAGAGCCTGCTGTCGGTGGTCAGTTTTTGCCCGCAGCCTGCAAGGAGCAGCGACACGATCAAACAGGGGAGCAGATGCAGGTGCCGGATCCGCCGGTGAATGTTTTTTTCAGTCATGTCGGTGCAGTCAGGCGCCGGCGTTGCGGACGTTTTGTACGACGGATGCAACGACGGCGTCCAGCGGCATCATTTCCGCTTCTTCAAGGTGTCTCTGTTTGCATTCAGCCTGGTTGTTCCTGAGGCTGCGGTCGCTGATCACGAGCCGACAGGGAATTCCCAGCAGGTCTGCGTCGGCGAACATGACGCCGGGACGCAGATCCCGGTCGTCGAGCAGCACTTCAGCCCCGGCGGCTTCGAGTTCATCGTGGATGCACTCGGCGGCCTGCCTGACGGGGTCCGAGCGTTGTGCCTGAACCGGTGTGATGATCACTTGGAACGGTGCCATCGGCGGGGGCCACACGATGCCGTTTTCGTCGTGGTTCTGTTCAATCGCCGCGGCGACGATGCGTGAGACGCCGATGCCGTAGCATCCCATGGTGACGGTCTGCGGCTTGCCGCCTTTATCGAGCACGTCGGCCTTCATCATCTCGCTGTATTTGCGCCCCAGTTTGAAGATATGCCCGACTTCAATGCCGCGCTTTATCTGTATGGTGCCGTGTTCGTCGGGGCTGGGTTCGCCGTTTTCAATGTTCCTGAGGTCGGCAGTCAGGGGTTCGGGTGCGTCGCGTCCCCAGTTGGCGCCGGCGTAATGTACGCCATCGCGGTTGGCGCCACAGATGAAATCCCCGATCGCGGCGGCGGCGTGATCTACGATGATCTTTGCGTTCAGGCCGATCGGGCCGAGCGAACCGGGCGGGCATCCAGCGGTTTTCAGGATCTGCGCTTCGTCGGCAAATGCGAAGGGGGTTGCGATCAACGGGTGTTTTCCCGCTTTCACCGCGTTCAGCGTGTGGTCGCCACGCAGGAACAGCGCGACGACATCGTCGTCGGCGCCTTTGACGAACAGTGCTTTGAGGCACTGCGTCGCCGGGACCTTGAGTAGGTCGGCGAGGTCCTGAATGGTGGTGACGCCCGGTGTATCGACGGGGCGCATGGTCTGCGCCGGCGGCGGGCGTGTGCCCGTTGCCTGCGTCGGTACGAGTTCGACGTTGGCTGCATAGTCGCTTTCGTCAGAGAACGCGATGCTGTCTTCGCCGGTGTCTGCCAGAACGTGGAATTCGTGTGACGCATTGCCGCCGATCGCGCCGGTGTCGGCGAGTACTGCGCGGTAGTCCAGTTTCAGCCTGCTGAAAATGCGCCCGTAGGCTTCAAACATCCTCTGATAAGTTTCGTCCAGCGAGGCTTCGTCCAGATGGAAGGAATAGGCGTCTTTCATCAGGAATTCCCGCGCGCGCATGATGCCGAAACGCGGCCTGATCTCGTCGCGGAACTTGGTTTGTATCTGGTAGTAGTTCAGCGGCAATTGGCGGTAACTTGTAAGTTCATTGCGCGCGATATAAGTGATGACCTCTTCGTGCGTCGGGCCGAAAACAAAGTTGCGCTCGTGGCGGTCCTTGAAGCGCAGAAGTTCCGGGCCATAGTCTTCCCAGCGCCCCGACTGCTGCCACAGTTCGGCCGGCTGCACTGCCGGCATCAGCAATTCCACCGCGCCCGCCGCGTCCATTTCCTCGCGCACGACGGCCTCAACTTTCCTGAGCGTGCGCAGGCCCGTCGGCATCCACGCGTACAGGCCGGAAGCGACCTTGCGGATCAGACCCGCGCGCAGCATCAGGCGGTGGCTTGTGATCTCCGCTTCGGCGGGCACCTCCCTGGTCGTCACGATCGGGAACTGGGAAACGCGCATGGTGGATATTTTCCGGTGTGATTTTCGGGGCGATGCCTTTTATATTGTGCAGACCGCTTTATCAAAGACCGGAGCAGCTTATTCTATCAGGGCGCCGGGGGGATTTATGCCCCGCCGAAAGCTGCGGTCTTGGATTTTATCCGGCGCTGGTGCAATATCCGCCTTTGACTTCCGGTGGGAAACAGTCCGATGAGCGTGATTCAAAGTTGGTGGGGGCGGTATTTATCTGACCCGCAGGTCGTTCTTCTGGTCGTATTTCTGATTTTCGGAATCGTTGTGATTTCCCTGGCCGGGGATATTCTGGCGCCGGTCATCGCCGGTCTGGTGATCGCCTATGTGCTCGACGGCGGTATGTCGTTTTTGAAGGACAAGGGCGTATCGCGCACTTTGTCGCTGTTTCTGATCTATCTCGGTTTTGTCGCGGCGGTGGTCGTGCTGATATTCGGCGTCTCGCCGCTGCTGTCTCAGCAAATTTCCCTGTTCCTGCAGGACCTGCCGCACATCATCGCGCGCGGGCAGAGTGTGTTGATGCAGTTGCCGGACAAATACCCGGAGTACATTGATTCCGATAACGTGCAGCAGGTGATCGACAGCTTCAAGAGCGAAATCACCACGCTGGCGCAGAAGATGCTGAGCGTGTCGCTGGCTTCGGTGGCCGGGTTCATTACTTTTCTGGTGTACGTGGTGTTGGTGCCGTTGCTGATCTTCTTCTTCCTGAAGGATAAGGAGCAATTGATCGTCTGGTTTACGCGGTTGCTGCCGAAGAAGGAGAACCGGGCGCTGACGCGCACCGTGTGGGTGGAGGTCAATGCCGGCATTGCGAGTTATATCCGAGGCAAACTGATCGAGATCGCCGTTGTATGGGCGGTGAGTTGGCTTGTTTTCGCGTTGCTGGGTCTGAATTATGCGCCGCTGCTGTCGTTTCTTGTCGGCATTTCGGTGGTCGTGCCTTATCTCGGCGCTGCGGTGGTGACGATCCCGGTGGCGATGGTCGCGTACGCGCAGTGGTCGTTTGAAAGCCAGTTCATGTACGTGATGATCGCTTACGTCATTTTGCAGTTTCTCGATGGCAATATCTTGGTGCCGCTGCTGTTTTCTGAGATCGTCAATCTGCATCCGGTCGCCATTATTACGGCGGTGCTTGCGTTCGGCGGCATCTGGGGCATCTGGGGCGTGTTTTTCGCGATTCCGCTGGCGACGTTGGTCAACGCGGTGCTCAAGGCCTGGCCGCGTTACGGCGGCGGCGACTGAGCTGCGGCGCCGGTCGTTGCGGGAAGAATCCCGGCGGCGGGGGTTACAGCGACTTAACGGCGTCGAGTACTTCCTCGACGTGCCCGCTCACTTTGACTTTCCGCCATTCGCGCTGGAGCACGCCTTTTTCATCGATCAAGAAAGTGCTGCGTTCAATGCCGCGTATTTTCTTTCCGAAGAAATTTTTCATTTTAATGACGCCGAACAGCTTGCACGCTTTTTCGTCGGCGTCCGACAGCAGCTCAAACGGAAATTTCTGCCCGGCCTTGAATTTGTCATGGGCGTTCAGGTTGTCGCGTGAGATGCCGAAGATCCTGGTCTTGCGGCGCGAGAAAGCGGCGGCGTTGTCTCGGAAATCCTGCCCCTCGCGAGTACACCCCGGGGTATTGTCCCTGGGATAGAAATACAGCACGACGCGGGTGCCTTTCAGGGCCGACAGCTTGAAGTCGTTCCCGCCGGTCGCGGGCAGTTTGAAATCCGGCACTTTTTGACCGGTTTTAACTTTACTCATGAGGGCATCGTACCGGCGTCTTCTTCACGTGTCAATTTTCGGTGCTTGTCAATTCGCGCCGGGGTTAGTATTGTGTCTTGGTACGGACGAGGTGGCTGATGTTTCGTGGCAGCATGGTGGCGATTGTGACGCCGATGGCGCCGGATGGTGAGATTGACTATCCGGCGCTTGTTCAATTGGTTGAGTTTCATATTGAAAATGGCACCGACGTGCTGGTGCCTGCGGGAACGACAGGCGAATCCGCAACCTTGACCTTCGACGAGCACTGCGAGGTGGTGCGCAGGGTGGTGAAGGCAGCGAACGGGCGGGTGCCGGTGATTGCCGGGACCGGCGCCAATTCGACGCACGAAGCGCTTGAGCTGACCCGCAGCGCACGCGAATGCGGTGCCGACGTCTGCCTGCTCGTGACACCGTATTACAACAAGCCGACGCAGGAAGGCCTGTACCGGCACTACAAATTGATAGCGGAAAGCGTGGACATCCCACAGGTGCTGTACAACGTTCCTGTGCGTACCGCTTGTGATATGTTGCCCGACACCGTCCGGCGCCTGAGTCAACTGAAAAACGTTGTCGGCATCAAGGAAGCATCGGGTTCGCTTGAACGCAGTTACGAGATTATGCGCTTATGCGGCGACGGCTTTGCAGTGTACAGCGGCGAGGATCCGGTTGCGGCCGAGATGATGCTGAACGGCGGGCACGGAGTGATTTCGGTCACCGCCAACGTTGCGCCTGCAAAGATGCACGCCTTGTGTGAAGCCGCGTTGGAAGGCGATCGCGGCGGCGCCTTGCGTATTGACCGCGCATTGCAGGGATTGCACAGGGATCTGTTCATTGAGTCCAACCCGATTCCCGCGAAATGGGCTTTGCACGAGATGGGACTGATCCCGGCGGGGATCCGTTTGCCGCTGACGCCGTTGTCGGAGAAGTACCGCGACCGGGTACGGGACGCAATGAAGCAGGCCGGCGTTATTTGAATGAAGACGCCCTGAAGGGAGATGCAGTACCAAAGAAACTGGGTGGCTGTTTCAGTGCTGACGTTCTGCGTGCAGAGTTGCAGCATTGAAGGCAATTCAATCATGGATGAACTTGAGTTGCCGACTTTTGGCGGCGACAGCGGCGCCGGTGATCAGAGCCTCGAGGTGCCGCCCGAACTGGATCCCCCCGAATCAAAGGGTGAATATGACATCACCAGCGCGCGCGAAAGCGCGTCGGACACCGGCGCGAACCGGATATTGCCGCGTTATATTGACATCCGCTTGCGCAGCGAAGGCAATCTGTCGTGGCTTGCCGTCGGCGCGACGCCCGACGGTTTGTGGTCTCATCTGATCGGTTTCTGGAACAGCCACGGTTTCGACATAACGGATGAGAGTATGTTGCGCGGGTTGATCGAGACCGGCTGGCGCGAGCAGAGATTGAACGTCGCCGACGGTCTGCGCGTGCGAGACATGTTCCGTATGCGCGTCGAGCGCGCGCCGAACGCGGTGACGAACGTTTATCTGGTCAATCGCAAGGCGACGTTCTCGGACGGAGATTGGCAGCTCGCCTTCAGCGACCGTGAAACGGAGATCGATATTTTATATGACCTGATGGATTACCTGGCCTCGCGGCGCGGGATTGAGGTGAAGCTGGTGCCGCTCGAGCATACGCGGATCACTCTCGACATCAAGAATCTCGGCGGGGTGCCGGTGTTGGACGTTGGCCAGCCGTACAGTCGGGTATGGCGCCGTCTCGGAGCCACGCTCGACCGCGCCGGGCTGAGCGTGCGGCGGGCGGACCGAAGCCGTGGTGTCTATCTGATCCGCTATCGCCGGGCGCGCGCAGATGAGCAATTTGCCGACGCGGGCGGCAACGCGGCTGGGTCGCAGTTATTGCAGGTGCGGTTGTTGTCGCAGGGGGACATTACGGCGGTGACGGTGCATCCGAACCGGAAGCGCAGTGCCGCGTTGGCGTATGAAACCGCTCACGAGGTGTTGCACCGCATTGTGCTGGCTTACGGCGCCCGCTCGTAGGGTTTGCCGGGCAAAGTCTATCTGCGGGGTGGGGATCATCGGTCCCGGGTATTTTCAGTAAGCATTGTGCCGTTGTTCGGCGGCTGGCTGGCTCCCCGGGACGGGCTCGAACCGCCGACCTAGTGATTAACAGTCACCCGCTCTACCGACTGAGCTACCGGGGAATGACAATAAGCGCCTGAATAGCCGCCTATGTTAATGGGGTTGCCGGTGATGGTCAACACGATATTTCGGGTCTCCGTTGAGACAGACGGGTGTTAGGCAAGATGCGTTCAGCGCGGCGTCAGGTTGTCGTTGAACGTCCGCAAGCCATTACGCCTGAGTTTTCATTCAGAGGACTTGCCCGTAATCCACGAACTCTTTTTATGGTAGGATTTTGTCCTCAGGTTGCGTGGGCAGGTACAGTGATGACCGCGTTGCTACGTGATCAAGCATTTGGAAAACACAAATGCGGGATTTGCAATCATTTGTTGTTTTTTATATATTCAGTTCGGCATGCAACCAGACGATCAACGCCATGAATGCGCCGATTTATAAAACTCCCCCAGGATTTCAGCACCAAGATGTCACGATATACCCCCCCCCCCCCCCCCCCCCCCCCCCTGTAATCGGGCAGGTCCGGCACGAGATGTATGGGCGCCGATCCCGCATGCACTTATAGCCAACCATCAGCACACCATCCGACCTCGCCGTGTCGGGCAGTCTAGGCACACTACATTGCCGGCGTTCCCAGCTCAGTTACCCGACACGGTTTCGGTCGCAGGTACACCGCCTGCGGCCTGCGGGTTTACACCTTCCGCGCGGTTGGTGTCTGTCCGCGCGTCTTGCGGGCGAGGCGTCGCCCTGTACTGTTGCCGTGCCTTCGCGGTCTGTCTCCTGATCCTGGCCACTTTCAGCCTCGGCGGAAACGCCGAGGCGCAAAACGCGCCGACGATCATCGGGGTGGAGGTCACGTCAGATCCTTTCGGCCGTCCGTTTCCGAGGTTCGAGGAGTACGCCGCGGGAGATAGGATTCAGGTCACGGTGACGTTCGACCGGAATGTGGCGGTAACCGGCAAGCCTTCGATCGAGCTGACGGTAGGCGACATGGAGCGGCAGGCGGTTTATTCGAGCGGCTCGGGCGAGACGTCGCTGGTATTTGAGTACGCGGTTGTCGCGGGCGACAGGGATGAGGACGGCATCGTCATTCCAGCCGGCGGGCTTTCGCTGAACGATGGGATGATCCAGGGCGAAGGCGTGGACGTGGACCTGATGCATGACGGGGTTGCGGCGCCGAACGTGCACAGGGTCAACGTTCGGCCGAAGATCACCCGGACGTGGGTGCACAACGATGGCGGCTCGGACAACGAGTTCCTGACCGGCGACGTGATCCAGATCCGGGTGTGGATCGACAAGGTCGTGAGGGACGCAACCGGCTCACCGTCGATCGTGCTGGACGTGGGTCGCGGGAAGCGGGAAGCCATTTACAAAAGCAGGCTCGGCACGAACATACTGCGTTTCGACTACAGGGTGACCGAGGCCGACGTGGATATTGACGGAGTTTCCATTTCCTCCGGTAGGGTCCAGTTGAACGATGGGGTAATTCAGGACTGGAACGGCAACGACGCGAAGCTGACGCACGAACTGGGATACCCGGCGTATTTCCGAAACCGGGTGAACATCCCGCTGGAACTGGTCAGCGCGGCGATGGATGGCAAACGTTTGGTGCTGAAGTATGGCAAGCTTCTGGACGCGGGTTCGGTGCCGCCCGCGAACTCGTTCACGGTATTTGTCGGGGGGAATACGGTCGAAATACCGCAGACGACAACCGCGGTCGCCGTTAGCGGGATGACGGTAACGGTGATGCTCGGCAATCCAGTTTCAGCCAGTGATACGGTGACGATCAGCTACGCGAAACCGACCGGAGTGGACGCGACGCCGATCCAGGACTTGGCAGGCGTTGACGCGGACGATTTCACCGGCGAGCCGGTGTCGAACCGCACGATGGGTACGCCGTCCGCGCCGACGGGTCTGACGGCGGTTCCGGTCGGGGACGGCGCGATCCGGCTGAGCTGGATGCCGCCGGCCGTTGATGGCGGATCGGAGCTTACCCATTATGAATACCGGCGGAAGGAAGCGGACGGTGCATTCACCCTGGACGGCTGGGGAAATGACAGCCAACCGGGAGTCACCAGTCGCAACATTGGCGGATTGACCAACGGAAAGAGATATATATTTCAGGTTCGTGCGGTCAACGCTCTAGGCGGGGGCGCGCCCTCCACTGAGGCTAGTGTGCGTGTGGGGCCCGGGTTCTGTAGCCGCACCCAGCACGTGCAGGATGCGGTTTTGAGAAAATTGCGCGACGTTGACGTCTGCACGGCTGTGACAGACGAGTATCTGGCCGCGATCACGGAGCCGATAAGCATTTTTACCAAGACCATCACTTCATTGAAAGTGGGTGATTTTCACGGACTCAGCAAGCTGCTGGGGCTTGGTGTGGCCAACAATAACATCGTCGGCGCCCTGCCTCTGCCTGTTGGCGTGTTTGACGGGTTGACGCAAATAAGGTGGCTCACTTTGGACAGGAACGGGCTGAACGGTAACCAACTGCCGGTCGGCATCTTCGACGGCTTAGCGCAGTTGCAAACAATTTGGTTGAACCAGAACCAGATCGACTATCTACCTGACGACATATTCCGAGAGTTGGGCGATACGTTGACAATTCTCAGGCTGCAATGGAACCAGCTCCGACACGCCACCCTGCCAAAAATTGATCACCTGGTGAAGTTGAAGCGTCTCAGTCTGGGGCAGAACAACATTGCCTTCTTGACTCCCGGCATGTTCGACACATTCCCCAAAATGCTTAGTATTAGTTTGTACAGAAATGAGTTGAAGGAACTGCCGCCCAGAATATTCGACACGATGCCGTTGCTCGAGAGCCTCTGGCTGTACGAAAACGAGATTAAAGATCTGCCGGTTGACTACTTTGACCGACTGACCGCGCTGACCGATCTTAGGATATACGACAATCCATTCTATAAGGATAGCCTGAAGGTGGCGCCGGAGGAGTTGCCGATTGATGAAGGCGGTTCAGGTGAGTACAGGCTGCGGCTGAACTCGGAACCCTCCGGTGAAGTGGTAGTGACGGTGACATCCGGCAATCCGGGAGTGACGGTGAAGCCGACGACGCTGACTTTCACGACGGCGAACTGGTTCTGGTCGCAGGCGGTGACGGTAACTGCGGACCGGGATGAGGACATGGTGGACAGCGAGACGGTTGTGAGCCATGCGCTGAGCGGTTATGGCCCATCGACGGGTCTGTCGGTGGCGGTGGCGACCAAAGATGTGCAGTTAATGCCGACGATCACCGGGGTGGCGATCACCTCGGATCCCGGTCCGGACGGGACGTATGTTACCGGCGATGTGATCCGTATCACGGTGACGTTCGACCGGAGTGTGACGGTGACCGGCATGCCGTCGCTCACGCTGGTAGTGGGGAGCAAGATGCGGAAGGCCGTGTACGCGAGTGATTCGGGCGGGGCGTCACCGGTGTTTGAATACACGGTTGATGCGGACGACCGGGATGACGACGGGGTCGTCGTCGCCGGCGACCTTTCGTTGAACGGCGGCATGGTACAAAGCCTCGGCGGCGTCGATGCCGCGCTGACGCATCGGGGGGTTGCAGCACCCAACGTGCACGGAGTCAACTCGTTGCCGGTGATCGGATTTGCTCTTGGTTCCTTGGTGTACCAACCCGGTGATCCCGTGGATCTGCCTCTGCTGATAATGGGCGCTTTAAGCCGGGTTGATGCGATGCTTACTTTTGCAGCAGCCAATCCTCTTCATTTGTCAACGACTACCGAGACGATCAACTTTAAGGAGGATGGGACAGGTACGTTCAAGTTGCCGGACTTGCGGGACACCGAAGAGGTGGTGACGATCAAGCTATCGACGGGTGAGGGGTTTTTACCGGGTAACAGCGAAATAATGCTCCTCCGGCAACCGGAGTTCCGTGATCCGATTGACGCTGGCAAACAACCAAGTACATTATTCACCAGCACGACAATACTTACGCTTGATGACGAGTATTCGGTCGGCGTCTTCCGGTACAGCACCTCGACGAGCGCTTTTGAACGTGTGGCCGGCAGCGCGGGAGTGAAAACGGTGACAATTGATATACGCAAGGGGGGTGTTATTACGCTCGCCGACAGCGAAGGCGGACCCCGGATCTCGCCTGTGGGGGGCGATTTCAGCCCCTACATTTTTGAAGTGGTGATTTCGGCACTTGTTCCCATGACTGGTGGAACGGAGGAGGTAGCGAGGATCAGGTTGCTCGGAAACTTTGCCGCCGGTGATGATCTGGGGGATGCCACCGTTCACGAAGGTTTCACGCTGGTGACGCCGGGAGTAGGGGTAACGGTGACACCGGGTTTTTATGCGCACCGACAGAGTGAAAGTGCCGAGAGCACTCCTCTGATCACCCGCAACGATCGCTTGAACCTGCCTCCTCTGCCTGACGGCACCGGAGTTGACGCTGTGCCCACCGGCGTGTTTGATTTCATAGTCCGCGGTTTACTCAAGGGCGGCTTTGCAAGCGTGCTGATCGAATTGCCGGTTAAGGCGAGAGCAGGCCTCGTATATCACAAGTATCAGGAAATGACCGGCCGGTGGGTGCCTTTTGCCTTGATGTCGGGCACCCATGACAGGATCTTCAGTGCACCGGCGCCGTGCCCAAGCCACGGAGCACGGAGGGAACCGGTTGAAGACGCGGCGGCCGATCGGGTTTACGCATGGCGTTCGGCGCATCAAGGCGTTCGCGAAGGCGACAAATGCCTGCTGTTGGAAATTCAGGACGGCGGCCTGAACGATGCCGACCAGACGGTAAACGGTGTTGTCTTTGACCCGGGCGCATTGGCATCGGTCGGTGGTTCAGGTACTGGCGGCGGCGGTGCCATGAACACGGGATGGCTGGTGCTTCTGGCCATCGCGATGATCTTGGGTATGGCGATGAAGCGGAACCGTGCGCAGATCCGGCTTGGGGGTTGGAGACGCGGATAACTTGGCGGTTGCCTGGATTCGTCGCACTGGTCATCGCCGCCGGGCTGATCGTCAAAAAGACTGTGCTTTCACGCATCCCGGGACATGCCCGGCAATCCGGATGCCGCCTCTGACACATTCAGATTCAGTTGTTTGATCCTGCAAGCGCCAGCGCAGGGTCCACCGTGCAGAGGGCAGTCGGCGGGCTGCCGTCTGTCCTCGGTGCCGCTTTGGTTTTTCGGTCGTGAATGGCGCTTGTCGCGCCCGGCGCCAGGATATTTGAAATCAGAAAAGGTCGCTGTGCTCCGGTCCTTGCGGGGGGGCCGGGTTCAGTGTTGCAGTGCGTCGTGTATCCGGGTGATGCCGGTTTCAATACTTTTGAAGTCAGTGCTGAAAGATATCCGCAAATGGCCGGGTATGCCGAATGCAATGCCGGGCACCGTTGCGACGTGGGCTGTTTTCAGCAGGTATTCGGCGAGCATGAGGTCGTCGTTGACGTCGGGGTGGGCGGCGATCACGGCCGAGAAGTCGGGGAAGATGTAAAAACTGCCGTCCGAAGGCAGGCATTCGACGCCTTTGATATCGCACAGCAGTTCGTGGGTGCGCGCGTGCCTTTTCTCAAACGATTGGTTAAGTTGTTCGACGAAGTCCTGCGGGCCTTCGAGTGCGGCGCGTGCGGCTTCCTGAGCGATGGAGGTCGGGTTGGAGGTGCTGTGCGACTGGATTTTTCTGACAGCGCCGATCACCTCCGCCGGTCCGCAGGCGTAGCCGATGCGCCAGCCGGTCATTGAATAGACTTTGGAGACGCCGTTGACGATGACGCTGCGCTCGTAAAGAGCGGGGCAGGCGTTGACAATATTGCTGAAGGTGCGTCCGCCGAACAGAATGTGTTCGTAAATGTCGTCGCTGACGATCGTGATCCGCGGGTATTCGAGCAATACTTCCGACAGCGCGCGCAGTTCGTCTTCGCCATAGACCGACCCCGTCGGGTTGTTCGGGCTGTTCAGGATCAGCAGCCGGGTGTCGGCGGTGATCGAGCGGCGCAGTTCGTCGGCGCCGATCTTCAATCGGTGCTTGTGATCGGTGGCCACAAACACGGGTTTGCCGCCGGCGAGTTTGACCATCTCCGGATACGACACCCAGAACGGCACCGGAATGATGACTTCGTCGCCGTCGTCGAGCAGTGCCTGGCACAGGTTATACAGGCTGTGCTTGGCGCCGCACGACACCAGCACTTGTTTTTCCGCGTCGTAGTCGAGGTCGTTTTCGCGTTTCATTTTGTCGGCGATCGCCTGTCTCAGCGAGGCGGTACCACCGATCGCCGTGTATCTGGTTTTGCCCGCGCGCAGCGCTTCAACCGCGGCCTGTTTGACGTGGTCCGGCGTGTCGCAATCGGGCTGGCCCGCTGCGAGATTGATCACATCTTTGCCGCCGGTGCGGATCTTTGTGGCCAGCGCGCCGATGCTGAGTGTCTGGGAAGGGCTGATCTTCCCTACGCGGCTTGAAAGGTGGATGGGCAATGTTTGGTCTCTGCCGGTGCGATTCAGGCAAAATCTGCGCCATAATACTCGAAACGCGGCAACTGTTAAAGACAAATGGATCGAAATTTTCATCTCGAAGCGGCGTTTGAAGCTGCCGGTGATCAGTCCGTCGCGATTGAGCAACTGGTCGAGGGGCTGAACGACGGTCTGTCGCATCTGACGTTGCTCGGCGTGACCGGCTCGGGCAAGACTTTCACCATCGCCAACGTGATCGACCGGTTGCAACGGCCGACGATCATTCTCGCGCCGAACAAGACGCTCGCGGCGCAACTGTACGGTGAGATGAAGGAATTTTTCCCGCGCGCCGCAGTCGAGTATTTCGTGTCCTACTACGATTATTACCAGCCCGAGGCGTATGTGCCGGGCAGCGACACTTACATTGAAAAGGACGCTTCGGTGAACGACCATATAGAGCAGATGCGCCTGTCGGCGACCAAGGCGCTGTTTGAGCGGCCGGACACGGTCATCGTGGCGACGGTGTCGTCCATTTACGGTCTCGGCAATCCGCGCAAATACATGAACATGGTCATTCACCTCGATCGCGGCGACCATCTCGACCAGCGTGAATTGCTGCGGCGCCTGATCGATCTGCAGTACAAGCGCAATGACACCGAACTGCGGCGCGGCACTTTCCGCGTGCACGGCGACGTGGTTGACGTTCATCCGGCGGAATCGAACCGGGAAGGTGTGCGGGTCGGTTTTTTTGACGACGAGGTTGAGCAGCTCAGCTATTTTGATCCGCTGACGGGCGACGTGCTGCGCGAGGTGCCGCGCGTGACGATCTACCCGAAGTCCCACTATGTGATGCCGCGCGAGACGATCCTGTATGCGATCGGGGAGATCAGGAAGGAACTCAAGCAGCGTCTGGCGGAGTTGAAAAGCCTGGACAAACTGGTCGAGGCACAGCGTCTCGAGCAGCGCGCAGTGTTTGACCTGGAAATGTTGACCGAACTGGGCTATTGCACCGGCATCGAGAACTATTCACGTTACCTCAGCGGCCGCAAGCCGGGTGAACCGCCGCATTGCCTGCTCGATTACCTGCCCGACAACGCGCTGATGGTCATGGACGAGAGTCATGTGTCGGTGCCGCAGTTCGGCGGAATGTACCGCGGCGACCGTTCGCGCAAGGAAACTCTGGTTGAGTATGGTTTCAGGTTGCCGTCGGCGCTCGATAACCGCCCGCTGAAATTTGAGGAGTTTGAAGCATTGTCGCCGCAGACGATCTTTGTGTCGGCGACGCCGGGGGAGTACGAGCGCAAGCGCAGTGGTCTGGTCGCCGACCAGGTGGTGCGTCCGACCGGGTTGGTCGATCCCGCGGTCGAGGTCAGGCCGGCTTCGACGCAGGTCGATGACGTATTGTCGGAGATCAATCAGTGCGCCGGGCGCGGGGAACGGGTGTTGATCACGACGTTGACCAAGCGCATGGCGGAGGATCTGACCGACTACCTGCTCGAGCACAACGCCAGGGTCCGTTACCTGCATTCGGACATCGACACGGTCGAGCGCGTCGAGATTATCCGCGACCTGCGCATGGGGGTGTTTGACGTCCTCGTCGGCATTAACCTGTTGCGCGAGGGGCTTGATATTCCGGAGGTGTCGCTGGTCGCGGTGTTCGACGCCGACAAGGAGGGGTTTCTGCGTTCGGAGACTTCCCTGGTGCAGACCATCGGCCGCGCCGCGCGGCATTTGCGCGGAACCGCGATTCTTTATGCCGACGTGGTGACGCGTTCAATGCAGGCGGCAATTGATGAAACCGGGCGGCGGCGCGATAAGCAGATCGCCTTCAACCGGCGCCACGGCATTACGCCCAGGGGAATCCAGAAGGCGGTGGCCGACGTCATGGAAGGCGCCTACGCAGGCGGCGCTGAGGTGTCCGGCGGGCGGCGCCAACGGCGCAAGGTGGCGGAAAGAAGATCGGTACAGCTCCTTGAGCTTTCGCTCGAGGAGGCAGTCAAGCGTATTAAAAAACTGGAAGACAGGATGTATCGCCACGCGCGCAATCTGGAATTTGAAGAAGCCGCGCGTCTGCGCGACGAAGCTGGCGAGATCAGAAAACAGGTGTTTGGCGAGAGCGATGCGCTGGCGCAGTCGGGCGCGATATGAGTCGGCACATCTTGTATAATCGCCTCCGGTCGCAGGCGCGTAGCTCAGTTGGTTAGAGCATCACCTTGACATGGTGGGGGTCGTTGGTTCGAATCCAATCGCGCCTATACAAACACCTGCCGGACTCAAGGCCGCGATACCCGTTATGAAGTTCGCGTGACGGCTGGAATGAGATTGGTGAAAGTCCCGATAATCCATTGGCACGCCGCCCGTTCCATGCAACCGGGGTTTTTTTGCGGTATATTCGCCGCCTTGTCGTAATCGTTGATCACTGGATCATATTCAGAGCCTCGAGTCTGCCATCCGGCAAGTGATTTTTCGCGTGAATCGCCATTGTTCCTGACATGCCTGTAATCACCCTCCCCGACGGTTCAAAGAAGACTTTTGACCATCCGGTCAGCGTGATGCAGGTCGCTGGGTCGATCAGCGCCGGACTGGCAAAAGCGGCGCTCGCGGGTGAGGTTGACGGTCGCCTGGTGGACACTGTCGTCGAAATTGATGGCGACGCTTCGCTCAGGATCATTACCAGCAGGGACAAGGAGGGCATCGAGATCATCCGCCATTCTTTTGCACACATGGTTGGTCATGCGGTCAAGCAGATCCATCCCGAAGCGCGTATGGCGATCGGCCCGGTGATAGAGGACGGGTTCTACTATGACATCGCGAATGATCGTGCGTTCACTCAGGAGGACATCGAAGCGATAGAAAAGCGTATCGGCGAACTGGTGCGCAGGGATTACGACATCGTACGCGAGGTCGTAACCCGCGAGCAGGCGCTCAAGACTTTCAGGGAGCGCAACGAGGACTACAAGGTGCGGATCCTCGGGGAAATTCCCGCCGGAGAGACGATCGCCCTGTATCACCACGAGGAATACGTGGACATGTGCCGCGGCCCGCACGTGCCGAATACGCGCCACCTGCGGGCGTTCAAGCTGACCAAGCTTGCGGGCGCTTACTGGCGCGGCGACCATAACAATGAAATGCTGCAACGTATCTACGGCACTGCCTGGGCCGACAAGAAACAACTGGCCGCATACCTTGAACGTCTGGCCGAAGCCGAGAAACGTGATCACCGGCGCCTGGGTCGGCAGATGGGACTGTTCCACTTTCAGCAGGAGGCGCCCGGCATGGTGTTCTGGCACGCGCGCGGGTGGACGCTTTACCGTGTGATCGAAAGCTATATTCGCAGGGTGGTTGCGCGCGGCGATTATCAGGAGGTGCATACGCCGCAGATGATCGACCGTAGCCTGTGGGAGCGTTCGGGGCACTGGGACAAATTCAGCGACATGATCTTCACGACCGAATCGGAAAAGCGTGATTACGCGGTCAAACCGATGAACTGTCCCGCACACGTGCAGATATTCAATCAGGGCCTGAGGAGCTACCGCGACCTGCCTTACCGTATTGCCGAGTTCGGCATCGTTCACCGCAACGAACCTTCAGGTACTTTGCACGGCCTGATGCGTGCGCGTCGCTTTACCCAGGACGACGCGCATATTTTTTGCAGCGAAGATCAGTTGCAGGAGGAGATCATCGAATTCATTCGCATGACTTTCGAGGTCTATCGGGATTTCGGCTTCGACGAGGTGCGGGTCGTGTTCTCGACACGTCCTGAGCAGCGTGTCGGCGACGATATTTTGTGGGACAAGGCTGAAGCGGCGTTGCGGCGCGCGCTCGCGCACCGCGGTCTTGAGTACAGGGAGAATCCCGGCGAGGGTGCGTTTTACGGGCCCAAGATCGAGTTCACGCTGAAAGACAGTATCGGGCGCGAGTGGCAATGCGGAACTGTTCAGGTCGATTTTTCAATGCCCGGCAGCTTGGGAGCCCAGTATGTTACCGAAGACGGTTCGCGCCGGGCGCCGGTGATGATTCATCGGGCGATACTGGGGTCGCTCGAGCGCTTCATCGGTATCCTGATAGAGCACTATGCCGGGCGGTTGCCGCTATGGCTCGCCCCGGTACAGGCGGTGGTACTGAACATCACCGACGCGCAGGCGGAGCCGGCGCGCAAAGTTGCTCAAAGCTTGACCGAATGTCGCCTCAGGACGGTTTCGGACTTGAGAAATGAGAAGATAGGCTATAAAATCCGCGAGCACACCTTGGCGCGTGTCCCGTATTTGCTGGTGATGGGCGGCCGGGAGGCGAAGGAAAACACCGTCGCCGTGCGCAAGCAGGATGGTGAAGATCTCGGCGTGATGGCGCTCGCCGATTTCTTGAAGCGAATCGAGCCGGAGTTGAAACCCGGCAACTGAAACTGGAGGTATCTATCCGCGCAGCAAAGAGAAACCGCCTGAATGAAGAGATTACTTACCCCGAAGTTCGCCTGATCGGTGAAGACGGTGAGAATCACGGAGTCATGGCTTTGGGCGATGCAAAGCAGGTTGCGAACGAAAGTGATCTCGATCTTGTCGTATTAGTGCCGAACGCCGATCCGCCGGTATGCAGGATCATGGATTACGGCAAGTTCAAGTTCCTTCAGGAAAAGAAAGCCCAGCAGACCCGAAGAAAACAGAAACAGATCCAAGTCAAGGAAATCAAGTTCAGGCCGGGGACGGATGACCGCGATTACCAGACTAAACTGAAGAATTTGATCAGATTTCTGAGCGACGGTGACAAGACTAAAGTGACCGTTCGTTTTCGGGGGCGCGAAATGGTGCATCAGGATCGGGGCCTGATGATGCTTGAGCGCGTCGAGAGTGACCTTCGGGATTACGGGCTCGTCGAGCAGCGCCCGAAGGCGGAGGGGCGGCAAATGGTGATGGTGCTGGCGCCAAAGAAATAAGCGCCCGACAAACGCAATATCAAAACGATGCCGAAGATGAAAACAAACCGTGGGGCGGCGAAGCGTTTTAAGAAAACCGCTTCGGGAATGTTCCGCAAGCACCACTCGCACGCGCGGCATATCCTGACGAAGAAGAGTTCCAAGCGCAAGCGTAAGTTGCGCTCGCCCGCGCTGATCCACGGCAACGACGGCGATCAGGTCGGCAGGCTGCTGCCGTACGCCTGACCGTTGTATGGGGGTTCCGGATGGCCAGGGTAAAACGCGGCACCATCGCTCATGCGCGGCGTAAGAAAGTCAAGGCGAAAGCCGTCGGGTATTACGGCGCACGCAGCAGGGTTTTTCGCGTCGCCAAACAGGCTGTTATCAAGGCTGGCCAGTACGCCTATCGCGACCGGCGTCGGCGCAAACGGCAGTTCCGTGCGTTATGGATTATCCGCATCAACGCCGCCGCGCGTCGTTTCGGGTTGTCGTACAGTCGCCTGATGAGCGGCCTCGCCAGACAGGACATCGAGTTGGACCGAAAAATGCTTGCCGATCTTGCGGTACATGACCCGGATGCGTTCGGTAAACTGGTCGAAAAAGCGAAAGCCGCACTGTCTTCGTAAGCGTACTTTCGCGAGCCGCACGGCCGGGCCGGGCAAAGAACCGGGAAAGAGGCCGAAAGGGAGACGGCGTTCCGTCGTCATCGCTCCCCGCGGGTGTTTCCCGGGGCAGGTTTCTTCCGAATAAGCGGTCGGCACGATGAGCGACGAACTCCAAGCCTTGGTTGAGCGGGCGTTGGCTGAAATAGCCGGGGCCAGCGCCGAAGCACTCGAGCAGTTACGGGTCCGGTATCTCGGGCGCAGAGGCCTGCTGACCGGGCGCCTGAAAGCGCTTGGCAAGCTGCCGCCTGAGCAGCGTCCCGAAACCGGGCGCGTTGTCAACGAGGCCAAGCGGCGTGTCGAGGACGCGCTGGTGTTCCGCCGCGATGAACTGGCCGCTGCGGTGCTGGCGCAACGCATGGCCGGTGAACAGATCGACGTTACCCTGCCGGGCAGGGGAGAGGAATGCGGGGCGCTGCATCCGGTGACGTTGACTCTGCGCCGTGTCCGCCGCTTTTTTCTGCGTGCCGGTTTTGAAGTCGCCGAAGGCCCGGAGATCGAGGATGACTTCCATAACTTTGAGGCGCTGAATATCCCGCCGCATCATCCTGCGCGTGCAATGCACGATACGTTTTATCTTGAAGACGGAAGGTTGTTGCGTACCCACACTTCGCCGGTGCAGATCCGGGTGATGAAGGAGCGGCCGCCGCCGTTGCGCATCATTGCGCCGGGGCGCGTTTACCGCTGTGACTCCGACGCGACTCACAGTCCGATGTTCCACCAGGTCGAGGGGCTGGTTGTCGATCGCGCCGTGACATTTGCCGGGTTGAAAGCGCTGATTGAGACTTTTCTGCGGGCATTCTTTGACGACGAGCGGCTTCACACCCGTTTCAGGCCGTCGTATTTCCCGTTTACCGAACCGTCGGCCGAGGTGGACATCCGCGACGACCGCGGTCAATGGCTGGAGGTGATGGGCTGCGGCATGGTCCATCCGAACGTGTTGCACGCGGTGGGTTGCGACAGCGAGCGGTGGAGCGGTTATGCGTTCGGTCTCGGTATTGAGCGCCTGGCGATGCTGAGGCACGGCATCCGCGACCTGCGCCTGTTTTTTGAAAACGACCTGCGCTTTCTCGAGCAGTTCAGGCGGTAAAGTTCATGAAGATCAGTCTGTTGTGGTTGGAAGAATGGGTCGGCGCGCCGCTTGAGCCTGAGGCGCTGGCCGGGATGTTGACGATGGCGGGGCTCGAAGTGGATAGATCAAGCCCGGTGTCTGCGTCCGTGTCGAACATTGTCGTCGGGTGCGTGCAAAGTGTGGAACCTCATCCGAACGTCGATCGCTTGAAGGTATGCAAGGTCGATGCGGGCCGCAAGGCCCTGCTGCAAGTGGTCTGCGGCGCGCCGAACGTGCGCGAGGGACTATATGCGCCGCTGGCGCCCGCTGGCGCGCAGATCGGCGAACTCGAAATCGGTGAAACTGAAATACGCGGGGTGTCTTCGTCCGGGATGCTGTGTTCCGCAAGTGAATTGGGTCTGGACGAGCACTCGTCAGGCCTGCTGGAGCTCGACGACGGTGTTGCCGCGGGCACCGATCTGGTCGAGTATCTGCACCTCGGCGACACGGTATTTGATCTCGACCTGACGCCTGACAGGGCGGATTGTTTCAGCGTGCTCGGTGTCGCCCGGGAGGTTGCGGCGATGCGCGGGCACAGGCTGGAAATGCCGTGTCAGGCCCCGGTGGCGCCTGTGCACAGGCGGCGTTTTCCGGTGCAGGTCGCCGAACCGTCGGCGTGCCCGCGCTATCTCGCGCGCGATGTCCGTAATCTGCGCGCCGATGCCCGGACGCCGCTGTGGATCAGGGAGCGCCTGCGGCGCGGCGGTATCCGCGCCCTGCACCCGGTTGTAGATGTCATGAACTATGTGATGCTCGAGATCGGCCAGCCGATGCATGCATTTGATCTCGACAAGATCGAGGGTTCGGTTGAAGTGCGTTATGCGCGCAATGGAGAGAGCATTGAACTGATCGGTGGTGTACAGACCGGGATTGATGAACGGACGTTGCTGATTGCTGACGCGCGCGGCCCGCTTGCGCTCGCCGGTATCATTGGCGGGGCGGGTAGCGCCGTGTCGGAGGCGACCCGGAACATCTTGGTCGAATGCGCCTTTTTTACGCCCGCGGCGGTTAGGGGTCGGGCGCGGCGTTACGGCCTGAACACCGAGTCTTCGCTGCGATTTGAGCGCGGCGTCGATCGAATGCTGCAACAGCGTGCGATGGAGCGTGTCTGCGAGTTACTGGAGCGGATCGCCGGTGGCGAATTCGGGCCGGTGACCGAAGTCGCGGCACCCGAAGAACCCGCGCCGACGATTGAATTGCGTTATGACGTGCTTGTGTGTCGTCTCGGTGCTGAAATTGACCGCAACGAAGTGTCGAAGATGCTGACGCGACTGGGGTGTCGGATGAAGTCGTGCAAAGGCGGGTGGCGCTGCACGCCGCCGTCGCACCGGTTTGACCTCGAAATAGAGGAGGACCTGATCGGGGAAGTCGGGCGGCTTTACGGTTATGACAAGATCAGCGGTGCGGGTAACGTCGCCGGGATGCAGACGCGTGTGCCACTCGAAAGCCGATACGACCGCAGCGACAAATGGCGTGATCGGCTGGTTGACAGGGGTTATTTTGAGGTTGTCACGCACAGCTTTGTCGAGCCCGATCTGTCGGCGATGATGAGTGAAACGCCTGTGCTTGCGCTCAGTAACGCGGTATCGCCCGCGATGTCGGTGATGCGCACTTCAATATGGCCGGGTCTGCTGAAAACGCTGACGCATAACCTGAACCGGCAATGCAGGCGGGTCCGGATTTTCGAGTCGGGGCGGTGCTTTAACAGGCAGACCGAGTCGTCTGTCATTGCCGGACTCGCCTATGGCGACGCCCGCCCGGAACAGTGGGGCGAATCGCCGCGGGCGTATGATTTCTATGATCTGAAAGGCGACGTTCAGAGCCTGTTGTCGGAGAACGCGGCGGCGTTGTCGTATCAGCGCTCGACGCATTGCGGTTTGCATCCGGGCTGCGCGGCGGATATTTTGCTCAAAGGCGAGCGTATCGGTTGTCTGGGAGCATTGAGTCCCGCTGCCGCGCGGCGGCTCGGTGTCACACGTGATGTGTTTTTGTTTGAAATCATGCTTGATGCGCCGGCGCTGCCCGTGCCGGTGCAGATCAGGCCGGTGCCGCGTTATCCGTCGGTGCGCCGTGATATTTCAGTGACCGTTCCCGCCGACGTGAACGCCGGGCAGGTGCTGGCCTGCATCCGGGAGCTTGGAATGGAGCTGCTGCACGAAATCGTGCTTTTCGACGTTTATCAGGATGATAAAATTGAACAGGGCAGGAAAAGCATGGCTTTAGGCTTGATTTTTCAGGACGTTTCCAGCACTCTGAGCGACCAAGTTTGTGCGGGGTTGGTGGAGAATGTGGTCTCCGCCCTCGCTCAATCGCTAAAAGTAAACCTGAGAACTTGAAAATGGCGGCAGTTACGAAAGCGGAACTTGCGGAAAATCTGTTCAACGAATTGGGATTGAACAAGCGTGAAGCCAAAGAGTTTGTCGAGGATTTCTTCGGTGAAATCAGCGACACACTGGAAATGGGAAAGAACGTCAAGCTGTCTGGCTTCGGCAACTTCATGTTGAGGCATAAGGCTCAGCGGCCCGGCAGAAATCCGAGAACGGGTGAGCAGGTGCCTGTGCTGGCGCGAAGGGTCGTGATATTCCGGCCGGGGCAGAAGCTCAGGGATCGTGTAGGGGCGTACGTTCCGTTGCCAAGTGAAAAGTGAATTTCCCCCGATTCCTGAAAAGCATTACTTCACGATAGGGGAGGTCAGCCGGCTTTGCGGCGTCGCCCAGCACGTTCTTCGTTACTGGGAAAAAGTCTTTACCGAACTGAAACCGAGCAAGCGCCGCGGCGCACGCCGCTATTACCGCCGCCAGGATATTTACCTGATCCGGCAGATTCATGATCTGCTGAACCGGCAGGGCTATACAGTCGGCGGCGCCCGCAGGCAATTGTCCCGGGGTGCGGCCAAAGCCGAGCGGGTGTACAGCAGGCAACTGGTTTCCCAACTGAGGGCCGAACTCGAGGAGGTTCTTGGCCTGCTCAAACAGTGATGGTTCGGGCGCCCGGAATTTTCCTGGGGGACAAGGTCCTGAGCGGCCAGGCGGGAATCAACGATAACGGCGCGCGGCAAGCTTGGGGGATCATGTGTAAAAGTGAACAGCATATAAACCGCTAATGAAAACACACCGGACAATCCCCTACCGACTGTACCCCCGGGCGCGCGCGAAGGCGAGGATGTTATGGGGGACGGCAGGGGTCTGCCGTTTTGTCCGGAACCACTTTGTTGGTGTGTTGAGGAAAGTACCGGCGGCCTATACCAGCCGAACTTGCCATGCCTGCGGGCGTATGGATAAAGAGAACAGGAAGTCACAATCAGTTTTCGAGTGCGTGAAGTGCGCTCATCGTGACAACGCGGATATTAATGCCGCGTTGAATATCCCGGCCTCCGGGAATGGGGCTTGTGGATGTGGAGGCGACGGGACTACCCGGCCTGTGAAACGTCAAATGGATATTCAACTCCTTGTGGGTTTAAGTATATAATTCCCTGATATATTGTCGCCGGCCGGGGCGTGGCGCAGTCTGGTAGCGCGCCGCAATGGGGTTGCGGTGGTCGGAGGTTCAAATCCTCTCGCCCCGACCATATCGCCGGATTGTGCTTGTGCAATGATGCAGCGACTTTTTCTCTCACCGGCGCCTGGTTGGCAAGGGAACTTCGCGACGGTCCTGGCCGGACGGCCACGCCATAACCGGCAAAAGGGAAACGGATGAGCCTTAACCTGGAGATGTTTCTGGTCGTTTCGACCGCGCTGACCGGTGCGATGCTTCTGGCTTACCGCTTGTTCTGTCGGCGCCGCAGATCTGACAACAAGCGCCCGTGGTCGGTGGAAATGGCGCATTCATTTTTCCCCATTCTTCTGATCGTTCTAGTCTTTCGCACTTTTTTGTTTGAGCCGTTCCGTATTCCTTCGGGTTCAATGTTGCCGACTTTGAAAATCGGCGACTTTATTCTGGTCAAAAAATTTTCCTACAGCCTGCGCCTGCCGGTGCTGCATTACGGTCTTTGGGAACTCGGTAAGCCCGAACGCGGCGACGTCGTGGTTTTCCGTTTTCCGGATGATCCGTCGCAAAACTTTATCAAGCGGCTGATCGGTCTGCCGGGAGACCGCATCGTTTACCGCGACAAAAATCTGTATATCAACGGCGATGAGATCGAACTCACGTTGTCCGACCGCGGCGGGGAAGAGGGTTTTCTGCAGGTGGGCTGGACGCCGGCGCGCGAACACCTGCACGGTGCCGGGCATACGATCTTGCTGCGCGACGGCGCTTATGCCCGCAACGGGGTATGGGAAGTGCCCGCGGGACACTATTTTGTTATGGGCGACAACCGCGACAACAGCAACGACAGCCGTGTGTGGGGGTTTGTTCCGGAAGGCAACCTGGCGGGTCGTGCCGGCCTGATATGGATGCACTGGAACTGGGACCACGGCGGCATTGATTTTTCCCGCATCGGGCGGCGCATTCTCTGAGGAGGCGCTTGTGCCCCGTAACCTTCGCGCAATCCTCACCCCCGACCTGCTTGAAGAGCCGTTGATGAAGCAGGCGCTGACGCATCGCAGCGCCGACCGCAGCCACAACGAGCGCATTGAGTTTCTAGGCGACGCGGTGTTGGGGGTTCTCGTCTCCGACCTGCTCTATCGCCGGTTTCCGTCGTTTGCCGAAGGCGAACTGACCAAGTTGCGTTCGTATCTGGTGCGCGAGGATACGTTGGCGGAAATCGCCCGCAGCGTTAATCTGTCGGAGTTGGTGGTCGTCGGGCGCGGTGAATCCAGGCACGGCGGTTTGCAGCGCGGTGCCCTGTTGGCGGACACGCTCGAGGCGGTAATCGGTGCTTTATATCTGCTGAGGGGGATGGACTGCACGGCGGAGTTCATACGCGAGGCGTTTGATGAGCGGCTGGTGCATATTCCGTCGCCGGATGCCCTGAAGGATGCGAAGACCCGGTTGCAGGAATACTTGCAGGCGGGCGGTCACGCGTTACCGGTCTATGAGATGCGTGAAAAGACCCGTCGCGGCGATTTTCACGTCGTCTGCAAGGTAGCCGCTTTCGGGCTCGAGTTCCCGGGCGAAGCGGCGTCGAAGCGCAAGGCCGAGCAGAAAGCCGCCGCCGGCGTGCTCGAGCAATTGCCGCCGGTTCGCTGAAGGACATGCAGGAGAACAAACCTCGCTGCGGATTTATCGCGCTGGTCGGACGGCCGAACGTCGGCAAATCCACGTTGTTCAACCGTCTGGTGGGTATGCACCTCTCGCCGGTGACCCACAAGCCGCAAACGACGCGCTATAACATCCGCGGCGTGTTGACGCGCCCTTCCCGGCAGATGATCTTTGTCGATACGCCGGGCCTGCACGAGAAGGCGCGCTATCCGCTGAACCGGATCCTGAACAAGAATGCGCTGCGTGCGTTGCATGGCGTGGACGTCGTGGTGATGATGGCGGTGTACGACCGCTGGTTGCCCGGCGATGAAGCCGTGCTTGAGGCGGCCGCGGCTTGTGGCAGGCCGATTTTCCTGGTGCTGAACAAGGTGGATCGTGCGCGCGACAAAGCCGGCCTGCTCGAGGTGCTCGCTGCCGCGGCGCACCGGCACGAATTCAGGGAAATTTTTCCGCTGTCCGCCCTGCGCGACGCCGATTTTGACCGATTCACACAAGCTTTAGGCAGGTGCCTGCCCGAAGGAGATTTCGTCTTTGACCCGGAACAGTTGTCCGACCGCAGCGAGCGATTTATCGTCGCCGAACTGGTGCGTGAGCAGGTCATGCTGGAGTTGCATCAGGAACTGCCTTACGCCGTGCACGTGGAGGTTGAACAGTTTGAAGAGCGTGCGCCGGTAGTGCGTCTGACGGCGGTGATCTTTGTGGGAAGAGAAAGTCAGCGTGCGATCGTGATCGGTCGCGGCGGCACTCGCCTCAAGCGGATTGGCACGCGCGCGCGGCGCGACATTGAACGCCTGCTCGGCAAGCGTGTCTTTGTGCGGCTGTGGGTGAAAACAAAAAGCGCTTGGTGGCGCGACCCGGCGGTGATCAACGCGTACTCGGGTGACGGAGAGGCGTCGTGATCACTTTCGACAAGGAACCCGCCTACGTGCTGCATCGCAGGCCCTATCAGGAGATGAACAGTCTGGTGCAGTTTCTGACGCCGGGCTACGGGCGGGTGACGGCCATCGTCAGGCAATCGTCAAAAATGATGGGTAAGAACGTACAGCCTTTTATCCCGGTGTTGCTCGGCTGCAGCGGTCGCGGTGACCTGCTGAATTTACGCACGTTTGACCCGCAGGGCAAGGCGATCCTGACAAAGCCCGAAGAGCAGATGGTCGGCATGTACGTGAATGAGTTGGTGACGCGATTGATTCCGCAGCATACGGCGTCGCGTCGTTTGTTTGAATGTTACGCGAACACGCTTTCCGAACTCGTGCAGAGTGAAGGTGATGAGCCGGTGTTGCGGCGGTTTGAACTCAGTCTGCTTGAAGTGGCCGGTCACGGCCTGCAACTCGAGCATGACCACGTCACGCATGAGCCGCTCGTCGCCGACGCCCTGTACTGCTACGAGCCCGGCGAAGGGCCGGTACGTTGCGGCGAAGGGCGGCGGGGCGAGGTGCTGTGCCGCGGCGAAACCCTGCTCAAACTCGGCCGCGGGCTGATCGGCTGCGACGGACGGGTTCTGCGCGAGGCCAAGGAGCTTCTGCGCGCGACCATCAATTATCACCTGAGGAACCGTGAGATACGTACGCGCTCTCTTTTCCGCTATCTGAGGGAGATCACGTGACGCATAAGAGTTGCAACAATTTATACTCTGCCGGTAAAGTTCACGGCTGCGGCGAAGATGAATAAGGTCAGGCTCGGGGTCAACCTCGATCACATTGCTACGGTGCGTCAGGCGCGGCGTACGCCGTACCCGGACTTTTTGCAGGCCGTCGGTGTCGCCGAAGCCGCTGGCGCCGATGGCATCACGATCCATCTGCGCGAAGACCGGCGGCATATTCAGGACGCGGACGTTTATGCGGCACGCGAGACGGTGACGACGACGCTGAACCTGGAAATGGCGGCGACTGAGGAGATGGCCGACATCGCGCTCAAGGTCAGGCCGGACTTCTGCTGTATCGTGCCCGAACGGCGCGAGGAGCTGACCACCGAAGGCGGTCTTGACGTGACGGCGCACGCGGTGCGGCTGGCTGAGGTCTGCCGCGCACTCGACGCGGGCGGTATCAAGGTGTCGCTATTCATTGAGCCCGACAGACGGGTGATTGACGGTGCGGTTGAAGCGGGTGCATCGCTGGTCGAGCTGCATACGGGCGCCTATGCCGACGCCGCGCCCGGCGCCGCGCTGGTCGAGCTGCATACGGGCGCCTATGCCGACGCCGCGCCCGGCGCCGCGGAGCGCGAGCTCGGGCGTATCGTTGACGCCGCGCGGTATGCGGCGCAATGCGGCCTGACGGTCAATGCGGGACACGGCCTGCACCGCGCCAACGTGCGCGCCGTGGCGGCGATAGAATTGATGAATGAACTGAACATTGGTCATGCAATCGTCGCCGACGCGGTATTCATGGGGCTTACCAATGCGGTGCGCGCGATGAAAGAGGCGATGCGCGGATGAATTTGTGCAACGTTTTGGGCGTCGGCGTTGATATCGTCAGCGTCGCGCGCGTCAGGAAGATTCTCGAGCGGCATCCTGCGCGTTTTCCGCAAAAATTGCTGCACCCGCAAGAGCACGGTGACTACCGCGATCAGCGTGACCCGCCGCAGTTTCTTGCGCGCCGTTTTGCAGCCAAGGAGGCGCTTGTGAAGGCGCTCGGTCTGGGTTTTACAGGCGGCGCGTATGCGCGCAGAATATGGATCAGGCACGATGCCGCCGGACGGCCGTCGGCGGTGTTACCCGCGGGTTCGCCGTTGGATCCACGGCCGTTGTGCAGGCGGCGGGCGCTGTTGAGCATCGCCGACGAGAAGGATTATGCCGTGGCGTACGCCATTATATTGGAGGAGGAGAATGAAACATGACTTATTCGACGGTTGAAGATCTGGTCGGCAACACGCCGTTGGTCAGACTCAGGCGGGTGTACGAAGGCGCCAACACCCTGCTGGTCAAGCTCGAGGGCAACAACCCCGCCGGCTCGGTGAAAGACCGCCCCGCGCTGAGCATGATCGTGCGCGCCGAAGAGCGCGGTGAGATCAGTCGCGGCGATGTGCTGGTCGAACCGACCAGCGGTAACACCGGCATTGCCCTGGCAATGGCCGCGGCGGTCAGGGGCTACCGCATGATTCTGGTCATGCCCGAGAACATGAGCGCCGAGCGGCGCGCGACGATGAAAGCTTTCGGCGCTGAAATCGTGCTGGTGTCTGCGGAGGCGGGGATGGAAGGCGCGCGCGATCTTGCGGAGCAGATGGAAAAAGAGGGCAAAGGCAAGATGCTCGACCAGTTCGCCAACCCCGATAATCCGCACGCGCATTATGTCGGTACCGGCCCCGAAATCTGGCGCGACACCCGGGGGACGATTACGCATTTCGTGAGTTCGATGGGTACGACCGGGACCATTATGGGTGCCGGGCCTTTTTTGAAGGAGAAGAACCCGAAGATCGAGTTGGTCGGCGTGACACCTTCCGAAGGCTCGAAAATTCCCGGTATTCGCAAGTGGCCGGAGGCCTATCTGCCGAAAATCTATGACCGCAGCAAGGTTGACCGTGAAGTTCAGGTCTCACAGGACGAAGCCGAGCGGATGATGCGTGAACTGGCGGCGTGCGAAGGTATTTTCTGCGGGGTATCGTCGGGTGGTTGCGTCAGCGCCGCTCTGCGGGTTGCATCCGAGGTCAGCGACGCGGTCATCGTTGCCATCGTCTGCGACCGCGGCGACCGTTATATATCGACCGGCGTGTTTCCGGCGTGAAAACACTGGTCTTTGATATTGAGACGATACCGGATACGGACTCCGGGCGATTGTTGCACGATTTTGGCGACGTCTCCGACAAGGACGTCGCGACCGCGATGGAGCATCTGCAGAACCAGAAAACCGGCAGCGGGTTCCTGCCGCATTACCTGCACCGCGTCGTCGCGGTCTCGGCGGTGCTCGCCGATGGGGATATGGTAAAAGTCTGGTCTCTGGGAGAAATGGGATCCGGGGAGAAGGAGTTGGTCGAGCGATTTTTCAACGGTCTCGACCAGCACACGCCGGATCTGGTCAGCTGGAACGGTTCTGGGTTTGACCTGCCGGTGCTGCATTACCGCGCGCTGCTGCACGGCGTCGTCGCATCGCGCTACTGGGAGACCGGCGACGAAGATCAGTCATTTCGCTGGAACAGTTATCTGGGGCGTTTTCACTGGCGCCACATTGATCTGATGGACGTGCTGTCGGGCTATCAGTTGCGTGCCGCCGCACCGCTCGACGCGGTGGCGAAGATGCTGGGTTTTCCCGGCAAGCAAGGTGTCGGCAGTGCCAACGTCTGGGAAGCCTGGCAGGAAGGGCGCATCGGGGAGATCAGGAACTATTGCGAAGTTGATTCGCTGAATACGTACCTGATCTACCTGAGATTCCAGTTGATGCGCGGGCGTCTCGGCGCTGACGGCTACGAGCGCGCGTGCCGGCAGCTCAGGGATACGCTGGTGGCGTCCGAGGCCGCCCATCTGAAGCAGTTTCTTGAGGTGTGGCACTGACGCGGGTTCAGGACAGCAGCTTCTCCATGATCCGCTGATAGATCCGTGCCAGGCTCTCCAGGTCCTCGACTTTCACGTGCTCGTTCACTTTGTGGATGCTTTTGTTCACCGGGCCGATTTCGACCACCTCGGCGCCGGTCGGCGTGATGAAGCGTCCGTCGGAGGTGCCTCCGGCGGTTGAGCAGCGCGGTGTGGCGCCGGTGGTCTCCGATACCGCTTCCTGCACGGTCTTCACAAGCATCGCGTCGATGGGCGTCAAAAACGGCCGCCCTGACAGATGCCATTCAATTTCGTAGTCAAGTCTGTCGCCGGCTTTGGCCGCGTCGAGTTGCTTTTCGACGCGCGCGCGCAGCGTCGCCTCGTCGGTTTCGGTCGAAAAGCGGAAGTTGAAACGCACCTCCAGCGTGCCGGGGATCACATTGTCGGCGCCGACCCCCGCGTTGACAGATGCGACTTGGAACGTCGTCGGCGGGAAGTCGGCGTTGCCCGCGTTCCAGGTTTCATTGCACAGTGCGGATAATGTCGGCGCGAAAGCGTGAATCGGGTTCAACGCATTTTGCGGGTAGGCGATATGTCCCTGCCTGCCTTTGACTGTCAATCCGCCCGTCAGTGATCCGCGCCGCCCGTGCCTGAGCATGTCGCCGAGCTTGTTTTCGGACGTGGGCTCGCCGAGCACGCACCAGTCGATTTTCTCCTTGCGCGCGGCGAGTTGTTCGACGATGTGGCGGGTGCCGTCCAGCGCGGGGCCCTCCTCGTCGCTGGTGATCAGCAACGCAAGCGAGCCTTTATGGTCCGGATACGCTTCGACGAAGCGGCGGCAGGCGACGACCATTGCGGCGATCCCGCCCTTCATGTCGGCGGCGCCGCGACCGTAGAGCAGGTTGCCTTTTTCAGTCGGGGTGAACGGCGGGTATCTCCACGCCGACTCGTCGCCGGGAGGGACGACGTCGGTGTGGCCCGCGAACACGAGTAATGGCGCAGCGTCACCTCGGCGCAACCACAGGTTGGATACGTCTCCGCGATCGAAATGCGTTGCCGCAAAGCCCGACGGTGCGAGTTGTCCGGTGATCAGGGGCTGGCAGCCGGCGTCATCCGGCGTCACTGAAGGGCGCTCAATCAGCGCCCTGACCAGTTTCAGCGTATCGTTCATGGTTTTACGGGTTTCCGCAGGCGCCGCCGGGGCGGGACCGTCAGCGGTTAGCCGGGGTCACCGGGTATTTTGCCGCAGCAGTTCATTGATGCCGACTTTGCTGCGTGTCTTTTGATCCACCTGCTTGACGATCACCGCGCAATACAGGCTGTAGGCGCCGTTTTTTGACGGCAGGCTGCCGGGTACGACGACCGAGCCCGCCGGGATGCGCCCGTAGGCGATTTCATCGGTCTCGCGGTTGTAGATGCGCGTGCTTTGGCCGATATAAACCCCCATCGAGATCACTGAGCCCTGTTCGACAATGACGCCCTCGACGATTTCCGAACGTGCGCCAATGAAGCAGTTGTCTTCGATGATGGTCGGCGCGGCTTGCAGCGGTTCAAGCACGCCGCCGATGCCGACGCCGCCCGACAGGTGCACGTGTTTGCCGATCTGCGCGCACGAACCGACGGTCGCCCAGGTGTCCACCATCGTGCCGCTATCGACGTAGGCGCCGATGTTGATGTAGCACGGCATCATCACGACGTCGGGCGCCTGGTACGAGCCGTGGCGGGCGATGGCCGTCGGCACGACCCGGACGCCGGCGGCGGTAAAACCGGCCTCGTCGGTGTCGGCGTATTTCAGCGGCACCTTGTCGTAGAAACGGGTATGGCCGGCGTCGATGACTTGATTGTCGTTCAACCTGAACGACAATAGCACGGCCTGTTTGAGCCATTGGTTCACCCGCCACTCGCCGTTGCTCTTCTCCGCCACTCGCCACTCGCCCCGGTCGAGGCCGGCAAGGCAGCGCGCGACCGCCCGCTTGATTTCCGGCGCCGCGGTGGACGGCGACAGCGATTCGCGCTCTGCGAACGCCTGTTCGATCACTTCAATCAGGTCTTGCATGATGCCTTCGCGTTAATTTCCTGAAAAACCCTCGATGAAACTGCGCAGCCGGCGCGCGCCTTCTTCACAGACTTCGGGTGCTGCCACGAGCGCGATGCGCACGCGGTTCCGTCCCGGATTGACGCCGCCGACTTCTCTTGCGAGGTAGGTGCCGGGCAGGGTTTCGAGGTTCCGGTGCCTATACAGCAGGCGTGCAAACTGTTCGCTGTCCGCGCCGACGTCCGGCCACAGATAGAAGCCGGCGGCGGGCGCCCGTAAGGGCATTTTATCACCGACGATTTGGATGAACTGCTTGAATTTCTCACGATACAGGCGGCGGTTTTCGATGACGTGCTGTTCGTCGCGCCACGCGCTGATGCTCGCCCGCTGCAACGGCGGCGGCATCGAGCAACCGTGATAGATGCGATAGTTCAGAAACCGCGCGAGCAGTGCTTTGCTGCCGGCTGCAAAGCCTGAGCGCAGCCCGGGCAGGTTAGAGCGTTTTGACAGGCTGTAAAAGGCGAGGCAACGCGAGTGTCCCGCGTTGTCCATCGCCTGCGAGGCGGCGAGCAGGCCCTGAGGCGGTGCGGTCTCGTCGTGGTAGATCTCGCAATAACATTCGTCCGAGACAACGGTGAAGTCAAAACGGTGCGCGCGTTCAATCAAGGCTTGTAGCGCCGCCTGCGGCAGCACCGCGCCGCTCGGGTTGTCCGGCGTGCACAGATAGACCAGTTGGCATCGCCGCCAGACTGCATCCGGCACCGCGTCGAAGTCCGGCAGGAAATCATGGCTTTCCTGGCAGTTCAGGTAGTGGGGTTCGGCGCCCGCGAGCAGCGCGGCGCCTTCGTAGATCTGGTACAGCGGGTTGGGCATCATCACGATCGGGTCATCGGCACCGTCGATCAGGCACTGCCCGACGGCGAACAGACCCTCGCGCGTGCCGTTCAGTGGCAGCACGTGGCGGTCGGGAGCGAGGGTTGTTGCGTCGAGATTGAAACGTCGGCACAGCCATTCGAGGCAAGCTTCCCGCAATGTGTCTTCGCCGCGCATCGAAGGGTATTTTCCGAACTGTGCCGCGTTCTCGATGACGCTTTGCAACGCGGCGGCAGGTGGCGGATGTTGCGGTTCGCCGACCGATAGCCTGATCGGGGGAACATTCGCTGGAGACACGTCGGCCAGCAGCTTCTTCAACTGATCAAAGGGGTAGGCGTGCAGCAGGTCGAGACGGTTGTTCATTGGATCGCTTCCCGTTTCCGTGCAGGTAATCTGCCGTGGCTCCGTAAACGACCGCGGCCGAAGTTCATTCGTATGACCGTCACGCGGGGGATTCGTCGGAGCGCAACGTCAGGATTTCATGCCCTTCCGCGGTGACCAGCACCGTATGCTCCCATTGCGCCGACAGCGAATGATCCTTGGTCACCACCGTCCAGCCGTCGGGCAGCAGCCTGACGTGGCGTTTGCCGGCGTTGATCATCGGTTCGACGGTGAACGTCATGCCGGGTTGAAGCTCAAGCCCGGTGCCGGGGTTGCCGTAGTGAAGGACCTGCGGCTCCTCATGAAATTCGCGTCCGATACCGTGTCCGCAATATTCGCGCACAACGCTGCAGCGGTTCTGCTCGGCGTATTTCTGGATCGTGCAGCCGACGTCGCCGAGGTGCATACCGGGCTTGACGACGGTGATACCGAGGCGCATCACCTCGTAGGCTGTGTCGATCAGGCGCGTCGCTTGCACGCTGGGCTTGCCGAGTGCGAACATCCGGCTGGAGTCGCCGTGATAGCCGTTCCTGATCACGGTGACGTCTATGTTCAGGATGTCACCGTCCTTGAGTTTGCGTTCACCCGGGATGCCGTGGCACACCTGATGATTCAGCGAAGTGCAGATCGACTTTGGAAACCCCCGGTAGTTTTTCGGCGCGGGGATGCAGTCGAGTTCTTTGACGATATAGTCGTCGCAGATCTGGTCGAGTTTTCCGGTGGTGATGCCGATGCGGACGTGCTCGGCGATCATTTCCAGCACCTGCGCCGCCGCCTTGCCTGCCGCGCGCATTTTCTCGATTTCTTCGTCGCTTTTGATCAGGGATTTCATTGGGACAGGGGGTTTTGGTAAGGACACGGGGAGGACAGTAAGCCGGGGGTGAAATTGCAGAAGTGAAGTCCCGGCATTTTGGAGCAAACACGGCTTGAATGCCATCTCCGGCATACCCCGGGGCCAGCCGGTCTGTAGCGTGCCGTGTGTCGGGACGGCATCGTGGATGGCGCCCAAAGCGTTCGCGGCCCGCGGCCTAATCCAAGCGATACACCCCCGCGGGCGTTGCTACCGCGCCCCGGCAATGCAGTGGCGTCCGCGGGGGGCATCCGCCCTCGTTTGCCCCCTAATGGCGGCATCATACACTGCCCGGGAAATTGTAGTACCATTACAAACTTATGCCGCCTTTTTCCACGAAGCGGTTATTCCAATGAGCGGAGCGATACATGCCGGATAATGTGAAGCGGTTATTGTCGCCGACAAGTCATAAGCGCCGATTTAATAAAGCGCGCCCGGCTTTCAGGGCGTATTCCATAACTGTACTGGCTTTTGTACGGTACTTTGTGCTGGCGGCATTGCTGGTGAATCTTCCGGCGCACGCGCAAAGGATCTGTGGTGCCGACGGCCGGACACTGGAACCGGAGATGGTTGTTTTGCCGGCGGGGAGTTTCCGCATGGGGGATATTCAAGGCGTTGGTCAATCCGACGAAATGCCAGTGCATACGGTTCGTATTAAATCCTTCGCGGTGGGTAAATATGAAGTGACGCAGGCCCAATTCGGGGCATTTGTGGAGGCGACGGGCTACAACCCAAGCGTTTGCGCGGACCCTGATGGGGATTGGCGCGACCCTCTTAGCTCGCTCGATTTCAACCAACCGGAGCGGCATCCTGTTGTATGCGTCAGTTGGTCTGATGCCCGAGCCTATATTGCCTGGCTGAATGGGCGGACGGGCAAGCGGTATCGCCTGTTGACGGAATCGGAATGGGAATACGCGGCGCGGGCGGGCACCGAGACCCGGTACTATTTTGGCAATAGCGATGGATCGCTCAGTGGCCAGGCCAATTGCTCTGAAAACTCATGTAGTGACGGTTTTGAATATACGTCTCCCGTCGGGAGTTTTTCGCCGAATGGATTTGGTTTATATGATATGCACGGTAATGTCTGGGAATGGGTGGAAGATTGCGCGCAGGTGAATTACGAAGGGGCGCCTGACGACGGCAGCGCCGTGACGTCGCCATGTCGCCGTGAAGATCAGAGCCAGATCCGCGGCGGTGCTTGGTTCACGAACGCGCCCTCGAGTTTGCGTTCGGCGAACCGTGCCAGCAACTTGCGCAACACGCCCAGTCAGAGTATCGGTTTCCGCGTGGCGCGGGACTTGTAATCCCTATTGGCTGCAAAGACGAAACGCTTTGTATGTGATTACGGCGACAGCCGCCACCGCCGCGCCGCTTGTCGCGGGATTGACAATGGCGCCGACCGGCGTATTCTGCTGAATACACACCTTGCTGATCTTGGGATCCGCCTGTGAATCATGCGGAGCATTCAGGTTGCTTTGCGCGGTATTTTGCGGCGGTGGTATTGCTGGTGGCTCTTCCGGCGTGCGGTGCAGAGCCCGTGGGCGCCGACGACTGGGTACCGGAACCGGAGATGGTTGTTTTGCCGGCGGGGAGTTTCCGTATGGGCGATATTCAGGGCGGGGGTGACAGCGACGAACGTCCGGTGCATACGGTTCATATTAAATCCTTTGCGGTGGGCAAATATGAAGTGACAAAGGCTCAATTTCTGGCATTTTCAGACGCGACGGGCTACCGGACGAGGCTCTGTGGAACCGGTGCCAGTTGGCGCGAACGTCGGCACGGCCATCGGGAACAGGATCCTGTCGTGTGTGTCAATCAGGGTGAGGCCAGGGCTTATGCCGCCTGGTTGAGCAGCGAGACCGGTAAGCGCTATCGTCTGTTGACGGAATCGGAATGGGAATACGCGGCGCGGGCGGGCACCGACACCCGGTATCATTCCGGCAATAGCGAAGAATCTCTCCGTGGCCATGCCAATTGCGGTGAAGCGTGCGCTGATGGTTTTGAACAGGCGTCTCCCGTCGGAAGTTTTCAGCCGAATAAATTCGGTCTATATGATATGCATGGGAATGTATGGGAATGGGTGGAAGATTGCTGGCATGATGATTACAACGGGGCACCCGTTGACGGCAGCGCCTGGATGGCGTCGGCCAACAAGAACATCGGCGTGATCCGCGGCGGCTCCTGGAACAATCTCGACACCGGGAATCTGCGTGCGGCAAACCGCTACTGGATTGTCAGCGGGTACGGCGTTTCCTTTATCGGTTTCCGTGTGGCGCGGGACTTGTAGTCCCCGGCCTGAAACCCGTGCCGTCCTCCGGCATTTTTGCTTTCGGTTCCCGGTCTGTGATATAAAAGCCCGCGCGCAGCGTCCCGGTGCCGGTTTTCCCGGCAGGACGCCGCATGAAACCGACCGCACGCCTTAACCTGTTCGTCGGGTGCCGCAAGGTCACGGACAGGGGGGTGCGTGAGTTTTAACCCAAACCACAGGAGGCTTGTTATGCCCGAGCCCAATATCCGCCAGATGTTCGAGGCCGGTGTCCATTTCGGGCACCAGGCGCGGTTCTGGAATCCTAAGATGGCTCCCTACATATACGGGGAGCGCAATAAAATCCACATCATCGACCTCGATACGACTTTGCCGATGTTCAAGTCGGCGCTCGACTATCTCAGGACGGTGGCTGCTTCCGGCGGCAAGATCCTTTTTGTCGGCACTAAGCGCGCGGCGAGGGAGTCCGTGGTGAGGCACGCGCGGCGCTGCGATATGCCTTATGTAAGTCACCGCTGGCTCGGCGGCATGCTGACAAATTTCAAAACGGTCAAGTTGTCGGTGAAGCGTTATACGGATCTGCAGGAGGAGCGTGAGAAAGGCGGGTTCGTCAAATTGAGTAAAAAGCAGGCGCTGCGCCGTAGCCGCGAGATAGAGAAGTTGAGCAAGAACCTCGAGGGCATCAAGCAGATGGTGCGGCTGCCTGACGCGATGTTCGTGATTGACGTCAGGCACGAGAAGATTGCGGTGAACGAGGCCGTGAAGCTGGGCATTTCCGTTGTCGCGGTGGTGGACACGAATAATTACTTTGACGGTATTGATTACATGGTGCCCGGAAACGACGACGCGATCCGTGCGGTGGATCTGTACACGTCGTTCGCCGCCGACGCGGTTCTCAGGGGCGTCAAGGAGAGAGAGGACGCACTCGCTCAGTCCAAAGAGGTGGTCAAAGGCGTGATCAAGGTGCCGTCCAAAGAGGCGGTCAAAGGCGTGATCAAGGTGCCGTCCAAAGAGGCGGTCAAAGGCGTGATCAAGGTGCCGTCCAAAGAGGCCGCCGGACGGACGACCGGGAAAGCCGTCGCGGAGAAGACGAAAGAGCCGGTGAAGAGCGCCCCCCCAAAAGCGGATAAAAAAGATCAGGCGAAACCGAAGGTGCGGATGCGCAACCTGCTCAGGAAAATCACAAAAAGCCAGGCAAAAAAAGATAACGACGCGGACAAGGCGGCCAAGGCCAAGCCGGGCGAGTAACCAAAAGAGGAAGGTCGCGACCATGCAGATAACGGCGCAAATGGTGAAGGAATTACGCGAGAGGACGGGCGTCGGCATGATGGAGTGCAAACGCTTTCTTACCGAGGCCGACGGCGACCCGGAGCGCGCGATTGAGCTGCTGCGCAGAGCCGGCCGCGGCAGGGCCGACAAAAAAGCCGGTAGAACCGCTGCTGAAGGCTTGATTCTGTTCAAGCCCGACGGCAGGGGCACATACGTGCTGCTTGAAGTCAACTGCGAGACCGACTTCGTCGCGCGCGACGGGCAATTCCGGGCTTTTTCCGGGGCCGTCGCGCAGGCGATACTGGAACATGCGCCCGCTGACGTCTCGGAAGTTGCCGCGTTGGACATTGAAGGCGGCAGCGTCGAGGAGATGCATTCAAACCTGATTGCAAAAATCGGGGAGAACGTCCGGATTCGTCGCTTTGAGCGCGTGTCTTTGCGCGGCGACGTGTCGGCGGTATATCTGCACGACAACAGGATCGGCGTGCTGGTCGATATGAGCGGCGGCGGCGAGGCGCTGGGGCGCGACGTTGCGATGCACGTCGCAGCGAGTCGTCCGGTATGCGTGTCGGACAAGGACCTTCCCGCCGAGATCCTCGACAAGGAAAAAGCGGCACTCAGGGCGCAGGCCGTGGAGCAAGTCAAGCGGGAGGGCAAGCCGTCGGAGATCATTGACAAGATGGTGCAGGGCAGGCTGCGCAAGTTTCTGTCCGAAGTGACTTTGCTCGGCCAGCCCTTTGTCAAAGACCCCGATCAATCGATCGCGGCGCTTTTGAAGTCGCATGGCGCCACGGTCAATGCGTTTTACCGTCTCGAAGTCGGCGAGGGGATTGAAAAGAAGCGGGAGAACTTTGCCGAAGAGGTGGGCGCGCAGGTCAAGGCCGCCGGGGCTTGAATTCCGGGTTGAGCAGTTTGTCGCGACCGAAGTCGGGAGGCACAGCAAATGCACAGACGGGTGCTTCTGAAGATCAGCGGGGGGCCTTGGCCGACACCAACGGCGAGGGTATGGACTCCGAAGTGGCACGTTGCATCGCCGCTGAGATTGCCGCAGTCAGTATGCGCGAAGTTGTCATTGCGGTCGTTGTCGACGGCAACAACCTGGTGTACGGGAGGGGGTTTGCGGATTCCGATCTGGACCGGGTCACCAGCGATGATATGGGTATGCTGGCGACGATCATCAATGCGCTGGCTTTGCAGAACACACTGGAAAAAACCGGGATTGAGGCTCGTGTCATGTCGGCCGTGCAAGCGAGAGACGTGTGCGAGATCTACGTCCGCCGACGCGCGCTCGGACACCTTGAAAAAGGACGTATCGTTATATTTTCGGCGGGTACCGGCAATCCTTTTTTCACCACCGATGCTGCAGCCGGCCTGCGCGCCAGCGAGATCAATGCCCAATTGATGCTGAAGGCGACGAAAGTGGACGGGATATATGACAGCGATCCGGTCAAGGTGCCGGACGCAAAACTGTACCGGCAGTTGTCGTACGAACAAATCCTGGCAGAGTATCCTGCGGTGATGGATGCAACCGCGGTCGTGATGTGCTGCGACAACGGCATACCGATCCGGGTCTTTAACATCTTCAGGGCCGGCAGTTTCAAGAAAATTGTCCGAGGCGAGGAAATAGAAACGCTGGTGTCGGAGAAACACGACGATGATTGATGAAATAGAGACGCGGGCCGAAGGCAAAATGAAAAAGAGCATTGCGTCGCTCAAGAGTGAACTCGCAAAAATCAGGACCGGGAGAGCGCATCCGGGTCTGCTCGATCATGTGACGATTGAGTATTACGGCTCGAAGGTGCCGCTCGAGCAGGTGTCGAGCATCATCGTCGAAGACGCGACGACACTGCTGCTGAACGTGTGGGAAAAACAAAGCGTTGAACCGGTTGAAAAGGCGATTGCCAACGCCGATCTTGGTCTCAACCCGGCGGTCACCGGCACGGCGGTGCGCGTGCCGGTGCCGCCGCTGACGGAGGAGCGGCGCAAGGCGCTGGTCAAGGTCGTGCGTCAGCACGGCGAAACGACCAAGGTTTCGGTCAGGAATATCCGCCGGGACGCCAACCAGTGCATCAAGGATGCATTGAAGGCGAAGGAAATATCGCAGGATCAGGAAAAAGACAGCGAAGGAAAGGTGCAGAAGTTAACCGATCGCTATATTGCCGAAGTCGATGCAGTTCTCTCGGAAAAAGAAAAAGACCTCATGGCGATCTGATCTTCGCGCCCGGCGTTTCCGGCGGCGCGTGGAGTTTTACCGGGCATGAATAAGCGGCGGCCCGGGCACGTCGCCGTCATCATGGACGGCAACAGGCGGTGGGCGAACGAGCTCGGCAAAGCCCGCATTTCGGGTCATCGTCGGGGGGTTGAATCTGCGAGGGAGATCGTGCGCGCCAGTGCTGAATTCGGCGTCTCGACCCTGACTTTGTTTGCTTTCAGCACGGAAAACCGGCAGCGCCCGCGCCTCGAAGTGTCCGCGCTGATGGAACTTTTCACCGACGCCTTGCGCGAAGAAATTGATGAACTGGTGAAGAACCACGTACGGTTGAAGTTTCTCGGCGACCTGTCTTTCTTTAGGGGCGGGTTTCTGGACGGCATCCGCGAGGCGGAGGCGAAGACCCGGGATCTCGACGGTCTGCGCCTGAACGTGGCGGTCAATTACAGCGGTCGCTGGGACATCGCAAACGCGGTGCTGAGTGCGCTCAATGCGCGCGTGCTCTCCGCCGATACCGCGTGCGAGACTTTTGAGCGGCTGTTACCCGGCTATCTCAACACCGGCGACGTCGATCTGCTGATTAGGACCGGCGGCGAGCGGAGGATCAGTAATTTCTTGTTGTGGCAGAGCGCGTATGCCGAGTTGTATTTTACCGATACCTTGTGGCCCGATTTCAACCGCGAGCACTATGCGGTGGCGTTCGACTGGTACGCGAACCGCGAGCGGCGCTTCGGCAGGACCCCGTCGCAGCTCAGGCGGGGGGACGTATGAGCTGTTTGTTCGGGCGCCTGCAATGTACAGGACCTTGTTGCAGTCCGGGCAGGGATGCGTGAACGGGCGCGTCGCGTCGTCCGCCGGGTTTCCGCGCGTGGTCACCGGTGTGTTGCTTGCGTTCGCCGCCGTCGCCATAGTATGGCTGCTTGACCGCGGGTGGTTTGCATTGGTTTCAGGCATCGTCGCCGTGTCGGCGGCTTGGGAATGGGGGCGTTTGACCGAACGCAATACGTCGGCGGCCGGTGTCGGTACAGCCGTTTCGGCGGGGGTATTGATGCTGCTGTGGTTTGCGCCGTTTGCATCTTTGCAGGATCTGGTCTTCTATGCCGCGCTCGTCTGGTGGGGGCTGATGTTCGTGCTGATCTCGGCTTATCGCAGCGAGTGGCACGGCGCCGTCTGGATGGGCTGGTGCTTTCGCATCGGGATGCCGCTGGTGCTTGCGGGTGCGTGGCTGTCGCTGGTGCGGCTGCACCAGATCAACCCCCTGTGGCTGCTTTATTTATTTCTGATCGTGGCGGTGTCCGACATCGGCGCTTATTATGCGGGGCGGCGCTGGGGGGGGCGGCGGCTGGCGCCTGAATTGAGTGCCGGTAAAACCGTCGCGGGGCTGTGGGGGGGACTCGCGGGCGTGGCGGCGGTCGCCGCGGTATTTGCGGCGGCGACAGCGAGTTCGTGGTTGTATGCGCTTGACTTGGTATTGCTGAGCCTGTTCGCCGCCCTGGCCGGCGTGGTCGGCGATCTTTCCGAAAGCCTGTTGAAGCGTTGCGCCGGGCGCAAGGACAGCGGGACGCTGCTGCCGGGACACGGTGGCTTGCTCGACCGCATCGACAGCCTGCTCGCGGCGGCGCCGGTGTTTTTACTTGCATTGCTGTTGCTTATTGCGGCAAACGAGTGATGGAGAAGCGCGTAATCACTTTACTGGGCGCGACCGGCAGCGTCGGCGTCAGTTCGCTCGACGTCGTTGCGCGCCACGCCGGGGATTGCCGCGTATTCGCCCTGACGACGCACACCAACGTCGAATTGCTCGCCGAGCAATGCGTGCGTTTTGAACCCGATTACGCGGTTGTTGCCGATGCCGCTCAGCTCAGGGGCGCCGAAGCGCGTATGCGCGGATTAAAGACGCAGGTGCTCGCCGGCGCCGCCGCGCTGGAGCAGGTCGCTTCCGATGAGCGTTGCGACACGGTGATCGCGGGCATTGCCGGTTCGGTCGGGCTGGCGCCGACGCTCGCCGCCGTGCGTGCGGGCAAGCGCGTCCTGCTTGCTAACAAGGAAGCGTTGATTATGGCGGGGCCGTTGTTCATGCGTGAGGTGAAGGAACACGGCACTGTGCTGCTGCCGGTGGACAGCGAGCATAACGGGTTGTTTCAGTGCCTCGGGCGGGCGCGCGGCACGGAGGTTGAAAAAGTCGTCATCACGGCGTCCGGCGGTCCGTTCCTGGATGTGCCGGTGGAATCGCTGGCGGCAATGACGCCCGAGCAGGCGTGTGCGCATCCGAATTGGGACATGGGCGCGAAGATATCGGTGGACTCGGCGACCATGATGAACAAGGGGCTTGAAGTGATTGAGGCCTGCTGGCTGTTTGACCTGACGCCGGAACAGGTCGAGGTGGTCGTGCATCCACAAAGCGTGCTGCATGCAATAGTGGCGTTCAGGGACGGCAGTATGCTCGCGCAGATGGCGCAGCCGGACATGCGCGTCCCGATCGCCTGTGCATTGGCATGGCCCGACCGAATAGAGAGCGGCGTCGGTCTGCTCGATCTTGCGCGTTGCGGTGAGTTGCAGTTGCGTGAAGTGGATCAGGAGAAGTTTCCGTGCCTACCGCTCGCCTACCGGGCGTTGCGTGCCGGCGGTGCCGCGGTCATCGCGCTGAACGCCGCCAACGAGATCGCGGTCGAGGCGTTTTTGGCGGGGCAGATGAGTTTCAACCGTATCGTCGAGGTCGTGCGCGAAGTGCTCGACGAGACCGCGTTACAGTCGGTTGACGGGCTGGAGGCGGTCGTCGCCGCTGACTCAGCGGCGCGCGAGCGAGCGCGGGCAGCAATACGGCACAATAGCTGAATTCCGGTTAACATGAACGTTTTTTTGAAGCGCAACTCTGGGAAATCTCAATGAGCCTGCTCGTCAGCCTGCTGGCTTTTATCATCGCGATCGGCGTGATTGTTTCCTTTCACGAGTTCGGCCATTTCTGGGTGGCGAGGCGGCTGGGCGTCAAAGTGCTTCGTTATTCGATCGGTTTTGGCAAGCCGCTGTGGCGTCGGCCCGGAAACGACGGGACTGAGTACATGATCGCGGCGATTCCGCTCGGCGGATACGTCAAGATGCTCGACGAGCGCGAAGGGTCGGTTGAACCGCATGAACTGCATCGCGCTTTTAACCGCAAACCTCTGAAAGTGCGCGCCGCGATCGTTGCGGCAGGTCCTGCATTCAATTTCATTCTCGCTTTCCTGCTGTATTACCTGATGTTCATGGTCGGGGTGTCGGGTTTCAAGCCGGTTGTGGGCGAAGTCGCCGCCGGCAGCGTCGCCGAACGAGCCGGGATTGTTCCGGGGGACCAGTTTATTCAGGTTGAGGGCGAGCCGGTGCGAAGTTGGCGGCAGACTTTGTTTGCGGTGTTTGACGCCGGCCTCAGGCAGTCGTCGTTTGAAGTCACGATGGTGTCCGAAGCCGACGATGTGGCGCGGCGTGCGGTTCTCGACGTCGCCGGCGTTAATCTGTTGGAGGACGACGACCTTTTCGGGCGGCTGGGGATTACGCCGCGGCGGCTCGAGCGCGAAGCCGTGATCGGGGAGGTGTTGCCCGACAGCGGCGCGGCGCGCGCGCAGTTGCGCGAAGGCGACCGGATCGTGTCTTTTGCGGGACGGCGGGTTGAGAACTGGACCGGGCTGGTGCGTTTGACGCAGGCGTATCCGGGGCAGCGCGTCGCTGTCGGCGTGGTCAGGGACGACACGCGCTTTGACGTCGACGTTGAAGTCGGCACGGTTGAGCGCGACGGCGACGTCGTCGGATACCTCGGCGTTACGGCGCGTCCGCCGTCGAAGGAGATCAGGGAACGGCGCCGTTCATTTGTGCGCTACGGCCCTGTAAGTTCATTGCAGTTGGCGTTTGACAGGACTTGGGACATTTCGGTTCTGACGGTCAGGATATTGAAGCGGCTGCTGTTCGGGCAGGCGTCGCTCGAAAATATCAGCGGGCCGGTCGGCATCGCCGAATTTGCGGGCTTTTCGCTGTTGCAGGGGCTGGGGGCTTTTCTCGGGCTGCTCGCTTTGCTCAGTATCAGCATCGGCATTTTGAATCTGTTGCCGGTGCCGTTGCTCGACGGAGGGCATTTGCTTTATTACCTGATTGAATTCTTCAAGGGCTCGCCGCTGTCGTTCAGGGCGCAGTTGGTCGGGCAGTGGGTGGGGATTTTTATGCTGGGCTGCCTGATGGCGCTGGCGCTGTACAACGATTTCATTCGACTGCTTAACTGATGCTGCGCCGAAACTTGCCTGTATTGCTTCTGCTTCTGCCATGTTCGCTCTTTGCGGCGGAATTCACGGTCCGTGATATCCGCGTGCAGGGGCTTCAGCGCATCAGCGCAGGCACGGTGTTTGCCGAATTGCCGGTTGCGGTAGGCGACCGCATGGACGAGGCGCAGTCCGCCGAACTGATCGACGCCTTGTATAAGACCGGTTATTTTGACGATGTTTCGGTCGCCCGCGACCAGGGCACCCTGCTGATCGTCGTGCAGGAGCGGCCGGGAATTGTCGGCATCACGTTTTCCGGCAACCGCGGCGTACCTGACGAGCAGTTGACCGAAGGACTTGAGCAGGCGGGGATTGCGGTCGGGCAGGTGTTTGACCGTCATCTGCTCGAGCGCCTGACCGGGGAATTGAGAGAGCAGTACCAGGCTTTGGGCCGGTTCGGAGCGCGCATCAGCACCCGGGTTCAGGAGCTTCCGGACAATCAGGTCAATATAGAGATCACCATAGACGAGGGGGAAATTTCCAAGATCAGGGAGTTCAAGATCGTCGGTAACCGCAAGATCGGCAGCAAGGAATTGCTGAAGAGCATCGAATCCGGCACCGCCCCGTGGTACGCGTTTTGGAGCAGCAAAGACGACTATTCCAGGGTCAAGCTGTCGGGCGATCTCGAGGCGTTGCGTACCGCTTATTACAACAAAGGCTATCTCGACTTCAGTATCGAGAATACCCGGGTGTCGCTCAGTCCCGACCGGCGCGATATTTACGTCGCCATTGCGGTTGATGAAGGCGAGCAGTACCGTATCGGCGACGTCAGCTTGTCGTGTCGGCTGGCGGTGGAGCGTGCCAATCTCGAGCGCCGTATCACCTTGCGCAAGGGCAAGGTGTTTTCCCGTACCGATACGGTGCGTTCGAGTGAGGCAATTGAGTTTGAATTGAATAACATCGGCTATGCCGGCGCAAAGGTGAACGTCATTCCGAGCACCAACCCCGGGGACAATACGGTGGACGTCGCTTTTCTGGTTAAGCCCGGTCCCAAGACTTATGTGCGCCGGATTAATTTTCAGGGCAATGACGACACCGGCGACGAGGTTTTCCGCAGGCAACTCAGGCAACTTGAGGGCGCCGAGTATTCGGCGGGCAAGATTGAACTGTCGCGGCGGCGTTTGCAGAGGTTGCCCTATATTCAATCGGTGGACATCCGCGACCGCCCGATTGAAGGCAGGGAGGATCAAGTGGATCTGGACGTCAGCCTGGTCGAGACCCGCTCGGGGAACGTCAATCTGGGGGCCGGGTATTCCGACTCCGAGGGTGCGGTGCTTACGCTGAGCCTGAATCAGGAGAATTTTCTCGGCACCGGCAACCGTGTCGGCTTTAATTTCAATAACAGCAGTTCCAATACAAACTATACGTTCGCCTTTCTTAATCCGTTTTATACGATCAACGGCGTGAGCCGTTCGTGGAGTTTTTCGTATCGTTCGGTGGATAACTCGGAACGTGATATTAATAACACGAAGACCGACGAGGCTCGTGTACGCTTGGGTTTCGGCATTCCGATTTCCGAGAATGACACGTTGAGTGTAGGTACAACTTTGCAGAACATCGAAGTGGAGCCGGGGACGAATATCGGACGCCGTCTGCGGGATTATTACGAAGATCAGTGCGGTTGGGTGCAGCCTCCCGGGACAACCACCCGCAATATCAACGACTGTGATTTCCTGAACTTGGTGACTTCGGTCGGGCTCGAGTACGACACGCGCGACCGCGCGTTGTTCACGACCGACGGCACCCGGATCAACGGCAACCTGCAATTATTCATCCCGCTGGACGGCCTTGCCTACTACAAGGCGGATTACTCTCACCGATATTATGTGCCTCTCGACGACGAGGCGGACTACGTTTTGGCGGCGCGCGGAAGAGTGTCGTATGCTAGCGAGTACGGAAGGACGGTCGGGGTTCCCCCTTACGACAGGTTTTTTGCCGGCGGTTCGGGCAGTTTGCGCGGCTATCAGAACAATTCCTTGGGGCCGCGGGACGATAACGACGATCCGCTCGGAGGGAATTTCAGGGCGTTGTTCGGAGCCGACCTGTTCTTTCCCACTGACTTTTTGTACGACAAGCGGAGACTTCGCATGAGCGCTTTTGTCGATTATGGTAATGTTTATGCCGACGTGGAAGATTTTTCATTCAGAGATATGCGGGGAGCGTATGGTTTGCAGGTTCGCTGGCTGACCGCGGTGGGAGGAATTTCATTTAACTTCGCTTCCAGCTTTCAGGATGAATCCGGCGACGATACTGAATCTTTCCAGTTTGACTTCGGCACGTCGTTTTAAGATCTGTATGCATATACGCTCACTAAATTTTCCGGTGCGCGCGACTGTTGCGGCGGTGTTCATTGCGGCGACGTTTTCAGCCGCCGCCGACGCCGGCGGGGTCGGGTTCGTTAATATCTCAGTGATCATGGAGAAGGCGCCACAGGCGAGGACCGCGCGCGAGAAGTTGCAACAGGAATTTTCCGGGCGCCGCGAGGAACTTGAGGAATGCGGCAGGGACATTGAAGACCTCGATCGCAGGTTGCGTCGCGAAGGCCGGGACATGGAAAAGAGCAGGCGCGACCGGATGATAGACAAGATCAAGAAGAGGCGGAAGGAATGCGGCGGTCTTCAGGAGGAATTCGAGGCGGATTTCAACCGGCGTCGCAGCGAGGAGTTGGGTGAGCTGCAAAAACGGATATCCGGAGTCATCGAGAGCATTGCAAAGCAGCGCCAGTTCAAGTTAATTGTGGGACCTCCGATCATTTACGTTGATGAGCAGATGAATTTGACCGAAGAGGTGCTCAGCAGGCTTTCGCGCGAAAGTAGATAGGTGGCGGTGTGGCGTACAGGCTGGCGGAGTTGGCCGAACAGGTGGGGGCGGAACTCATCGGCGACCCGGAAGTTTCAATCGAAAGCATCGGGAGCCTCGCCGAAGCTGTCTCCGGGCAAATTACTTTTCTGAGCGACCGCCGTTACTGCAAGCAATTGCGCCATACTCGCGCTTCTGCCGTGGTTGTGCGTCGTGACGACAAGGGGCTGTGCGAGTTGCCGATGCTGGTGTGCGATGACCCGCGCGTAACGTTCGCGCTGTTGTCGCGGATCTTCCGGCCGCGTCCGCGCGCCGCGGCGGGGGTGCATCCGTCGGCGGTCGTCGCTGCCGACAGCCGTCTCGGTGAGGGGGTTTCGGTCGGTCCCGGCGCCGTCGTCAGCGTGGGTGTCGCCGTCGGCGACGGATGCGTCGTCGGGCCGAATTGCACGCTCGGGGCGGGTTGTACGCTCGGCGACCGGTGCTTTCTGGTCGCTAACGTGGTGGTAGAGCACGATGTACATCTCGGCGCCGACGTGCTGGTCCAGTCCGGCGCGGTTATCGGCGCCGACGGCTTCGGCTTTGCCGACGACCTGGGTATCTGGGTCAAGATCCTGCAGCACGGGCGGGTGATTGTCGGAGACTACGTCGAAATCGGCGCGAATACAACGATAGACCGCGGCACGATTGACGACACCGTGATCGGGGAGGGCGTCAAAATAGACAATCAGGTACAGATTGCGCACAATGTTCGGATTGGCGCGCACACTGCGATCGCCGGTTGCGTCGGTATCGCGGGCAGTACGAGCATAGGGCGTCACTGCCGCATCGGCGGCGCCGCCGGCATCGCCGACCATTTAACGGTTTGCGACCGCGTGACGATTGCCGGCATGGCGTCGGTCAATGTTTCGATCAGCGAGCCCGGCTTTTATGCCTCGAGTTCTCCGCTTGAACCGCATCGCAACTGGCTTAAAAACTCGGCGCGGATCAAACAGCTCGACTCGTTCGTACGGCGTCTGCGGCGCCTGGAAAAAGCGGTGAAAAACGCCGACAGCGGGAAATTATGATCGACAAAGGCACACAGTTATTGAAGAGACTGCCGCATCGCTACCCGATGAGGTTGATAGATGCAGTGCTCGAACTGCAAACCGACTATATCAAGGCGGTCAAGAGCGTTACCGCCAACGAGCCTTTTTTCCCGGGGCATTTTCCGGATATGCCGGTGATGCCGGGCGTGCTGATTATTGAGGCGATGGCGCAGGCTTCGATTGTGCTGGCGATGAACGTATCCAACGTCAGCAACAAGCGGGGGCTGTATCTGCTGGTCGGCGTTGACGACGCGCGCTTCAAGCGTCAGGTGGTGCCCGGCGACCGCCTGATACTCGAATCGCGTTGCGGGCGCATGAAAGGCAATTACTGCACTTTTGAAGCCACCGCGTCCGTTGACGGCGAGGTGGCGGCGACGGCTCAACTGAAGAGCATGTTCAAGGAAGAGTGACCGGATGAGTTCTTCAACCGCCCGGCTGCCCGGTGATCCGCTGATTCACGAAACCGCGATCATCGACCCCTCGGTGCGGCTTGGCCGCGACGTGTCAATCGGCGCGTACAGCATCATCGGGGCGAACACCGAGATAGGCGACGGCTCCCGGATCGGCCCTCACGTCGTAATTCAGGGGCGCGCGCATATCGGGCGCGGTAATCGCATTTACCAGTTTGCCTCTCTCGGCGACGAGCCACAGGACAAGAAATACGCGGGCGAAGAGAGCGAGTTGTTCATCGGCGACGGTAACACCGTGCGCGAATACTGTACGATCAACCGCGGCACCGCCGACGGCGGGGGCAGGACGGTCATCGGCAACAACAACTGGATCATGGCCTACGCCCATATTGCCCACGACTGCAACGTCGGCAACGACACGATTCTCGTCAACGGCGCGTCGCTTGCGGGGCACGTCGAGGTCGGCGACTACGCGATTTTGAGCGCCTTTGTGCTGGCGCACCAATTCTGCCGCATCGGCAGGCATTCGTTCGCCGGCCCCACAGCTGTTTTGAAGCATGACCTGACGCCGTTCACTCTCGCGTCGGGCAATCCGGCGAAGACCTATTCGTTGAATACGAAAGGCCTGAAGCGCCGGGGATTCAGCGCGGAGCTGATCACCGCGTTGCGCCATTGTTATCGGCAACTGGTGAGGAAACCGCGCGACGGAGCGGGCGGCAAAGGCGGTAAGAATGGCGAGAGCGGCCCGGATCTCGATCAACTGGCGAAGCGGTACCCGGAAGTTGAAGAGTTCATTCGCTTTGTTCAATCGAGCGAGCGCGGTATCTTGCGTTGAGCAGGTTCGTCTTCCGGACCTCTCGATCAAATGCACCGGCTGACTGAGTGACCTGGTAACCGGAGGATGAAGATGCCCGGGAATGCGTGGAAAATCAGCGACGCCGGGCTATAATGGCAGCCCGCCTGGGGATTATGAAATCCGCAGGCGCCCATCGGACTGATGATCATGCAGTGGTCGGATTTATTTACAGCGATTGCGTTGGTGCTGGTGTTTGAGGGCATATTGCCCTTCCTGAGGCCGTCGCTGGCGCGTGCCTTCGCACGCAGATTCGAGTCGATCAGCGATCGGGGCCTCAGGGTCATAGGGCTTGCATCCATGCTTACCGGCATCGCCCTGCTGTCCGTCGTCCGTTGAAACCAGTGCTCCGCAATGAATGAAGACAAACGCTGGCTGCTCCCCATCGGGATTGAAGAAAGCCTGCCGGCCGCCGCGTGGCGGGTCGAACGGCTGCGCCGGTGCGTGCTCGACCTGTTTGAATCCTGGGGCTACGATTTTGTCATTCCGCCGCTGATCGAATACGTCGAGTCGCTTTTGATCACGGGCGACGACTCTCTCGAGTTGCAAACCATGAAACTGGTGGACCAGTTGAACGGGCGCATGATGGGAGTGCGCGCGGACCTGACGCCGCAGGTTGCGCGTATCGACGCGCGGATGCCGGGCGGGCGGCACATCAACCGCCTGTGCTACGTCGGGACGACGCTGAGAGCGCGCCCCGACGGGGTACGCAGCACGCGTTCACCGTTGCAGTTCGGCGCGGAGATTTACGGCGATGCGGGTTGCGGCGGCGACGTTGAGATCATCCGCCTGATGCTTGAGGCGCTTGCGGTCATCGGTGTACGCGACGTTTATATAGACCTCGGGCACGTCGGCATCTGTTCGGCACTTTCGACCGATGCGGGTTTTGACGAACGCCAGGAAAACGAGGTGTCTGACCTGTTGAACAAAAAGGCCGCCCATGAGATGCAGGATTATCTTGGGGCGCAGGGCATTTCCGGTGAGGTTCGTGTCCGCTTCGAGGCCTTGCTCGAATTGAACGGTGGCTCTGAAGTGCTCGACTGGGCACGGCAACAGTTCAGCGCCGTCGCCGGCGTCGAAAAAGCGCTGGATGAACTCGAAGCCATCGCCGCGCGCCTGTCCGCGATCGGCATCGAGCCGCATTACGACCTCGCCGAATTGCGCGGTTACCATTACAAGACCGGTGTTGTATTCGCGGCGTTTACGCCCGGTGTCGGTCAGGAGATCGCGCGCGGGGGGCGTTATGACGACATTGGCAAGGTGTTCGGTCGCGCCCGGCCCGCGACCGGCTTCAGCGGTGATTTGAAGTTGCTGGCCGACGTTGTCGCCGACGGCGGCAGGAGCGACAAGACCGACGGCGCCGACCGATCGGCGGTGTTTGCGCCGCGTCCTGTGGTCGGCGAGGACGAGGCCGCCTTGAACGCGAAAATTGCCGCGTTGCGTGCGCAAGGCACGCGGGTGGTCTGTCAGTTGAGTGAGGACGATGTGCCGTCGAGTTTTGGCTGCGATCGGGAACTGGTACTGCAGGGTGGACGGTGGGCCGTCAAAACCGTCAAGTGAGGGGTGGATGATGGCGGGCACGGTGGTACTGGGGTTGCAGTGGGGTGATGAAGGCAAGGGCAAGATCGTGGATTATCTTGCACAGCGTGCCGCCGCCGTGGTGCGTTTTCAGGGGGGACACAACGCGGGGCATACGATCATTGTCGGCAACGAGAAAGTGATCCTGCACCTGATCCCGTCGGGCATTTTGCATGGCGACAGCGAATGCCTGATAGGCAACGGCGTGGTGGTGTCGCCGGCGCATTTGCGCGAGGAGATCGCGATGCTCGAGGCGCGGAAGGTCAAGGTTCACCCGCGCCTGAAGATCTCGCTGGAATGCCCGTTGCTGTTCAGTTGTCACCGCCTGATCGATCTTGCACGCGAAAAAGCGCGTGGTGAGGAGGCGATTGGGACCACCGGCCGCGGCATCGGGCCGGCCTACGAGGACAAGGTGGCGCGGCGCGCGTTGCGCCTGTTCGACCTGCTCGATCAAAAGCTCTTTGCCGAACGTCTCGAGGCTTTGTTTGCTTATCACAATTTTGCACTCGAGCATTACTACCATGCCGAAGCGGCGGATTTTCACGCCGAGATCGACGACGTTCTGTCCTGGCGCGACACGTTGCTCGAGATGGCCACCAACGTGCCCGCGAGGCTTGCGCGTTTACGCGAACGTGGCGCCGATATCCTGTTTGAAGGGGCGCAGGGGACAATGCTGGACAACGACCACGGCACTTACCCGTTCGTGACCTCGTCGAATACGTCGATCGGCGCGGCGATTACCGGCACCGGCGTGCCGCCGTCGCACTTTGACCGCGTGCTCGGTGTCGCCAAGGCTTACACGACGCGCGTCGGTAACGGACCGTTTCCCACGGAACTCGACGATAGGACGAGCGTGCACTTGGTCGAACAGGGGAACGAGTTCGGTGCCACTACCAGCCGCGAGCGTCGTTGCGGCTGGTTCGACGCCGTTGCGTTGCGCAGAGCGGTTGCAATCAACGGCGTTGATCAACTGTGCCTGACCAAACTTGACGTGCTTGACGGTCTCGACATCCTGCGTCTGTGCGTCGGTTACCGCAGGCGCGCGGACGATGCGTGCGTCTATTCGGCGCGGGCGTGCGCGGCATACGAACCGCAGTACGAGGAAATGCCGGGGTGGTTGGGCGACAGCGTTGCGGGCACGCTGGATTATGCCGAATTGCCGCGGGCGGCGAGGCACTTTATCGAACGCATAGAAGCGTTGGTCGGCGTGCCGGTGAGCATGATCTCGACCAGTCCCGGCAGGAACGGGAGCATTCTTAGGCCCGGGTTTGGACTTTGAGCCCGGCTTCTGGGCGTTGCCGCAGAGGCGGAAAAAAACGACGTGAATATCCGGGAAGAGATCGTATATATGAAACGGAATTAGATACATAAGACCTACAAAACTTATATATAAGCTAACAGCATATCAATCCGCTAATGTGTTTGGAACCACTTTGTCGGTGTGTTGAGGGACGAGAAGGTACTGGCGGCCTATACCAGTCAAACCTGCCATGATCTGCGGGCATGTTTCAAAAGACAACTGTAAGGCACAAAGCAGTTTTCATTGTGTCAAATACGGTCATCGGGACAATGCGGATGTTAACGCCGCGTTGAATATTTTGGCCTTTGGGAATGGGGCTTCCGGATGCGGAGGCGGCGAGGTTACCCAGCCTGTGAAACGTCGAATGGCACTCAGGTCCCTGTGGATTTAAGTATGTAATTCCCTTTATTTTTGCGCCCGACCGTAAATCGGGCGCGTCAAGGAATGAGCGCGGCAGTGTGAACACCGCACTTGCACCGGTAAATGCCGAGAAGAGGACTTGAACCTCCACGGGGTTGCCCCCACTGGCACCTGAAGCCAGCGCGTCTACCAATTCCGCCACCTCGGCATGGCCGATATTGAAAGCAGGCGACTTTATAGCGGCCATCAATAGATGTCAAATAATTCGCCAACTGATTTTGCTGTAAAGTGTTGCCGTAAAGCGCATTGAGATCACCGCGCGGTTCACCATCCATTGATATTCTGATGATCATTCCTGAAAGACAGATTCTTTACGAGACTTTGAAGTCGCAAAAGAGCGCGTTGCAACTTGACGAGATTGCTGCGTTGCTCAAGCTGGACTCCGGTCAGGCGCAGGCGGTGCACAGGCGTCTTCAGGCGATGACGCGTGACGGTCAGGTGGTATGCGACGAGTACGGGGCGTATCGCGCCGGGCGCGAAGCGCGGCGCGCTACCGGCATTTTCAACGCATCCGGCCGCGCCGTCGGCGTCGAGATCGACGCGCCGGACGGGACTTGCCTGGAACTGCCGTGGCACCTGACGCGCGGCCTGGTGGACGGCGACTCGGTTGCGGTCTATCTGGTCGAGGAGGGCGCGAGGCAGGCGCCTTTGTGCGTTTCAGTCGAGGTTCTCGGGCGCGATCGTGAAATTGCGGGTGTCGTCACGGCCGAAGGCTACATCGACCCCCTGCATGAGATTGGCCCCCGTGAAGTGTGGCGCGTTGCAGGACGGACGGGGAAAGAGGCCGAAGTAAAAAGCGGGGATGTGGTGATCGTGCATTTGCGCACACCGGCGGTGCGTTCGGAAACGGTGTCGGGCGAGATCATAGAGATACTCGGCGATCGCGAGACGGCAGGCATGGAGGTGGACATTGTCATGCGCACCTACCGTATTCCGGGCCGCTGGCGGCGCGAGGTGCTCACTGAGGCCGCGCGCTGCGTTCCGGTATCGCAGCAAGACGTCACCGGGCGCAAAGACCTGCGGGAGATGGGGTTCGTCACGATAGATGGTGAAGACGCAAGGGACTTTGACGACGCGGTCTTTTTTGAGAAAAGCGACGACGGTTGGCGTATCTGGGTGGCGATTGCCGACGTGGCCGGCTATGTAAAACCCGGCAGCCTGCTGGACGCGGCGGCGTGCGAGCGCGGCAATTCGGTTTATTTCCCCGGGCGCGTTGTGCCGATGCTGCCGGCGGCATTGTCGGATGGTTTGTGTTCGCTCCGTCCCGACGAAGACCGCCTGGCTTTGGTCTGCCGTATGAATTTGTCGTCGCGGGGGGAAATTGTCGGCTATGAGTTTATGCGCGCGGTGATCCGTTCGCGGGCCAGGCTGACTTACACCGAAGTCGGGCGCTTTCTTGAAGACGGCAAGGGTTTGCAGGAGCGCCCGGTGAGCGTGCGCAGTATGTTGCGGGAAGGCCTGCGTGCGTTCGGGCGGTTGCTCGCGCAACGCAAGGCGCGCGGCGCGCTCGAACTCGATACGCTGGAGACGCGAATGCTATTTGACGAACAGGGGATGATCCGCCGGATCATTCCGTTTGAGCGAAACGACGCCCATCGCTTGATTGAAGAATGCATGATCGGTGCGAACGTCTGTGCCGCGGAGTTTCTCGCTGAGCGCAACCGTGGCGCTTTATACCGCGTTCACTCCGGCCTCAAGAAGGATTCAGTCGAGGACTTGAAGTTTTTTCTGCGTGAACGCGGCCTGACGTTGCGTGGGGAGACCAACCGCGACCTCGCGTTGCTGCTTGAGGAAGTTGTCGGGCGCGACGACACGCACGCGGTGCAGAGCGTGATTTTGCGCTCGCTGACGCGGGCGCTTTATCAGCCCGACAATATCGGCCATTACGGCCTCGCGCTTGACCGCTACGTGCATTTCACTTCGCCGATCCGCCGCTATCCGGACCTGCTCGTGCACCGCGCGATCTACGCCGAACTCGATCGGGCTTCAATTTCCGGTGTCGGCAAGTTCTATGATGAAGATGAATTGAAGGCCGTCGGCGAGCATTGCTCGACGACCGAGAAATCGGCCGACGACGCGACGCGCGACGTCGATAAATACCTCAGGTGCCTGTACATTCAGGATCGGGTCGGCGAGGTGTTCACCGGCGTGGTCATCGGCGTGACCAATTTCGGCTTGTTTCTTGAACTCGACGGAATTTACGTCGAAGGCCTTTTGCATGTCACGGCGCTGGATTCGGATTACTATATCTTCGACGACCGCAGGCATTGTCTGGTGGGGGAGTCCGGCGGCAAGGAGTACTGCCTGGGGGATCGACTCGAAGTGATGCTCGCGAGCGTCGTGCCGGAAGAGCGTAAAGTGAATTTTGTGCTGCGCAAGGGCGGGGGGGCAAAAAGGCCGCGCAGGCGCGGGCGACGTTAAGTTCGGGAATTATTTACATAAAGACATCTCACGAACGGGATGTTGATGCAAGAGGCGCGGCGGCTTATAATTCCAAGCTGCTTTTGAACTGAATCCGTGTCCCTTGTTTTTCCGACCGCGTCTGCGGTGGAAGAAGCGAAATCCATAAGGAGTGCACAATGCGACATTATGAGATAGTGTTTCTGGTCCATCCGGATCAGAGCGAACAAGTGTCTGTGATGATCGACCGCTACCGGATGATCGTCGAGTCCGGCGGAGGGGGTATTCATCGTCTCGAGGATTGGGGGATGAGAAAGCTCGCATACCCGATCGGACGCGCTTACAAAGCACATTACGTCCTGATGAACATTGAATGCAGTCAGGAGGTGATTGCCGAGCTCGACAGTGCTTTTCGCTTTAACGACGCGGTGATCCGCAATATGGTAATCCGTCGCGACGCGGCGATTGTCGAGCCGTCTCCACTGGCGGGCGACGGCGATCAGGACGATTCCGGTGAGCCTTCCGCAACGGATGCGACGGGCGCCTCTTCTGGCGGCGGGGGCGAGTCGCGGGGCGCTTCGGCAAAGGAGTAAGCGATGGCCGGATACTACAGGCGCCGCAGCTATTCAAAACTGGCGAAAGAAAAGATTGAGAAAGCTGACTACAAGGACATTGATCTTCTCAAAGAATTCATCACTGAAACCGGCAAGATCGTCCCCAGTCGGGTGACCGGCATCAAGGGCCAGAATCAGCGTCAGTTATCCCGCGCGATCAAGTATGCGCGTTATCTGGCGTTGCTGCCGTACAGCGACAAACACTGAATTTTCTTCCGGCGCAGCGTTCGGTCGGATCAGGAATTGCCGTGAAGAAGTTTGCCAGCTTCATCTTGTCAGGCTACGGGCAGGCGGTGCTTTGTACCGCGGGCCTGGCGTGGTTCGCGGCGTTCGTGCCGGTGACCGGAATGCTCAGCAGCGCTGCGCTTGCGCTGACGGCGCTTAAATGGGGGCCGCAGCGGGCGGGTATTGTGCTGGTGCTGTCCACCGCGGTTCTGTTTGCGCTTTTTGCCTTCGCCGCCGGCACCGGCTTAACTGAAACAAATTATGAGAGCGTGTTCCTGTTCGCCCTGTTGCAGTGGCTGCCGATCCTGATGATCGCCCAGTTGCTGCGGGTGACGAAGTCGCTGTCGCTTACACTGAACGCGGTGGTTGTCGTGGGGCTCGCCATGGTGACGCTGATTTCATGGCTGGTGCCGGAAAGCGCCGGGATGTGGGATCGGTTTTTCAACTGGCTTCTGCAGGAGTCGGTACAACAGATGGAGGCGGATGATCCAGACTTCAGTGAGCGCTACCGCGCCTTTCTCGATGTCATGACGGGCATCGCGGCGGCTTCGCTGACGCTGGTATGGATGGCGTCGCTGCTGCTTGCGAGATGGTGGCAGAGCCTGCTGGACAAGCCCGGCGGTTTTCGCTCCGAGTTCATCGGGTTAGAATTGGGTAAAGTCGTCGCCGTTACGGGGCTTGTGATCTTTCTGACGATGACTTTCAGCGAGTTGCCTTTGATGCGCGAATTGTTGCTCGTTATGATGTCCGCTTTTCTGTTTCAGGGCATCGCAACCGTGCATTGCCTGTTGTGTGCGCTGAAGAGTGCGGGAGGCTGGTTGCTTGTTTTCTATGCATTGCTGGTAATGTCGCCGATGGTGCCGCAGGTGCCCGGGCTTTTAAGTATGCTCGGAGCGCTTGAAAACCTGATCGGGTTGCGTGTCCGGATGCGCCTGAAAACCGGCGGCACGGAGAAGTAAGATGGAAGTGATATTGCTTGTAAAAGTTGAAAATCTCGGGGAACCCGGCGACGTCGTCAGGGTCAAGCCGGGATATGCCCGCAACTATCTGATTCCCTACGGGAAAGCCAAAGCCGCGACGAGGGAGAGCATCGCGGAGTTTGAACGGCGCAAAGCCGAACTGGAGGAACTGGCGGCGGCGGAACTGGCGCAAGCCGAGGAGCGCAAGCGGAAGATTGACGGCCTGACTTTGACCGTGACAGTGAAAGTCACCGAAGAGGGCGCCATGTTCGGTTCCGTCGGCACCACTGAAGTCATGGAAGCCGTACAAAACGCCTGTGGGGAGCGGATCCAAAGAAGCGAGGTGCGCCTTCCGAACGGCGTGTTCCACGAAGTCGGCGAGTATGGAGTCGCCCTGAGTCTGCACCCGAACGTTGTAGCGTCCGTTCAACTGAATATTGTTGCCGAAGAGTGAATGGGCGGACATCGAGATGGTGATGACGTCCCCCACCGAGGATTTTCAGGAACCGGACGTCGGCAACCTGCGGATACCGCCGAATTCAGCCATCGCCGAGCAGGCGGTGGTCGGGGGTCTGCTGCTCGACAACAGCGCTTGGGATCGTATCGTCGGCCTGATCGGCGAAAGTGATTTTTACTTCAAGGAAAACCGGGCGCTGTTCAAGGAGATCAGCGTGCTGGCCGAGGATAACCAGCCGTTTGACATTGTCACGCTGAGCGATCGCCTGCAAAAAGGCGGGGAAGGCGCGAGCGGTATATTGACGTACGCTGCGACGTTGGCCAGAGAGGCACCGAGCGCCGCCAATATCGTCGCCTATGCCGGGATTGTGCGCGAGAAATCACTGCGGCGGCGCCTGATCACTGCGGCGGCGAAGGTGATCGAGGACGCCTACAAGCAGGACATCGACGAAAAGCAACTGCTCGATCGCGCTGAACATTCGGTGTTCAGTATTGCGGCCGCCGGCACCGCCGGGGAACTCAAGTCAACGGCGAAGCTGAGCCCCGAGACCTATGATCATATCGAGCAGTTGCGCGAAAGCGGCCCGCTGGGGCTCAGGACCGGGTTTCACCAGATCGATAAGGGAACGCTGGGGCTTGAGCCGGGGGAACTGGTGGTCATCGCCGGACGCCCGAGCATGGGCAAGACCAGTTTTGCATTGAATATCATCGAAAACGTCGTGCTGGGAAAGGATCAGAAACCCGCCGTGATATTCAGTATGGAAATGTCCGCGCGCCAGATCGCGCTGCGCTTTTTTTCTTCGCTCGGGCGTATCAGTCAGGAACGTTTGCGCACCGGCGAGTTGCGGGAAGAGGAATGGCCGCGGCTGACAAGCGCGATGAGAATGCTGCAGAACGCGCCGATATTCATTGACGACACCAGCACCCTGACGCCGCTTGAAATACATTCCAAAGTCAGGCGCCTGAAGCGCGAGCACAAGTCGCTTGGGTTGGTGATGGTGGATTATCTGCAATTGATGCAACTGAGCGGAAGCAGTGAAAACCGGGTTGCTGAAATTTCCCAGATCTCGCGTGCGATGAAAGCGCTGACGCGCGAGATGGAAGTGCCGGTTCTGGCGCTTTCACAGTTGAACCGCGCCGTCGAGGGCCGCAGCGACAAGCGCCCGATGATGGCCGACCTGCGCGAGTCGGGCGCCATCGAGCAGGACGCCGACCTGATCATGATGATCTATCGCGACGAAGTGTATAACGAGGAAACTGAAGATAAGGGGATTGCCGAAGTCAGGGTCGTCAAGCAGCGAAATGGCCCGTTGTTCACTTCCAGGCTGTCCTTTCTGGGGCGGTTTACGCGGTTTGAGAACCTTATCCCGGAAAGCGCCGTCAGCGACAGGGCGCCCCCGCCTTCGCCCCCGTCGGACGACTCTTATTCAGGTGAGATCATTTGAGGTTCGCTCGTGCGTCTCGCCCGAAAGTCCATCGACACGGACGCGCTGCTTCACAACTATCACTACCTGAAAAATTGCTGCCCGCACGCGCGCGTGCTGGCGGTTGTCAAGGGCGACGCCTATGGGCACGGGCTTTCAACGGCGGCGCGTGCATTGTCCGTTGTCGGGGGTGATGCGTCTGCAGACGGTTTTGCGGTGGCGGTCGTTCCTGAAGGACTCGCGTTGCGCCGTATGGATGCCGCGCGGATGATTCTGGTCATGCAGGGCGCCCTGGACCGGGACGAACTGCGCGCCGCCGCCGCGAACGGTCTGACGCTGGTGGTGCATTCATTCGGACAACTCGCACAACTTGAGCGGCACCATGCTGAAACCCCGGCGCTGTGGGTGAAATTCAATACCGGCATGAACCGTCTGGGTTTTCCGGCTGAGGCCGCGGATGAAGTGGTCGCGCGGGTGAAGCGGCTTTTCGGCTTGCCGCGGGCGCCGGTGTTGATGTCGCATTTTGCGTATGCCGACGAAGCCGACATGGCGGAGGAGGACGAGGCGCAGTGGGGCCTTTTTGAACGCATCCGTTCAAGCGCCGGTCTCGCCGCGAGCATTGCCAATTCAACCGGCGCTCTGTGCAGGCCGCAGTCCCGGTTGGAGTGGGTGCGGGTTGGCATTGCATTGTACGGCGCGCCGTGCAGGCGCGTTGCACCCGAACATCACGCCCGATTAAGGCCGGTGATGCGCGTGACTGCGCCGTTGATTGCGGTCCGGCAATGCAGGGCGGGAGAGGGTGTAGGTTATGGCGGCGCGTATGTTTGCCCGCGCGATATGAAAGTCGGCATCATCGGCATCGGTTACGGCGACGGCTATCCGTGCCACGCCCGCAACGGTACGCCGGTGTGGCTCGGTGGTATGCGCCGTGAACTCGTCGGGCGCGTTTCGATGGATATGATCGCGGTTGCGCTCGGTGACAATCAGACGGTCGCCGTCGGCGACGTTGCCGAACTGTGGGGACCGAATTTACCGGTTGCTGAAGTAGCCGGGCATTGCGGCACGATCAGTTACGAACTGCTGTGTGCGGTTCAGGGGATGGCGGAAGCGCAGTTGCCGTGACAAATCAGCCCCGGCGTTGTGAATCTGCCGTCCGTTTGGTCGCCGCACTCTTTGCAGTGTCTATTCCGGCGGGGATACCGGCTGAAGTGCGATTTGCCGTTGAACCGAGTGCGCGCGGCTTTTAATTTTGCTACACTTGTTCCGCTTTATATTCTTTCCAGACTTAATACGAGGTGCACATTGGGGTTCTTCAGCAAAAAACCAAAAGATTTCAAGGCGACTATTGCCTCCACGGGGCAGACTTTTGACGTGGTCGGCGGTATCAATCTTCTGCAGGCGGCGCTGAATGCCGACATCAAATGGCCTCACGACTGTCGCGTCGGCAGTTGCGGTAGTTGCCGTTGCATCATCAAGGAAGGCAAGATCAAGCCGCTGAATGATTTTTCCTATGTGCTCAGCGGTGAACAACTGAAGAATGGAATGGTTCTCGCGTGCCAGTCGCGCCTGAAGTCGGACATCGTCGTTGGAGTGGACTTTGATCAGGGAGCGTTGCGCTGACGCCTATCGGCTGAACAGGCATCCGGCAAGTGCCCGGAGTCGATGCGGTTTGATGCCGGGCGCTGTTGACTGGCGTCAGCGGTGAGTGGGAGGAGCGGCAACCTGCGAATGCGGCGCTTTTCGGTCGTGCTGATTGTCGTTGCGCTTGCCGCGGCCTTTGTTCTTGCGTCGTGTTTCGGTGCGGTTTTATTGAACCCCGGCGAATTATTCTCCATCGCGCTTTACGCAATGGGTGCAACCGAGGTCTGCGACTGCGATCCGGTGCACGCGACGATTTGGCTGTCGTTGCGCCTGCCCCGTCTGTTGCTGTCGATGTTCGCCGGCGCGATGCTCGCGACGGGAGGTGCAGTGATGCAGGGCCTGTTCCGTAATCCGCTGGCCGACCCGTCCCTGATCGGCGTGTCGTCGGGCGGCGCCGTCGCCGCGGTTGCCGTGATCGTGCTCGGCGTGCCCGCCGGCGGATTGCTCGGGCTTTCTTTGTTGCCGGTTGCCGCGTTTGGCGGCAGTCTTTTGACCATGCTCGCGGCGTATCACCTGGCGCGGCGCGCGGGGCAGGCCGACATGGTGTCACTTTTGCTTGCCGGTATTGCCTTCAATGCGTTGGCGACCGCCGCGATCGGCTTCTTCACGCTGATCTCCTCGCAACAGGCCCTGCGCAGTTTTACATTTTGGCTCCTCGGCGGTTTCGGCGACGTCGATTGGGCGCACGTCGCTTCCTCTGTCGTATTCATATTGCCGTCGCTCGTTGTCATGCTGTTGTCGGCGCGGGTGCTGAATGCACTCGCGCTCGGTGAGCGCGATGCACTGTGGCTCGGGCTTGCGGTCGAGCGCTGGAAGTTTTTGCTGCTGGTGGTGATCGCGCTCGGCGTCGGTGCGGCGGTGGCGGTGGCCGGCATCATCGGGTTTGTCGGCCTGGTGGTACCGCATCTGCTGCGGTTCATCGTCGGGCCCGATCACCGGTTGTTGTTGCCATGTTCGGCTTTGCTCGGGGCGTTGACCGTGCTGCTTGCAGATCTCGCGGCACGGGTCGTCATTCTGCCCTCCGAATTGCCGATCGGCATTCTGACTGCGTTGCTCGGCGTACCATTGTTCCTTTTTCTTTTGTCGAGACACCGCAACCGGGTGGCGTTGTGAGCTTGCAGGCGCGCAATGTCTCCTGCATCAGGGGCGGGCGACGCCTGATCGAGTCATTTGACTTGTCCGTCGAGGTCGGTGAGATCGTGATGCTTGCCGGCAACAACGGGGCGGGCAAATCCACCTTGCTGAGCTTGTTTGCAGGTTGTCCGCTGCCGAGCATGGGCGAAGTTGTGCTCGAGTCGCAGCCACTCACACGCTGGCCTGTGTCTGAACTGGCTGTCCGCCGTGCGATTCTACCGCAATCGCCGTCGCTTGCTTTCGACTTTTCCGTATCCGAAGTGGTTGCGCTCGGCGCTTTGCCGCACGCGCTTCGCGCGGATGAGATCAGGCAGCGTATGTGCGAGGTGATGCGGTGGATGGACGTCGCGCACCTCGCCGACCGGCGCTGCTTCAGTTTGTCGGGCGGGGAACGCCAGCGCGTGCATCTGGCACGGGTTCTGCTGCAGGTGCATCTGGCGCCCGGCCTGCCGCGTTATCTGCTGCTCGATGAACCATTCGCAGCTTTGGATCTTGCGCACCAGTACGCGCTGATGGAGTGCTTGTGCGGCCTGGTCGGGTCGGAGCGGGGGGCGGGCATCGGCGTTGTTTCAGTGGTGCACGATCTTAATCTTGCGTTGCGTTACGCCGACCGGGTATGCCTGTTGAAGGCGGGGCGTCGCTATGCGCTCGGCGGCTTTGCCGAGGTGGTGACGTCCGCCAATATGCGTGCTGTCTTTGACGTAGATGCGATAATTACGGAACACGCTGTCGTGACGCAACCCATGCAGAGATGAAAAAGTTATCGGCCTGTTGTCTGTGGTTGTTTGCGTGCGCGCCGATGGATGTTGCTGCCGCGACGTTCAGCCTGGACGGAGAGCTGATGCAGGGAGGGCTGGTGCGCGGATACACTGCGTCGGGTTCTGCGGTTTTCTTTGACGGGCGGCGGTTGCGCGTGTCGCCGCAGGGCGCTTTCGTCTTCGGCCTCGGGCGCGACATGGCGGCGCAGGCGGTGCTGCGCGTTGAGCTGCCTGCGGCCGGGGTTCTGAACAGGACGTTGTCCATCCGCGCGCGTGAATATGCGGTTCAGCGTATAGATGGACTCGATGACCGTAAAGTTCATCCGACGCCGCAGGATTTGAAGCGTATTCGCGAGGAAAACGCACGGGTTACGCGCGCGCGTACGCGCGACGACGCGAGGACGGACTTTCTCGAACGGTTTTTATGGCCGGTGCACGGTGTGATTACCGGCGTGTACGGCAGTCAGCGCGTTCTGAACGGGCAACCGCGACGCCCGCATTTCGGTATCGACATCGCCTGCAGGGCCGGGGCGCCGGTGAAAGCGCCGGCGGCGGGCGTCGTGACACTCACGCACGACGATATGTTTTTCTCCGGCGGCACCCTGCTTGTCGATCACGGTCACGGTGTTTCTTCGACTTTTCTGCACCTTGAAGAGATCCTGGTCGAGCGAGGCGAACGCGTCGATCGTGGTCAGGTCATCGCCGCAGTCGGTGCGAGCGGGCGCGTCACCGGTGCACATCTCGACTGGCGTATCAACTGGTTTGAGCAGCGTCTGGATCCGTCGCTGGTGGCGGGCGAGATGCCCGCGCCTTCGCCGGACTGTTTGAAGTGAGGGACGGGGTACGGATTCCGGTGCATTTGATCCGTCCTTTCGTTGTCTTGTCAGCGGCGTAGCGCGCAACCGCGGGTAATCCGTGGGCCGTCACAACGGGTGTCGCGCCCGCGCCATCGTCAGGCGCGGCGAAGGCCGCGCCTTTACCCCGGGGGCCATGAAAACAGGCGTCCCGCCAGCAAATGCAGATGCAGATGGAAAACCGATTGTCCGGCTTCTTCGCCGTTATTGACGACCAGGCGGAAGTTTTTTTCGCAACCCAGCATGCGTGCGATCTCGCCGGCTTTGAGCATTAAATGTCCGAGCAGCGCCTGGTCGTTGGCGCCGGCGTCGGCGATTTTCTCGATCGGTTTTTTCGGGATGATCAGAACATGGACGGGCGCCTGCGGGCTGACGTCCCGGAATGCCAGGCAAGTGTCGTCTTCATAGACGACGTCGGCCGATATCTCACGGGTGATGATCTTGCTGAAAATCGTATCCGACATGGTGCCTTTCTCAGGACGATTTCTATTTGATCAGGTCAGCATGATAACATTCGTCCCGCGGTTCTTCCGCCATTTCGGCGAACATGAAAAAAACGGCTTTTCTGCTCCTTGAAGACGGCACGGTTTTTCAGGGGATGTCATTCGGCGCGCCTAGTTCCAGCGTCGGTGAAGTGGTTTTCAATACGGCGATGACGGGTTATCAGGAGATTCTGACCGATCCGTCTTACGCGCAGCAGATTGTCACGCTGACTTATCCGCATATCGGCAACACCGGCGTTAACCGCGAGGATCAAGAGTCGGAAAAAATCCACGCCGCGGGCCTCGTGGTGCGCGATTGCCCGACGGTGGCAAGCAGTTGGCGGCGTGAAGACGATCTCAGCGGCTATCTGAATTCCAATCGCATTGTCGCGATCACCGGTGTGGATACGCGGCGCCTGACCCGTCATCTGCGCGAGTACGGCGCAAAGAGCGGTGTCATCTTCGATCAGGACGTTCCTGAAGAGCGGGCGCGCGTCGCGCTCGACGAATTTGCAGGGCTTGAAGGTGCCGACCTTGCCGCCGGGGTCGGCACGAACAAGGCCTACGTGTGGAGCGAAGGCGCCTGGCGTGCCGGAGGCGGCTTCGGTCAGGGTTCCGCCGACGGCCTGTCGGTTGTCGCGTATGACTTCGGCGTCAAACGCAACATCCTGAGGATTCTCGCCGACGCCGGTTGCCGGGTCACCGTGGTGCCGCCGAAGACCGACGCCGGCACGGTGCTCGCGGAAAAACCCGACGGCGTATTCCTGTCAAATGGCCCCGGCGACCCCGCGCCTTGCGGCTACGCCATCGCCGCAACCCGCCGCTTCATCGACGCTGGCGTTCCGACGTTCGGCATTTGCCTGGGCCATCAACTGCTCGGTCTCGCGTGCGGCGCGCAAACGACCAAAATGAAATTCGGCCACCACGGTGCCAACCATCCGGTCCTCGACCTCGCTACCGGTCAGGTGCTGATCACCAGCCAGAATCATGGGTTCTGCGTGGACGAGGCGACATTGCCGTCATGCCTGCGGCCGACTCACCGCTCCCTGTTTGATAACAGTTTGCAGGGAGTTCACCACGTCGCCAAGCCCGCATTCGGCTTTCAGGGACATCCGGAAGCGAGTCCCGGGCCGCACGACATCCGCCCGCTGTTTTCCCATTTTATCGAACTGATGCGGGCTGATGCCTAAGCGTACTGATATTGAAAGCATCCTGATCATCGGCGCCGGCCCGATCGTAATTGGCCAGGCTTGCGAGTTTGATTACTCGGGTATGCAGGCGTGCAAGGCGCTGCGCGAGGAAGGCTACCGGGTAATCCTGGTTAACTCCAATCCGGCGACAATCATGACCGACCCTGACAGCGCCGATGCGATTTACATTGAGCCGGTTGAATGGCGTACGGTGGCGCGTGTGATCGAGCGCGAAAAGCCCGATGCGCTGTTGCCGACGATGGGCGGGCAGACCGCGCTGAATTGCTCGCTTGACCTGGTCAGCCGAGGGGTGCTCGAGCGGTTCGGCGTCGAGATGATCGGGGCGAGCCGCGAGGCGATCGACACCGCGGAAGATCGCGAGCGGTTTCGCAAGGCGATGGACCAGATCGGCCTGGAGTCGGCGAAGTCGCGTTTCGCGCACAACTTTGAGGAAGCGCTGAGGTTGCAGGCGGAGGTTGGTTATCCGACCATCGTCCGCCCGTCGTTTACGCTCGGTGGGAGCGGCGGCGGCATCGCGCGCAACCGGGAGGAACTCGAAACGATCGTGTGCCGCGGGCTGGAATTATCGCCGACCGGCGAGGTGCTGCTCGAAGAGTCGCTGCTCGGCTGGAAGGAGTTCGAAATGGAGGTCGTGCGCGACCGCAAAGACAATTGCATCATTGTCTGCTCGATCGAGAATCTCGATCCGATGGGGGTGCATACCGGCGACTCGATCACGGTGGCGCCGGCGCAAACGCTGACCGACAAAGAGTATCAACGTATGCGTGACGCGTCGATCGCGGTGTTGCGCCGGATCGGTGTCGATACCGGCGGTTCAAACGTGCAGTTTGCGGTCAATCCCAGGGACGGGAGACTGATTATCATTGAGATGAACCCGCGGGTGTCGCGCTCGTCGGCGCTCGCATCCAAGGCGACCGGCTTCCCGATTGCAAAGGTGGCGGCGAAGCTGGCAGTCGGCTACACGCTCGACGAATTGAAGAATGAGATCACGCAGGGGGCAACGCCGGCGTCGTTTGAACCGACGATCGATTATGTCGTGACCAAGATCCCACGCTTCACTTTTGAGAAGTTTCCTCAGGCGCGTAACCAACTCGGCACTCAAATGCAGTCGGTTGGCGAGGTGATGGCGATCGGACGGACTTTCAAGGAATCGCTGCAAAAGGCCCTGCGCGGGCTCGAGACCGGCGTTGACGGTCTCGAGCCGCAGATTGCGGTCGATGACCCGCGGGCCGGCAACGTCGTGCGTGCCGCGATCAGGGACGTTCATTCGCAACGCCTGTGGTACGTCGCCGACGGCTTTCGCCTCGGCTGGACGGTGTCTGAACTGCACCGCCTGAGTGGTATTGATTCTTGGTTTCTGGCGCAGATCGAGCAGTTGGTTGGAATGGAAGAGGAAATCAGGGGGGTGTTGTCACCTGAGCGGCTGAGCGCCGCGCAATGGCGTGAATTCAAGTCCTGCGGGTTTGCCGACAGCCGCATCGCCGCGCTGCTCGAGGTCGATGAAGACGAAGTGTCCGCGTGCCGGCGCGCGGCGGAGGTGCGGCCGGTGTATAAGCGCGTCGATACTTGCGCTGCGGAGTTCAGTACCGGCACCTCCTATTTGTATTCGTGCTACGACGAGGAATGCGAAGCCGCGCCGGGCGCACGCAGGAAAGTCATGGTGCTCGGCGGCGGGCCGAACCGGATCGGGCAGGGGATTGAATTTGACTATTGTTGTGTGCACGCGGCGTTGGCGTTGCGCGAGGACGGCTACGAGACGATCATGGTGAATTGCAATCCCGAGACGGTTTCGACCGACTATGACACTTCCGATCGTCTGTATTTCGAACCGCTGGTGTTCGAGGACGTGATGGAGATTATATTGACCGAGAAACCCGACGGGGTGGTCGTCCAATATGGCGGACAGACGCCGCTGAAACTCGCGCGGCGTCTCGAGGCCGCGGGCGTGGCGATCATCGGCACGCCGCCGGATTCGATCGATCTGGCCGAAGACCGCGAACGGTTCCAGTGCCTGATTGCGGATCTCGATCTCACACAGCCGCGGAACACGATCGCCCACACGGTTGAAGAGGCGCTGGTCGAGGCCGAGACGATCGGTTATCCGCTGGTCGTGCGTCCTTCGTACGTGCTCGGCGGCAGGGCGATGATGATCGTGAACGATCGGCGGGACCTCGAAATCTATATGCGTGAGGCGGTTCAGGCGGCGCCGGATGCGCCGGTGTTGCTTGACCATTTTCTGCGCGACGCGGTTGAAATTGACGTGGACGCAATCTGCGACGGCGAACAGGTGCTGATCGGCGGCATCATGCAGCATATCGAGCAAGCCGGGATCCACTCGGGTGATTCGGCGTGTTCGTTGCCGCCTTATCAACTCGCTGACGACGCGCAGCGGGAAATCGTTCGTCAAACGGGGGAACTTGCGTTTGCGCTGGGTGTCGTCGGATTGATGAATATTCAGTTTGCAGTCAAGGACGATGAGATCTACGTGCTTGAGGTGAATCCGCGGGCGTCGCGCACCGTGCCGTTCGTGTCAAAGGCGGTCGGTTTGCCGCTCGCGAAAATCGCGGCTTTGTGCATGGTCGGCCGCTCACTCACCGATCAGGGTATCGCCGCGCCGGGGGTCACCGCACCGGGTGAGGATTTTTTTGCGGTCAAGGAGGCCGTGTTTCCGTTCATAAAGTTTGCAGGCGTCGATCCGTTGCTCGGCCCCGAAATGAAGTCCACCGGCGAGGTGATGGGTATCGGGCGCAGCTTCGGTGAAGCTTTCGGCAAAGCGCAGAGCGCCGCCGGCAGCATGCTGCCGAACGGCGGGACAGTGTTGCTGAGCGTACGCGATGCCGACAAGGCGGACGGCGCTGATATCGCGCGCGCGCTGGCGGGTCTGAACTTTGAAATTTACGCCACCGCCGGCACCGCGCGGATCTTGCGCGAGGCCGAAATTGCGTGCACCTCGGTTCACAAGGTCAAGGAAGGTCAGCGTCCCCACGTGGTCGATAAAATAAAAGACGGTGAGCTCGATCTGATCATCAACACGACCGAAGGCAGGCAGGCGATCATGGACTCGGCGATGATCCGGCGTGAAGCAGTGCAGAACAAGGTCTGCTATACGACAACCGTCGCGGGCGCTTACGCGATCATCGACGCCTTACGCCACAGGGAAGGTGCGGTTTATAACCTCGATGATCTGTACGCTGGTGCCGATGCACGCGATCCGAAGATCTGCCTGGGCGTCGGCGCAGCCGATCTGGTATCGAACATGGGATTCGACGCGGGGTCGGATGCGGGCATTTAACCTCAAACTTTGCTGCCTTTATCGTCGGAACCGTAAGCCACGACCCGGGCTCAACCGGCAAGGAGAATCCCGATGAAGCGGGTGCCGGTGACTGTCGCGGGTGCGAAAAAGCTGCGCGCCGAATTGGAAAAGCTGAAAAACAAGGAGCGCCCTCGCGTGGTGCAGGCGATTGCCGAGGCCAGGGCGCACGGCGACTTGAAGGAAAACGCCGAGTATCACGCCGCGCGCGAGCAACAGGGATTTATTGAAGGGCGTATTCAGGAGATTGAAGGCAAGCTGTCGGTCGCCGAGATCATTGACGTCACAAAGGTCAACGCAAATGGAAAAGTGGTGTTCGGCTCGACCGTGACGCTGTTTGACGAGGAGTCGAGGGAGGAAATGACCTGCCGGATCGTCGGTGAAGACGAGGCTGACATCGGCAAAGGCATGCTTTCCTATGCCTCGCCGATTGCACGTGCGGTCATCGGACGGGGCGCGGGTGACGTCGCCGAGGTTGAAACGCCGAGCGGGAAACGCGGTTACGAGATTGTCTCGGTTGAATATATCTGACCGGGTTGATCGCGCCGGTCAGGTGTCCCGGGGGTTCATCCGTTTGAGTTTGTACAGTGCCTGCAACGCTTCTTTGGGCGTTATGTCGTCGGGCTCGAGCTCGGCCAGCGCATCGAGCACCGGCGACGCGGGGGACGCGCCTGCGGGGTCATCGGGCAGCGCCCGATCGGCAGAGGGGTGGTTGTTCAACGAAAGCGGCAGTTGCTTTGCGTCGTTCCCCTGTGTCAATTGTTGTGATTCGAGCAGTTCCAGTTTTTGTTGCGCCCGTGCCACTACTTCACCGGGAATACCCGCAAGGCGAGCGACCTGAATGCCGTAACTTTTGTTCGCCGCGCCTTCCTTGACCTTGTGCAGGAAGATGATCTTTTCCTTATGCTCTATCGCGTCGAGATGCACGTTCAGAACGGTCGCCTGTTCATCGGCGAGCGCCGTGAGCTCGAAGTAATGCGTTGCGAACAAGGTGAACGGGCGGTTTACGCAGGCGAGGTGCGACGCGCAGGCCCAGGCCAGGCTCAGTCCGTCAAAGGTGCTGGTGCCGCGACCGATCTCGTCCATCAGCACCAGGCTGTTGGCGCTTGCGTTGTTCAGGATGTTGGCGGTCTCGGTCATTTCGACCATGAAGGTCGAGCGTCCCGACGCGATGTCGTCGGAGGAACCGACGCGCGTGAAGATGCGGTCTATCGGGCCAATCACGGCTTCATCTGACGGCACGTAGGCGCCGACATGCGCGAGCAGCACGATGTGTGCGATCTGGCGCATATAAGTTGATTTACCGCCCATGTTGGGCCCGGTGATGATCAGCATGCGCCGTGAATCATCGAGCGTCAGGTCGTTGGGAATGAACTCGATATCGGAGGCATGTTCGACGACCGGGTGGCGTCCGGCGACGATGCGGATGCCGGGTTCGTCGCTCAGTGTCGGTTGTTTGTAGCGGTAGCGTTTCGCGCAGACGGCCAGCGTCGCCAGTACGTCGAGCGTTGCGAGCGACTGCGCACAGGTTTGCAGGCTCGGCAGGCGCGGGCGGAAACTCTCGATCAGTGCCTGATAAAGCCGCTTTTCCATGGCGAGCGCCCGCGCCCGCGCGGTCAATGCTTTCTGCTCGTACTCCTTGAGTTCGGGGACCGTGAAGCGCTCGGTGTTTTTCAGGGTCTGCGTGCGCCGGTATTCCTCCGGTGCGCGGTATGTCTGCGATTTCGGTATTTCAATGTAATAGCCGTGCACGCGGTTGTAGCCGACTTTCAAATTGGCGATGCCGACGCGGGCGCGTTCGCGCTGTTCGAGTTCAAGCAGAAAACGGTCGGCGCCCCGGATGATCGCGTGCAGCTCATCGAGCTCCTGTTCGTACCCGTTCTTGATGACACCGCCGTCGCGGATGGTGACAGGCGGTGCATCGTTGATGGCGCGGTCAAGCTGCTCGACGATGTCGAGGTAGGAGCCGATCTGTCGGTCAAGGGTCTGCGCCAGTTCGCAGTCGAGTGAGGCGAGGTGTGTTTTAACGTCGGGCGTGCGGCGCAGGGTTTCGCGCAGGCCGATGAGGTCGCGCGGGCGGGCGTTGCCGAGCGCGAGCCGCGATTGAATGCGTTCAATGTCGCTGCACTGTTTCAGCAGGGCGCGCAGGCCGTCCAGATCAGCGACTGTGAGCAGGTTGTCGATCATGATATAGCGTTGCCCCAGAACGGCGCGGTCGCGCAGCGGCTGTGCAAACCAGCGGCGCAGACAGCGCGCGCCCATGGCGGTTGTCGTGAGGTCGTGGATCGCGATCAACGTGTCGCTTGCGTCGCCCGGCGGGTTCAGCAGCGGCTGATCGATCTCGAGGCAGGCGCGACTGACCGAGTCGAGATACAGGTAATCGTCACTGTGCTCGACGCTCAGGGTTTTGACGTGCGGCAACAGCGACTTCTGCGTTTCTTTCAGGTATTGCAGCAACGCACCCGCCGCCGAGACGCCCGCAGTCATGTCTTCACAACCGAAGCCGCTCAGGTTCTGCACTTCCATCTGTTCACACAGCAGGCGGCGACAAGTGTCGTTGTCGAACGCCCACGGCGGGCGCTTTTGCAGGTTGCGGTGATGGTACGGCAGTGCGGTATCTTCCTGCATCAGGATTTCGGCGGGTTGCAGGCGGTGGAGTTCACTTTGCAACTCTTCGGCGTCACTGCCGATTTCTTTGACGATGAAGCGCCCGGTGCTCAATTCAATCGCCGCAATCCCGATTGTATTCCCGCTGAGGCAGACGGCGGCGAGCAGATTGTCGCGGGTTTTGTCGAGCAAACTGTCCTCGGTCAGGGTGCCCGGGGTCAATACGCGCACGACTTTGCGCTCGACTGGCCCGCGCGCAGTTTTGGGATCACCGATCTGGTCGCAGATCGCGATCGATTGGCCGAGGCGCACTAACTTTGCAAGGTAGCTTTCAATCGAATGTACCGGTATACCAGCCATCGGGATGGGGTTGGCGTTGGTCTGGCCGCGCGTGGTCAACGTCAGGTCGAGCAGTTTGGCGGCCTTCCTGGCGTCGTCAAAAAACAGTTCATAGAAATCCCCCATGTGGTAAAACAGCAAGGTGTCCGGATATTCGGACTTGATCCGCAGATACTGCTGCATGCTGGGGCTTATACTGGTTTGCGGCATAGTGCTGGTGTGACCGATGGCGCCTGATCGCCGAGTGTTTAGCTATTATACGAGCGCGGTGAGTATGCAGGATGGTCAATTCGAGAAGGATTTGTCGCGTCTGGCCGAGTGGCTGGAGACGCGCGGGTTACGCCTCGCCGCGGCTGAATCCTGTACTGGTGGCTGGGTCGGCAAACTGTGCAGCGACTGCGCCGGGAGTTCGGCGTGGTTTGAGGCGTCGATCGTCACCTACAGCGACGAGACAAAACAGGCATTGCTGGGGGTCGGTGCCGATACTTTGTTCCGTTGCGGTGCGGTGAGCGAGGCGGTGGTGCTGGAAATGACCGCCGGCTTGCTCGCGCGCGTGGCACCTGCCGACGTGGCGGTGGCGGTCAGCGGTATCGCCGGTCCGTTCGGAGGCGGCGCGGCCAAGCCCGTCGGTACGGTATGGATCGCGTGGCGCCAGCGTGGCGCCGAGCCCGCCGCGCGGCGCTTTCATTTTGAAGGTGGACGTGACGCGGTGCGCTTTGATGCGGCACGTTCGGCGCTGGCGGGGCTGCTTGATTATCTCGCTTGACCGTTGATTCGCCTGATTCGTCCGCTTGGGTTGTTCATCGGCTCAATTATGACCGCTCATCGGGTTGAGTGTCCCCGATTTCTGTCGTTATGCCAAGCTGGACGTGAACCGATATCTTTTAATAGAGCGGTCATTCTGTGAGATAATCAGCCGGTTATCCGAGTCGATATTTGAGGCGGGGCCGGCCTGATATCGGGCAGTGGCCGTGTCATTATGATTACGAGGAGGAAAGAGCGTGGATAAGGACAGAAAAAAAGCGTTGTCGGCGGCGTTGTCTCAGATCGAGAGGCAATTCGGGAAAGGCGCGGTCATGCGCATGGGCGACGTGCAGACACTGGCCGACATTGAAGTGGTCTCGACCGGATCATTGGCGCTGGATGCGGCGCTCGGCATCGGCGGGTTGCCGCGCGGGCGGGTCATCGAGGTGTTCGGGCCCGAAGCCTCGGGCAAGACCACATTGACCTTGCAGGTGACGGCTGAATGCCAGAAAACAGGCGGAACAGTGGCGTTCATAGACGCCGAACACGCGCTCGATCCGGCTTACGCCGAAAAACTCGGCGTCAACGTTGGTGATCTGCTGCTGTCCCAACCCGACACCGGCGAGCAGGGACTTGAAATCACCGACATGCTGATCCGCTCCGGTTCGGTGGATCTGATCGTGATCGATTCGGTGGCGGCGTTGACGCCGCGTGCCGAGCTTGAGGGCGACATGGGCGACAGCCACGTCGGTTTGCAGGCACGGCTGATGTCGCAGGCGTTGCGCAAACTGACCGCCAACATCACCAAGTCGAACACCATGGTGATTTTTATCAACCAGATCCGCATGAAGATCGGCGTGATGTTCGGCAACCCGGAGACCACCACCGGCGGCAACGCGCTGAAATTTTATTCGTCGGTGCGGCTCGACATCCGCCGCACGGGCGCGATCAAGAAAGGCGACGAAATCGTCGGCAATGAGACACGCGTGAAAGTGGTGAAGAACAAAATGGCACCGCCGTTCCGCAAGGCGGAATTTGAGATCCGCTACGGTGAAGGCATCAGCAAGCTGGGCGAACTGATCGACCTCGGCGTGACGCACGGTCTGATTGAGAAATCCGGCGCCTGGTACTCCTACCGGGGCGAGCGTATCGGTCAGGGCAGGGACAACGCGCGCGCGTACTTGCAGGAAAACGCGAAAAGCGCCGATGAGATCGAGGCGGCCTTGCGGGGAATACTGTTTCCCTCGCGCGATGGCGCCAATGGTGCGGATGCAAAGGCGGGCGCGTCGGCAACGGCGGCTGATGACGCTGCGCAGGAGAATGCGCGGCAAGCGTGAAAAACCGTCTGCCCGGATGGAAGCGCTCGCCTGCTTGTCGCGAAGGGAACACACTCGAACGGAACTTGAGAACAAATTGCGGAGTAAAGGCTGTTCGCACGACGAGATCAGGCAGGCGCTGGATCAACTTGAAGGCGAATCACTGCTGTCGAGCGAGCGTTTCATAAGCGACTACATCAGGAGCGCCGAGCGCAGGGGATACGGGCAATCCAGAATTCGATGGGAGTTGAAGAACCGCAAGGGTTTCGACGAATCGGAGATTGAAAAAGGCATGGCCGAAACCGGAATAGACTGGGTTGAATGTGCCCGCCGTTGCTGCAGGAAGAAGTTCGGCGATGAATTTCCTGCCGACGACAAAGGCTATCTGAAGCGCCGGAGTTATTTGTTTTACAGAGGGTTTTCGGGTGATACCGTTCACGCGGCGCTGTCTCCCGATGAACAGCGCTGATACCCGGCGCGGGTATCAGCGCCTTTGTTCAACGCGGCTTGTGCGAGTTGACCGGGCAATGCGGAGCGCCGTGAAAGAATGAAGAGCAGCAATGACATCAGGGAGCAGTTCCTGCGCTTTTTTGAGGAGCGGCAGCATATGGTCGTTCCCTCCAGCCCGCTGGTGCCTGCGAATGACCCGACCCTGCTGTTTACTAACGCCGGAATGGTGCAATTCAAGGAAGTATTTCTCGGGCGCGAAAAAAGAAACTACACGCGCGCGGTCAGCAGCCAGTGCTGCGTGCGCGCCGGCGGCAAGCACAATGACCTTGAAAACGTCGGCTATACAGCCCGCCACCATACGTTTTTTGAAATGCTCGGCAACTTCAGTTTCGGCGACTATTTCAAGCGCGAAGCGATTGTCTATGCGTGGGAATTCATCACCGGGGTTGCGGGGCTGCCTCCGGACAAACTGTGGGTGACGGTGTTTGAGGAAGACACTGAAGCCGAGAAGATCTGGTTGAAAGAGATCGGCGTTTCGGCCGACCGCGTCAGCCGTGTCGGTGCGGGCGACAACTTCTGGGCGATGGGCGATGTCGGGCCGTGCGGTCCGTGCACCGAGATCTTCTATGACCATGGCGAAGGCATCGAAGGTGCGCCACCCGGGTCGGGAGGGGCTGAAGGCGACCGCTACGTTGAGATCTGGAACCTGGTGTTCATGCAGTATGAACGCGGCAGCGACGGCGGGATGACGCCGTTGCCCCGGCCGTCGGTGGATACCGGCATGGGGCTCGAGCGCATCGCCGCCGTGATACAGGGGGTGCACAGCAACTACGATACCGATCTGTTCCTGGGGTTGATCCGCCGCGCCGCCGAGATCGCCGGCACTGATGATACCGATCTGCCGGCGTTGAAAGTGATCGCCGACCACATTCGTGCCTGCAGCTTTCTGATCGCCAACGGGGTGCGCCCGGAAAACGAGGGGCGCGGTTATGTGCTGCGGCGCATCATTCGCCGCGCCGTGCGCCACGGCCACCGCCTCGGTATTCGCAGGCCGTTCTTCTACCGCCTGGTCGAACCATTGCAGCAGGTGATGGGCGGCACCTACCCCGAACTGTTTGAACAGCAGATGCCCACAGTGTTGAAAAAGGAGGAGGAACGTTTCTCCGATACGCTCGAAACCGGGTTGCGGATCCTCGAAGACGACCTTGCGCATATCTCGGGCAAGGTAATCACCGGCGAAGTGGCGTTCAAGTTGTATGACACTTACGGCTTTCCGCTGGATCTGACGAATGACATCGCGCGTGAGCGCGAGCTGGAACTCGACGTCGAGGGCTTTGAGGCGCTAATGAGGCAGCAGCAGGGCAGGGCACGCGACGCGCATCGCTTTTCGGGGCGGGCGGACGATGCGCTCGCAGTCGAGGGCGGCGGGCGGTTCAGCGGTTATGAGACGACGTGCCAACAGGCGGCGGTGCGCCAGATCTTCGTCGGCGGCGAGGCGGTTGACGCCGCGGATCAAGGAGCCGATGCAATGGTCATACTCGACGACACACCGTTTTATGCCGAATCCGGCGGGCAAGTCGGCGACACCGGCGTTTTGAGCGGCGACGGCGGCGAATTCAAAGTAAACGACACGCAAAAGCAGGGTGTTGCGCATAAGCATATCGGCACGGTCGAGCGCGGATGCATCGCCGTCGGCGACCGTGTAAACGCAAAAGTTGACGCGGCTCGGCGCGCGAGCATCGTGCTCAATCATTCCGCGACGCACCTGTTGCACGCGGCGCTGAAGCAGGTGCTCGGCGCGCACGTGAGCCAGAAAGGTTCATTGGTCGCCGAAGATCGTCTGCGCTTTGATTTCTCGTACGACAGTCCGGTTGCGGCTGATGAACTGCGCGCGATTGAGGCGCTGGTCAACGGCTGGATTCGCAATAACGCCGAGGCGACGGCCGAGATCATGGCGAGAGACGATGCAGACAAGCGCGGCGCAGTTGCGCTATTCGGGGAGAAATACGGCGACGAAGTGCGCGTATTGACGGTGGGAGACTTTTCGGTGGAACTGTGCGGCGGTACGCACGTTGCGCGCACCGGCGATATCGGCGTGTTCACGATCATCGCCGAGACCGGTGTCGCCGCCAGTGTGCGCCGCGTCGAGGCACTGACCGGTGAAGTCGCCTGCCGTTATTTAAGCGATGCCGCCCGCCGCCTCAGTGAGATCCGCGGCCTGCTGCAAGTCGGCGAGGAGGAATTGGGTGAAAAAATGCGGCAGTTGATCAGGGACAATAAATCACTCAGGAAGCAGTTGAAGGCAGCTGAGTCGCGGATGAAGCACGGGGAGGGCAGGAGTCTCAAGGCACAGGCACAAAAAATCAACGGCGTGCAAGTGTTAGCGACCCGTGTCGATGGCGGTGACCGCCGGTCGTTGCGTGCGATGCTCGACGGCCTGAAGAGCGAACTGGGCAGGGCGGCGATCGTGCTGGCGTCGGTTGAAGACGGGAAAGTGCGGTTGGTTGCGGGTGTGACGAAAAGCCTGACCGACCGGGTCAAAGCCGGGGAGTTGGTGAATTTTGTTGCCGGGCAGGTCGGCGGCAAAGGCGGCGGACGCCCGGATATGGCGGAGGCCGGCGGCGATGATCCCGCAATGCTTGACGCCGCACTCGATCGGGTACCCGACTGGGTGCGTTCACAAACCCGATAGCCACGGCACCGTCGACGCAACGGCGTCATGTACAATGCGCCGCCTTTAATCTTTCACAGGACGTTCACGTAATGAACTTGGTCGTCCATAAATATGGCGGCACCTCGATCGGTTCGGTCGAGCGCATCGAGTACGTCGCGCAGAAAATTGCCGCCGAAAAAGGCGCGGGATGCGATATCGCAGTCGTCGTTTCCGCGATGAGCGGCGAGACCGACCGGCTCGAAGGACTGGCCGCACAAATAAACCCTCACTGCAACGGCCGTGAACTCGATGCATTGCTCGCGACCGGTGAGCAGGTCAGTATCGCGTTGCTCGCGATCGCCCTGAAAAAGCATGGGGTCGAGGCGGTTTCGATGACCGGGCCGCAGGCCGGCATCTACACCGACAGCGAGTTCAACAAGGCGCGCATTACCGACATTGAAGGCGGCGCGATGCGCCGGCACCTCGACGCCGACAAGGTAATCATCATTGCGGGTTTTCAGGGCAGCGACCGGGCCGGTAACATCACGACGCTGGGGCGTGGCGGCTCCGACACTACCGCGGTTGCGATCGCCGCAGCCCTCGGGGCGAAGGAATGCTGCATCTACACGGACGTGGACGGTGTCTATACCACCGACCCGCGCATCGAACCGGCCGCCCGGCGTCTCGACTCAATCACGTTTGAAGAAATGCTCGAGATGGCGAGTCTCGGTTCTAAAGTATTGCAGATACGCGCGGTTGAATTTGCCGGCAAGTATAATGTGCCGTTGCGCGTGCTCTCGACTTTCCGGGAAGGAAGAGGAACCTTGATCACCTACGAGGAGGCGACCTTGGAACAGGTAAAAATCGCGGGCGTCACGCCCAATCGCGACGAGGCGCAGCTGACGATCACCGGCGTGCCCGACAGACCCGGCATCGCCGCGTTGATCCTCGGCGCGATTGCCGACAGGAACATCGAAGTCGATATGATCGTGCAAAACGTCAGCGTGCACGACAACACCGCTGACTTCACCTTCACCGTTCACCGGCGCGATTATCAGCAGGCGCTCGAGACCCTGAAGAAGACCGCCGGCGAACTCGGCGCGGGGGATGTTTTCGGCAATGACAAGATCGTCAAAGTGTCGCTCGTCGGCGTCGGTATGCGCTCGCACGCCGGCATTGCCGCTAAAATGTTTTCCGCGCTTGCCGAGAACGCGGTGAACATTCACATGATCTCAACTTCCGAGATCAAGGTGTCGGTGGTCATAGACGAGAAGAACCTCGAACTCGCCGTGCGTTGTCTGCACAAAGCGTTTGACCTCAGCGCGGCGACCGGCGGCGCCTGACCGGCGCGATTGCAAAGACAGGATTGCAGGCGGGCGGCGGTTTTCAGCAGCCGGCGCCCGCTTTCGCTATAATCAGAAGTTCATTGAAGGGATTGGGGTTGCCGCGCGGCAGGTCCCGCCAAAGGAGGGCGATATGTTGATTCTGACGAGGCAGATTGGGGAAACCCTGATGATCGGCGACCGGGTAACGGTGACTGTTCTCGGGGTCAAGGGAAATCAGGTGCGGCTGGGGGTGAACGCCCCCAGGGACGTTGCGGTGCATCGCGAAGAGATTTATGAAAAGATAAGGCAGGAAAAGGGGGAAGAGACCGGCGACGCGTCGTCTTACAGTTGATCGTCGCGCTGGCGGCGGGTAAATCGTGCTCCGTGGAGAGATGGCTGAGCGGTTGAAAGCGCTCCCCTGCTAAGGGAGTATGGGGTTTATAGCTCCATCGAGGGTTCGAATCCCTCTCTCTCCGCCAAATTTTACTTCCGCCAGACAGTAGCGGAACGCGGGACGGCGCAAAGGCGACATTTGCCGGATTGAGGAGGGGTTCCATTGGCCTTTTACTGCGAAATTACGTTAGCATATACGGTTTTGCCCGGGGAGCGGGATCAAACCTTGTCAGAATGAGCGGGAAATCACACCAGACGGATAAAGTCGCACTGGTCACCGGCATCACCGGTCAGGACGGCGCCTACCTGGCCGAGTTGCTGCTCGAGAAAGGGTACATCGTGCACGGGATCAAGCGCCGTTCTTCGTCGCTGAATACGGATCGCGTTGACCACCTGTATCAGGATCTGCATCTGGCGGATACGCGGTTCATTCTGCATTACGGCGATACAACCGATTCGACCAACCTCATTCGCTTGGTTCAGCAGATACGACCGGCTGAGATCTATCATCTGGCGGCGCAAAGCCACGTGCACGTGTCGTTTGAGATGGCCGAATACACCGCAAACGCCGACGCCTTGGGCACCCTGAGGTTGCTGGAGGCTATCCGCCTGCTCGATCTCAAAGACAGGGTCCGGTTTTATCAGGCTTCGAGCAGCGAGATGTACGGTAATTCCCCGCAGGAGCCTAAAAATGAGAGCACGCCTTTTCAGCCGACCTCGCCTTATGCGGCAGCCAAATTGTATGCCTACTGGGTCACGGTCAATTATCGCGAGGCGTACGGCCTGCATGCTTCCAACGGCATTTTGTTCAACCACGAATCGCCGCGTCGGGGGGAGACCTTCGTCAGCAAGAAGGTTACGAAAGCCGCCGCCATGATCTCCAGGGATATGCAGGATTGTCTTTATATCGGCAACCTCAACGCGGAAAGAGACTGGGGACACGCCAAGGATTATGTTTACGGAATGTGGCTGATCATGCAACATCCAAAACCGGACGATTTTGTTCTGGCGACCGGGCGCAAGGAGACGGTTCGCTGGTTCACGGGAAAAGCGTTTGCGGCAGCGGGTATGGACATCGAGTGGCGGGGTGAAGGACCGGAGGAGGTCGGGGTGGACACGGGGTCGGGGAAGACCATCGTCCGGGTGGATCCGCGTTATTTACGGCCCAGCGAGCTGGATACATTGATAGGAGATTACTCTAAAGCAAATAAGGAGTTAGGCTGGGAACCTAAAGTGACAATTGAAGAATTGATTGAAGAGATGGTTCAGGCCGACCTTGCAGATATTGAGCGGCGCGGGAGTTGAACCGATGGCCGGGGTGACGCTGCAACGGTTGAGAGGAAGGCCGGCCTGAGGCGCGCCGGCCCGCAGTGCAGTGGATAAGGATGACCGCATCTTGGTTGCCGGTGCGCGCGGGATGGTCGGCTCCGCAATTCTCCGTGAATTGCAGGCGCGGGACTACCGGAACCTTTTGACACCGGTGCATCAGGAACTCGATCTGGCCGACCGCCAAAGTACCGCGGCTTTCTTCAGCCGACACGAGCCGGAATTCATCTTTGTCGCTGCTGCAAAGGTGGGTGGCATCAACGCCAACAACGTTTATCCCGCCGAGTTCATCTATCAGAACCTGATGATCGAAGCCAATGTGATCCACGAAGCTTGGAAGTGCAACGCCGCGAGGCTGCTGTTTCTAGGGAGTTCCTGCATCTACCCCAGGCACGCCGATCAGCCGATGCGCGAAGAGGCTCTGCTCGGGGGCAGGCTGGAGCCGACCAACGAGCCTTATGCGGTTGCGAAAATTGCCGGCATAAAATTGTGCGAATCATATAACCGTCAATACGGCACTGATTTTCGCTCGCTGATGCCGTGCAACCTTTACGGCCCCGGAGACAATTTCAACCTGACCGACAGTCACGTGATACCCGCCATGATGCGGAAGTTTCGTGAGGCAAAGACAGAAAACCGGGCATCGGTTGAATTGTGGGGCAGCGGCAAAGCGTATCGAGAATTCATGCACGTCGATGATCTCGCCTCCGCCGCGCTGTTCGTGATGGGGCTGCCGAAGGAGCGCCTCGATGAAGTGGTCGTGCCGATGGTCTCCCATCTGAATGTCGGGCCCGGTGAAGACCTGAGCATCAGGCGGCTTGCCGGGATGATCAAGGGCATCGTCGCCTATCGAGGCGTGATTGAGTGGAACGCTGAAATGCCCGACGGCACGCCGAGAAAGGTGATGGATACCGGCAAGTTGCGCCGCCTGGGATGGGCGCCGGGCATCGATCTGGAGCGGGGGCTGCGTTTGACTTATGACTGGTACCTCGCGCACGAACCGCAGTTGCGGAAGTGACGGCGGGTATCTCCAATTGGGAGCCTGTCGGCTGCGGAAACGGGCGTGTACCGGTGCGTGCCTGTATAATCCGTGCCCCAGAGGGTACTCCTCGTCGCCGGGTTTGGCTTTACCGGAGTCGTCCGGGGTACTTCCGAACTGATTGAACGAGGAACCCAATGGCCGAAACAATGACGCTGATACCCGGCAGAAGCAGCAAGCAGGGAACTTCCCTGAACGCCGGAAAACTCAAAGAGGAATACCTGACCGTCACTTCCACCGTCGAGATGAATGAGGACGATATGAAGCGCCTGAAATTGGAAAAAGGCGATGAAGTGCGTCTGACTTCGGAAGTCGGCGAAATTGTCGTTCGTTGTGAACCGAAGAAAGCCGCGGACCTGCCTGCGGGAATTTTGTTTATTCCGTACGGCCCCCCGTCGAGCGAGTTGATGGACAGCGACACCGCCGGCAGCGGGATGCCGCTGTCCAAACAGATTGAAGTCCAAGTTGCCGCGGCGAACGACTGACCCGGGAGGAAGACACGATGAGCGAGAGCAGATCTGAAATTCCGGAACCGGCCGCCGGGCACCGCACCACCGTCGTCAAGGACGCCACCTGCACTTTCTGCGGTTGCGTCTGTGATGACATGGAGTTGACGGTTGACCTCGACGAGAAGCGCATCACCAAGGCAAAAAACGCCTGCGTGCTCGGACGCGCCTGGTTTGCCGAGCACACCATCGAGGACCGCCCGGCGGCGCTGATCGACGGCAAAGAGGCCACGATCGAGGAGGCAGTTGAAACGGCCGCGCGCATCCTGGTGGACGCGAAGTTCCCCGTAACCTACGGCCTCAGTGATTCAACTTGCGAGGCGCAGCGCGTGGCGGTGGCGATCAATGATCTGGTGCGCGGCAACGTCGATACGACAACGTCGGTGTGCCACGGGCCGTCGGGCATCGCGTTTCAGAGCGTTGGTGAGAGCACCGCGACGCTCGGTGAGATCAAGAACCGCGCCGATCTGGTGATCTACTGGGGCGGTAATCCGGCCGAATCGCACCCGCGGCATTTCACGCGCTATGCGGTGACACCGAAGGGGATGTACGTGCCGAACGGCAAAAAAGACCGGACCGTGGTGTTGGTCGATGTGCGCAAGACGCCGAGCGCGCCGGTTGCCGACCTGTTCATCCAAGTCAGGCCGGGTAAGGACTTTGAAGTCCTGTGGGCTCTGCGCGCGCTGGTCAGGGGCAGGAAGGTCTCGCCTGACATTGAGGCGGAGACGGGTGTCTCCCGCAAGGTGCTCGACGATCTGGTCGAGCGCATGAAGAGTTGCCGCTACGGCGTGCTGTTTTTCGGTATGGGGCTGACGATGACGCGCGGCCGCCATTTCAATTCGGGAGCGATTCTCGCGTTGGCGACGGATCTGAACGAGTTCACGCATTTCGTTGCAAAACCGGTACGCGGCCACGGCAACGTCACCGGTGCGGATAACGTGGTGTCCTGGCAGACGGGTTACCCGTTCGGCGTGAACTTCAACCGGGGGTTTCCGCGCTTTAATCCCGGTGAATTCACGGCGGTTGACGTGCTCGCGCGCGGCGAAGCCGACGCCGTGATGGTGATCGCGACCGACCCGGCGTCGAATTTCCCGAAAAAAGCGATCGAGCATCTGCACCGGATACCGGTGATCTCTCTTGACGTCAAGCAGACCGCGACCAGTCAGCTTGCGAAAGTGGCATTTTCAGTGGCGACCTATGGCATCAATACCGGCGGCACCGTCTATCGGATGGACGACGTGCCGATCACCCTGCGCCCGGCATTTGAGTCGCCGCTCCCGACGGACGAAGAGATCCTCGCTGCGATCCACGCGAAAATACAGGAGTTGAAGAAAACGCAATCGGCGGCTGCCTGACATGGCCTTCGCCTGACATTGCCGCCACCAAAATCGACCGCCGCCGGCGCAAAACCTGTAATGATCCGCTCGGGTGCATTCCGCATTCGCCCGCATTGTTCGTGGAACAGTGAAAAAATAAAGTGTCTGAACTGCGAATTACCAACGGTCGTGTTTACGATCCCGCTAACGATATAGACGGCGAGGTGCGCGATATCTGCGTCCGCGACGGCAAGGTCGTCGCGGAGGTCGCGGACGATGCCACAAGCATCGACGCGGGCGGCATGGCGGTGATGCCGGGGGGGATTGACATTCACTGTCATATCGCCGGCCCTAAGGTCAATCTCGCACGTAAGTTGCAGCCCGAAGACCACCGGCTTGACGTACACCCGGGTACCGACGTGACGCGTTCCGGCACCGGCGGCATTATTCCCTCGACGTTTGCCACCGGCTATCGCTACGCGACGCTGGGCTACACGACGGCGATGGAGGCGGCGGTGCCGCCGCTCGCCGCGCGTCACGTCCTCGAGGAATTCGACGACACACCGGTCATCGACAAAGGCTTTTACGTGCTGCTCGGCAATAACGTGTTTCTGTACCGGCTGCTGAAAGAGGGGCGCAGGAAGGAGTTCAGGGAGGCGGTTGCGTGGTGGATCAACGCAGCCAAGGCTTACGCGGTCAAGCTGGTCAACCCCTGCAGCGACGAAACATGGAAAGGGGCGAGAAATACGAACGTCACTGACGTTGACCGGAAAGTCGAGCCTTTCGGATTGACGCCGTTGCAGGTGGTCAGCGCGTTTGCCGAGGCGGCAAATGAGCTGGGGTTGCCGCACCCCCCGCATATCCACTGCAACAACCTAGGCCACAGCGGCAACTACCGCACGACGATTGATACGATGGACGCGGTCGAAGGAAGGCGTGCGCATATCGCGCACATTCAGTTTCACAGTTACGGCGGTGAACTCAACAAGAACCCCAAATCCGCCGCCGAGCAGATCATCGACTACTTGGCGCGGCATCCGAATATCACGGCCGACGTTGGCCAGGTAATGTTCGGTAAAGCGACGGCGATGACTGCCGACGCGCCGCTTGCGTGGATGTTGCGCCGCGTGAAGCCGAACAAATGGGTCAACGCCGACACTGAATGCGAAAGCGGCTGCGGCATTATGCCGTTCAGTTACCAGGAGCACGTCTATACCCATGCGTTACAGTGGGCGGTCGGTCTCGAGTTGTTCCTGATGTCTAAAGATCCGTGGCAGTTGATGCTGTCCACCGACCACCCCAACGGCGGTTCGTTCATGCATTACCCGCGGTTGATCAAGTTGCTGATGAGCAATGCGTTCCGCCGCGAAGAGATCAAGCGCATGAATCAGAAGGCGATCCTCAATACCGGTCTGGCCGGTCTCGACCGCGAATATACGATGCAGGAAATCGCGATCGTCACGCGCGCTGCACCGGCGCGCGCTCTGGGGCTGGAAGACAGGAAGGGACATCTCGGCGTCGGTGCCGACGCCGACATCACAATCTATACCGAGGACGAGGACCGTGAGAAGATGTTTAACGCGCCGCGTTATGTGATCAAGGACGGCAAGTTGATCATTAAAGACCATGAATTCGTCCGGGAGCACAACGGGCGCCTGCTGCATATTGAACCCGGCTACGACAGCGCGATCGAAAGCGAAATAGAACCGTTCTTTGAGAATTACTACTCGATCAAATTCAATAATTACGCCGTGCCCGACAGTTATCTGCACCGCCATCAAACGGTGGCGACAAAGGCCGGCGGTCAAAGCGGCGGCGGGCAGCCGCAGTCCCGATGAAACTGGGTAAAGCACAGGTCGTTGACACGTTTTCCGAAGCCTTTGAAATGTGGGGCGCGCGGGTCATCATAACCGCCGACTCAAAGCGCTGGGCGCACGCCGCCGCCGATTCGATGACGGGGTTTGCAACCTCCGTTATCCGCTGCAAATGCGAGGCTGCGGTTGAGTGTGAAATCCCGGCGTCGGATACGCCCGACGGGCGCCCGGGTATCGGCGTGCTGCTGTTTACAATGAAAGACAAGGATATGAGCGCAAGACTGGTCGAACGCGTCGGGCAGTGCGTGATGACCTGTCCGACGACCGCCTGCTACAACGGTCTCGAGGCAGCGGACACGGCGCCTGTCGGCAACCGTCTGCGTTACTTCGGCGACGGCTATCAGTCCTCCAAGCAACTCGGTCAGCGCAGGTTATGGCGTATTCCGGTGATGGAGGGGGAGTTCCTGGTGGAGGATTCGTTCGGGATCCAGCCGACCGTCGGCGGTGGCAACCTGCTATTGTTCGGGAGCAGCAAAAAAGCCCTGACCGCGGCGACGGCAGCAGCTGAGGCGATGCGCGAAGTCGCCGGCGTATTCCTGCCTTTTCCGCAGGGGGTTGTCCGGTCGGGGAGCAAGATCGGTTCCGGCCGGTATAAGGACATGATCGCTTCGACCAACGACGCATACTGCCCGACGTTGCGCGGTATTTCACCCGACACGCAAGTACCCGAGGGCATTGAATCGGTGTATGAGATTGTGGTGAACGGGCTCGAGGAGAAAATGGTCACCGACGCAATGCGTCGCGGCATGAAGGCTGCCTCCGGCAAGGGAGTGCAGATTATCTCTGCGGCCAACTACGGCGGCAACCTCGGGAAGTACAAGTTTCACCTGCACGAGATTCTGCAGGGATGACGTTCTGGACCGGATGATGCGAGTCACTTTAACCTTGCATACACAGCCCGAGGCGCCGCTCGAAACCGAATGCATCTCGCCGCAGCGCATTGCGAGTTTGTCCGAGCACGGAATCGAAAACCTCGAGGTCATGCACGGCAACCGCAAGGCGAAGATCGGGGATTTTTTCCGGGTCAGCGGCGGCGGCGGGGGGATCCATCTGGAAGGCGACCTGTCTTCGGTCAAGCTGGTTGGTTCGGGCATGTCGGCGGGCAGCATCGTGATCGACGGCGATATTGGCATGCACGTCGGCTGTGAGATGAGCGGCGGTGAGATCACCGTTAACGGCGACGCGTCGGATTGGGTCGGGCCGGGAATGAGCGGCGGGCGCGTCGTAGTCAAAGGCAACGCGGGGCACATGGTCGGCAGCGCCTACCGCGGCCAGGCCGCGGGTATGTGCGGCGGGGAGATCCTGGTTCACGGCAACGTCAAAAATGAAACCGGCGGCGGTATGCGTCGCGGCCTGATCGCCGTCGGCGGCGACGCCGGAGATTTCACCGGCGTGAACATGATCGCGGGCACGATCGTGGTGTTCGGCGAACTCGGTATGCGCACTGGGGCCGGGATGAAGCGCGGCAGCATCGTCGCGTTCAAGCCAGCCGAAATCCTGCCGACTTTCGAGTATATCTGCGCTTATTCCCCGCTGTTTTTGCGGCTTTATCTGCTGTATTTGCGCGATCGGGGGTTCCCGGTCGAGGCTCCGTATTTCAACGGCAGGTACAAGCGCTGGAGCGGAGACGCCGTGGAACTGAACCGCGGGGAGATTCTGCTGTTTGACAGTTGACGTTTTTTGCGGCAATTTTCTGAGCCGTTTCACCTTACTTGCCAAATCATTAGGAGAAAACAGATGACAACTCTTGTAACCGATAACTGCAAAGGCTGCCGTTTTACCGATTGCGTATCGGTCTGTCCAGTGGAATGTTTCCACTACGACGACGACATGCTTTATATAGACCCCGATGTGTGTATTGACTGTAGCGCGTGCATCCCGGAATGCCCGGTGCAGGCGATATATGAGGAAGACGATCTGCCTGAAGACAAAAAGGAATGGATTGCGATCAACGCCGAGCGCGCTCCCGTGTTGCCGGTGATCGGAGAGAAGACCGACCCGTTGCCCGGCGCCGAAGAACGCAAAAGCGAACTCGGGTTTTGAGTGTCGCCGCCGGAATAATCCTGCTGCGCCATGGGTGAGTTGGGAACGGCGGGCAAGCCGTTGCGGGTGGCGATCGTCGGCGCCGGCCCGAGCGGATTTTACGCCACCGAGGCGCTGATCAAGTCTGGGACAACGGTCAATATAGACTTGATCGAGCGTTTGCCGATGCCGTTCGGCCTGGTGCGTAACGGAGTTGCGCCCGATCACCCGAAGCTCAAGCAGGCGATTGAGGTCTATAAGAAAATTGCGCAAAGCCCCGAGTTCAACTACCTCGGCAACGTGACCGTCGGCCGCGACCTCAAACCCGACGAGTTGCGCAAGACCCACCATGCGGTGATCTATACCTGCGGCGCGGAAACCGACCGCCGACTCGGCATTGAAGGCGAGGATCTGCCGGGCAGCCACACCGCGACCGAATTTGTCGGCTGGTACAACGGCCATCCCGATTACCGCGACCGTGAATTTGACCTGTCGGGTAAAACTGCGGTGGTCATCGGCCAGGGAAACGTCGCGATTGACGTCGCGCGGATTCTCGCCAAATCGGCGGACGACCTGAAGCACACTGACATCGCCGAACACGCGCTGGAGGCGCTGGCGCAGAGCTGCATTGAAACCATCCACGTCGTCGGGCGCCGGGGACCGGCGCAGGCCAAGTTCACCACCAAGGAACTTCGTGAATTTTCAGATCTCGGCAACTGCCGTGCGTTCATAGACGCCGGCGAACTCGATCTCAACGCAGCTAGCGTCGCCGAGGTCGCCGACAAAAAGGGCGTGGTCAATAAGAAAAACATGGAATTATTCCGGCGCTTTTCGGAGACCGGCGACGGTGCTGCACCGCGAACCTGTTGTTTCACTTTCCTCAAGAGTCCGGTTCGTCTCGAAGGAGACGGCCGCCTCCGGCGCGTGGTGTTTGAGAGGAACGCATTGGCCGGAAAGCCTTTTTCCCAGTCTGCGTGCGGCAGCGGGGACACTTTTGCGCTCGACTGCGACATTCTGTTCCGCAGCATCGGTTATCGCGGCGTCGCCGTTCCCGGCGTGCCTTTCCACGAGAAGTGGGGAATTTTTCCGAACAGCGGCGGCCGCGTCACCGATGGCGAAGGCGGCGGGACGGTGCCCGGCGTTTATACGGCCGGGTGGATCAAACGCGGCCCGTCGGGGATCATCGGCACCAATCGCGCCTGCGCCGTTGAGACCGTGCAGGCGCTGCTCGCGGACCTCGGCTCTTTAGACGTTGAGTGTGCCGGCGCTTCCGTCCTGTACGATCTGCTCGACGAACGCGGCGTCAAATACCTCAGCTATCGGCAATGGGAGAAGATTGACGCCGCCGAAGTCGGGCGCGGCGAGCCTAAGGGCAAGCCGCGCGAAAAATACACCCGCGTTCCAGAGATGCTCGAGATCGCCGGGGGTTAAAGCCGCCAATTCAGCGGATTGAACGGCAGTCCTTCGGCTTTCCCCCCCGTGGCGTTTTCAATAATGCAGCCGAGTTCTTCGCCCATGCGGATGCGGCTGCCGGCCGTATAGGCGGGTTTCCACGAGAGTTTGGAGTTGGCCACGAGCACGACCACGCAGGAGCCCATATTGAATCGCCCCATTTCCTCACCGCGCCTGAAGCGGATATCGGGTGCGGGCGCGTCTTTTGAATAGCTGTTGCGCGTCACCGCGAATGCGCCGGGCGTGACCGGGCCGTTCCAGGTAGTTTCAATCGAACCGACGTTAAGGGCGCCGACCATCACCACGGCGATGCGTCCGAGTTCACTTTCAAAAATGCAGGCGACGCGCTCGTTGCGCAGGTACAGCCGGGGGATGACTTTCAACGCATAAGCGGCGACGCTGAACAACCTGCCGGGAATATGGGCCATCGTTTCGAGTTGCATATCGACGGGGGCGTGCACCCGATGGTAGTCGCGCGGCGACAGGTGGATGGAACAGAATTTGCCGTCGACGAATGCGCGCGCGTCTTTGCGGGCCGGGGGATATGTGCCGCCGAGCAGTTCCTCGACCCGATAGTAGCGGTTTTTGGCCTGCAACAGCAGGCCTTCTTTAATGTCGCCGATCTGGGTCACTGTGCCGTCGCAGGGGGAGATTAGTACGTTCGGTTGGTCCTGCACGGTGCGTGCGCCGGGCCGCAGCGCGCGCGTGAAAAAGTCATTGAAACTGGGGTAGTCTTCGGCGTCGGGCGCCTCGGCTTCCTGTATATTGACTTTGAAGAAGCGGACGTAGGCGCGCACCAGCGGGTTTTTCAGCGGTGTCTCGAGGCGCGTCAGGTAGTAGGTCAGGCGCGACAGCCAGTGATGCGGAAAAAGATGGAACGCATATCCTTTCAGGCGTTCCCAGCGCGTGGCTTCAGTGTCCGGTGTCATGGCGTTCGCTTTCCTTGTTGGTGCGTTTATTTTACCGAGTATTCAAGTGCAAGTGTGCACGAACGGGAAAACGCGGTGTCATCCGGCAGGTCAAATGTGAAGGTGTTTCACGGATGCCTGAAAAACCGCTAAAATGCCCCGGTCATGCCCGGTAACTCCATAGGAAAACTGTTCACGCTGACAAGTTTCGGCGAGAGCCACGGTCCGGCCATCGGGGGGGTGGTGGACGGTTGCCCGCCCGGCTTGGCGTTGTCGGAAGCCGACATCCAGCCTGAACTGGACCGTCGCAGGCCGGGCAAGACGCGCCATACGACGCAACGCGGCGAGCCCGACCGCGTTCAGTTGCTGTCGGGGGTCTTCGAGGGGCGAACGACCGGGACGCCGATCGCGCTGCTGATTGAAAACGTCGATCAAAGGCCCAAAGACTACTCGGCGATCAGGGATAAATTCCGCCCGGGACATGCCGATTATACCTACCTGAAAAAGTACGGTATCCGCGATTACCGCGGTGGTGGTCGCGCGTCGGCACGCGAGACGGCGGTGCGCGTCGCGGCCGGTGCGATTGCCAAAAAATATCTTAAGGAACGATACGGTATTTCCGTTCGGGGTTATCTTGCACAGCTCGGGCCGATACATTGCGACGCGCGTGTTGACTGGGACGAAGTTGAGAATAATCCGTTTTTCTGTCCGGACGCGGGAGTGACGGCGGAATTGGAGTCCTACATGGATGCGTTGCGCAGGGAAGGCAATTCAGTCGGCGCGATGATCCACGTCGTTGCAAGGGGAGTGCCGACGGGCCTGGGCGAGCCGGTTTACGACCGCCTCGACGCCGCTATCGCACACGCGATGATGAGCATCAACGCGGTCAAGGGCGTCGGCATCGGTGCGGGCTTCAAGTGCGTCGGGCAAAAAGGAACCGAACACCGCGACGAAATTGTCGCCGGGGAGTTTCAAAGCAATAATACGGGGGGAGTGCTCGGCGGCATTTCGAGCGGACAGGATATTGAAGCGGACGTTGCTTTCAAGCCGACTTCGAGCATTCGTTTGTCGGGCAGGACCATCGATAAAACGGGTGCGGACACCGAGATCGTCACGACCGGACGCCATGACCCCTGCGTTGCTCTTCGCGCGGTGCCGATCGTCGAGGCGATGCTCGCGCTGGTGCTGATCGACCACGTTTTGCGCCACCGCGCACAGAACGCGGACGTGAAAGGCTCGGCCTGACCGATGCCGCCGCGCCATATCAAGCTGGCGGCTCTTTATTTCTTTTATTTTTCGAGTCTCGGCATTTACCTGCCGTATTGGGCGCCGTACCTGCGCGATCTCGGCTTTGGCGCCGCCGAGATCGGCGAACTGCTCGCGGTCGCTCTGGGCACCAAGTTGTTCGCGCCGTATATCTGGGGCTGGATTACCGACTACACCGTGCATCGCCTGCGCATGTTGCGGATCGCTTCGACCCTCACTGTCGTTTTTTATGCGTTGCTGCTGCTGCGGGACGACTACATCTGGCTGTTCGTCGCGCTATTTTTCTTCAGTTTTTTCTGGAACGCGCTGTTGCCGCAACTGGAAAGCATCACGCTGGACAGCCTCGGGCACATATCGCGCTATTACGGCAAGATCAGGCTGTGGGGCTCGGTCGGGTTCATCACGTGCGCGATGGGTTTGGCGCCCGTCGTCGGTCATTTCGGCACACGCGCCGTACCGTATCTGATCTTCTGTGTGCTAATCGCGATGTGGCTGGTGTCGTTGCGCAGCGTTGACCGGCGTATGCCGTCGCCGAGCCCGGCGCCGATATGGCGTCAGCTGCTGCGTCCAGAGGTGCTGTGCCTGATGGTGCTTTGCTTCATCATGCAACTGACGCACAGCCCGTATTACGGTTTCTTCAGCATCTATATGCGCGACGCCGGTTATAGCGACGTTCTGATCGGGCAGTTATGGGCGTTGGGTGTGTTCGCCGAGATCGGTATTTTCATCCTGGTGCCGCGGTTTTTGCCGAAGTGGGGTGCGTCGGCGCTGCTCAGTTTCAGCATGGCGGTTGCCGCGTTGCGGTGGCTGCTGATCGCCTGTTTTCCTCAGCAACTGGCGGTTATATTATTCGCGCAGACCCTGCACGCAATTACTTTCGGCGTCTATCACGTGGCGGCGATCCACTTGATCGACCGCTGGTTTTCCGGAGGCCTCAGAGGCAGGGGACAGGCGATGTATTCAGGTGTGAGTTTCGGTCTCGGCGGCGCGCTCGGCAGCTTGTTTGCGGGGCGCTTATGGGAGGTGTTGGGCGGCGCCGATGTGTTCCTGCTGTCGGGAGCGATTGCGTTGGCGGCCGTTCTTCTGACCGTTCCTTTGTATCAAACGCGTCTTCAATCCTGACGCCGGCGCTTTTCGAAGGCGCTGAAATTTCAGGCCGGACTTTCGAGGTAGCGCTCGGCGTCCAGCGCCGCCATACAGCCGGATCCCGCCGAAGTCACCGCCTGGCGGTAAACGTGATCCATGACGTCGCCGGCCGCGAATACGCCGGGCACGCTGGTTGCCGTCGCGTTGCCGTCGAGGCCGCTGTGCGTACAGATATAGCCGCCCTGCATCTCGAGTTGTCCTTCAAAGAGGACGGTATTGGGGCGGTGGCCAATCGCGATGAATACGCCCGACAGCGCGATTTCATTCTCTCCGCCGTTTTTGTTGTTGCGGATGCGGACACCGGTGACCCCCTGGCCGTCGCCGAGAACCTCGGTGAGTTCGCTGCTCCAGGTCAGCGTCACCTTGCCGTTCTCGACCCGCTTGAACAATTTGTCCTGCAGGATCTTGTCGGCGCGTAATGCGTCGCGGCGGTGTACCAGCATTACTTCATTCGCGATGTTTGACAGGTAGATCGCTTCTTCGACCGCGGTGTTGCCGCCGCCGATGACCGCCACCCTCTTGTCCTTGTGAAAGAAACCGTCGCAGGTCGCGCACGCCGACACTCCCTTGCCCTTATATTCTTCTTCGGAATCAATTCCCAGGTATTTGGCTGAAGCACCGGTGGCTATGATCAGTGCGTCGCAGGTGTACGCGTCGAAATCGCCGTGCAGCGTGAACGGGCGCTTTCCGAACTCGACGCGCTGGACGTGGTCGTTGATCACCTCAACCCCATAGCGCTCGACGTGCCTGAGCATTCGTTCCATCAGGTCGGGGCCCTGCAGCCCTTTGACGTCGCCGGGCCAGTTATCCACGTCGGTGGTGATCATCAACTGCCCGCCCTGCTCGAAACCGCTGATCAGCAGCGGGTTGAGATTGGCGCGGGCTGCATAGACACCGGCGGTGTAGCCGGCGGGGCCGGAGCCGAGAATGATCAGCCTGGCGTGCCGGGGCGTCGCCTCTGGTTGGACTGCGGGTCGGGTCATGGAGATTTCCGGTCAACTTGATGATTTTACTTGATCGCCGTCATTTTTGCCTGCCGTTTCTTGTAAAATGACTGTTCGAGATCGCGCAGGGCGGGCCATGCGCGTTGCCCGGCGGAGAAACGGGCGGCGGAGTGGGCGCGGTAAGTCATCAATGCTCTCAAATTGTTGAGGAAAAAATTTTGGCGCGCAGATACTCGAGAAAGAGCAGGCGTTCATCGACCGGACGCCCGGCGCCTTCAGAGATCCACCAACTTGGCGCACGCTTCAGGAACCGCCTGCTGGAAGCTGGCGCAATACTTCTCGTCGCGCTTGCTTTATACCTGCTACTGTCGCTGCTCAGTTATAACGCTTTCGATCCTTCGTCGGCCAATGCCCATCCTCGGGATTTCGTCCAGAATGTTGGCGGTCTGGTCGGTGCTTGGATTTCCAATGCCTTGTTTTTTTTCTTCGGTTACGTGGCGTTTCTGATGCCGCCGCTGATGGTGGTCGTCTCTGTGCGTGCTTTTATGCACCGCAATCAGCGCCTGGTGGTGTACCTGACGCAGGGCGTCGGTTATCTGCTGGCTCTGTTGATGCTGTGCGGCCTGACTGCGATGCATTTTTCTGCGGAGTTCCGGCCGTTCCCTTCGGCCGGCGGCCGCATCGGCGAGTTGACTGCATCCGGCTTTATTGCGGTATTCGGCCTGGTCGGCGCCACCCTGCTGATGCTAGCGTTGCTGGTCGGCAGCGTCCATCTGGCAACGGCACTGTCGTGGCTGAAGGTCATGGACTGGGTCGGGGGCGCGTTGTTGCGGGCGAGTGAAACGGCCGCGGGCTTTGTACGCGGCCTGAAGGAAAAACGTACAAGCCGGAAAGAGCAGGGTCTGCGTGAAACGTCGGTCAAGCGGCGCCGACTCAGCCGAGGTAGGCAGAAGACGCCGCGGATAGAACCTCAAATCGGGGCGATCCCGATGGGGGAGCGCATGAAGAAGGAGAAGCAGGTGCCTTTGTTCACCGACGGCGGCGCCCAAGGTGCTTTGCCGCCGCTCGACAGCCTTGACCGTTCGGTCGTAAAGGCAGGCGGTCTGTCGGACAAGACGATTGAAGCCGTGGCCCGGCAGCTCGAGATCAAACTTGCCGATTTTGGTATCGACGCTGAAGTGGTCGGCGCGCAGTCGGGGCCGGTAATCACGCGCTTTGAATTGACGCTTTCACCGGGGACCAAGGCCAGCCGCGTTACCAGTCTCGAAAAAGACCTGGCGCGCGCGCTGTCGGTGCCGAGCGTACGCGTCGTCGAGGTCATACCGGGCAAGTCAACGGTCGGCCTTGAAGTGCCGAACGAGACCCGCGAGACGGTACTGCTGAACGAGATACTGAGTTCCGAGGCTTATGAAAAAGCGGGCTCCCCACTGACGCTCGGGCTGGGCAAAGATATTGCGGGGTTGCCGGTGCTGATCGACCTCGAGCGCATGCCTCACCTGCTGGTCGCCGGCACCACCGGTTCGGGCAAATCCGTGGCTGTTCACTCGATGCTGATGAGCATCTTGTTCAAGGCGTCGCCGCAGCAGGTCCGCCTGATCCTGATCGACCCCAAAATGCTCGAGTTGAACAGCTACGACGGTATCCCCCATCTGCTGACGCCGGTAATCACCGACATGAAACACGCCGCTGGCGCGCTGAACTGGGTGGTCGCCGAGATGGAGCGCCGCTACCGCCTGATGTCGTCGCTGGCGGTGCGCAACATCGGCAGCTATAACCGCAAGACGGCGCAGGCGGCGCGCGACGGCAAACCGTTGAGCGATCCTCTGCACGAGGGCGGCGAAGCGCCGCCGCTTGAAGCCATGCCTTATATTGCGGTCGTTGTGGATGAATTCGCCGATATGATGATGATCGCTGGCAAGCGCGTCGAGGAACTGATCGCACGGCTTGCGCAGAAGGCGCGTGCGTCGGGCATTCACTTGCTGCTCGCGACGCAAAGGCCGTCGGTCGATGTGATTACCGGCCTGATCAAGGCAAATATTCCCGCGCGCATCGCGTTTCAGGTTTCGTCAAAAGTGGATTCGCGCACGATCCTCGACCAGAACGGCGCCGAACAGCTGCTGGGACAGGGCGACATGCTGTATATATCGCCCAGCACCTCGACCGCAGAGCGCGTACACGGTGCATTCGTATCCGATCAGGAAGTGCGTAGGGTCACCGACTTTCTGAAAGCGCAGGGAGAGCCGGATTACATTGATCTGGAGCAAGTTGCCGATGAGAGCGGGGCGGAGGAGCTCACCGCGGGTGATCAGAGTGACCCGTTGTATGGTCAGGCGGTGGCGCTGGTGGTTGAGACGCGCAAGGCTTCGATCTCCTATATCCAGCGCCGTTTCCGGATCGGCTATAATCGTGCGGCGCGCATGGTCGAAGAGATGGAGGCAGCGGGCATCGTGAGCCCGGTGCAGGCGAACGGCGCCCGGGAAGTTCTTCTCAAACCTCAATCTTGAACTTAAGAACTCACATCAGAATATCTTTATGGCATATTGTTATAAATGGATTTTTATTATATGAAACAGGCTCGAAACAGGAGTCAACCAAGGTTGCGCCGGCTACTGTGCCTGATCGTGATCTGTGCACCAGCGGTTGCGCTGGGCGGAGAAGACCCCCTGATCAGGTTGCACCAGTTCCTCCAGATGAAGACCTTCAAGGCGGCATTTTCCCAGGTGGTGTATGACGCGAAGCAGAACGTGATTGTCGATTCGCTCGGCACCGTCGTGTTGTCGCGTCCAGGGCGATTTCGCTGGGAATATACTGCACCGAACCGGCAGAGTATCGTCAGCGACGGGCTGAATTTGATCATTTACGATCCGGATCTCAGGCAGGCCAGCGTGCAGCCGGTGTTCGAGGCGCTCGGAGATGCCCCGATCACGTTGCTGATGAAGCATCGCCCGGTGTTCGAGCGTTTTGAAGTGAAGCGTGAAGACCACAGGGACGGGCTCGACTGGATCACCATGACGCCGAAGGTCCAGGACATTGAGTTCACGCGAATCAGCTTGGGTCTTGACGAGGAAAAAGTGGCCAGGATGGAGATGCTCGATCATTTTGAGCAGACCACGGTGATCCGGTTCCTGCGCCCCGAGTTGAGCCCCGAGATCCCGGTTGACGCATTTCGGCTGTACCTGCCGCAGACGGTGGACGTCGTCGGCGAGTATCTGCTGCCGGTGATACCGTGAGCGTTCACGGCGTCGCGGATGCGCACGGTCTGTTTGACGTCGGGGCCGACGCTCATCAGCCGCTGGCCGCGCGCATGCGCCCGCGCGCCCTCGACAGTTTTGCGGGTCAGCAGCATCTGCTCGCGCCGGGCAGGCCGCTGCGGCGCGCGCTCGAAGCCGGCAGGCCTCACTCGATGGTGCTGTGGGGGCCGCCGGGCAGTGGTAAAACGACGCTCGCGTTCATCGTCAGCCATTTATGTGCGGCTGAATTTGTCGCGGTGCCGGCAGTGCTTGCCGGCGTCAAGGATGTGCGCGAAGCGGTGAGGCAGGCAAAGCAGACGCGGGCGATGAGCGGGCGCGCGACGATGCTGTTCGTGGATGAAGTGCACCGTTTCAACAAAGCACAGCAGGATGCTTTTCTGCCGCACATCGAGGACGGCACGATCACTTTCATCGGTGCAACGACTGAGAACCCCTCATTTGAATTGAACAACGCCCTGCTGTCCCGGGTGCGCGTTTACGTGTTGAAGCGCCTAGGGACAGACGACCTCGTTGCGCTGACCGACAAGGCGCTCGCCGGCGATCGGGTTTTGCGGGAGATGGCACTGCGCATCGACGGCAGGTGCAAGCGGGTGATCGCGGAGATTGCCGACGGCGACGCGCGCAAAGCCTTGAATCTGCTTGAGATCTGCGCTGACCTCGCGGCCCAGGAAGATGGCGGCCACCGGATTGACGCGGAAATCGTTCGTCTTGCGAGCGCGCAGAGCCTGCGGCGCTTTGACAAGGGCGGCGATCTTTTCTATGACCAGATTTCGGCGCTGCACAAGTCGGTACGCGGCAGCGATCCGGACGCAGCGCTTTACTGGTTGTCGCGGATGCTCGACGGCGGCAGCGATCCGCTGTACATCGCGCGCAGGCTGGTGCGGATCGCATCGGAAGATATCGGCAACGCGAACTTGAGGGCATGGGACGTCGCGTTGAATGCGTGGATGACTTACGAGCGTCTGGGCAGCCCCGAAGGCGAACTCGCGCTAGCGCACGCGGCGGTCTATCTCGCGTGCTCGCCGAAAAGCGACGCAGTGTACGCCGCGTTCAAGCGCGCGCTCGCGGATGCGCACGAGCACGGGACCCTGGAGGTGCCGATGCACCTGCGCAATGCCCCGACAAAATTGATGAAGGAGCTCGGGCACGGTGAAGGGTACCGCCACGCGCATAATGAGGAAGGCGCCTTTGTCCCGGGCGAAAATTACCTGCCCGAGGAACTCAAGGGCGCCCGCTATTACGAACCGACCGATCGAGGAAGCGAGAAGGCGCTGGGAGAGCACCTGAATCGCTTGCGCGAGTTGAATGATCAGTAGCGTCGCGGGCGTCGGCTGATCCGCTAGAGGATGATAGCCAGCACCAGAACCGCCGTCAGCAGCGCCGATATTCCCCACAGCAGATAAGCCAGCCCGCGCATTCGCGAGTGCAGCACGTAACCCGCCAGCACCAGCAGCAGGATGACGCCGAACAGCAATGTCAGGCTGCGGATCACGATTTGTTTTCGGTGCCAGCTTGAGTCTCGGCGGTCACCTCATAAGGAAGGGGGCGGATCTGCGCCTCGGCGCCGTTGGGCGAACCGAGCCGGATCTTTTTCCGCTCAAGCCCCCGGATGCGCAGCGAGGCAAGTCCCTCGAGGGTACCGTCGGGCAGTTTATAGGTGTCCATGATCTCGCCGCTCGGTTGCTCGTCGCTGTAGGCCGAGACGAATACGGCGTCGCCGGGTTGCGGTTCGAGCGGCGACTGCGGCAGGGAAAAGCGATACATGCGCCGCTTGAGTTTGCCGAGATAATGGGTGCGCGCGACGACTTCCTGGCCGGGATAGCAACCTTTCGAAAAACTCAATCCACCGGCCAAGTCGAGATTGGCCATCTGCGGCACGAACAGTTCGGAGGTTTCCGGGTAAATATTGGGAATGCCCGAGAAAATATCGTAGAGCCGCCAGACGCCGCCGTCGGCGGGTACGGCGTCGCGGGCCAGGGTATTCCACAGCGACGCAAGTTCACCGTGTGGCGCGTAAATTTCATAACGCTCGCAGACACCGGGTGAGCGGATCACGCTATGTTCACCGTCGTGCGCGGCAGCCGACGCGACGGCAGGGACCGGCAAGTCGGCCCGTTGCAGCAGATCGTCGGTGCCAGGGCCAATCAGCGCGATGCCGCCGAGAGTTGTGTCCGTGTCGAATGTCACGTCGGCTCTGAGGACGAACAGGCGCAGGCGGTCGATCACGGTGTCGGAGACGCCTGCGGTTGTGCGCATACAGTAATCCGCGCCGCGCATGAAAATGCGCATGGTGCAGTACAGGCGCCCCTTAGGGTTGCAGTAGCCGCTGAGTTGTGACATGTTCTCGGGAACCGTCTGAAGGTCATTGCTTAACTGGTTGTTCAGGAAATCAAAAGCGCCTTTCCCGGAAACCCGGACCAGGCTGAAATCGCTGAGCGGACATAGCCACGGCGGCGCGGGCGCCGTCCAGTTGCCGCCAGCCGGTTCGCTGAGCTGCGGCGGGTGCGGCTGAAATCGAGGTTGTTCCGGGGCATTCATTGCACGTATGCGTTTGATTGGCATTCCAATATACCGTTTTTGATTGAAAGTCGGTTGCCTGTATCAGCGGCCACGGCCGATTGACGTTCCTCAACCTGCGGATTCGATTTTTCTGATCAGGCGGTCAATGCACTTGATCATCGCCGCGACGGGTATATGCGTCAGTGAATTCTGGCGAACGGGATTCCGGTAGTAGCGCTCGCTTCGCGAAATGCCCGCCTGTGTATCGGAGCCGAATTCATCGGCTTTGCGATGGTTCAGACGGCGCCGGTAATGCAGTCCCCGGGAGGCGGCGATCGCGCGGCAAGTCAACGCCGACTCGGGAATGCGGTAATACTTGGGGAACAGTTCCAGAATGCCCGCGTTGAACGGCGCGAAATAAGCTCCGACGATCAGGCCCGCGCCGTGCATACTGACGAGAATATCCGACTGCGTAAACAGCCTCAGTTGTTCGCGAAGAGAAAGTTTTTCAAAATAAGCGGCCTGAAATTCAACACGTCGGTAATGATCATTCAGGGCGGCGATGATCTCCTCTTCATTTTTGATCACTCGGTCTATGCACGGTTTGCCGCCGCTTTCGACGTGCTTTTTTCTGCGTATCAGGGTGATTCTTGAGACGCGCCGGATCGGTTCAGGCGGTGCGATGTCAAAAGCCGACAGCACAAACCGGTGAAACTCATCGGCCAGACCGCAGGTCAGGAGCATTTGCCGCCAGGGCAGGCCCGCCCAGTCTTGCTCGAGCGGTGCGAAAATAAGGCGCTGAAAACGGTGAATGCCTTCAAATTCCTTCGGAAAGCGGCAATCGGGCAGGCACACCGTGTACAACTCGCTTAATTTGTCCCGGCCGCTGTCGAGCAGCAGGCACGCGGGTTCATCGCCCTGCTGCCGCAACTCACGCAGATAGAGAAAGCACGTGAAGATGTGGAGTAATTGTAGAGCAAAGCTTTGGGTCGTGACCCTGGGAATGATCAGGCAGCAGCGCGAGTGCGCCGCCTCCCGCGGGGTGTCCGCCGGATCGGGAGCGTTGCCCCACGAGACCTCGCGCAGCGGCACCCCGATCTTTGCCTTGCTGGTTTTTGCGCCGACCCGGAAAGCGCTCGGCTCATAGTATTTGAGCGATACGCCGCCGAGGGATTTTATTTTGCCATAGTCAATGGCGCACGGACCCGAGTCCGGATCCGCCGTGCCGGGCGGTGAATCCGCCAGCCTCCGGGCGGTTTCCTGATACTTGAAATAGCGCCGGAAAAGCAGAATGTTTTCATAAAAATTAAAGCGGCAGAACCTGTGATAGTGACGGTTGGCATGCTTCGCGTACAGGGCATAGAGCTTTCGCAGACGAAATTGACGCCAGCAGCATTCGGCAAAATGATAAAGTTTTGTTTTCAATCCGGTCCGGTTCTGTCGGGAGCTTATCGGCGGCAACGAGTCTCATGGTAGAATTAAAAGCTACTCTGACGCCAATTTTGCCGAAAGCGGCGGAGGATAGTAAGCGAAATCAGTATGCCGCGTAGAATACCAGATTTCAGACCACTCATTTTATACTGAGCATGCATACACAACGCCGGCCGCTGTCGCCTCATTTACAGATCTATCGCTTTCCGCTGACCGTCGTCCTGTCCGTCGCGCATAGGATAACTGGGGCGCTGCTTTCACTCGGCGCAGTCGCGCTGGTCGCGTGGCTGGTCGCGGTGGCTGCCGGCGATTTATTGTACGAGCCGGTTTACGTGTACTTCGCTTCCACGCCTGGGCAGATTATGTTGGTCGTGTGGAGTGCGATGCTGTATTTTCACTTGTGCAACGGCGTGCGTCATTTGTTCTGGGACGCGGGGCTCGGCTTTGACCTGCGCGTAGTGGACCTCAGCGCGGTGGCGACGCTGGCCGTTACCGTGCTGCTGACCGCGCTGACTTGGTGGCTGTTCCGGGGGGCGACGTGAACATGCGAACCCCGTTGGCGCGCGCGCAGGGTCTCGGCGCCGCCAAAGAGGGCGCCGTCCACTGGTGGATGCAGCGCATGACTTCGGTTGCATTGACGCCGCTTGCCTTGTGGTTCGGTTTCTCGCTCGCGTGCCTGCCGGATCTTTCCCATGCCACGGTGGCCACTTGGATGCGCGAACCACTGACGGCGGTGCTGCTGGTCGCATTCCTTATCGCCGGCTGTTACCACATGGCGCTGGGGCTGCGCGTCATCATTGAGGATTATGTGCACGTTGCCGCGATCAAGGTGAGCGTCATCGTGCTGGTTGAACTCAGTTCGTTTCTACTCGCGCTGGTCGGTATTGTCGCAACCTTGGGCGTGTTTTTTTGAACCGTGCCGCGCGCGTCCGGGCCAAGTCGGGCACGGCGTTCGGCGACCGGAGCCGTGCGTCAGGATACGCGGAGTGCAGCAGCGTCCTGCGCGGCTGTGATCGCCGCCGGGTGCTTTGTCCGGGAAACACACCATGGATCATGTCATAGAAATCGCTTCTTTTTATGAGCAACTCGGAAAGTTCATAAAAGGAAAAGGCTACAGCAAACTCGGCGGGATAACGATATACCGTTATTTTGAATGCCTGAATCTCGGTTTCCTCTGCGACGTTTCGGGGAGAGCCCGCGAAGTGTCGGTGGACGTCCTGCCGAGGATTAAAGCTTCGGCGCTTGCGTTTCAGGTCAACGTGAACGTCCGGGATGAAGACGAAAGCGTTGAAAAACTGCTGTCTGAATGTCTCGCCAGGTTTTTTGCCGGCAGATGCACCGACCCCGCCGCCGATAAGTTCATAGCCGACAGGCTCGCGGAGGGCTTTGATCTGGCACGGATCAGGCTGCTTTTTTTCATTCAGGTCAATACATTGCTGCTGCGCATAAGCGTCTAAGCCCGGCGGGTGTTTTTCAATCCGCAGATTCAACGGCGGCACCGGTGATAACGACAATCCTTGTACTTCGCATACCGGGCAATAAAAGCGGTATGAAGTTTTTGCAGTGAAATTGACGCCGGCGACGTTTGGTAAAATGACGAATTCATTTTCAATCGGGTCCAGTTGTTTTCCGGAATTCCGGCGGCTGCAACGGGTTTCATGGTAGAATTCAAAATTACCTTGGTTGTATTCTTAAAATTGTCCTGGTCAGCATTGCCGCAATGACGGGAGTGTTTTTTACTCATGCCGCGCGCCTACGAATTGATTGAACACGCTTATGATGTTCTGGTGATCGGCGCTGGGGGGGCCGGTCTGCGGGCGACGCTCGGCATAGCCGAATCGGGCCTGTCCGCCGCCTGCATCACCAAGGTATTTCCGACGCGCAGCCATACGGTCGCGGCGCAGGGGGGTATCAGCGCATCGCTTGCGAACATGAGTGAAGACGACTGGCGCTGGCACATGTACGACACGGTGAAGGGCTCGGACTGGCTCGGCGATCAGGACGCCATCGAGTACATGTGCAAGGAGGCGCCCGCGTCGGTCATTGAACTCGAGCATTACGGTGTGCCATTTTCACGCACCGAAGACGGGCGTATCTACCAGCGGCCGTTCGGGGGAATGACCACGCATTACGGCGAAGGCATCGCGCAACGGACCTGTGCCGCCGCCGACCGCACCGGACACGCGATACTGCATACACTGTACCAACAGTCGCTCAAATACAAAGCCGAGTTTTTCATCGAGTACTTTGCCGTCGATCTGATCATGGACGACGGTTGCTGCGTCGGTGTCGTCGCGTGGGATCTCGCGACCGGGCAACTGCATTTGTTCCGTGCGAACATGACGGTGATCGCAACCGGCGGTTACGGGCGCGCCTACTTTTCGTGCACTTCGGCGCATACCTGCACCGGCGACGGCAACGCGATGGTATTGCGTGCCGGGCTGCATCTTCAGGACATGGAATTCGTGCAGTTTCACCCGACCGGTATCTACGGCGCCGGCTGCCTGATCACCGAGGGCGCACGCGGGGAGGGCGGCTACCTGACGAATGCCGAAGGCGAGCGCTTTATGGAGCGTTATGCACCGAACGCGAAAGACCTTGCCTCGCGCGACGTTGTAAGTCGCTCGATGACGATAGAAGTGAACGAGGGGCGTGGCGTCGGCGAAGAAAAAGACCATATCCACCTGCATTTGGAGCATCTGGGGGCCGACGTTATTCGCGAGCGCCTGCCGGGCATCAGCGAGTCGGCCCGTATTTTTGCAGGGGTTGATGTGACCAGGGAGCCGATCCCGGTACTGCCGACGGTGCATTACAACATGGGAGGGATCCCGACGAACTATTACGGCGAAGTCATCAACCCGAACGGCGGCGGTGCGGATGACGTTGTGCCGAGACTGGTCGCAATCGGCGAAGCGGCTTGCGTGTCGGTGCACGGCGCAAACCGCCTCGGCTCGAACTCCCTGCTCGACCTGATCGTATTCGGGCGCGCTGCCGCACGCCGCGCGACGGAGGTGGTCAAGCCCGGGCGCCCTTACCCCGCAGCGCCGCAGGCGGCGGTGGACGCCGTCCTCGACCGCTTTGACGCTCTGCGCCACGCCGACGGCGCCGAGCCGACCGCAAAGCTCCGTCTCGACATGCAAAAGATCATGCAACAACACGCGGTGGTGTTTCGAACGGGGAACAGTCTCAAGCAGGGAGTGGATAAAATGGCGGAAGTGTTCAGCCGTTTCTCTGATATCAGCGTCAGCGATCGCTCGATGATCTGGAATACCGATCTGGTTGAGACGCTCGAACTGTCCAACCTGTTGTCGCAGGCGGTTGCGACTGTCGCCTCCGCGCTGAACCGTACCGAGAGCCGCGGAGCCCACGCCCGCGACGATTATCCCGAGCGCGACGACGAGCAATGGATGAAACACACGTTGATCAGGGTGGACCGGAACGGGCACACGGCCATCACGTACCGTCCGGTTCATCTGCATACGCTGAGCGACGAAGTCGAGGTCATCTCGCCGAAAGCGAGAGTCTATTGAAACGGGAACACCGTACTGCGGGAAACTGACAAGGGGAAAAGCCATGGCGAAATTCACTCTGCCGGCCGACTCGATCGTGAAGAAAGGCAGGTTCTTCAAGTGCCCTCGGCCGGGCGCGACGCGGAACTTCATCGTTTACCGTTACGACCCGGACACGGGTGAGACTCCCCGCACCGACACTTACGAAGTGCACCTGAAAAGTTGCGGCCCGATGGTGCTCGACGCACTGATCAAGATCAAGAATGAAATCGACCCGGCGTTGACCTTCAGACGTTCGTGCCGTGAGGGTATTTGCGGCTCGTGCTCGATGAACATCAACGGATCAAACACGCTTGCCTGCACCATGAACATAAGCGACGCCAAAGGCGATATCAAGATTTATCCGTTGCCGCACATGGTAGTGGTTAAAGACCTGGTCCCTGACCTCACGCATTTCTACGCGCAATACGCTTCGACCAGACCATGGCTGCATACATACAGCGCGACGCCTCCCGATTCGGAGCGATTGCAGTCAAAACAGGACAGGGCGAAGCTCGAGGGACTCGAGGAATGTATTTTGTGCGCCTGCTGTTCGACCAGTTGCCCGAGTTACTGGTGGAACAGCGAGCGTTACCTCGGTCCCGCGGCGTTGTTGCAGGCGTACCGCTGGATCGTTGACAGCCGCGATGAAGCAACTGGCGAGCGGCTCGACGAACTCGAGGACCCGTTCAAGCTGTATCGTTGTCATACGATCATGAACTGTGCCAAAACCTGCCCCAAGGGCCTCAATCCGGCCAAGGCCATCGCCGAGATCAAAAAGCTGCTGGTTGTCCGCCGTCTTTAGGCGGCTCCTTTTCGTCCCGCCGGTCGGTCCAGACCGGCGCGTTCCCGGAAGCGATCGGCGGCTCCTGCACTTTGGTACGGCAGAGTGCAATAATAAAGCCCCCTTCACCGACAGATACCGATGCCGACCGAAACCAAGAAAAAACTTATGTGGCGTTGCCGTCGCGGCACGCGTGAACTCGACCGCATGACGCAGTATTACCTGGAACACCATTATGACGAAACCGACGCTGTCCATCAGCGGGCGTTTGAAGGGTTGCTCGAACTGCCGGATCCGCAGTTGCATGACATATTGACGGGCAAACTCAGCGCGGGGAATTTCGCCGCCGATGAGATAGCACGCCTGATCCGTGATCGCTGTGCACATTGAACTGTACGCAACGCGCGCGTCGATCCTGGTTTTCGGTGCCTGTTACCTGCTGCTCGCGGCGTTGCCGTGGCTGCTGCCGCTGCCGCTGTGGATGCAGTTCACCACCGGCGCTGCGGTCGTTGTCGCCGCGTGGCCATTTTTTGCGAGCCGGCATGGATTTTCTGGCTTGTTTCCCGGTTCCGCGAGCGAGGTGCGTGCGCTGCGGATTGAGCCTCACGGCGGTTTATCACTCGTTGTCGGCGGCACCGGTCTTTCGGATGGCCGCGTCCTGAATGTTCGTTCTTTTCGTGTGCCGCGTTTCCTTCGCCACTACGTTCAACTCGCACTGGTACTGAACGACGGTCGCAAGATAACGCTGCTCATCCTGCCCGGTATTTGCGACGCCGACGCATTCAGGCGCTTGCGCCGGTATCTGTTGCAGAAGAGGGCGAAGACCTTGCCTGGGGGAAATGTTTTTCCGTTCAAAATCAGCACAGATACAATAAAGTTATGATATGGTTTTTATGCCTTGGATCCGATCCGTCCGCCCGATGCCGCGTCGGCGCAGGCGGAGCCGGGCGCCATGTAGAATAAGAGAATTATGCAGGCAACCCACTTACGCGCACGCGCGCCGCTAATCCCTTCAATGTGTCCCGGCACATTTGCCGGACTGATGGAGCTTTACGAACGTAACTATATGCTGTTGAAACAGCTGTTTGCCGACCACGATCCCAGTGTAACTTACGCGGTGCATTATCCGGACAGACGGCATCGCCTGGAATCCACGCTGCTTGAACGCGGGCCTTACACGAGCACCATGTTGCTGAGCTACAGCCTGCTCAACCGCCGCCACCCGCTGGTGCATCCCGTGCAACTGAAAATTCGCGTCTATCACGACGCGCGTCAGGCCGAATTATTCCGCCCGGCGGAACATTTGACCGCCGCCGCGGTCTGCAGCGGTGCCGGTCACGATGCCGTCGCGCTCCGGTGGGTGCTCAACCGCTTCCTGAACGGCGTATTGACAATGTTTTACTGCCGCGGTTCCCGGCTAGTTTGCCGCAAAAATCCGTCCGGTGCTACGATGGAACGGAGAAAAAATCCCGGAGGTACAAGCAATGAAAGTAAAAATTAACCTCGACGGCCTTGATCTCAACGTCAACGTCGTCAAAGAAGGGCGTGGTGAGACTTCCCTGCTGATGGTCCACGGCATACCGACGAACGCCAGTTTGTGGCGACACGTGCAGTCCATGTTCAAGGATAAATACACCACTTATGCGATGGACATGATCGGCTACGGCGGGTCCGATATGCCGCTCGACGACTTCAAACACTCGCTGACCAATCAGGCTGAGGCGATCAAGGCGGTCATCGAGGCACTGGATCTGAAGGGCAAAGTGGTTCTGGTCGGGCACGACCACGGCGGCGGCGCGTCGCAGATCATGGCGTCAAAGTACTGCGGGCATCTCCATCGCCTGGTGCTGATCAACCCGGTCAGTTTCGACTACTGGCCGGTGCTCGAAGTCGAGGCGTTTCATGGGCTGGTCGGGGCGCCGGACGACGTGTTGCAGGGCGCAATGCAGCAGGCGGCGGCGGGCTTCGCGGGGCTGCTGAGAACCGGCAGTTTCGACAAGATCGCGTTCACCGACAAGAACGTCAAGGAAAATTACCTGCGGTTCTGGGCAAGAGGGCCGGGGCTGACCGGATTCAAGTCGCTGGTCAAGGTCTGTGCGGACCCGACCAACGAAGAGACGCTGTCGATCGACTACAAGGGCATTACCTGCCCGACGTTGGTGTGCTGGGCTTTGCACGACGCCTGGATGCCGAAGGAAGCGGCGATCCGTATCAAGGAGCAGACCAGGGGGCCGGTGAGGCTCGAGTTCATCGAACGCGCGGGGCACTACGTGCTGGAGGACCGCCCCGACGCGGTGGCGGCCAACATTGATGACTTCATCACTGAGTGGGAGGGCGTTTCCGTCTGAAGGCTGGCCGGTTGCGGCTACGGAATCAAGGCGGCGACCGCGTCGCGTTCTTCGCACAACTCGTGGTTTGTCCGCGCGAGCCTGTCGCGCGCGAATTCGTCGAGTTCGAGTCCTTCGACAATCTGCCAATCGCCGTTCTCCATCGTGACCGGGTGGGAGAACATGAGGCCTGGCTCGACGCCGTAACCGCCGTCCGAAAGCACGCCCATGCTCGTCCAGTCGTTTTCGGGCGTACCCAACGCCCAGGTGCGTACATGGTCGATCGCGGCCGAAGCCGCCGACGCGGCGGACGAAGCGCCGCGCGCCTCAATCACACGCGCCCCGCGTTGTTGCACCGCAGGAATGAATTCGTTCTCGAACCAATCCGGGTCAACGAGTTCCAGCGCCGGTTCCTCGCGCACTTTGCAATGCGACAGATCGGGGAATTGAGTCGATGAATGGTTGCCCCAGACCGTCATGTTGCGGATGTCACCGGTCGGGCATTGCAGATGCTTCGCCAGCATTGCGATCGCCCGGTTGTGATCGAGCCGTAACATGCAGGTAAATTGCGACGGGTTGAGGTCAGGCGAGTTGCGCATTGCGATCAGCGCGTTGGTGTTGGCCGGGTTGCCGACGACGACGACGCGCACGTCGCGCGCTGCCACCTCATTCAGCGCGCGCCCCTGTGCGCTGAAAATCTCACCGTTTGCGTGCAACAGGTCTCTGCGCTCCATGCCTTTGCTGCGAGGGCGGGCGCCGACCAGTATTGCGTAGTTGACATCGGCAAATCCCCGACGGGGGTCGAAGAAAGCCGAAAACCCGTGCAGCAGGGGGAAGGCGCAGTCCTCGAGCTCCATCATTGCGGCCTCGACGCTGTTGCGCCCGGCTTCAATTTCAAGCAGATGCAGTATGACCGGCTGTTGCGGGCCCAGCATGTCGCCTGAAGCGATACGGAAGATCAATGCATAGCCGATTGCGCCGCCAGCGCCGGTGACGGCAATCCTGATGGGTTTCTTCATCGTCCGTGACCGTTGATGTGGTTTTGGGATTGTCCGCCGCGTGATACGGACGTTTTCGTGATCCGGCCCGGCAGTATAACTGACGTAACCGTGCCTGAGAGTGGATCATTCATGCATCTGGGCGAGATAGGCCGAAGACTGCATCTCGGTCAGCCTGCTTGCCGTCCGGCGAAACCCCCGTGCCAGGCGCCCTTGGCGATACAGGTGCTCCGGCGCATCGGCGGCAGACGCGATAAAGCGGACGCGGCAGTCATAAAAAGTGTCTATCATATTGATAAACCGGCGTGCCAAGTTGTCCTGATCCGTGAACGACGGAATGTCCGACACCAGTACGGTTTCGTGGCAGCGGGCGATTTCGAGGTAGTCGGCCGGGGAACGTGGGCCGCCGCAGATTGCGTCAAAGTTGAACCAGACCACGCCGCCGGCGCGCCGCCGGACCGGAACGTCATGGCCGTTGACGCGCAGTCGCACACCCTGTTCCGCTCTGTCGGTAATGAGCTGGTAGAAATTGTTCTCCATTATCCGTTCCGACGCCTTGTTGGCCGGCACATTATAGAGATTGGTCTTGCTCAGGAATTGCAAGCGGTAGTCGCAACGCGCGCCGAGTTCAAACACGTCGAGATGTTTTTCAATCAGAGCTATCGCTGGCAAAAAACGCTGTCGTTGCAGACCGTTGCGATAGAGTTCCGGCGGAGCGCAGTTGGAAGTCATGACCGGCACGACGCCATGATCTATCAAGTGCTTCAGCAGTTCCCCGAGAATCATTGCATCGCCGATATCGGCGACGTGGAATTCATCGAGGTACAGCAGCTGAGTGTGACCGGTGAAGTCGCGGGCGATTTTTTCAAGCGGGTTGGCGGTGTTTTTGATTTCGGCAAGCAGGCCGTGTGTTTCCCGCATGAACTGGTGAAAATGCATGCGCGTTTTGCGCTCGATCGGCAGGTGGCGGAAAAAAAGGTTCAGCAGAAAAGTTTTTCCGCCGCCAACATCGCCCCAGACATAAACACCCCGGACTGAGGCTGCGTTGCTGTCGCGCTTCTTTTTCCAATACCGGCGAAGGTTCGGGAACCACCACCCGCGGCGGCGTTCGTCGAGTTCGCTCAATTTATCGAGTAACCTTTGCAGGCGTACGATCAGCGCTTCCTGTGCGGGATCCGCGTCAAATCCGTGCGCTGTTAGATGGCGCCTGTATGCTCTGTTCAGGGAAGACGGCTGCATTTTCGGATATTATCAGGGGAGGGGGTTGATATGATGCCAGTCGGGCCTTTGATGGTATTTCTGCAAAGCACGGAACTCGTTGCCGGAGAGCGGGAACTGCTGCAACACCCGGCAGTCGGCGGGGTGATATTTTTTCCCCGGAATTACAAGGATAAAGAAAAACTATCTTTTCTAATTTCTCAGATCAGGGAGGCAGATCCGGATCTTATTCTTGCGGTGGACCATGAGGGCGGGCAGGTGCAACGCTTCAAGCGAGGATTTACGCGGTTGCCGCCGATGCGCCGGTTCGGACAGTTATTCGACCGCGATCCACAGCAGGCTTTGCGCCTGATCCGCGCGACCGGATGGCTCGTGTCTTTGGAACTCCGTGAAGTCGGCGTACACACCGGTTTTTCCCCGGTGCTCGACCTGTTCGGGGCGAACAAAGCGATCGGCGACCGGGCGCTGCACGCCGTTCCGGAGGTCGTCGTGCAACTTGGAGGGGAATTCATCAAAGGCCTGCACGACGGCGGGTTGCTCCCCGTCGGCAAACATTTTCCGGGCCATGGAACGGTGTCCGGTGACACTCACGACGCCGTCGTCAAAGACGACCGGCCGCGGGCGCAGATCGAAGCGACGGATCTCAAGGTGTTCCATGACTTGATTACCTCGGGAATGTTGACGGCAGTGATGGCCACACACGTCGCCTACCCGCAGGTGGATGCGCCGCCTGCCAGCTCGTCCGGACGCTGGCTCAAGGAGATCCTGCGTCAGGAGATTGGTTTTCAGGGCATCGTGTTCAGCGACGATCTGGCGATGCAAGGAATTTGTTCAGCCGACGGCGACGTGTCGGTGAGGCGGATGCTGGAGGCGGGCTGTGATATGGTTTTAATCTGCCATGACTCGGAATTGCTGCAACGTGCGCTGGATGAACTGCCCAGTCAGAAAATTCATCGTCGCGCCGAAGCGCTCGGTGAACGTTGGGAACCCATACGCCGACGACTCGAACAGGCGTCGGCGGGCAAACGCTGGGACGCAGAGACGACCCGCGAAGAACTGCGCACATTGACTGGGCAGTTCGAAAATAATTGACCCGTGAATTTTCTGCACTTGAAGATCGCAACTTACGCCGGGGCGAACGACAGTGGCTGAATGGCTTGACGCTTTTCGCGCATTGATGGCGCCCTCCGCCGACGCCTCGCTGATGGAATGGACGGTCAGGATGTTCATCTCCGTCGTGGTCGTGGTCACAGTCGGTGTGGTGTTGAGTTTCATTGTCGGTCGCCTGATCGCTCAGGCCGGGAAAACGGCGAATGACTGGGATGACGTGCTGTTCAAGAGCATGCAGCTGCCGGTAACCCTGCTGATCTGGGTCGTCGGCCTGACTTATACCGCCGAACTTTTCTGGGGTTTCACCGATGAGAGCCTGCTCGCGCTCGCTTCCAACCTGCGCGCACTCGGGGTCATTTTCTGCTTTGTGCTTTTCCTGTTGCGCTTTTTGGGCATGGGGGAAGACATTTTCCTGCGCCGCAAAGAGGAACGCGACGAAGAAGTTGACCGGGCCGGCGTCCGGGCGATCAACAAGATCCTCAAGGCGTCGGTCATCATCACCGGCGTATTGATGCTCCTGAATACGATGGGGTACAGCATTTCGGGAGTGCTCGCTTTCGGCGGCATCGGCGGGATAGCGGTCGGCTTTGCGGCGAAAGACCTGCTGGCGAACTTCTTCGGCGGGCTGATGGTGTATCTCGATCGTCCGTTTGTCGAAGGCGACTGGATCCGTTCGCCCGACCGCGAGCTCGAAGGGACAGTCGAGCATATCGGCTGGCGGCAGACCCGGATCAGGAGCTTTGCGCGTTATCCGATCTACGTGCCGAATTCGATTTTCACCCAGGTCGCGATCGAAAACCCGTCGCGGATGGAATGTCGGCGGATTCATGAAGTCGTCGGGGTGCGCTATGACGACATGCCGAAAGTCAACGATATCGTCGCGGCGATCAGGGAAATGCTAAAAACACATCCCGACATGGACACGGATCAAGTGCTGATCGTAAACCTGAATGAATTCAACGCATCGTCGGTGGACATCATGATCTACACCTATACAAAGACCACCGAATGGGTGCGCTACCATGAAGTCAAGCAGGACGTGATGCTGAAAGTCGCCGAAATTATTGAACGCCACGGCGGCGAAATCGCGTACCCGACGAGAACCGTGCACCTGCCGGATGCGCAACGGCGCCGTGATGCCGTTCGCGTTGAACGCCGCTGATCCGGACCGCCTCTCCAAGCGCGCGCCGGGACTCGACGACCTGACACTCAGCCAAATGCTTGCCAAACATCTGCCCCTGATGTCCCATCTATGGCGGCCTCATCCCTATACTTGATTCACGTGCCGTCTCATGTTCAACATTCGGGGCAGGTATTAAACCTGTATTGAATATAACGGCCTTTGGAAATGAGGCTGCCGGACGTGGAGGTGGTGGCATTGGTCGGTCTGTGAAGCGTCAAATGGGTACTTCGGTTTGCTTTCCTGTGACGTGAGCCAAGTATATTATTCCCTTGACAAGCTTATGCCCGCGTCGTAGAGTGCCGCCGCTTTCGCGTGGGGCTATAGCTCAGCCGGGAGAGCGCTTGCATGGCATGCAAGAGGTCGGCGGTTCGATCCCGCCTAGCTCCACCAGACGCGGGATGGCCGGAGACCGCGGGGAAACGCATTCAGGCGGAACCTGCGGTGCCGGGCGGAATGCCCGAAGCGAATCCGGGCCTTTCAAAACGGCTTCAATTCTTCCATTCCTTGCGCTCGTCAATCAGGCGGGTGCTGTCGTTGCGCACAACCGGCAACAGCATCGCCCAATCTTCTTCAAACAGGTACAGATTCAGCGTGTCGTCGGGGGCGATGCCGTCAGACAGATAAGCCATTCCTGTCCACGTGCCGTTAACCTCGTTGCAGGAAGTCACTACGAACGTCACGTCGTAGGCGTTGTATTTGGAATCTATCGGTTGGATTTTTCCGTCGTAGGCACACCCCGAAGTATTACCCCCCTTAATCACGCCGGTGTCGTTGATGTCGAGTTTAAGAATGTTGAAGCCGCGGTACAGTATCCAGGGGCCGGCTACGGAGCGAAGAGACGCTTTCTTGCCGGAGGCTTTGTGCGGGTGCAGTTTCAACTTGCCCGTATCGCCGGCGCCGTGGGTTTTATACTCCACTTCAATGCGTCCGGGTTCAGACAGGGTTCCCTCCATCGTGACTTTGTCGAGGGGGGCGCCGGTCATGAAGAACATATCCATCTCGGAGCGATAATGTTTATCCTCGACCGACACTCTGCCTCGGCAGATCACCCGCGCGTCGTCGCTGCTCCCGACGGCCCGATCGCCTACATGCAAGGCGGTGAAGTGGTAACCGCTCTTGTCGTTGATGTCAAAAGTACCTTCCCACAGCCCGTCGCTCAGGCTGGCGGTGGATAAACGGTTTTGTGAAAAGTAGAATGCCGTTGCAGCCGTAACTGCAAGCACCAGAAAAAACAGCCACTTGTTCCTTGCAGACGCCATTGTTTGGAGTGGGTTGTATCCGCGATGCGCAATTACATTGACTGATTGTACGCGATCTGATGGGTTTTGTGCACGACAAGAGCAGGTGCGTGGTATGGGAAAAGGAAAGCTATGACGTATCTTGAACGACACAAGAACTTCCATGTCAGCCAATTGTTGCTGCAAGTATTTTTCGTCGGCGCCATACTTGGCCTGTTCCGTACGGCGATTCCGGCCTTGTCCGAAACCGAGTTCGGCGTTCCCAGAGACGCTTTCTTTCTGCTGGCAAACTTTATTGTCGCCTTCGGATTGGTCAAAAGCGTCTGCAATTTCCTCGCGAGCCGTCTTTCCGACACGTTCGGGCGGAAGCACATTCTGACCGCGGGCTGGTTGATCGCACTGCCGGTGCCGTGGATCGCCGCCTACACACCAAACTGGTGGGGTATCGTCGGCGCGACTTTGCTGCTCGGCGTCAATCAGGGACTGTGCTGGTCGATGTCGCAGATCATGAAAATCGATCTGATTGCGCGCCGTTATCACGGACTGGCAGTCGGCTTGAACGAGACACTCGGCTATTGTGGCGTCGCAATTTTCGGCTATCTCAGTGCGTGGCTGACTGTGCGCATCGGATTGGATCAGGCCGTTCTGTGGTTCGGCACGTTGATCGTCGTAGTGGCGCTTGCCGACGCGCTGGTGTTTTGTGGCGAGACTTTGCCGGCGACGGCACGACGGCACGATGACGCAACCCATCCGCAAAGCACGCCCTCGGATGATTCGGGCGGCCGTTTGTTCGTCGAAGTCAGCTTTTGTAGTTCCTCAACGATGTCGCTGTGCCTCGCGGGCTTGATCGAAAAATTTGTAGATGTACTGATCTGGCTGATCTACCCGGTATTTTTGTATCGCCGCGGCGTGGATCTGGTCACGATCGGTCTGATCGTTGGGGTTTATGCGGCGACTTGGGGAATACTACAGTTGTTTACCGGCAGCCTGTCCGACCGGTTCGGGCGAAAACCGTTCATCGTAGCCGGTATGTTGCTGAGCGGCGCGGCCTGCACATTGACGTTGCTGAACATGGAACATAGCTGGTGGCTCCTGAATGCCGCCCTGATCGGTCTCGGCATGGCGATGTTGTATCCAACGCTCAGTGCCGCGATCAGCGATTGCAGCAGCGAGCGGCACCGTGGCACGGTGATGGGAATTTACCGGTTCTGGCGCGATTCCGGCTACTTTTTCGGCGCGTTGCTGTTTGCCGCAATCATAATCGCGAGGCAGGGGATGGAGGCGGCTTTTATCACGACAACGGTCTGCATGGCGGCTTCAGCTTTATTCGTTGCGGTTGCAGTCGGCAAAAACAAGCGGCAGGTTTTCTGATGGCTGATTTAACCGGGTTCAGGATGATTCAATTCAAGGTCGCCGGACGCCGGGGTGCTTTTTTACGGCTGTTGCCGACAGTGGTTTTCTGCGTCGCCGCAAGCGGCTGTTCCTCACAGCCGACGGTGCGCCTGGGAGATACAGCATTTGCTGTCGAGATTGCCGCCACCAACGAGGCGCGCGTGCGGGGCCTGTCGGGAAGCGCGCCGCTGGCTGAAGGGCGAGGAATGCTGTTCATATTTGACCGTGCAGGGTATCATTCGATCTGGATGAAGGATATGCGCTTTGCGTTGGATATCATCTGGATCAGCCGCACCGGTTCAATCGTGCACATTGAGCGCAACGTTCACCCGAACACCTACCCGAAAAAATTCGTTTCCGGCAAATCCGCAAAATACGTGCTGGAAATTTCCGCCGGAGCAGGTAAAGGCGTGTCGGTCGGCGACTTCGTCCATTTCGAAAATGTACTCATCTGACCCGTTGGCTTCCCGGGCTTGGCGATTTGCGGGAATTCAACGATCGCCTGCCGGGTTATCTGGATCGCTATAATAACCGGCGCCCGCACCGGGGACTCGACAACTTGACACCCGGCCAAACATCTGCCCTTGATGTCTCATAAGCTGTGACCTTGTACACCGCATTGACAAGCCGCGGCGGTATCGTGAAAATGGCGTTTTCCGTCGTCCGTCCCCATCGTCTAGAGGCCTAGGACACCGCCCTTTCACGGCGGCAACGGGGGTTCGACTCCCCCTGGGGACGCCATTTCTACAGAATACTGCAAATCAATCGACGAGGTTCAGGGCTGCAAAGGCGCCGCCTGCGGCGGTTGTGGTGGTGGGCGCCCCGGCCGATGGATGGTTTGCATAATTTTTCAGGAATGGCCACCAACTGATTAACTTCAGGCGATCTTTCAATCAATGCTTGATCCGGGTGCCTTTATTCAGCAAATGCAACGACGCCAACGTCAGTGCGACGATGAAGACCAGCGTGATGGTGATGGAGATCAGGGGGTCTATATCGGAAACGCCGAGCAGGCCGCGGCGAAAACCATTAATCATATACAGGATTGGGTTCAGCAGCGAGATGTCGCGCCATGGCGGGGACAGCATTTCGACCGAATAGAAAATGCCGCCGAGATAAGTCAGCGGCGTCAGCACGAAACTGGGAATGATCGTGATATCGTCGAAACTTCGGGCGTAAATGCCGTTGATGAAACCGGCCAGCGAGAACAAAATGGCCGTCAGCAACAATATGACCAGTGCCAGTGCCGGGCTGGAAAAGGGCAGGGCGGTAAAGAAAATTGACACTACATACACGATGACGCCGACGATTACCCCGCGTGTGACGCCGCCTGCAATAAAGCCCACAAGAATAATGTAATTCGGCATCGGCGAGATGATCATTTCTTCAATATTGCGGTGGAACTTGTGGCTGAAGAATGAGGACACGACGTTGGCATAAGAGTTGGTGATGACCGCCATCAGAATCAATCCCGGCACGATGTAGTCAATGTAACTGTAGCCGTCTATATCTCCCAACTGAGAACCGATCAGTTTGCCGAAAATAATAAAGTACAAAACGGTGGTGATCGCCGGCGGCAACATCGTTTGCACCCAGATGCGCACGAAGCGCGTAACTTCCTTGATCAGCAGCGTGTTGAACGCAGTGATTTGTTTAAACCATTCCATTACGGGTGCCCGGTTAATTTAATGAACAACTCTTCAAGTCGGCTGGCCTTGTTGCGCATGCTGAGCAATTTGATGCCACGACGGTCAAGCTCGATGAAGATTGAATTGAGGTCGCTGTCGCGGCTGACGGCTATTTCCAGCGTTTTTCGGTCGATCAGCCGGCTTTCGGCGCTTTGCAGCGCCGGTGCTTCGCTTATCGGCTCGCGCAGGTAGAGCGTGAAATATTCGCTGTCGAGTTTTTCGAGCAGGCTACGCATCGAGGAGTTTTCGATGATCGCGCCCTCGTCGATGATCGCGATGTTGCGGCACAGGCGCTCGGCTTCTTCGAGATAATGCGTCGTCAGGATGATCGTTGTGCCGCCGTCGTTGAGTGCCGTCAGGAAGTCCCACATCATACGCCGTATCTCAATGTCCACACCGGCGGTGGGTTCGTCGAGTATCAGCAGGCGGGGGTGATGCACCAGCGCACGCGCGATCATCAGGCGCCGCTTCATGCCGCCCGACAACTCGCGCATCGGCGCTCGGCGCTTTTCCCATAACCCCAGTTTGGTCAGGTATTTTTGCGCGCGTTCGCGGGCGAGTTTGCGCGGCAAGCCGTAAAAGCCGGCCTGGCTGACTACAACGTCGAAAGCGGCCTCGAACTGGTTGAAGTTGAATTCCTGCGGTACCAGCCCCAGCGACGACTTGACTTCGGACAAGTGCGTCTCCGGGGTGAGGCCGAATACCTTGACGTTTCCGGACGTCTTGTTGACCAGTGAGGTAACGATGCCGATGGTGGTGGACTTGCCGGCGCCGTTGGCGCCGAGCAGTGCGAAGAAGTCGCCGGTTTCGACCTGAAGGCTGATGCCTTTCAAGGCTTTGAAGCCGCTGGCGTAGGTTTTAGCCAGATTTCGTATTTCAAGTGCGAGGGGCATGGCGGGTGATTATAATGCGGGTTCACCCGCCAGGTGTGTCCGCTGATTCAGGTGTTGATTTTGGTAAACCCATCGGTGCAATCATCTCCGGCTCATCCGTCCAAGAAGTTCTGCGTCGCGCCGATGATGGAGCGTACCGACCGGCATTTTCGCCGTCTCCTGCGCATGATCTCCCGTCGCGCAATGCTGTACACCGAAATGATGGCGACCGATGCGGTACTGTTCGGAGACCGGCGGCGCCTGATGTTTGATCCGTCGCAGCATCCGCTCGGTTTACAGATCGGCGGCAACGATCCGGGCACAATGACGCGCTGTGTAACTCTCGCCGGGGAAGTCGGCTACGACGAGGTCAATGTCAACGTCGGCTGCCCGAGTTCACGTGTAAAAGCCGGTGCATTCGGCGCGTGCCTGATGCTGTCTCCGCAACACGTCGCCGATTGCGTCGCCGCGATGACTGCGTGCACCGCGATCCCGGTGACCGTCAAATGCCGCATCGGTGTCGAGCAGAGCGGGCGGCGAAGCGACGACGGGGAACTGTTCACCTCCCTGTGCGAGTTTGTTGAAACTGTGTCGCAGGTTGGATGCACGACGTTCATAGTCCATGCGCGTAAGGCGATTCTCGGCAACCTGTCGCCGAAGCAGAACCGCAGGATCCCCGAACTGCGCTACGATCTGGTGCGGTCGCTGAAGCGTGAATTTCCACGGCTGGAGGTAATCCTGAACGGCGGTCTTGATACGCTGGCAAAAGCGAAGCTCGAAGCCGTCGGCCTCGACGGCGTGATGCTGGGTCGCTCGATCTACAAGAACCCGATGTTGCTGGCCGAAGTCGATTCCGCGTTCTACGGCGAGATGCACAGGCCGGTCTCGCGCCGCCGCGTCATCGAGGGTTATCTCGACTATCTTGGGCGGGAGGTCGAACAGGGCGTGCCGGCCTCTTTGATCACCCGGCATTTGATGAACTGGCTTCACGGGCGGCCCGGCGCACGACGCTGGCGCCGTTACCTGAGCGACGAGTTGCCGAAAAGCGGTCGGCGGATCCGCGTAGCTGATCTGACGTCGCGGCTGGTGGCCCTTGAAGCGGCGGCATCCGCTTAAGTGCGCATAATGCATATTATGTTAAATTACAGGATAAAGCGTATCCTCAACAGTTCCACCGCCACCTCCCGTTCCCTTACCGTTAAGTCAGCCCAAAAGCACCTCCGCAGTTCGCATTATCCAAATATTATCCAAATGAGATACACCTATTACCAGCCGACAGAAACCGTTCTTGCTTTTGAATCGTTGAACGGGTAAGGTTTCGGTTCGCTTCTTTCTTGAGGCGAACTGTGAATTCACTTTAAATACACCATGAATAATCCCTTTTAAGGAGTTTTGATCATGATCAGGCATTACAGGCACACCTTGCTGCCGGTTATCGCCGGTGCAGCTTTACTGATGGGCGGTTGCGGCGTTACCCCGGAGCAATTGAGCGAAGTTCGCGCAATTGCTGAAGGCGCGCGTTCAGTTGCTGACGAGGCGCTGAGAACCGCCAACACGGCGGACTATCAGGCGCATCAGGCCAAAATCATGGCCGACGAGGCGTTGACCAATCAGCAACGCATAATGAAGAAGTTGGGCATGAAAAAGATGATGAAGTAATCACTTCGTCCCTTTCAACTCAATTCGCGAAAAGACCTCCATCTTCCGCGAGGCCTTTTTTGCGTCCGGAAGCGAGCTCACTTCGGGGAGGCACCGTTGCCGGAACCTGTTTCTGGGTGATTTCAGAACAGGTACGGCTCGGACTGATAAGTCACGTTGCCGGTTGAACGGTGCAGCACCTGAAGCACTTTGCCGTCGCCTCCCGGGCTGATGGGCAACGGTATGCCGAGGCTTTTTTCGGCGATGTCCGCAAGTTGCAGCCAATTCACTTTCGCTCCGGTTTGGTCAACCAGGTTCAGTACCTTGCGGATAGATGCAGTCAGTGCGGCTGAGCGCCGCCCTTTGTCAACCATGCTTTTTTCTTCCAGTATCGCTTCAACCTCGCTTCTGTCCGGATGCGCTTCAAAGTAGATCACGCCGTCCTTTATCCCTGTCTTGAACGGGTCCCATGCGATCCGTACGGGCGTTTCCGTCGAGATCCGCTTGAACAAGGCGGCGATGTTCCCGGGGCGCAGCCGAATGCAGCCGTGCGTCACCCTCATCCCGATCCCATACGGTCGGTTGGTGCCGTGGATTAGGTAGCCGGACAAATTCAGCCGCAGCGCATAGTCGCCCAGCGGGTTATCCGGTCCCGGCGGCACTACTTTCGGTAGCGGATCACCCGCCTCCGCGTGCTCCCGACGGATCGACTCCGGCGGATACCACGCCGGATTGACCAGCTTGTTGACAATCCAGGCGTCGCCGACCGGCGTGTTCCAATCCCCCCTGCCGATACTGATCGGGTAAGTGATGACTTCATCGCCCTGCTTTTCCGGAAAGTAGTAAAGCCTGTATTCAGCCAAGTTGATGTAGATACCTTCATCGACGTCTTCCGGCACGATAAACCTTGACGGCAGGACAACGCGGTTGCCTTCGCCGGGCAGCCAGGAATCGAGGTCGGGATTTGCTGCAACGAGCTCTTCGTAGCCGAGCTCAAACTCCTCGGCAATTTTGAGCAGGGTATCCTGATGTTTTGCCGTGACAGCCTGTACGTCGCCGACAACCGATCCGCCAGCAGCGGCCGGAAAAGTCGCGGCCTGGCCCGTGGCGCCCCCCAGGATCAGCCACGGCACCAGCCACACTGACGCACTTCGTGCGCCCGCGTAAAACCGTATCATGGGTAAAAATCTTATTTTGGCTAGCATGACTGGAGGGAAATTTTCAGGATACGGGAGGCGGCATAGAATAGTACCCGGCGCAGTCAGGATATTCCACACGAGATAATACCATGAGCCGCGAAGAAGAATTCCCTTTTGCATCGGGCATTTTGCACCTGAACCATGCGGGTGTTGGGCCGTGGCCCCGCAGAACCATGACAGCGATACGTGAGTTCACCGAAGAGAACATGACGATCGGCACCCTGCATTACGCGGGGTGGGAACAGAATATCCTCCGTTTGCGCGGATCTCTGCGCGGATTGATCGGTGCCGCTTCGAGCGACGAGATCGCACTGACCAAAAACACCTCCGAGGGCATTTCAATCGTCGCCTACGGCCTCGACTGGCGCCCCGGCGACAATGTCGTCGTCGGACGCTGGGAGTTTCCTTCAAACCGCCTGGCGTGGGAATCGCTCGCCCGGCGTTTCGGCGTCGAAGTCCGCCTCGTCGAAGATGAGAATCTCGCCGTGGAGGATGAGAATCCGGAACGCGCCCTGCTCGCCTGCATGGACGACAATACAAAACTACTCGCGGTCAGTTCGATTCAATATGCGACGGGTTGTCGCATGGATCTTGCCCGGATCGGACAAGCCTGCAAGCGACACGGCAGCCTGCTCTGTGTTGACGCAATTCAAAGTCTCGGCGCCGCCCCGTTTGACGCGCAAGCTGTCGGTGCGGACTTTGTGTGCGCCGATGGACACAAGTGGTTATTGAGTCCTGAGGGCACGGGCATTTTCTACTGCCGCCGTGAGTGCCTCGAGACGCTTAAACTGAACCAATTCGGCTGGCATATGACCGACGCGCCGGGGGATTATGAAAGCCGGGGCTGGTGCAACGCGCCGGATGCGACGCGCTTTGAATGCGGCAGCCTCAACCATCTCGGCTTCGCGGCGCTGGCGGCGAGCCTCGAATTGCTGCACCAGACCGGATTCAAAACGGTCTTCAGGGCGGTCGAAGAAAAAGTCTCTTATCTGCTTGATCAGGTCGATAAAAGCCGCTTTGAGATATTGACCCCGCAGGCACCTCACCGGCGCGGCGGCATCCTGACCGTTCGTTGCAGCGACACGGACAACAAAGCCTTGTTCTCGCATCTATCCGCACACGGCGTACTATGCGCCAGACGCGCTGGTGGCATCCGCCTGTCGCCTCATTTTTATACGCCGCAGGCGGTGCTCGATCGTGCACTGGAACTGTTGCACCAGAGGATCTGACCCGGCTTCAGCGTTCATCGCCCCGGACTGACTGCTTTGCGGCGACGCATACAAGCTGCCACTCAATCAACGCGCTTTCCAGCAGCAGACGCGGGTTGAGGCGGACTTTCAGCGATAGACAGCGGTATTTCTGGCGGTCATAAAAACTAAACAATTTGCGCAGGGGAAACCCGCGGCCCGCCCCCTCAAATTCACGCCGGATTGTTTCTTCAGTGATCTCGAGCAGCCATTGGTGCACGTTCCTGACCGGCTGGTCCTGCCATTTTTCGGCGAGCCCGGCGAGCCCGGTTTGCCCCCGCAGCAGATTGGCGACGTCTTTGCGAAATGCCTCCCTGCCCGGCGCCTCGTCGCCGTCCAACGTTCCAGCGCCGACCTGAGGTTCCGAACGGTTCAGGCGCACCGACTGGCAACGGCTGCGCACCGTCGCCGGCAAACGAAACGGGTGGTGGCTGGTGAGAAGCAGGATGACGCCGGCCGGCGGCTCCTCAAGCATTTTAAGCAAGCTGTTGGCGGCGACCCGGTTCATCATGTCGGCGTCGCGGATCAGTACGGTCTTGAGCGCTTCGTAGTGGCGTGAGATCTGAAGGAACGACAGCAGATCGCGGATCTGCCCGACCTTGATCTCTCCCTCTTCCTTTTCAGCCGCTACCAGGCAGAAGTCGGGGTGATTGCCACCCGAGTGCAGACGACAGGCGTGACAATCGCCGCAGGGCTTGTCGTCCCTCGGACACAGCAAAGCGCTTGCGAGTCGGTCGGCGAAATGCCTCAGGCCGACGCCGACCTCTCCGTGCAGCAGTAATGCGTGCGGCATGTTGCCGTCATTCAGCCTCGCCATGCAGGCGTCCCACTGCACCTGTTGCCGGGGATGCGATTCCGTGCTCATGCCGAAACACCCGGCGTGTTCAGAAACGCCTTGATTTCATGCCCGATGAACGTCTCGATCTGCTCCGCTCCATCGTGCGCCGGTATAATCCGCCAGCGTTCGGGTTGCTCTCCAGCCAGCGCCAGGTAGGCGCGCCGGACGCGCTCAAAGAATTCAGGGCTCTCGGATTCAAAGCGGTCTTTGGCACCACGGGTTTCGACGCGCGCGGCAGCCTTGCCCGGTGAAATATCAAGCAGGAACGTCAGGTCCGGCTCTATATCAGTACAGACGGATCGCCTGAGTGAGTCGAGCATGGCGCGGTTGCACCCCCGTCCGCCACCCTGATACGCGTAACTTGCGTCGGTAAAACGGTCGGATACGACCCATCGCCCCGATTCCAGCGCCGGACGCACTACCGTGGTGATGTGTTCGGCGCGCGCGGCGAACATCAGCAGAAGTTCGGACTCGGCGGTAATACCGTCGTTTACGTGCGACAGCAGCAGGTCTCTCAACGCCTCGCCCAGCGCGGTCCCGCCCGGTTCGCGCGTCGCGGTCACCGCGATACCGCGGGCTTCAAGGGTTTTGCAGACTGCTTTCACCTGAGTGCTTTTACCCGCCCCCTCAATGCCTTCGATCGTGATCAGGCGCCCGCGCGGTACGGCGTTCACGGCTTCCCCCCCAATTGGTAGCGGTGCACCGCGGTGCGGTGCTCTTCGTAGGTCCTGGAGAAATGGTGCGAACCGTCGCCTTTTGAGACAAAGTACAGATCGCCGGTGATCTCAGGATTGAGCGCGGCGATGATGGACTTTTCGCTCGGCATGGCAATCGGCGTCGGCGGCAATCCTGTGCGGGTGTAACTATTGTAGGGCGTATCTTTCTTAAGGTCGCGTCTGCGCAGATCGCCGTCAAACGCTTCTCCCAGGCCATAGATGACGGTCGGGTCGGTCTGCAACATTATCCCCCGCTTCAGACGCGATATGAAAACGCCGGCGATGCGCCTGCGTTCCCGATCAACCGCAGTCTCCTTCTCAATGATCGAGGCGAGGATCAAGGCTTCGTAGGGGGTCTCAAACGGCAACTCCGGGTTCCGGGTTTCCCACGCAACTGTTAATTTTTCCTTCATTAATTCATATCCCTGCCTAAGTAACTTCAGATTGTTTGTGCCCTTTTCAAACAAATAAGTGTCGGGATAGATCCAGCCTTCGGGAGACGGTTCGGCGATCCCGAGGCGGTTGCGGATCCCGTCGATGTTGTCGTCGCCCATCACAATTTGCGGATGCTCGCGCATGGCTTCGAGAGTTTCACGCAAGGTCCAGCCTTCGTAGAGCGTGAAGCGGTAACGGATGGTGTTGCCGTTGACCAGGTCATCGAGCAGGCTCTGTGGCGTCGTATGTGCCTTGATGCGATACATCCCGGCTTTCGCACGGCGGTCGGCGCCGCTGAGTATCGCGTAGAGCCTCCAGTAATAGCGGTTGGGTATCAGTCCCGCACCGATGAGTTCGTCGCTCAGTTGGGTGAGGGTCTGCCCTTGGGTGAATTCAAAGTCAAACGGCTTTTTGACGCCGGCGGGTGCGTGCATCGTACGGTAAAAATCAAACCCGATGGCGATCAGCGCGGCAACCACCGCCGCGCCGATCAGCCGCGCGATGCGTCTTGGCGTTGTTCTTACCGTTGTCACGGCTCCTCCACCGTGAGTTTCAGGATGTCCTGAAAACGCCCGGAGATGAACCCGGCGGCAGCGCAATCATGTTCACCGATACGCGCGACCGGCCAGGCGCCGATGATCGAGTTGCAGACGAAAAGGCCGTCGGCCTGATACAGATCATCCAGCGTCAATGAAACCTCGCGCACGCTTAACCCAGCCGAAGAGGCGTTGACGATAATGTGCTCGCGCATGACGCCGGCGACGCCGCAGCGATCGAGTTTCGGCGTCAGCAACTCATCGGCGGCGGCAATGAACAGGTTGCTCATCGTGCCTTCAATCACGTGTCCGTCGGAGTCGAGCATCAAGCCCTCCCGGTATTCGTCGTCCCATTCTGCCCGGGCCAGCACCTGTTCAAGACGATTCAAATGCTTGACGCCCGCGATGGACGGCGCGTGCGGCAGATGCAGATGGCAGACGGTGACGGCGACGCCTTGCCTGAGGTATTCGCGCGGATACGGCTCGAGCGCCGTGGTCTGCACGATGCGCACGGCGGAACCGGACGGCGGCCGGTAACCGCGTTCCCCGTCGCCGCGGGTGAGGATGACTTTAAGCACCGCGGGGTTCGGCGCGTCGGCACACGCTTCGGCTACTTCCCGGCCCAGCGCGGCTAGGTCAAACGCCAGCATGAGTTTTCCGCAATCGTGCTCGAGCCGGCGCCTGTGGGCTTCCCACAGTTGCGGACGCCGGTTGACTACTCTGGCCGTCGTAAAGACGCCGTCGCCGTAAGCGAGACCGCGATTGGATACGGAAATGGTGTTCCGCTTTTCACCGTTGACCAGCGCCACAGGCAGAGGGACAGCGTTGGGGAAACGCAATGATCTTACAGGCTGCGAAAAGCCAGCGTCGCGTTGGTGCCGCCGAAACCGAAGGAATTGGATAGAACCAATCCGATTTTGCCCCGGCGCGCTTCGTGCGGAACGTAATCGAGGTCACATTCCGGGTCCGGTGTATCCAAATTGATCGTCGGGTGAATGGTCTGCTCGCGCAGCGTCATCACTGAGAACACCGCCTCGACGCCGCCTGCCGCACCGAGCAGATGCCCGATCATGGATTTGGAGGAACTGATCGCCGGCTTGCCGGCATCGGCGCCGAAAACCATTTTGACGGCGTCGGTTTCGGCTTTGTCGCCGGCCGGCGTTGAGGTGCCGTGCGCGTTTATGTAATCGACGTCCCCGGGCGATATCGCGGCGTCGGCTAAAGCATTCTTCATGCAGCGTGCGGCTCCTTCGCCGCCGGGGCCGGGTTGGGTTATGTGGTGTGCGTCGCCTGACATTCCGAAGCCCGCGAGTTCGCAGTAGATCGCAGCGCCCCTGGCGCGTGCGTGCTCGTAGTTCTCGAGCACCAGCACCCCCGCCCCGTCACCGAGCACGAAGCCGTCGCGGTTGAAATCCCACGGCCGGCTTGCTTTCTCAGGATTGTCGTTATGCGAATCACACAGTGCGCGCGCTGCCGCAAAACCGCCGACGCCCAATATCGAAGTTGCCATTTCGGCGCCGCCTGCAATCATCATGTCGGCATCGCCGCAGGCGATCATACGCGCTGCGTAGCCGATGTTGTGAGTGCCTGTCGAACACGCCGAGACCATCGAGATGTTGGGGCCTTTGATGCCGCACAGGATCGACAGGTTGCCAGAGATCATATTGATGATCGCGCCCGGCACAAAAAACGGTGAGATTTTGCGGGCGCCACCGGAGAGACATTTGTTGTGATTTGATTCAATCAATGGCAGGCCGCCGATGCCCGACCCGATCGCGACGCCGACTCTCTCGGCGTTCTCGGCGGTAATCTCAAGGCCGGCGTCCTGTATCGCCTGCATCGCCGCGCCGATACCGTAATGGATGAAAACGTCCATTTTCTTCTGCTCTTTCAGCGCGATGTAATCGTCGGCGCTGAAATCGACGACCGACCCGGAGATCTGCACCGGCAGGCCTGAGGCGTCAAACGCGGTGATTTTGCGGATACCGCTTTGCCCTGCAACGACAGCGTGCCAAGCTTTTTCAACAGTCGAGCCGACCGGGCAGACTACCCCAAGCCCGGTAACGACAATTTTACGCTGGTTCAAAATACGGCTTCCGAAGAATTCCGGCTGAGGCTGTGGGCGACGATCAATTGGTGTGGCTTTTCACGTAGTCTATCGCCTGTTTTACCGTAGCGATCTTCTCGGCTTCCTCGTCGGGGATTTCACATTCAAATTCCTCTTCGAGCGTCATTACAAGTTCGACGGTATCGAGGGAATCCGCCCCCAGATCTTCGACAAATGAAGCATCTTCCTTTACCTGGCTTTCTTCAACGCCGAGTTGCTCGACGATGATTTTCCGGACTTTGTCTTCTATTCCACTCATTTTAATTGCAGGTCTCCCTTTTGGTTGGATTTGAGTAAGGTCAGAGATTGAAATGCGCCGCGATTTTACCAGACTTCCATTCGGTGTTGAGTAACAGGTTCGGGTTTCAGGGTGAGCGGACGGCACGCAGAACTCCCGAAGACCGCACGATCTGAGCTCACTGCATATACAGGCCGCCGGTCACGCAGACGGTCTCCCCTGTAATGTAGGCGCCATCTTCGCCAGCCAGCATCAGCACCGCGTGGGCAACCTCCCCAGGCGTGCCGAACCTGCCCGCCGGGATCTGTCCGACCAGGGCCCGGCGCCGCTCGTCGGTCAGCGCGCGCGTCATGTCGGTGTCGATGAACCCCGGGGCGACACAGTTCACGGTGACGCCACGTGCGGCAACTTCCCGCGCGAGGCTTTTGGTGAAACCGATGATGCCAGCTTTGGCCGCCGCGTAGTTGCATTGCCCGGCGTTACCCATCAGCCCCGAGATCGAGGTAACGTTGATGATCCTTCCCCACTTCGCCTTGCTCATCGCACGCACGCAGATTTTGCTGAGTTGATATACCGACTTGAGATTGACGGCGATCACGGTGTCCCAGTCCTCCTCACTCATGCGCAACAGCAAACCATCGCGAGTGATACCGGCGTTGTTGACCAAGATGTCCGGCGTGGCTTTGTGTTCTTCCAGCGTTGCCGGCAGATTGTCGATGGATTCATGCAATGTGAGGTTAAGTACCAGGCCGGCGCCGCTGATCTTCGCCTCGCTGAGCATCGCGCCGACACCGGCGGCGCCTTCTTCGGTGGTCGCCGTGCCATAGATCTCGGCGCCGTTCGCACCGAGCGCCAGCGCGATCGCGCGTCCGATGCCGCGCGACGCGCCCGTGACCAGCGCTTTTTTTCCCTTCAGGTTCATCTTGCCTCTACCGCGTTCAGTGCGTTGTCCATGTTTTCCGGAGTGTCGGTGCTGAATGTGTTCAGGGGATTTTTACCCGGAGCTTTGCCGATCTGGCGATTTAATCCGGCGAGCACCCGCCCCGGCCCAATTTCAATGAAATTCCGTATGCCCCTGTTGTTCATGCACTCAATGCTTTCGACCCAGCGCACCGGCCTGTGCATCTGTGCAACTAGTGCTTTGTGGATCTCGTCGGCGGCCGAGTGCGTGGCCACGTCCGCATTATGCAATACCGGCACTTCGGGTAACCGCAACGGCACCGTGGAAAGGAAAGCCGCAAACTCCCGCGACGCTTCTTCCATCAACGATGAATGGGCCGGCACGCTGACCGGCAGCGTCATGCACTGGCGTGCCTCGGCCTGCTTCGCCAGCTTGACCAGCCGTTCCACCGCCGTGGTGTGCCCAGCGACAACGGTCTGGGTCGGTGCGTTGAAATTAACCGCCTCAACCACTTCGCCGTTACCCGCCTCGGCGCATAACCCGGCAACGCGGTGTGCGTCGAGACCGATCACCACCGCCATCGCGCCCCGTGAAACCGGCACCGCCGCCTGCATCAGTTCCGCACGCCTGCGTACAACTCTGACGGCGTCGGCAAATTCAAACGCACCGGCGCAGACCAGCGCTGAATATTCGCCGAGGCTGTGTCCGCCCATAATGTCCGGGGCGCGGTCGGTAAGCGACTTCCACACGCGTTGGATACCGACGCTCGCCGCGAGCATCACGGGCTGCGTATTGACTGTCAAATTCAATTCGTCTTCCGGTCCTTTGCTGATCAACCTGAAAAGGTCCTGCGACAAAGCACTCGAGGTTTCTTCGAAAGTCGCCTTGATTTCCTTGTGTTTTTTTATGTGTTCGGCAAGCATCCCAACTGCTTGCGAGCCCTGCCCGGGGAATAAAAATGCGAAGCCCATCAGCGTGCTACTCCATTGACGACATTCTGCGCGACTTGAGTTATATGCCTGTTTGGCGATAATTACGCCTGATTTCAAACAGGACTCAGATTAATTATATGGCAAAAGGCGAACATTTCACGATGGAAGGCGTGATCGTGGAGGCGCTCCCGAACACAATGTTCCGCGTAAAACTTGAGAACGACCACATCGTAACCGTGCACATATCCGGTCGCATGCGTAAACATTACATCCGTATACTCGAAGGAGACAGGGTCACGGTGGAAATGACGCCTTACGATCTGACCAAGGGCCGCATTATCTACCGCGCAAAGTAAATTTTCCGCGTTGTTTCCTTATCTGGTTTGTTCTTACGATCGGCAGCCGGCTTCGGCTTTTCTGAGGCGACACAAGCCGCGCCCCGTCATGCTTTTCACTTTGTTCAGCACATTCACGCTGACGTCTCAGTAACAGGGAGTTATGACAGTGGATTATTGAGTTCCCTGATCTTCATGCCCGTCTGTCAACTTTCCTTGACAACCTCCTTTCTTCTGACGGCGCTTTGCGGACGCGGCGTATGCGGCCTGACGGCATGGACCGGTTTGTCTGCGTCAATGGTGAACTCGACGTTCCCCCCTTTTTTCAAAGACCCGAACAGCAGGTCGTTGAGTATTGCCTGTTTCAGGTGCCTGTCGATCAGGCGTTGCATCGGTCGCGCGCCCAGCGTCCGGTCGAAACCATGCCGGACCAGCCAGTTCCGGGTTTTCCTGTCAATCTTTAACCGCACTTTGCGCAACTCGAGTTGCGCCTGAAGGCCAGCCACAAATTTATCGACGATCGTCAGCACTGCTTCCTCGCTCAGCGGATTGAAATGAATAGTCACGTCGAGGCGGTTGCGGAATTCAGGCGTAAACAGGCGCCTGATCACCTCGGCACCGTCCCCGCTGCGATCTTGCGAGGTAAAGCCGACGCCCGCCTGGCTCATCTCAAAAGCGCCGGCGTTGGTCGTCATGATCAGGATCACGTTCCTGAAGTTCACGGCGCGGCCATTGGCGTCTGTCAACGTGCCGTAATCCATGATCTGCAACAGCAGGTTGAATATATCCGGGTGCGCCTTTTCGACTTCGTCGAGTAACACCACCGCGTGCGGATTTCTCAGCACCGCGTCGCTCAAAAGCCCGCCCTGATCGTAGCCGACGTAGCCGGGCGGTGCGCCGATCAGGCGCGACACCGTGTGTCTTTCCATGTACTCCGACATGTCAAAGCGCAGCAGCCGGATGCCCGAAAGCAATGCCAACTGCCTTGCCAGTTCGGTCTTGCCGACCCCAGTCGGCCCGGCAAACAGAAAATTGCCGACCGGGCTGTCGGGCTCCCTCAGGCCCGAACGCGACATTTTGATCGCCGTGACGGTTTTTTCGATGGCCTCGTCCTGCCCGAAGATCACCAGTTTCAGGTTGCGTTCAAGATGCCTGAGCAGACGGGTATCACCGGTGCTGATATGCCGCGACGGGACACGCGCCATCCGCGACACCGTGCGTTCCACGTCTTTGACGGTGACGGTCCGGAAGGGCCGGCCGGAATCCACCGGCGATTTGATCCGCAGGTAGGCGCCGACTTCATCGACGATGTCGATCGCCTTGTCGGGCAACGCCCTGTCGGTCAGGTAGCGGTCGGCGAGTTCCGTGGCCGCCTTCAGGGTTTTCGACGGATACTTGACCTTGTGAAACTCTTCAAGCCGCGGTTTCAATCCGGCCAGTATTCTGCAGGTCTCTTCCACCGAAGGCTCTTCAACGTCTATTTTCTGGAAACGGCGCGCGAGCGCCTTGTCCTTCTCGAAAACATTTTGGTATTCCTGATAAGTCGTTGACCCGATGCATTTAAACCCGTTGGAACCCAGCAGCGGCTTGAGCAGGTTTGAAGCGTCCATGGTACTGCCCGAGGCCGAACCCGCGCCGATCAGCGTGTGTATTTCATCGATGAACAAAATGGCGTGGCGCTCGTTCAGGAGTTGCCTGATCACCCGCTTTAGGCGCTTTTCAAAATCGCCGCGGTATTTAGTTCCTGCGACCATGCTGCCGAGATCGAGCGAGTACAGAACCGCGTCTTTCAGTACGTCGGGCACTTTTCCTTCGATCACACGATGGGCGAACCCTTCGGCAAGTGCGGTTTTTCCGACGCCCGCTTCACCGACGAACAGCGGGTTGTTCTTGCGCCTGCGGCATAAGATCTGCACCGTCCGCTCGACTTCGGCTTCACGCCCGATCAAGGGGTCTATGTTGCCGGACAGCGCTTTCTCGTTAAGGTTTTCGGCAAAGCGGTGAAGCGGCCCGGCGCTTTCATAATCTTTCTCCCCGCCGGGGCTCGCTTCCTGATAGACCGGCGTGTCTTCATGCGTCCTGACAAGGCCGTGCGAAAAATAGTTGACGACGTCGAGCCGCTCTATGTTCTGCTGCACGAGCAGATACACCGCCTGCGAATCCTCCTCGCCAAAAATCGCAGCCAGCAGATTGGCGCCGGTCACTTCGGTTTCACTGCCGGAAGCCGCCTGCGCGTAAAAGACCGCACGTTGCAGGACGCGCTGAAAGCCCAACGTCGGTTGCGCCTCGGCCGGCCCCACCGAAGTCACTTTCGGCGTATGGCGGAGAACGTACTTTTCGAGGCCGCGGGCAAGTTTTTCAAGGTCCGCACCGCAGGCGCACAGGGCGTCTCTCGCGCTGGGGTTGTCGAGCAGCAGCAGCAACAGGTGTTCGACGGTGACGAATTCATGCGAGCAACGCCGCGCCCAGTCGAACACTTTCTGCAACGTGTATTCGAGGTCCTTGTTCAGCATGACGGCTCGTTCGGTTCCATCACGCACAGTAAAGGGTGTTTTTCGGAACGCGCATGATCATTGACCTTCGAAACCTTGGTCTCGGCAATTTCCCTGGAGAACACGCCGCATACGCCTCTGCCTCTGGTATGGATTTCGACCATCAGCCGGGTGGCGTTGTCGCGATTCATGTAAAAAAACCGTTGCAACGTGTGAACGACAAACTCCATCGGCGTATAATCGTCGTTCAGCATGACCACTTTGAACATCGGCGGCGGCTTGAGTTTCGGCCCGGCGTCCATGACTTCAGGCGCCGTGATTCCCAATTCACCGCTACCGCTGCCGCCGGATGGACGCGGTCCCCGCTGTTGCAGCCGGAACCTTGACTGAAATTGCCCGAATATCATCGCGTATCCCGCTCTCAAATTGGTTAATAGTATTATAGCGGCCTTCCGATGGGCCAAACAGACAGATAAATGGCATGGATCCCTCATATAACGGTGGCCACCGTCGCCGAATGTAACGGACGCTTTTTACTGGTCGAAGAGTTGGTTGAAGGCCGGCCGGTTTATAACCAGCCAGCGGGGCATCTGGAGGAGAATGAAAGCCTGATCGAAGCGGTGATCCGCGAAACGCTCGAAGAAACCGCGCTGCGATTCGTGCCGGAACACCTGATCGGCGTCTATCACTGGCAGCAGGCCGACAGCCGTGAAACTTACATCCGCGTTGCATTCACCGGACGTATTGAAGACGGCACGCAACCGACGCCGTTGAGCGAAGGCATCCTCGGCACGGTCTGGCTGGACCGCGAGGAACTCACTGCCCTGCCCGAAAAAAAGTTGCGCAGTTCAATGGTGCTGCGTTGCGTTGAGGACCATCTGACAGGCGTACGCTACCCTCTGTCCGCGTTGTCTTACATCAACGAACGCAGGTGAAAGTCGCCGTCGGCATCTCAGGCGGCGTCGATTCGGCGGTCGCGGCGTTGCTGCTCAAGCGCGAAAGCCATGACGTATTCGGCCTGTTCATGAAAAACTGGGAGGAAGACGACGACGAGGCTTACTGTGCCGCCGCCGAGGACCTCGAATACGCCGAGAGGGTCTGTCGGCAACTCAAAATTCCCCTGCACACGGTCAATTTCGCCGCCGAATACTGGGACCGGGTGTTTGAAGTCTTTCTGCGGGAATACCGCCGGGGCGGCACGCCCAACCCCGACGTATTGTGCAACCGCGAGATCAAGTTCAAGTTGTTCATTGAGCACGCGCGGACTCTGGCCGCTGGCAGGATTGCAACCGGCCACTATGCCGGCGTCGAGCGGGCGGGTCCTGAATGGCATCTTCTGAAAGGCGGCGACGCCGACAAGGATCAGTCTTATTTCTTGCACCTGATTGAACGGGACGTGCTCGCGCAGACCTTATTCCCGCTGGCCAACGTCAGCAAGACCGACGTGCGTGCGCTGGCAAAGCGCGAGGGTCTTGCGAGTTGTGACCGCAAGGACAGCACCGGTATCTGCTTCATCGGTGAGCGGCGTTTTTGTGATTTTCTCGCGCGCTACCTCGACGACAGACCGGGCGATATCGTCGATGAATCGGGCGCGGTGCTGGGCACACACCGCGGCGCCTGGTTTTACACGATCGGCCAGCGCGCGGGACTTGGCGTCGGCGGCGTACGCGGCAAAGCTGAAGGTGCTTGGTACGTCGCCGCCAAGGAGATCGGGCGGAACCGGATTCTCGCAGTGCGGGGACACGACCACCCCGCTCTGTTTGCGTCGAGGCTGACCGCCGAAAATGTGCACTGGATCAATCGTCCTCCCGCCGCCGACATGCCGCTGACGGCCAAGATCCGCCACCGTCAGGCCGATCAGGCCTGCCGCCTGACGCAGATTGACGAAGACCGCATTGAGGTGCGTTTCAGGCGCCCCCAGCGCGCGGTGGCGCCAGGACAATCGGTGGTGGTGTACGACGGTCGGCGCTGCCTCGGCGGCGGCGTGATCATTGACGCAATGCAGTAAGCGGCTCCCTCCGGAATGTCCGGATTGCAATGTCCCCCCAAGAGGGCCCTGTTTCTGGATCAAGGGCTCCGAATGCAGAAATACGGTGCAGGGGTTATAATGGCGGGCTTTCAGTCACCCGTCACTCCGGTCGGCCATCGTAAACCCATTAAAACTATTTGAATATCAATACTATGACAGACAGTTTTGACACTCGTTCAACCTTAAAAGTCGCCGACAAATCCTACGAGATCTTCAACCCCGCCCAATTGCCGCAAGCGGTCAGGCTGCCCTACTCGCTGAAAATCCTGCTCGAAAACCTGCTGCGTCACGAAGACGGCGCAACGGTCACTCATGACGATATTGAAGCCCTGCTTTCACGCCGCACCGACAACGGCGGCGCCCACGAGATCGCCTACCGTCCCGCGCGCGTGCTGATGCAGGATTTCACCGGTATTCCGGCGCTGGTTGACCTCGCCGCGATGCGCGCCGCGATGCGCGCGCTTGACGCCGACCCCGGCGACATCAATCCTCTGCAACCCGCGGAACTCGTGATCGACCATTCGGTGCAGGTCGATCATTTCGGCAGCGACGATGCGTTTGACCTGAATACCCGGATTGAATTTCAACGCAACCGTGAACGCTATGAGTTCCTGAAATGGGGACAGAAAGCATTCTCCAGATTCAAGGTCGTGCCGCCGGGTTTGGGCATCGTGCACCAAGTAAACATTGAATTTCTCGCGCGCGTGATTTTTGCCGACGATCACGCCGGAGTTGGCGCCCGCGCCTACCCCGACACGCTGGTCGGCACCGATTCGCATACGACGATGGTGAACGGTATCGGCGTGCTCGGCTGGGGCGTCGGCGGCATCGAAGCCGAAGCTTCCATGCTGGGACAGCCGATCTCCATGCTGGTACCGCGCGTCGTCGGCTTCCGTCTGCACGGTGAGCTGCCCGAGGGCGCAACCGCAACCGACCTGGTACTAACCGTTGTGCAGACCTTGCGTGAACACGGCGCCGTCGGCAAATTTGTCGAATTTTACGGCGACGGTCTCGACCATTTGTCGCCTGGAGATCGTGCGACGATTGCGAACATGGCGCCCGAATACGGTGCAACCTGCGGTATTTTCGCCATCGACGAGCAGACCCTCGCCTATCTGCGCATGACCGGGCGCTCATCCGAACACGTCGCGCTGATTGAAGCGTACGCGAAGGAAACCGGGTTGTGGCGCCGGCAATGTGAAGGCGCGGTGTACGACGAGGCGCTCGAACTGGATCTCGCTTCAGTCGCACCGAGTCTCGCCGGCCCCCGCCGCCCGCAGGATCGCGTCAAATTGCACGAGATCAAGTCGCAGTTTGGAGAAGACCTGCCCGAGATCAGTGGCCGCGGCGAGCCGAAAGTGGTACCCATTGAGATTGACGGCAGGCAGGCTGAACTCAAAGACGGCGCGGTGGTGATTGCCGCGATCACGTCGTGCACCAACACCTCGAACCCGTCGGTGATGCTCGCCGCCGGCCTGCTCGCAAAGAAAGCGGCCGCGCGCGGGCTCACCGTCAAGCCCTGGGTGAAAACCTCGCTCGCGCCTGGTTCGCGTGCGGTCACCGGTTATCTTGAACACGCGGGTGTGATGGACTCGCTGAAGTCGCTCGGCTTTCACGTGGTCGGCTACGGCTGCACCACCTGCATCGGCAATTCCGGCCCACTGCCCGAAGCGGTTGCAAAAGCCGTCGCCGACAATGACCTCGTCGCCGTGTCGGTGCTGTCGGGCAACCGCAACTTTGAAGGCCGGGTGCACGCACAAATCCGCATGAACTATCTGGCGTCGCCGCCGCTGGTCGTCGCGTACGCGCTCGCCGGGCGCATGGATTTCAACCCCTACGAGGAACCCCTGGCTGAGAATGTCGACGGCAGGCCGGTGTACCTCAAGGATGTCTGGCCGACGCGCGCTGAAGTCATCGCCGTTGAAAACAAAGTGCTGTTGCCGGAGCGGTTCAGCGAATCCTACGCCGACATTTACGCCGGGGACGACAACTGGCGTTCACTCGAAGCCGAAGCGGAGCAATTGTTCGCATGGCCCGACTCGACTTACATCGCGCACCCACCCTACTTCGAGGACATTTCGATGAAACTCAGCGCGCGCGGCGAGATCATGAACGCGCGCGTACTCGCTTACCTCGGCGACTCGGTGACCACCGACCATATCTCACCTGCCGGCGCGATCGCAGCGGACAGTCCCGCCGGGCGCTATCTGCAGGAACACGGCATCGCACCTGTCGATTTCAACTCCTACGGCTCGCGACGCGGCAATCACGAGATCATGATGCGCGGCACGTTCGCGAACATCCGGTTGCGCAACCGCCTTGTGCCGGGTGTCGAGGGCGGCTACACCCTGCACCTACCCGACGGCGAGCAAATGGCGATCTACGACGCGGCGATGCGCTACCGCGAAGAAGGCGTGCCAACGATTATCCTCGCGGGCAAGGAATACGGTTCCGGTTCGTCGCGCGACTGGGCCGCCAAAGGGCCTCATTTACAGGGCGTCAGGACGGTGATCGCGGAAAGCTTTGAACGCATCCACCGCTCCAACCTGGTCGGCATGGGGATACTGCCGCTGCAATACACGGACGGGGAAAACGCGGCCTCGCTCGGTCTCAGCGGCCACGAGATGTTTGACATCACCGGTTTTGACGAAGGCAACGCGGATACTGCAACGGTGACCGCCCGCGACGGCGACGCGGTCAGGATGTTCGGAGTCAAGGTGCGGATTGATACGCCGCGCGAAGTGGATTATTACCGCCACGGCGGCATTCTGCATTACGTGTTGAGGCAGTTGGCGGCGGACAGCCCGCGCGCCTGAAATCAAGCCTGAAATCAAGAGTAACCGCCTACCCGGAACCCGTCAGCGTTTTCGGGTCAAGCAGTTTACGCAACTCGTCTTCCGGCAGCCCGCTTTCTTCCAGCGCAACTTCAAACACCGGGCGCTTTTCCGCGTACGCCCTCTTCGCGATCTTCGCGCCCAATTCGTAACCGATAATGTTGTTCAGCGCGGTGACCAGGATCGGGTTGTGTGCAAGCGCGGAGTCCACCGCCTCCCGGTTTACCGTGAAACCTTTGATCGTGCCGCCGGCCAATGCGCGCGCGCCGTTGGTGAGCAGTTGTATGCTTTGCATCAGGTTATGGGCGATCACCGGCAGCATCACATTCAACTGAAAATTACCGCTCTGTCCCGCGACCGCGATGGTCGCGTCGTTACCGATAACCTGGGCGCAGACCATCGCAACCGCTTCCGGTATCACCGGGTTGACCTTGCCGGGCATGATGCTGCTGCCCGGTTGCAACGCCGGCAGGCTGAGGTCCGCAATTCCGGACAGCGGTCCAGAATTCATCCAGCGCAGATCATTTGAGATCTTCATCAGGCCGACGGCGACGGTGCGCAACTGCCCGCTGATCTCAACCGCAGCGTCCTGCGCGCTCAGCGCTTCAAATTTATCGGGCTTGGGAACAAAAGGCAGGCCGGTCAGATCCGACAGGGCTTTGCAGAACTCATCGGGGAAACGCGGGTCGCAATTGACGCCGGTGCCGACGGCGGTGCCGCCCTGCGCGAGTTCAAGCAGCCGGGGCAGCGAGGCATCCAGCCGTGCGACACCGTTGCGCACCTGCCGCGCCCAGCCGCCGAGTTCCTGTCCGAAGGTCACAGGCATCGCGTCCATCAGGTGCGTGCGTCCGGTCTTGACTTCGTCGCCGAGTTCCGCGGCGCGGCTCTCAATTGTGTCCGCGAGTTGCTCCAGCGCCGGCTTCAGGCCGTCCGTGATCTCGCAGGCGGCGCTGACGTGGATCGCGGTCGGAATCACGTCGTTGGAACTCTGGCTCAGATTGACGTGGTTGTTCGGATGCACTTCGCATCCCGCGCGCCTTGAAGCGAGATGCGCGATCACCTCGTTAGCGTTCATATTGGAGCTGGTGCCCGAACCGGTCTGGAATACGTCCACCGGGAACTGCGCGTCGTGATCGCCGTCGGCAACAGCTTGCGCGGCGTCGATGATCGCGTCAGCACGCGCCTGATCGAGCAGCCCCAGATTAAGGTTCACCCCCGCGCAGCATTGCTTGATCAGGCCCAGCGCCCAGATGAACGGGCGTGGCATCCTCAGGCCGCTGATCGGGAAATTCTGCACCGCGCGCTGGGTCTGGGCGGCGTACAGCGCATCGGCCGGCACCTGCACTTCCCCCATGCTGTCTTTCTCAATCCGGTATTTCATCGGGTCTCTGGCGAGTAACAATGAGCGAACATAGTATAATCAATGCGTGAAACTACCGATCTGTCAGCGCCGCGACCGACTTCCATGCCGCCTGAAAATATCCCCAAACTGTCGCCGCTGACCGCCGTCGCTCCGATCGACGGGCGTTATGCGGCAAAAACCGCCCCCCTGCGCGCATTATTCAGCGAATATGGCCTGATCCGCCGCCGTGTGCAGGTTGAAATCGAATGGCTCAAGTGCCTCGCAGCCTGCGATAGGGTGCCTGAGGCGGCGGCGCTGTCGCCCGAAGCGCTTGCCGTCGCCGAGCGTGCGGCAGACGAATTCGGCCCGTCCGAAGCGCAGGCGGTGAAAACGCTTGAAGCGACGACAAACCATGACGTCAAGGCGGTCGAGTATTATTTAAGAAATTACTTTAAAAAAAATAAAGAACTTATTGAAATATCATGTTTTTTACATTTTTCATCCACCTCTGAAGACATCACGAACCTCGCTTGGGGACTGATCCTCAAGGACGCACGCGACTCGGTAATCTTGCCTCGGCTGCACACCCTGACCGACCATCTCGCAGACATGGCAAAAGCCTGCGCCGATACACCGCTGCTCGCCCGCACCCACGGCCAGCCGGCTTCCCCGACGACAGTCGGCAAGGAGTTGGCCAACTTCGTGCACCGGCTGCGCGAACAGGCACGCACTTTTGCCGACGTTCCGATCTCCGGTAAATTCGGCGGCGCTGTCGGCAATTTCAACGCGCACCAAGTTGCCTACCCCGACCTCGACTGGCGCCGTTTGGCCGAAGATTTTGTAACGTCGCTGGGGTTGCAATATGCCCCCTGCACCACGCAGATCGAACCCCACGACCGTCTGGCCGAATTGCTCGATGCACTGGGGCGCGTGAGCCATATCCTGCTCGATCTCTGCCGCGACATCTGGGGATATATCGCGCTCGGCCATTTTGTACAGAAAATCGACGAAGCCGAGGTCGGTTCCTCAACAATGCCGCATAAGGTGAACCCGATCGACTTTGAAAATGCCGAAGGCAACCTCGGCCTTGCAGGCGCGCTGGTAAAACACCTGTCTGCAAAACTACCGGTGTCGCGGTGGCAGCGCGATCTGTCCGACTCGACCGCGTTGCGCTCGCTCGGCTCGGTGTTTGCCTATTTCCTGATCGCGCTGGACGCGATCGAGCGCGGCCTCGGTCGAATTGAAGTTGACCGGGAAGCGATGGACGATGAACTCGACTCCCACTGGGAGGTCCTGGGTGAAGCGCTGCAAACCGTCCTGCGCAAGTACGGCGTCACCGACGCGTATGAACAGGTCAAAAAAAGCACCCGCGGCAGGCGCATGGGCGCCGAGGACTGGCGCGAGCTGGTCGAGGCGATGCCCTTGCCCGACGACGAGAAGCAGCGGCTGCTGAAACTCACACCCGCAACCTGCATCGGTCTCGCTTCAGCTCTGGCACGCATGGATTGACAACTCTGCTGCGGCCGTGCGGGACAACACGGTTGCCGGCGACGCGGTGCCCGGAACGCTGCCGGATAAACGCAATACCTACGGCGCCTTGTTTTCAGCAGCGTCTTCCAGGAGATTGTCGAGGCGTTTGTCGAGGTTCTCATAAACCGAACCAGAGACCTGGTAGAGCCACTTTGAAAGACGCAGCTTGAGCGTCTGCGCCTGCGTGCTTGTGCCGTCGGCGTCGAGCGTGAAATAGGCGTCGTTCTCCTCGGTCTTGTAGGCTCTGACCGTCAGCGTCAGTCCGTCGAGCGTCGCCAGTTGCGCCGTGATGTGCCGGTTCGGCAGTTGAACCTCGTTGTTCCCGCGGGGAAAGACCTGCTTGAACTTCAGATAATCTGTCGCCGAGAGGATACGGTTCAGTCGAAATGCGTCTTTCAGCACACGCCCCTGCGGCAGATCCCTGATCGCAAGCTGTCCGTCAGTGCCACGTGCGACGGTAAAAGGTTCACCGTCGGAGTGGCTGAGCGTCACCGTCGAAACGTCGTTGGGTTCAACGTGCACAACCTCGGTGTCGAGCCATTCTGAAGGTGTGTCCGGCAGGTGCAGGTTGACGTTGACCAGCCAGCTTTCAGCTTCATCCGGCTTCCTGACGTACTGTCCGCGGCTCACCTGCCGGCTCGGGTTGCCGACAATCAATCCCCAAGTTTGATCCGCATCCCTGAACCTGAGCAATTTACCGCCTTCCTCCGCTACGGGGTCGGCCACGCCGAGTATCGCGTAATGTTCCGGAGACGCCGTTTTCCGCTCGACCTTTTCCGCGTCTTTAATATCGGACAGCAGTTGGCGGACTTTGACGGTGTCCGCTGGGTAGTCGTGGTGCTCAGGCACGCGCCACAGGCCGTCGTCGGCCAGATAGACGCTGATCACGGACGTGCTGCGTTCGGTGACTTCAATGTGGTTGACCTTGTTCAGCACTTCGAGCGTCAATTCAGGGAACAACGCGGCGTCTGTCTCCTCCTGCTCTGGGCTGAGCAGCCAGACCGCCACGCCGATGACTGCAAGCGCGGCCGCCGCCAAGGTCAAATGTGCGGGTTTCATACCGCTTCTCCCCGCTTGCGCCGCCGCACCCTGAGAAAGCCGGCCAGCAGTGCGATCCCGGTGATGACCACCGGCATTGTAATGATGTTGATCATCTTGAGCCGGGTTCCCAGATTTTCAATGTCCTTGACCAGTTGGTGACGTACGTTACGCAGTTTCTTGCGGATCTCGACCTTTTTCTCACGGAATTTACGAACCTCCGCGCGCTGCGAGGCCGTCAGCAATGCCGATTTTTTGTCGGAACGCTGCTGTTGGAGTTCCTGTAATTTAGCCTCGGTTTCCCTCAATTTATTTTGCAGGCTTTGTTCGGTCGCCTGATACTTTCGGGTGGCCTGCTCCTCGATCTTCTGTACCCGGGTAAACGGGTAGGAATAGCTGGCGCGGCTGCGGATACTGATCAAGTCGCTGCTGCCGAACAGGTTATCGACCAAGTTGATAATAAAATCGCGGTTGTTTGCGTAAGGCTGCACGATGCGCTGGCCGAAAAACATCTGCGTCTGCGCCCACATCCGGTCGGTCAGCACGTCGGTGTCGGCGACGACCGCAATGATCCCGGGTTCCTCAGTCGCGGCGATATGCTGTTTGTCGGGCCGGCTCGAGGTCTTTTCGTCGTCGCTGGCTTCTTTCTCCGCCTCGACCTCGGGCCGCCCGTCAAATGCGCTCTTGAACGCCCCCTGGATGCGCGCCGCTATCGGATAGCGTTCACCCGTCGGAGTGAAACCCTGAAGCAAACTGCGTGGGTGCGGAATGAAGCGGAAGCGCTGTATAGAAACCGGCATCGTCTGTGCGCTCGTCCGCACCAGCGGCGTCATCTCGATTTCCGCGTCCACCTCGGTGCGCACGTGCGACACGAGGTAAAAGTTAACGGACTCAAGCGTATCCATCACGACGTCGTCGTTGTTGAAGTCCCGCGACCGCATGCTGAGTACCGCGGGGTGAGGAACCGGCGGCTGCCCTGCCTGAATCGTCACCGGCAGCGCCCTCGCGTTGTCAACGAGGATCGTATCGTCATCCACGCTGAACCCCCAGGCGCGGAACAGGCGGTTCAGGCTCGAACCCCTGGCTTTGGGGTCCTGCAACGGCGTGTCGGCAGGCTGAGGCACCTGGTCGGCGTCCGCGTGGGGATCGATAAAAAACAAGCCCCTGCCACCGCGCATGATGAACTGATCGATCGCATACATCGTCTTCTCCGGCAGTCCCTTCGGGTGCACGACCATCAGCACATCCACCTCTTCGGCGATCTCGTCGGTATCGGTAAAGGTGAGTTGAACGTCAAACAGCTGTTCGAGTTGCTCGGTGATGATCCACGACCGGTTCATGCGTCCGGTTGCGGGATCGAGTTGCGTCGGGTACATCGGCAGGTCGGTCATCAGACCGAGCACCGGTTTCTTCACGTGCACTAGACTGTAGATAAGTTTGCCGAGATCGTATTCGAGAAACGCCTCGCGGTTGGATTGCAGGAATGGGATCACTTCGGTAGTGTCGAGCGCGTTGGTGCCGGCGAGGCCGAAATAGATCTTGTCCCTGCCTTTGACGGTTGCCGCCTGCAAGCCTAACTGCGTCGCCCTGTCCTCCTCTTCCGAAAACGCTTCAGGGTTGACGTAGCGCACGTTCAACTTGCCGCCCGAGAGCAGACGATATTCCTCGAGCATCTCTTTCACGCGGTTGTGATAATTCCTGAGAAGCGGCAGGTTCTTCGTCTCCTTCTCCGAGAAGAACAGGTATAAGTTGATCGGTTCTTGTATCTGTTCCAGGATGTTGCGGGTGCCTTCGGACAAGGTATAGAGGTTGTTCGCCGTCAGGTCCAGGCGCACCCCGCGCAGTAACGCGTTGTTCAGTATCGTCAGCGCGAGAAACAGGACGGTCAGCGTCGCGAGCAGCGTCCCCCTGGAAAGATCGGTGCCTGTTTTCATGTCTTCCCCTGCCCGCTTCAGCTACTCTTCTTCATCTCGATCACGACCGAGTTCACGCTGAGCCAGAACCCGATCATCAGGCCGAAATAGACGAGGTCGCGCAGGTTGATAACCCCCTTGCTGATCGAGCCGAAGTGGTTGATGAAGCTCAGGGAGGCGATGGTGTCAATCAACAACTGCGGCATCCACGCGCGCAGCGGGTTCAGCACCAGTGGAAAGTCGCTGAGCAGGAACAAGAAGCACACAACAACGCTGATGATGAACGCGATCACCTGGTTTTTTGTCATCGCCGATATGCTCGAGCCGATCGCGAGGAATCCCCCGGCCATCAACAGGCTCCCGATATAAGCGGAGACGATCACGCCGTTGTCGGGGTTGCCCAGGTAATTCACCGTGATCCAGATCGGGAAAGTCAAAAGCAGGGCGATCGTGGTGAAGCTCCACGCCGCAAGAAATTTCCCGATTACCGCCTGCGGCGTTGTGACCGGCAGCGTCATCAGCAATTCGAGGCTGCCGCTCTTTCGCTCCTCGGCCCACAGGCGCATTGAAATGGCGGGCACCAGGAACAGGTACAGCCATGGGTGATAGATGAAAAACGCAGTCAGGCTCGCCTGCCTGTTTTCGTAAAGGCCGCCGAGGTAAAAAGCCATCGCCGCGCTCAGCGCGAGAAAGATCACGATGAACACATAAGCGATCGGCGTTGCAAAATAGCTGCCGAGCTCCCTTCTGAAAATTGCCAGCATCGCTTTCACGACATCTCTCCCCGGGTCACTTCCCTGAAAACCTCGTCGAGATGTCCGGTTTCCATGCGCAGATCACTGACCGGCAGGTTCTTCTCCTTGATCAGGCGATCGACCGCGGGATACAGAGGTTCAGCGCCGGCCGGGAATGCAAATAAACGGCCATTGTCTTCAACTGATTTAACCTGGGCAAGCGTCTGCAACTGAACCGCGACCTGCGGATCCTGCGTGACCATGCTTACCGCGTTGTGAAAGCGCGAACGCGCGAGCAACTCGTCGGGAGTCGCATCCACCAGTAACTTGCCGGCTGAGATGATCAGCGTACGGGTACAGACGGCGGTGACTTCCTCCAGAATGTGAGTTGAGATCACCACGATCTTGTCGGCCGTCAGCGAATTGATCAGTTGCCGGACCTGATGCTTCTGGTTGGGATCGAGGCCGTCGGTCGGTTCGTCCATGATCAGCACTTTCGGGTCGTGTATCAGCGCCTGCGCCAATCCCACCCGGCGCTTGAATCCTTTTGACAATGTTTCTATCGGCTGGTGCAGCACTGGTTCGAGTTCGAGTTTCTCGGCCACGTCGGCAAACCCCTGCCTGCCTTTCTTCGTGTCCACTTGCCTGACCGCGAGAATGAACCTTAAAAATTCCTGTACCGTCATTTCCCCGTACGCTGGGGCGCCTTCAGGTGTATAGCCGATGATCCGTTTGGCGTCAGTCGCATGGCTTGCAATGTCGTGGCCGCAGATTTCAATGCGTCCGGACGACGGTTTCATAAAGCCGGTAACCATTTTCATTGTTGTTGACTTGCCCGCGCCGTTGGGGCCGAGAAAACCAAGCACCTCACCGGTCCCCACCTCAAAATCAAGGTGATCGACGGCGACAAAGGCACCGAAGCGTTTGCTAAGATCGCTGACTTTAATCATCGTTTGGCGCGTCGGAGTTTCCGGTCTGGAAGAGGCACGGCGGCATATTTAACCAAAAACAGCGCGTTTTTCAAGAGCCTGCTTCGACCGCCGCATATCGGGCGGGCGGGTATTGCACGGGCCGGCGGGATGTCAATTCATCAAACCCGCCGCGCCATTGCCGGCTATTGCAATTGCCCGGACAACAATCGGGACAGTGGCACGCCGCCGCTTTCTTCGGCCTGAACATTCATTTCCGCTGGATCAACCGCACGGCACGGCGACCACCCGCTTGCGAAAAGCTCCATGCGGGTCATGAATTCCTTGCAACCGCCCTGACGAGAAGATTCTTCCCGAATAGAAAGCGAAAGCCCAGCAGATCAAAAAGGCAACTTATCGGGTAAATGAACTTGTCGTAGAAGATTAAACTTCCTGGACTGCCCAAGCCCGACAACTTATTGTACCCGGACAAACGCACAAAAAGCAGCGTGAAGAAACCAATGCAGTCTGAAAAATGTACGTTAGTGACCGTATAGCTGGCGTTATTTAATTTAGAAATCAGTTCATTTTTTCCGTATCTCCGATAATGCCCCACCGCTTCGTCCATACCTGAAAACAGGCATTGAAAGGCGGGAACATAAAGAACCAGAGGATGCCCCCCCAGCTTCAGTAGACCCCTGATCTTCTTCAGGGCGGCGACGTCGTCTTCAATATGCTCGAGCACGTTGGACGAGTAAACCCCGTCAAACACTTCATCGACCTCGTCTGTTCCGCCAAACACCCTGAACCCCCTTTCGGTTAGAACGCTTTTCAAGTCATTGTCAATTTCCAGGCAGACGGGGCTGACCCCGGTATGATCTTTGTAGATCGTCGCGAGCGTGCCGATCCCCGCGCCGAATTCCAGAATGGCGGAACCGGCATTCATATTCTTGAGAATTTTTTTGACAATCGACCGATTGTAATTCGGCATGAACTTTTCCATGTGTTCCAACTCATCTCTGCCGGAATAACGGGTACCGTCACCTCCCTGAAAATTGTTCATTTTTTCATTTCCCAACTTGAAACTGCCCCGGGATCCTGTCGGGCCAAGATCTTATTCTTCATCTTCAGGTAATGCAGATGCCTGGATTCAAGTCTGGCTTGACTTACATGATAAAGGATCAGGCCACACGCCAGACTTAACGAGGCGAGTATCATCAAAGAGGCGGCGAGTACTGCCCGGGGCAAATAAGGGACCAATCCAGTTTCCAGGAAAACAGCAATCGCCGGATAACCCGAGATCAACCCCAAAATGAATAATGCCGCAGTGATAACACCGAAAAAAACAAACGGTTTTATCTGCATGAACAGGCCCACAATTCTTGTCAAGATGATCAGGCCGTGCCGTACGGTTTTCAATTTGCTGTAAGACCCTTCAAGACGTGGTCTTGCACAGGTACTTATTTCCGTCGCGGGCAATCGCAATTCAAGCACGTGTATCGATAACTCGGCTTCTATCTCAAACCCGGTGGCAAGCGCCGGAAACGACTTGACCAATCTCCTCGACAATACACGGTAACCGGAGAATATATCGGTAAACTTTTTGCCGAACAGCATTCCCACGATTTTGTTGAAAATCTGATTTCCCCATAAGTGCCCGAAACGATGGCCTGTTTTCGTAAAGTCGCGGGCGCCGACGACCATGTCGAGGTTTTCCTCGCGCAGGCGCTCTATCATTTCGGGCGCGGCGGAAGCGTCGTGGGCGGCGTCCCCGTCGGCCAGCACATAAATGTCCGCTTCCACGTCGGCAAACATCCGGCGGATGACGTGCCCTTTACCCAAATGCATCTCCTGAAAGACAGTGGCGCCTTGCGCTTCGGCGACTTCCCGGGTTCTGTCGGTCGAATGATTATCGAACACATAAATGACGGCGTTCGGCAACGCCGCGTGGAATTCGCCGATCGTCTGTCCGATAGCGGCCTCTTCGTTAAAACACGGCAGTAAAATGGCGATACGGTCGTTCATTTAGATGGATACATTTTCCGGGTGTTCGTCATTTTGTGGTTTTTCGAACGTCGCCTCGCAAAAACAGTATTTTCCCCGGAGAAGGGTAGCCAGATCAGGATTGCGGCGCAATACACGGGGAGCAGCACGCCGGCGATCTGCAGTGAGAACCTGCTGACGTTGGTACCGATCAACGTGTATTTGACGTTTTCAGTGAAGTTCGCGAAGTAAATAATAGCTAAAAACATGGAAAAATACAAAAAAATCACCGCTTTAGCGTTCTCCGGCACTTTTCTTGCAATCAGCAGATAGACCCCGACCATGCTGAAAGCCCACCACCAGATGCCGAAGTTGCTGAAACCGTAGATAGCGCTCAGCGTTGCGCCGAAGGCTTTTTTGTCAAAGGAATGCGGGGCCAAGGCCTGAAGCCGCTGGTCCTCAAAACTATTGAAAAAATTCTTGCCCAGGAAAAAGTGGTAAACCAGAAATAAAACGGCCGCCAATAACACCTGCGTGCCGATCAGTTTTTTCCACGAGATATTTCCATAGACATGCAGACAGTAATTCACTCCGATGACGGCCAGCAACACCGCCCATAACTTGCCTTCCGATTTGCAAAGTGCGCTACCGACCACCGCGATGACCGCCACCACCACCCACGCGGGCTTTATTTTTCCTCCTCTTAAAAAAGCAAGACTGAGCACGCTGGTAGCGGCACAAAAGAAATACATCACCAGCAGGTCTAAAAACCCGCTTCTGAACACGTGGATCGACGCCAGAGGTAAAGACAGGAACAAATAGGCGCAAACGAGAGACGCCGTAAAATGGCGGCTCAGTTTGCAGCAGGTGACATACGCAATGCCCCCGCTGAACAGCCAGGCGAGCAACCAGGGCAACGTGATTACGCTGTCGTGCCATCTGTCGAGAAACATCCTGATAAATGCCGGTAAAAGCGGCGGCGAGAAAGAGGCATATTTGCTGTGCCTTACCGCCTCATCCCCCAAAAATTCAGACACCCTGATTCCTTCTCCTATCTTTTTTGCCAAGGACATATAGCCGCGCATAGAAGTGGCGTCGGAATCAATGACTGAATTGACCATGCAGATGTAAGTAACGAGACCGACCTGAACCAATATCAGCGCGATGATCGGCAGGTCGTACCAGCGAACAGAAATCGCGGAAGGCCGGTCATTCTGTCCACAGTCGGCCCGCCCGAAGCAATACACGATCGCACCGGCGACGATCAACACTGCCATGCCGCCGGCAACGACCAGATGCCAGTCATGCGCCAGATGTCCCGGCGGCACAAGCGCGTACCCGGCGATGAACAGCAGCACTGAACCCACCCCCCAGGCGTAGGGAACCAGCCACCAGATTTGAATGCGCTCGCGACCGTTGACAAGTTGCAACACTGCCAGGCCGCTTAATACAAGCAGCAGTTGCGTGAACAGGGCAATTGAGAGAACGCTAGTCACGGATGATCTTCAGGATCTTGGCGTGCTCTGATATATCGGCAACCGTCCGCGTTCTGTATGGGGGAGCCTGCGGGTAATCAGCTTCGCGCAGGGTATTGTTCTGTTCGTTGTAAATTAATTTTCTGGGGTAATAATAGAAAACGTATTCGGTCTTTTTGGTTATGCCGGAACGCTGTTTCCCCGTGGAAGAATAATAATCCCGGTTGGTGTAGTTGACATACGGCCCGAAGTACAAAAACCATATCCAGTTAATCTCCCCATTGACCAGCTTTTTCTCTGAAAGAGGAAACGCCACGCGCGACCCGGCGGGCACGTGGGTGCGAAAGGCCCGGTCCAGGTCGGCAAATTCCGAATTAAAGCGCGAGCGATATTCGTCGTAGCGGTCAGCGTGCCAGGCGGAAACTTCGGTACCCGCCTTGGCCTCCTCCCATAATGTATGCACGAACGGCAGATTGCATATCGCGAAGCAAGCAAACATCGCCCATAACAACGGCAATCTGAATTTGCTTTTGGGTTTCCTCTGCAACCATATAAACAGCATGAGGAAAATGAAAAAAACAATTCCCGATGCGGCAACCAGCGGCGTTCCGAATATTTCGTTGCCGTAGTAATTGTTGATGGAATACGCTCCTATCGGCTCGGGTTGCCAGTACTGAATTCCCAACAGTTTTGCGAATTGAAACAGCCCGAGGCTGGAAAGCAATTCGATCCGCCTGATTTCAATGGTGTTTCCGAATACCAACCCGACGCGCCCGATGGGTATTTTTTCAAGCGGCGGGAAATCCCAGGGATATCCGAACTGACCTTTTGTCGGCTCGTGTTGCCGGACGTCAATCAATACCTCGGCGGCCATCGCCGGCACCGTGAAGGAACGAACGTATTGTTTGTTCCTGTTTTTATCAAGTATCCATACCAAATACATTAGGTATTCCTCCGCCTGCGGGGTGAGGTGCAGTTTGACGTAGGGGAAATTGCCCCAATATAGAGCGGCGCCTTTCGTTCCCCGCACTTCGGGACTTATCAGAAAGGTTTTTTCTTGCGCGGCTATTTTCAGCCCGTCGGGTGTAATGTAGCGCGGTGTCTTTTCAGAGATCGTCCAGGATCGCACTGTTTTTTCATCGCTCAGTTCGTATGAAACAGCAGTGGCCTGGGAGCGCCAGGAGGTATAAATGCCCGCCAGGGCCATCGACAGAATTGCCGAGACCGCCAACAAAACAGATCTGAATGCGCGGGGTTGTTTTTTTCTCTTTTTCATCGTTGAACCAGACCTTTATACGGGGTTTTCACCGCTGAGTAATTTCTGCGCCGCGCGCAGGTCGTCCTCGGTGTCGATACTCAGCACGACGTCGGACACGGCTTCGTCAACGCGGATCAGATCGCCGTGAAACAGCGCGCGCAACTGCTCAAGCCGTTCCCTGCGTTCAATGCCCGGCGCCGGTAACCGCGTGAAACGCTGAAGGTAACTGCAGCGGTAGGCATAAATGCCGATATGGCGCCGGTCGCCATTCACGATCGGGGCGCGGCTGAAATGCAGTGCCATACCCCGATCGTCGGTCGTCACCTTAACGACGCTGGGGTCATCGAGATGTTCCGGCGCGAGCAGCGCCGACAAAGTCGCCATCGCCGCCTGCGGAAAACGCACCAGCGCCTCGGCTACGGTACAAACGTCCGCCGGCGCGAGAAACAGTTCGTCTCCCTGAATATTCACAACGATAGCCTCTTTCGGCCACTGCATTGCAGCGACAGCTTCGGCTATGCGGTCGCTACCCGAGCGGCAATCGGGCGAGGTCATCTGCACTTTGCCGCCTGCGCCTCGAATACACTCTGCGACTTTTTCGCTGTCGGTCGCGACGACGACCTGCTCCGCGCCACTGCGGCAGGCGTTGTCATAAACGTGGCGGATCAGCGGTCTGGCGCCGATCATGCGCAGGGGCTTGCCCGGAAGTCTCGTCGAATCGTGGCGCGCGGGAATGACGACTCTGAACGGCTCAGCGCTGCCGGTCGTAGCGCTCATATTCTTCCTGGGAGATCCACCGCGCCTCGTCTTCGAGCATTACCGGTATCTCGTCGCGCACCGGGTACGCCAGCCGCGCCGACAGCGAGATCAATTCGCCACGTTCGCGGTCATAGATCAGAGGGCCCTTGGTAACCGGACAGACCAGAATATCGAGTAATTCCTGATTCACCGGCTGTGTCTCGTCTGCGCCAGCAGCGCATCCAGCGTTTCCTCGAATGCCTTTTCGGGTTCTGCTTCCATCCGTAAACTCCATGTATCGTCGGTGGCAAAACGGCGGCATTTTACCGCATCCTTCTCAGTGATAACGACCGGGACTTCCGGCTCAAAACGAACGTCGCGCGCCTGGTAGCGGTGGTGATCAGGGTAAGCGTGTGCATGCACCTGCATCCCGAGCTTGCTCAGCATGTCGAAAAACCGCTGCGGTCGCGCGATGCCTGCGCAGGCGTGCACGGCGCGGCCGGCAAAGGCGCCGGGCGCCAATTGCTCGCCAGTGACGAGGTTTTCGAACGCAAGCGGCCGAACCTGCATCGAGAACTGTTTTTGATCAGCGGCACCGCCGTTGACAACGACGAGGTCCACTGAATCAAGGCGCGTACGCGGCTCGCGCAACGGCCCCGCCGGTAGCAACAGCCCGTTGCCGAAGCCTTCGCTGCCGTCAACCACCGCGATCTCGATGTCGCGATACAGGCGGTAATGCTGCAAACCGTCGTCGCAGACCGCGATGTCCGCGTCGCCGCGTTCGGCGAGACAGGCGACCGCGCGGCGGCGGTCGGGATCAATCACCACCGGAAAGGCGGTCTTTTGTCGCAACATCAGCGGCTCGTCGCCGACCTCCTCAACGTCGTCATTGATTTGCACGCAGTGCGGGTACGACCGGCTACGCGCGCCATACCCCCGGCTCACAATCCCCGGTTTATATCCCCTGCGCTTGAGATGATGTGCGATCGCCATCACCAGCGGCGTTTTGCCGCTACCGCCGATGGTCAGGTTGCCGACGACGATCACCGGCACCGGCGCCGGCGCCGGTTTTGCAAAATGAAACCAGGCGCGCCGCAGACTCACGGCAACCGCGGTCACCGCCGACAGCGGCAACAACAGATAACGCAATGGGTGCGAGCCGTACCAAACCCGTTCGCTCAAGGTACGGCGGGTAGTCTCAAGCACCGCTCACCGGTCTATCAGATCGCCTTCTGTGTGCCCGCGGTACAACTCGGCGTAAACACCGCCGCGGTCTATCAGTTCTTGATGCGTGCCCTGCTCGACGATCCGCCTCTGCTCGAGCACGATGATGCGCTTGATCTGCCTGATCGTCGAAAAGCGGTGCGCGATAATGATCGCCGTGCGGTTTTTCAGGATTTCTGCCAGCGCCGCCTGAACGTGGCGTTCAGAGTCGGCGTCGAGCGCGGAAGTGGCCTCGTCAAAGATCAGTATCGGCGCGTCCTTGAACAACGCGCGCGCAATCGCGATGCGCTGTTTCTGGCCGTCGGAAAGCATTCCGGCGTTGTTGGACAGCACGGTATCAAAGCCCCGCGGCAGTCGCTCGATGAATTCAAGTGCGTGCGCCCGGCGCGCAGCTTCGGTCACTCCGTCGGGCGCGTAATCACCTCCGCAGGCGATGTTCCTTGCGATCGTACTGTTTGACAATACTGTGGATTGCGGCACATAAGTGATCTTGCCGCGCAGGTCGGCAAGCGCAAGCGTTGCGATATCGCACCCATCGAGTTCAATCGCCCCTCGCGTCGGCTCATATAGGCGCGGAATCAGTTGCGCAAGACTGGTTTTGCCGGCGCCCGAACGTCCGACCAGCGCAATCGTTTCTCCGGGTACAATGTCGAGGCTGACGTCCTCGAGCGCCGCCCGCCCGTCGCCGTCATAATTCAGCGATACATTCCTGAAGCGGAGGTGACCTTTGTATTGTAACTGCATGGTTTTGCCTGTGCTTTTTTCCACCTCTTCGTCGAGGAACTGAAACACGCTCTCGGCGGCGGCGAGGCCGTCCTGCAAGATAGCATTGAGACGGGTCAAATTGCGCAGCGGCCGAAACAACAGCAGCACGGCAGCGGCGAATGAAGCAAAAGTCCCTGGCGATATCGCCGCGCTCAGCGTTCCCTGCATTGAGAAATGGATTACGGCAGCGAAACCGAGACCGGCTAGGAATACCGCGACCGGCGCGTTCAGCGCCCTAACGGCGGTCAAGCGCATCCTCTCCTTGCGGTTTCTCTCGTTGCTGTTTTCAAAATTTTCCCGCTCAATTCCGTCGCTGCCGAAGATCCTGATCGCGAGACCGGCCTCAATCGCCTGCCGTATATCTTCAGTCACGCCCCCCATCGTTCGCTGAATGCGATGGGATACCTTGCGCAGGCGCCTACCCGCGAGCACGGTCAGCCAGACGATCAGGGGCGCGGAAACCAGAAAGATCAGCGCGAGTTTCCATTGCAGATAGAACAGCCAGCCGACTAGGCCGACCACGGTCAGCGTGTCCCTGATCAGAAAAGTCAGCGCCCGGGCCGACACCGACGCCGTCTTTTCGACGTTGAAAGTCAATTTGGACACCAGCACGCCGTGCGGCACCGCGTCAAAATAGGACATCGGCAACTGTAACAGATGGCTGAACATATCCGTACGCAGTTCCTTGGTGACCCAATTGCCGACGTGATCCATGTAATACACCGACAGAAAACTGCCGACGCCCCTAAGGAAAAGCACGAAGACGACCGCAACCGGCACCAGCCAGGAATGTACCCGCCATTCGCCACCGTCCAGATTTTCGTCGAGCAACGGCTTCATCAGTGCCGCAAAACCGGTCTCGGTCGCCGAATACACGATCATCCCGGCCACCGCGATGATCAGCGATTTTCGGTATCGCCACGCATAAGCCAGCAGGCGCCCGTAAACCCCGGACGAGAACGATCGGCGCAGTATGGACCCATTCGACATCGGCACCCGCATTATATCGGTATCAGCGACCACCTCCCAGGCTCTGCCCGTTTCAGACCACCCGTACGTCGGCCAAAGCGTTCCCCTCAGCAGTCCTTTAATGAATAAGGTTTAAAGTGCCGGTGCCAGTACCGTCGCGCGTCGCGCCGGTGCAGATAAGGCGCTTCCGCTTCGCGTCCCGGCACAAAACTCATCAGCAGGGCGCCGGTTTCGGCGGTATTGAACACGCGCGCGCAGGCGTCGAGATACCGGTTCACGATCTCCTTTTTCGGCAGGCCGAAACGGTTGCGGTAACCGCTGGTTACTACGGCGATATCAGGATTGACGGCGGCAACGAAAGCGCCGGTGGATGAGGTCAGGCTGCCATGATGCGGAACAAGCATGACCGACGCCGCGAGGCGCTCCCGCGCACGCACGAGCAATGAAGCTTCGGCCTGGCTCTCAATGTCGGCGGTCAGCAGCAGCGAATGTTCGCGCGCCGTCACTTTCAGTACGCACGAGGAGTCATTGCCTTGAAGGCCACGATTGTCGGCAGGATGCAGGATTTCAAAATGCACACCGTCCCACGACCACGCTTGTCCGTCGCGGCAAGGCTCGAGGCTGCGACCGCGTTGTGCCCCGCCGCCGACAAGGCGCCGCCCGATCTCAAAGCGTCCGGCAACGACATCCACGCCGCCAGCGTGGTCGCTGTCGCCGTGAGAAACGATCAACGCATCGAGATGCCTGACACCCCGCCGGTGCAGATACGGAATAATCACCGCCTCGGCTGTGGTGAAGCCCGAACGGTACGCCGGGCCGGTATCAAACAGCAGCGTATGCCCACGTGTCGCGACCACCACCGACAACCCCTGCCCGACATCGAGAAACGCGACTTCAAACGCGCCCCCGGGCAAGCCGCGCCCGGCGCTGGCCAGCAACGGCAACAGCAACGCTGCAGCCGCCGTTTTGCGCCGCCAGCCGCTCGCGAGCGTTACCGCAACGATGCCGGCGACGGCGAACGGGTAGCTCCACGCGGGCGGGTGATGAAACCACTGCAGAAAATCTACCCGCACCAGCCAATCGCCGCCACGCCACAACAGGCCGAGCAGAAAATCCGCGCAGCGAATGAAAAAAGAGCACAACGCGGCGTTGAGCGGCGCCCACAAGGTTGCGAGCAACACACACGGCAGGATCAGCAGGCTGACCAACGGCACCGCCGCTAGATTAGCCGCCGGCGCAACCAGGGCGCCGTAACCGAAGAACCACAGCCCCGCAGGCAGCAGGGCCAGCGGCAACGCCGTTTGCAAATCAAGCCACGCGCGCTTTTTCGGCCATGGGTGCAGGCTGAAATAAAGTGCGATAAACCCGACCGCAACAAACGACAGCCAGAACGAAACCGACAAAGTGCTCAGAGGGTCATACGCGATCACGGCGAGGAGTGCAAGCGGCAAGGTATTACCAAGTGAAACCCGCCGCCTGAGCAGAACACCGGCGACGACGCACCCGAGCATGATCAATGCACGCTGCGTCGGGATCGTGAAGCCCGCGAGCCAAGCATAAACGCACGCCGCCAGCAGCGCCGGCACCGTTGCGGCACGCGCCGACGGCCACAGACTGTGCCGCAGGAAAAACCGCGACCATAAAAAGCGTGATATCAAAAAGATAAAACCGAAAATTAAAGCGATGTGCAGACCTGATATCGCAAACAGATGACCGGTGCCGGTGACGAACAACAGGTCCCTGTGCGCCTTGTCCATCAGCCCTCGCTCGCCGAGCGCCAACGCGATCACGGCACCGATATTGGGTGTCGCCCGCGACTTCAGGCGCTCATAGAGGTGATGGCGCAGCACCGGTAACGACCAGGTGCCTCCGCGTTCGAGAAGTTCAAATCCGCGGACGTATCCGGTTGCACCGACGCGCTGCGAGAACAGATAACGTTCATAATCAAAGCCACCGGGATTCATGTAGCCGTGCGGACGCTTGAGGCGCAATGTCGCGTCGAGCAAGTCGCCCGGACGCAACGCCGGTCGGCTTGAACGGTTATTGCGGGGATAAAGTGAAAGCCGGATCCGCCGCGGCGGCACCCATTTCCTGAATGGCCTCCCGAGTTCGACCACCTCGGCGTCAAAACGCAACGAATACCCCGTGTCAACCGGGATCGACGCTACCCGGATGACCGCCTTGACATTGCGCCCTTCAAATCCGGCGGGCAGCATCGTCGCTTGGTGCAGACCGGCCACCGCCAGAGTCCATAAAAATCCTGCGGCGACGGCAACGGCAGCGATACCGAACCGCAACCAAGCGCCCGGCAGGTGCAGCAGCGCCAGCGTCGGCAACGATACAAGCGCGGCGCTCCCCCACCCAGGCAAATCGGCAAAACCATGCAGCGCCACGCTGCCGAGCACAAACCCTGTGGCAAAAATAGGCATGGCGAGCAGACTGCCCGCCGACAGGCTTCAACAACGCCGGCATCCGACGAACGAACCGGTTTTTACGATAAAGGCACCAATGCGCCTGAATTGAGGCTATAGTGCCGCTTCACCATGGCAAGAAAATTGATCCGGAAATGGTTGCCGGATACGCACCGATACCGTCGCCACCTGCACCTGAACCGGGTGTTCGGCGGCATTATGAAGCGCGACTACCTGTGGCATATCAACCGCCGCTCGGTGTCAGTCGCATTCGCCTCCGGCTTGTTCTGCGCCTTCATGCCGGTACCGGTGCAGATGCTGCTCGCCGCCGCCTGTACGATCGTGCTGCGTGCCAACCTGCCGATCGCGGTGATCACCGTGTGGATCACCAACCCATTTACGGTAACGCCGATCTTTTATTTCTGTTACCTCGTCGGACGACAGTCGCTCAGTCTTCTCGGCAAAGCGTTTTTCTTCGAACCGACTTTTGAGTGGCTGAACACCAGTTTCTCAACCGCGTGGCAGCCCCTACTCCTCGGCTGCCTGGTTGTCGGCTCAGTCGCCGCGGCGCTGGGCTACGCCACCGTCCATTTCCTGTGGCGGTATCACGTCACGCTGCACTGGCGCCGCCGCAAACGAAGATAACCTTGTCGCTGCAGACGGTGGACCGATCAGCGGCGACGCCCGCCTTCAGGCTCACTCCTGCAAACGACCATCTTCAAGACACACAACACGCCCGCATCGACGCGCAAGCGCTTGATCATGCGTGACGATAACCAGCGTCGCGTCCGATTCCTCTTTGACCAGCAGCATGACGTCCGCTACTTTTTGCGCAGTCTCGCGATCGAGGTTGCCGGTCGGTTCGTCGGCCAAGATGACGCGCGGGCGCGATACCAGCGCGCGGCAGATCGCAACCCGCTGGCGTTCACCGCCGGACAACTCGTGCGGTTTGTGCAGGGCGCGATCCGCAAGACCGGCGCGCTCCAGCAGCGAACCCGCTTTGCCCCGGATCCCGGCCAGGCTGCGCCCCGCGATCAAAAGCGGCATCGCGACGTTCTCGAGGACGGTGAATTCGGCGAGCAGATGATGAAACTGATAGACAAACCCGACCTCGCGGTTGCGCCACCGGCAGCGCGCGTGCTCATTCAGCCGGTTGATGTCTTCACCCTGCACCGTCACTTCCCCGCAGTCTGGCGAGTCCAAGCCGCCCAGCAGGTGCAGCAAAGTGCTCTTGCCGCTACCCGACGCGCCGATGATCGCGAGGTCCTCGCCCGCCCGCATCGTCAGGTCCAGTTCTTTCAGTACGGCGATCGCAAACCGCCCCTCGCCGTAACTTTTGCCGACGCGGCGGCACTGTATCAACGGGATTACACCGCTCATTCATACCTCAACACTTCGGCGGGACGCACCGACGCAGCGCGCCAGGCCGGATAAAGAGTCGCCACCACCGTCAGGAAAAACGCCAGCACCGCGGTCAATATGATATCGGAGGCGAGTAGCTGCGACGGCACTTCTGAAATCGGATAAACATCCGGCGACAGGAACTTGTATCCGCTGGCTTTTTCCACCCACGCCGCGATGTCGCTCAGGTACGAGGCGAGCGCAACGCCGCCCGCCACCCCGAGCAAGGTGCCGCCGCCGCCGATCACGCACCCTTGAATGACAAAGATCCTGAGTATCCGCCGCGGCGTCATGCCCATGGTCTTCAGTATCGCGATGTCCCCCTGCTTTTCGACAACGACCATGATCAGCGCCGAAACGATATTGAACACGGCGACGACGATAATCAGCGTCATGATGATCATCAGAATGGTCTTTTCCATTTCAATCGCCCGAAAGAACGCCTTGTGCCGCTGCGTCCAATCACTCGCAAAATAATCGGGGGCGAGTTCGAGACGCAATCGGTAAGTGAGCTCAGGTGCCTTCAGCAGATCCTGCAGGCGCAAGTGCACACCACTGATCTCCCCACCCAATTGCATCAGCAATTGCGCGTCGTCGAGATGAATAAGCGCGACGTTGCGGTCAAACTGCGGCATACCGATCCTGAAAATACCGCTGACCGTAAAGCGCTTCAGCCGCGGGCGGATGCCGACCGGGGTCACCGCCGCTTTGGGGCTAACGACAGTCACCTTGTCGCCGAGACCGACGCCGAGCAACCGTGCGAGCATCTCCCCCAGAACGATGCGGAATTCACCTTCCTCGAGCGCGGCGAGCGAACCTGCGACCATACGCCCCGCAACCTCAGACACTTCAGTTTCCAACTCAGGCAAAATGCCGCGCATATAGACGCCGTTCACCTGATCGTTGTGGATCAACATCGTCTGGGCTTCCACAAACGGCGCCAGCGCCAGGACCTCCGGATGGTCCTCCACCAGGCGCTCCAGCGGCCGCCAATCGGCAAGCCGCCCGTCGAAACCGGTCACCGTGACGTGCGAGGCGAAATCAAGCATTTTCTCACGCACCTCGGTCTTGAAGCCGTTCATCACCGACAGCACGGTAATCACGACCAGCACCCCGATCGCGATGCCGGCCATCGAGATCAGCGAAATAAAGCCGATGAAACGATTGCGTTTTTTGGAGCGCGTATAGCGCAACCCGATGGAATATTCGACTTTCATCATTCGACAACGTCCGAAATCTCGACCGCGATGACCTGACCGACGCCGACGGGTGAGGTCAGGCCGATCAGATCTCCGGGAGCGGACAGCGCCGTCCCCCGTTTGGACACCCTGGCGACGACCTCAATCCGTTCAAATGCATCGAGAAATACACCCTCGACCATGGCGTTGCTACTGTCGAGACGGACTTCAGCGGGCAGATCGGCAACGGTCAGGCGCACCACCGCCAGCGGCATCGGCGGGCCGTCGATCGCGCGCGCATAGACAAACACCGCGTCGCCGGGCGCAACTGCTGAGTGCAACGCTTCGGCCAGCGAAACCATCACCGTCACCGCGCCGACATTTGCCGCTTTTGCGGCCTCGTCCGCGACCTTGCCTGCGGTGCCGGCCCCGGCATTATTCGCGTCCTGATCGACAGCCCGCGCGATCAGTCGTCGCAGTTCTTCACCGGATCCAGGCGCATCCCCGGACATCAACGGCAACAACCGCTGCCAGCGTTCAACCGCCTGCGGATATTCCCCGCGCTCAAAATGCAACATGCCGGAAAAAAATAAAGCGCGCTGATCAACAGGATCCGCCTCCAGCGTTTTGTCCAATGCCGTGAGTACGCGGTCACCTTGCGTTGCACCTCCCGAACGCAGCAATGCATCGGCGTAGTTCGTCCACACATCGGTGTCGGCGAGTCCGCCAAGTTCATCGGCGCGGCCATAATCGGCGGCGGCGCCGGCGTAATCGCCGACCAGGTACTTCAGGGACGCAAGCAACAGCCGGGCTTCAACGTCCTGCGGCGCCTCGGCCAGCCGTTGATCCAGCGCCGCTTTCGACGCCTCAAAACTCTTGATCATGTCACCCGCCTCTTTCTCGGCGAGCAGCATGTGATAACCGTCCGAATGGTGGAAATAGAAAACAGCAGCGCTGAGAACTGACACCAGGACGACGATGACGGCCACGACCGGCGTGCGCGACGACCCGTTCCTGCTGCCGGCGTCGGCGGCGGCTGCATAGGCGGCCTCGGTTTCTCGCTGCGCCTGGGCGTACTCGGCTTCGCCGATCAGGCCGGCGGCGCGCTCGCATTCAAGTTCGGCAAGACGATCGGCAAGCAACCCGGCGCTGAAATCAACCAGTGCACCCTGCCTCATTCCCGAAGAGGACCGCATCAGTAACGGCCTGAACAGGAAGAACAGCGCCAACAGCACAACCAACGCATTGACAAGCCACAGGCTCATTCGCCCTCTCCCGGCGGTTCTCCGGACGACGCCTCAGGCGGTATTCCGGCAGCCCGCTGCGCACGCGCTGCAACATATCCGAGCAATGCGGCCAGGAATGCAATCAGCAACAGCAGCGGCGCCGCCCACAACAGAAAGGTTCGTGGCTTGAACGGCGGACGATACAGCACAAAATCACCGTAACGATCGGTCATGAACGACAGTATCTGTTCATCGCTCGAACCGTTTTCAATCATCTCCAACACTTGGCGCCGCAGATCACCTGCAAGGTCGGCGCCGGACTCGGCGAGCGTCTGGTTCTGGCAGACTAGGCAGCGCAACTGTTCGAGCAGCGCCAGATAGCGCGCCTCCTGCGCCTCCGGCATCGCCGCGAGCGCCGGACCGATCGCGAGCACCGCGGCCACAACCCAGTTACGCATCACCGCCGGCATCAGCACCCCTCCGCGACTTGCGTTTGAGCAAAGGCAGGATCTCCTGCTCGACGATCGTCTCGTTGAGCGCGCCGATATGCTTGTAGAGAACAACGCCGTCGGCCGAGATCAGATAGGTTTCCGGAGCGCCATATACCCCCCATTCGATGCCGACGCGCGCGTCCCCGTCGTACGCCACCCAACGGTACGGATTGCCGAACTGTTCAAGCCAGCCGAGAGCCGCACGCCGGTCGTCTTTATAGTTCAGCCCGTAAACCGGCACACCGCGGCGCCGCGCGAGATCCATCAGCAACGGGTGTTCGTCGAGACAGGCACTGCACCAAGTCGCCCAGACGTTAAACAGCGCCGGCTTCAGAAGAAAATCTTTTTCATTGACGAAAACGCCCGGCTGCGACAGCCGCTCGGCGGAAAATGCCGGCGCCGGACGCCCGATCAACGGCGAGGGCACGCGCGAGGGGTCGAGCGTCAGGCCGACCGCGAGAAAAGCCACCAAAGCACTGAACAGCAGCAGCGGAATGATCGCAGGCTTCATTTCAAACCCCAATCACCCGGTTCATCGGCCTACGCCCGCGGCGGCCGTTTTCAAAGCACCCGGCGCCGCGTGCGCGCGGTAGCGTCGGTCGGCGGCGGCAATCGCGCCGCCGAGCGCGATCAACAGCGCACCGAGCCAGATCCAGCGTATTAGCGGGCGGTAATAGATGCGCAGGCCACGTTTACCGCCAGCCGGCTCGCCTAGCGCAACATACAGGTCGCGCAGCGCGGTGGCATGGATCGCGGCTTCGGTCATCGGATTGGTCTGCACGGTATAGGTGCGCTTCTGCGGAAACAGCGTCGCCACCGCCCGCCCCTGCCTAGACACTTCAATGCGGCCTCTTTCCGCCGTGTAATTGACCCCCTGTACCCGCCCGACGCCTTTGAAAAGGAATTCATAACCCGCGAGTTCAACTGAATCGCCGTTGTCCACCCGGACTTCACGCTCCATGCTGTAGGTTTCATTGAAAGCGACGCCGATCACGAAAATACCGAGGCCAACGTGCGCGCAGGTCATGCCCCACAGCGACGCCGGCGGACGCTGCACCCGGGCGTGGCGCAACAGACCCCACGCGGTCGCGAACAAGGTCCACGCGCCGACGGCGATGCCGACAGAAGTCAACGGCGACAGCACCTTGCCCGCGAGCAACGGCGCGCCGACGCCGACCGCGAGCGCGGCGGGCAGCGCGTATCGCGCGACGCGCGATATGCGTGTGGCGTCCGCCCGCCGCCACTGCAGAAACGGCCCGACGCCGGCAAGAAATACCAGCGGTAAAGCCAGCGGCACAAATACGGCAAAGAAATACGGCGGCCCCACCGAGATCTTGTCGAGTCCCAACGCATCAAGGAACAGCGGATACAAGGTTGCGATCAAAATCGTCGCGGCGCTGACCAACAACAGCACATTGTTGATCAGCAGAAAATTTTCGCGTGATACCAAGGCGAAAGTGCCGCGGCTTTCAATCCGTGCCGCGCGTTGCGCGTAAAGTGCCAGCGAAAAACCGACGACGACGCCGAGAAAAGCCAGAATGAACACGCCGCGCGCCGGGTCCGAAGCAAACGCGTGAACCGAAACCAGAACTCCCGAACGCACCAGAAAAGTGCCGAGCAGGCTGAGCGAGAAAGCGAGGATCGCGAGCAGGATTGTCCAACTCTTGAAAGTATCACGCTTCTCGCTGACCGCGAGCGAATGGATCAGCGCGGTACCGACCAGCCATGGCATGAATGACGCATTCTCGACCGGATCCCAAAACCACCAGCCACCCCACCCGAGTTCGTGATATGCCCACCAACTGCCGAGCGTGATGCCGAGCGTCAGAAACACCCACGCGCTCAATGTCCAGGGCCTCGACCATCGCGCCCAGCGGACGTCGAGACGCCCGTCGAGCAGAGCGGTGATCGCGAACGCGAACGCGACGGCGAAGCCGACGTAGCCCATGTACAGCATCGGCGGGTGGATGACCAGTCCCGGGTCCTGCAGCAACGGGTTCAGGTCGCGTCCCTCGAGCGCCGCCGGAAAAATGCGCTCGAACGGATTGGATACGCTGACCGTGAACGACAAGAACCCGGCGCTGATAAACCCCATGACGCCGATCACGCCGGCGGCGACCGGGCCTGGCAGTCCGCGCCTGAACACCGTAACCGCGACCGTCCAGAGCGACAGGACCAGCAACCACAACAACAAGGATCCCTCGTGCGCCCCCCACACCGCCGACAACTTGTAGTGCATCGGCAGCAGTGAATTGGAATGATTGGCAACGTAGCGGACGCTGAAATCGTCAACTGCAAAGGCATAACTCAGGCAGACGTAACTGAGCAGCACCAGAGCGCCCTGCACCCGCGCGGCGGGTGCGGCGAAACGCATCAACGCAGCGTTGGCGGTGCGCAGGCCGACCAGCGGCAGCACCGTCTGCAACAACGCAACCGCCAGCGCGAGCGTCAGCGCAAAATGGCCGAGTTCGGGAATCACTACAGTGCGCGCGGCGGAATACCGACGGGGCTGCCCGCCCGCCTGAGCGCTTCGACAACTTCAGGCGGCATGTAATTCTCGTCGTGTTTCGCGAGCACCCGGTCGGCAGCAAACACGCCGTCGGCGCGAACCCGGCCGGTGGCGACGATGCCCTGCCCCTCGCGGAACAGATCGGGCAGCAGACCGTGATAAACGAGCGAGACCGTCTCGGCGGTATCGGTCAGGTCAAAGTGAACCGCCGCGCTGTTCTGGTCATGGCGCACGCTGCCCGCGACGACAATCCCGCCGATGTTCACGGCGCGACGGTCGGGCGCTTCTCCGCGCACGACCTGGCTCGGCGTATAAAAGTAAAGCAGGTTCTGCTCGAGCGAATACAGCACCAGCACCGTCGCTGCGGCAAAACCGGTGAGCACGATGATGATGAAAACCAGCCTTTGTTTTTGTCTCGGCGACATCCTTTCTCCCCCGCAGAATGCCTATCTCCCGTCGCGCGTGCGACGGTTGAGCAGTTGGCGATGATAGCGCAGGGGCAACCAGGCATTCAGCACCAGAATGAGCAGACCGGCCGCGTAGGACGGCCAGACGTACCAAGCGTAGCCTCCCATCGCCAGCCATTCCATCACGGTTTTCATTCGCTCTCCGTAAGCCAGCGGCTGTCATAATTGCGCACGATCAGGGCGTTGCGAACGCGCGCGAGCAACGCGCCCGCGTAGAGCAGCACAAACACGCTCGCCATGAACAGCAGCGGCAACAGGATGCTCGAGTGTGCCGCCGGTGCGTCAAAGCGGGTGACGGTCGGCCCCTGGTGCAGGGTGCTCCACCACACGACCGAATAGTGAATGATCGGGACGTTGACGGCGCCGAGCAGGGCCAGCAGACCCGCGGCACGTGCTGCTTTGCGCGGATCGGCGATGGCTGAATGCAGTGCGATGACGCCGAAATACAAAAACAGCAGGATCAATTCAGAGGTCAGCCGCGCATCCCACACCCAATATGCTCCCCACATCGGCCGGCCCCACAACATGCCGGTAACCAGGGCGAGCGCGGTCAACGACGCGCCGATCGGCGCGCTCTCGGTGCACAGTATTTCCGCGAGTTTCACGCGCCACACCAATGCAACCAACCCCGCTGCCGCCATCACCATGTAAATGAACAAAGACATCCAGGCCGCCGGCACGTGCATGTAGATGATACGGTAGGCCTCGCCCTGCTGATAATCCGGCGGCGCGAGGTAAAGCCCCCAGAACAGGCCGGCGGCGAGCAGCGTGAAACCGCTCCAAAGCGCCCAAGGCAACAGCCTGCCGATCCAGTGATATGCGCATTCTGGAGAAGATAAACCCTTAAGTAACAAGAACATAAAAAATACTCTTCAGCATGTAATTCACTTTTCTCCCGGTCAGTCCAATGTCACGCGCAACGCGGCGGCGGCGGCAAACGGCGTGAGAATCAACGCCAATATTAGCATGGCGCCGAGCATTGCGAGCTGCCCTTGCGCGGACAGCCCGACGGCCGCGGCGGCGGTTGCATGAGCGCCAAAAACCAGCGTCGGGATATAAAACGGAATGACCAGCAGGCCGCTCAGCAAACTGCTGCGGTGCAACGTCACCACCAACGCGGCGCCGGCAGCGCCGATCAAATTGACGGTCAGCGTGCCGATCGCGAGCGCCGTCAGTGTCACCCACACAGCCTCCGCGGGCAGAAACAGCAGCACCGCACAAAGCGGTGCGAGTATGACCAGCGGCAGGCAGACGGTCAGCCAGTGCGCGAATACCTTGAACAGCATCGCCAGCGCCAGCGGCTGAGGTGCAACCAGCAACTGCTCAAGTGAACCGTCGTCAAGATCCGGCCGCAACAGGCGCTCGAGCGCCAGAAAGTTCGCGAGCAGCACTGAAACCCAGATGAACGCGGGCGCCGCGCGCGCGACCAACTCCTGCTCTGTCTCGACCGCCAATGGAAACAGCACCATGATGACGATGAAGAACACGAACGGCTCGACCCACGCCGAGCGGCAACGCGCCGCCGCGAGCAGATCCCGCCTCAACAGACTGAACGCGCTGTTCAACACGGCGCGCCGGGCGACCCGCCCAACGGCAATTCAAGACGACGTACTCCATCTGCCGCGCCGAGTGGCTGGTGGGTTGCGACGACTGCGACACCGCCGCGCGCCGCGTGCTCGGTCAGCAGCGCTTCCAGCGTTGCCACGCCTTGCCGATCGAGCATCGCCGCGGGTTCGTCGAGCAACCAGATGACGGTGCGCTCGACCGGCAGGCGTGCGAGCACGGCGCGTCGGCGCTGGCCTTCGGACAAAGCACTGCACGGCGCATCAGCCAGGTCGGCGAGGCCGAACCGGTCCAGCGCGCGCCCGATCCGGTCGTCGGTTTCGCGGACGGCGACGCCATCTCTCCGGTTCGCCGTGGTTTTCAGGCCAGCGTAGAACCGCAGGTTTTCGCGCGCGCTCAACGTCGACTTGAAGCCGGTCTTGTGCGCGACGTAAGTCAGTTCACGGACATACCGCTCGCGCACTTCGCGCCGAGGGCGCCCCCGCCACAGAATGTCGCCCGAGTAAACCTCGGACAGCCCCACCAGCACCCGCAACAAAGAAGTTTTACCGGTGCCGTTCGCGCCGATGATCTCAAGCCGCTCGCCCGCACAGGCGGTAAACGTCAGGCGCCCGCACAGGCAGCGACCACCCCGCTCCAGCCCGAGATGACGGGCCTCAAGAACCGCGGGAGGTTCAATGTCGGCGCTCGAAGTTGCGTGCATTCTAAAAGCGTATGTCGTCGGAGAATATGAACCGGGAATACAGGCGGACAAGTATAATACCCGGCACTCTGCCGGTTGAATGAACCGCGGCTCCCGAACCGCCGCTGTATAAACTTGACCCGACAAAAATCCAGAAACCGATATGAAAAACCGTGTAAACCTCAGCATTATCGCCGCCGCCGCACTGGTCGCCGCCGGTTTTGTCGCCGCGGCCGGTTTCTCCGCCGCGCTTGAAACAACGAACAGCACCGAGTTCTGCACTTCCTGCCATTCAATGCAATGGGTCAAGGCCGAGTGGATGGAGTCGATGCATTATTCCAACCCGTCCGGCGTGCGAGCGAAATGCCGCGACTGTCACGTGCCGCATCCGATCCTCCCGAAACTGCATGCCAAGTTACTCGCCGCAAAGGACGTGTGGCACGAAATCGCGGGCACCATTGACACCAAGGAAAAGTTTGAAGCACACCGTTGGACCATGGCCAACCGGGTATGGGCAAAGATGGAAGCCAGCGACTCGCGCGAGTGCCGCAACTGCCACACGGCCGAAGCGATGGACCTTGCAGAACAAACGCGCACCGCGCGCAGAAAGCACCGGCGGGCGATCAAGGAAGGCCGTACCTGCATCGAGTGCCACCACGGCGTCGCGCACAAGGAACCGATTGAACCGTAAGCCGCCCCCACTCGTCGGACCACGCCCGGCGGGGACGCCGGGTTATGATATATTCTCTGGATACCCTCGGCACAAACAACGTGCCAACACGGTCAGGCGTTATGCACCTCAGGAGAACACATGCTTAAAAGACCAGTACTACTCGGCGCACTGTTGGTCATCGCCGTGCTGTGTACAGGCAACGCGGCGACTCAGGGTAAAAACACGAAAATGGCGACAACCGAGATGCTGGTAAACACCTGTGTCGCCTGCCACGGCACGCGGGGCATCAGCGCAGGCCCGGCAATCCCCTCGATTGCGGGATTCACACGCAACTACCTGATCGGCGCGATGCTCTCATTCAAGTTCCACGACGATCCCGATGCTTTGAAGAAAATCATCGACGAGCGCGGCGAGGCCTACGAAGACGTACTCGCGTTCAGCCGCTACAGCACCATCATGTCGCGCATTGCGACGGGCTACACGATTGAAGAGATCGAGGCCATTGCAGATTACTTCGCGGCCCAGGAACCGCAAGCCGTCCGCCAGCAGGTCGATGCCGACCGCTCCTCACAGGGCAAGAAACTGCACAAGGCGAAGTGCGAAAAATGCCACGAGGACGGCGGAAGCTCACCGGTAGATGACGTCGGCATACTCGCCGGGCAATGGATGCCCTACCTGCGCTATACCCTGCAGGATTACTTCGACGGCAAAAGGGAAATGCCGAAGAAGATGCGCACCAAACTCAAGGAGTTGCACAAAGAACACAGTGAAGAAGGCGTTGAAAGCTTGATCCACTACTACGGCAGCGCCAAATAAGCCCGGAGGTACAAGCAATGATCAAATTAAACAGACGCAATTTTCTGAAAGCCGCAGGTGCTTCGACCGCGGTCGGCTTTGCTTGTCCGTACATCGCGTCGGGCGCCTCCGGAAAAGTGGTTGTCGTCGGCGGCGGCGCCGGCGGGACAATCGCCGCGAAATACATCAAGATGGCCGACAAATCCATCGACGTCACCCTGATTGAAGCGGACAAACACTATTACACCTGCTTCATGAGCAACGAGGTGTTCGGCGGCGAACGCGACGTCAATACGCTGAAATTTGACTACGAAGGGCTTGCCGCTCACGGCGTCAACGTCGTGCACGACAAAGCGATGGGGGTGGATGTGGCCAAAAAGACAGTCGCCACCGCAGGCGGCGACAAGTTTGCCTACGATCGACTGGTGCTCTCCCCCGGCATCGATTTTCACTGGGGCGCGATTGAAGGCTATGGTGAAAAAGCGGCAGGGGTCATGCCTCACGCCTATAAAGCCGGCGCCCAGACCACCCTGCTGTTTGACCAACTCAAGGCGATGGACGACGGCGGCCTAGTGATCGTCGCCCCGCCAGCAAATCCCTTCCGCTGCCCGCCCGGCCCTTACGAAAGAGTCTGCCAGATCGCCCATTACCTCAAAAACCATAAACCGAAGTCCAAGATCATGGTCGTCGATGCCAAAGACAAATTCTCCAAGCAAGGCTTGTTCACGCAGGCGTGGAAAGAGTTGTACGACGGTATGATCGAGTGGCGTTCGGGTTCCGACACCGGCGGCGGTGTGGTCGGCGTGTCCCCGAAAGAAAACCTCGTGTCAACTGAGATCGAAGACATCAAGGGCGACGTCGTGAATGTAATCCCCCCGCAAAAGGCGGGTCATATCGCGCACGCGGCCGGTGTCGCCGACGACAGCGGCTGGTGCCCGGTGCACCTTGATTCCTTCGAGTCCACGCGACATCCGGGCATCCATATCGTCGGCGACGCGAGCATCGCGACAGGCCTGCCGAAATCGGGTTACGCCGCGAACTCGGAAGCCAAGGTGTGTGCCGCAGCGGTGGTCTCGCTACTGAACGGCAAACCGATCGGCACGCCGTCCTACGTCAACACCTGTTACAGCATCGCGGCGCCGGAATACGGCATATCGGTCGCGGCGGTTTACCGTCTCGCGGCGGACAAAAGCAAGATAGAAAAAGTGGCGGGCGGCTTATCGCCGGCAGACGCCTCCCCGGCGATGAAGCAGCGCGAGGCGCAGTACGCCTACAGCTGGTTCAAGAATGTCACCACCGATATGTTCTCGTGATCTTTGAAGCCGTCCATTGCAGGCGGCGTCAAAGCGGAATGCCTCTCCGGGAGATCCCGCTGCACCGCGCGACATAAAAGCCGGCCGACAGTCCCGAGGCCTCAATAACTGAATACACCACGCGGTCTTTCACTTTCCACGTTCCTCCCCGAGCGGGCGTAAGCCCCGTGCTCTCGACAGGGCGGTATCATAAACCGCAAGCGATGGCTGAAAAGCCCGTACACAGCCTGTCTCTGCCCACGGGCAAAGACCGGCGCGTCCGCCGTTGGGGACGACTGTATGCCTGCGCGCAGGCCGAGGTCGTGGTGCGTACGGTCGCCGAAAACCAGATCCCGGCGCTGCTGATCGCGCCCGACATGACAGCCGCGCGCCGGCTCAAGACCGAACTGCGCTTCTTCGCGCAAGGCCGGGTCGAGGTGTTTGCCCTGCCCGACTGGGAAACGCTGCCCTACGATCTTTTTTCCCCGCGTGAGGAGATCACCACAAAACGCATCGACACATTGCGCCGCCTGCCCGACCTCGACACCGGTATCTGCGTCGTCGCCGCGGACACTTTGCTGCAATACGTCGTGCCTCCCGAGTTCATACGCGACGCCGCATTTTCTCTGAAAGTCGGCGATGCGCTCGACCGAGAAGACTTCCGCCGAAAACTCGCCGAAAACTGCTACACTCCAGTCTCCCAAGTCACCGTGCACGGCGAATATGCCGTGCGCGGCTCGATCATAGACTTCTATCCGCCCGTCGGCCCGTCGGGCGACGACCTCCCGGTGCGCGTGGACCTGCTCGACAACTGCATTGAAAGTTTGCGGTCTTTCAGCCCCGACGACCAGACCTCGATAAAACGGATGGATGCGGTGCTGATCCAACCGGCGCGCGAGTTCGCACTCAGCGAGGAAGCCGTCAGGGATTTCCGGCGCCGCTTTCGCACGGCGATCGAGGACACGGATACGCGCCTGTACCACGACGTCAGCAACGGCGTCATCCCCAGCGGCATCGAGTATTACCTGCCGCTGTTTTTTGATCAGATGGCGACGTTATTTGACTATCTGCCCGACCATTCAGTCATTTTCTTCCCCGACGGTCTCACCGACCATATCGCGGAACACCGGCGGTTGATCGTGCAGCGCCACGAACAGGCGCAACTCGACCACGACCGCCCGTTACTGCCGCCCGCGCGCCTGTTCCTGTCCGAACAGTTGCTGAACAGACAGATGCGGCGTTTCAGAAACGTCGAGATCCAATCATTTGAAGACACTTCGGGCAATACCCGCGACGGCCGTACACGCCTGCTGCCCGCGCTGTTCATGCAGGAAAACGCCAAACAACCGTTGATGAACTTCAGGCGTTTTCTCAATGGCTTCGACGGCCGCGTTCTGATCGCGGCAAGGTCTCCCGGTTACCGCCAGCAACTCGGGGAAACGTTGCGCAAGGCGGGGATCCACGCGCACGACGTCAACGGCTGGCGTGAATTCCGCGCGGCCACGGAACCATTGTGTATCTGTGTTGGCGACATCCACACCGGCGCGGAGTTTGAACACCGGCGGCTTGCAGTCGTCTCCGACAGCCAGATTCTCGGCCGCAAAGGCGATCCGGCGCGGCGAAGCTCACGGCGGCGCACTCCCGACGCCGACGCGATCATCCATAACCTCAGCGACCTGACGCTCGGCTGCCCGGTCGTGCACGAAGAACACGGCGTCGGCCGGTACCACGGCCTCGAGCGCCTCGAAGTCGGCGGCACCCCGTTCGAATTCCTGGTAATGGAATATGCCGGCGACGATAAACTCTATGTGCCGATTTCCTCATTGCACCTGCTGACCCGCTACACCGGCGGCGACACCGACGTTGCGCCGCTGCACCAGCTCGGGGACGAACGCTGGCAGAAAGCGAAAAGAAAGGCCGCGCAAAAGGCCTTCGACGTCGCCGCCGAACTGCTCGACACCCAGGCGCGCCGCGAAGCGGCGCGAGGCGTCGCCTTCACGATTGAAGAAAGCGAGTATCTTGAGTTTGCGGATAAATTCCCGTACGAGGAAACCGCGGACCAACTGAAAGCCATGGATGAGATCCGCGACGACATGGCGCGGCGCCGGCCGATGGACCGGATCGTGTGCGGCGACGTCGGTTTCGGTAAAACTGAAATCGCTATGCGTGCCGCATTCAACGCGGTGTACAACAACTATCAGGTCGCGGTACTGGTGCCGACAACTTTGCTCGCCACCCAGCATTTTGAAAGTTTCACTTCGCGCTTCGCCGATTGGCCGGTGAGAATTGAGATGCTGTCGCGCTTTATCAGCCGCAGCAACCAGCAAAGCATCCTCGCAAGCCTCGCCGACGGCACAGCGGACATCGTGATAGGCACTCACCGGTTGCTGATGCAGGACTTGTCGTGCAAGCGCCTGGGGTTGATCGTGATTGATGAGGAGCAACGTTTCGGCGTCCGCCACAAGGAACGGCTGAAGTCGCTGACGGCCGGCAGCGACGTCCTGACATTGACCGCGACGCCGATCCCGCGCACGCTGAACATGTCGCTGAGCGGTCTGCGCGACCTGTCGCTGATCACGACGCCGCCGCCCGACCGCCGCGCGATCAGAACCTTTGTCAGCGAATGGAGCAACGCGCTGGTGTCCGAAGTGTGCCAACGCGAGCTACACCGCGGCGGACAGGTTTATTTCGTGCACAACCGCATCGAGGACATTGAAGAGATGACCGGGAGGCTGAAAAAACTGCTGCCCGGCATGAACATCCGCTTTGCCCACGGCCGAATGCGCGAACGCGACCTCGAGACCGTGATGCTTGATTTTTACCGACGCCGCTTTGACATGCTGGTATGTACGACGATCATTGAAAGCGGCATAGACGTCCCCTCGGCCAACAGCATCATCGTCAACGAAGCCGACCGTTTCGGCTTGGCGCAACTGCACCAACTGCGCGGGCGCGTCGGGCGCTCGCATTATCAGGCTTACGCCTACCTGACGTTGAGCGGGCCGCACGCGCTGTTGCCGAACGACGCGCGCAAACGGCTCGAAGCGATCGAGTCGCTCGAAGAGCTCGGCACCGGTTTCACGCTTGCGGCGCACGATCTCGAAATACGCGGCGCCGGCGACCTGCTCGGCGAAGGCCAGAGCGGGCACATTCATGAAATCGGTTTCGCAATGTATAACGACCTGCTCAAGCGCGCCGTCGAAACCCTGCGCTCGGGAAAGATCCCCGACATGAACAAACCCCTGAACATCGTGACCGAAGTGGACCTGGGCGAGCCGGCGCTGATCCCCGAAGACTACGTCCCCGACGTGAACCTCAGACTGGTGCTGTACCGCCGGATCGCGGCGGCCGCGAGTGATGCGGAACTCACCGACCTCAGGCACGAAATGATCGATCGTTTCGGGGCGATGCCCAACTACGCTTCCAATCTGTTCAGCAACGCGGAGATCCGGCTCAAATGCTTCGCACTCGGCATCCGAAAACTTGAAGTCTCGTCAAAAAGCGGTAGCCTGCACTTCGGCGACCGGCCGCAAATTGACCCGACGCACCTGATCGCCCTGGTCCGCAACGAGCCAAAAACCTATCGTTTCGACGGAGGAAACAAATTCATGTTTGACACCGCCATATCCACCGACATTGGAGAACGGCGCGAAATGGTACTGGAACTGCTCGGGCGGATCGGCTACCGGGAAGTCGCGTGAGGAAATTCCCGCCGTTGCCGTCGGCCTTATCGCTGGCAATATCGTTACTGATACCGATGCCTGCACCGGCGCAGGAGCCGGTACCGACGCTGTGTCGGGTGGATCTGCTGATCTTCCGCCACACGACAACCTCTGCGGAGCAAATCAACGACATCCTGAATGTACCGCCCCACCCCGGCGACAGCATTCAGGCGAGCGTCGAACTGTTTCCTTCTTCGAGCGAGAAACAGACCAACGGCGAAGACAACCGCGCCCACCTGATCCCGGGCGAAAATAAACTGAGCGTTGAGATCGAAAAGCTGGGCCGGTCCGAGAAGTTTGAACTGCTGCACCAGGTCTCGTGGCAACAGCCCGTGTACGATCCGCAAAATGCACTGTACATCTCATTGATACCCGAGCGCCGCCACAACCTGCTCAAAGGCACCCTGAAACTGTCGTACGAACGCTATTTTCAATTCGCAATAACGTTGCTCTATGAGCCCGGCTTCGCTGATCTGGAACCGTCCGAACAGGAATCTCCTGAAAGCAGCACGGTGTTCATCCACCTGAAAGAAGTGATGACCGACAACAAACTCTACTACCTCGATCACCCACTGCTCGGCGTCCTCGCGCGCATCACCGTGCTTGAAACGGCCGCGCCCGGCGATGCGGGTCTGTAACGCAGCCTCCTTATACCTGCCCGGCGCTACCCGGCACGGGGCTCATCGGGCATCGATTCCAGCGTTTTTTTAATGCGCGCCAGGCAACGCTCGCGCCCGATCAACGCCGCGGTCACCGCCAGTTCCGGACTCGCGGCGCCGCCGGTGATAGCGAACCGCAACGGCGGCCCCAGCCGGCCGATCGTGATACCGAGCGCTGCGAGCGTGGCGTCCAACGCCTGCCGTATCGTCTTCTGATCCCAGACCTCGAGCGCTTCAAACCGCGCCAGCAGAGCCTCGAGTATCGGTCTGGTCCCGAGTTTCAAGTACCGCGCCGCCTGCCCCGCATCGACCACCCCGTCGGCGGCATAAATGAAAGCGGCGTCCGCGGCCATGTCCCCGAGGGTTTTGCAGCGCGTACGCAAGACCTCGAACACCCGCTGCGACGACGCTTCATACCCTGTAAATCCGGCGCGCGTGAGTTGCGCTTCAAACAAAGGCACCAATTCCGACGCCGGTAAAGTTTTCAGGTAATGCCCGTTCAGCCAGTTCAGTTTTTCCGGATTCAGCGACGCGGCCGACACGTTCACCGCTTCGAGCGTGAACAGATCGACCATCTCGTCGAGAGAGAAGATCTCGCGGTCGCCTGAAGACCAGCCGAGACGTACCAGATAGTTCAGCAGCGCCTGCGGCAGGTATCCCTCCTCGCGGTAACGGCCGACGCCGGCCTCGCCGCTGCGTTTTGACAGCCGCGAACCGTCCGCGTCGAGGATCATCGGCAGGTGGGCATACTGCGGCACCGCCGCGCCCAGCGCCTCAAACAGGCGGATCTGTCGCGGCGTATTGTTGATGTGATCGTCGCCACGGATTACCTGCGTGATCCTCATCTCGGCGTCATCCACCACGACGCTCAGGTTATAAGTCGGCGTGCCGTCCGAACGCAACAGCACCAGATCGTCGAGTTCCGAGTCGGCAATTCCGATGCGCCCGTGCACGAGGTCGTCAAAAGCAACGACGCCGCCGGTGGGCGCCATGAAACGCACCACCGGATCGACGCCCGCGCGCGGCGCCTTGCGCGCGCGGCAGCGTCCGTCATAACGCGGTTTTTGTCCCCTCGCCTGCTGCTCGCGGCGCAATTCATCGAGTTCCTCGCGCGTGCAGTAACAATGGTACGCCTTGTTTTCGTCGAGCAGGCGCTCGACCGCCATGCGATAGCGTGCGCCGCGTTCGCTCTGGCGGAACGGGCCGAGGTCGTGGACGAGACCGAGCCACGCAAGGTCGTCAAGAATAGCCGCGGTCGCCGCGTCGGTTGAACGCTCGCGGTCGGTGTCTTCAATGCGCAAAACGAACTCACCCCGGTGCCGGCGCGCGTACAGCCAGCAGAACAGCGCCGTCCGCGTCCCGCCGATATGCAGAAAGCCGGTCGGACTGGGTGCGAAGCGGGTGCGGATCGTCATCGCGGATCAGGCGCTCAGGCGGTTCAGCAGTTGTACGCCGGCAAGCGCGTACGCGCCGGCGAGCAGATCGTCGAGCATGATACCGAAACCACCCGGCACGCGCCGATCCGCGAAACTGACTGGCCACGGCTTGAAAATATCCGCCGCCCGGAACAAGGTGAACGCGACCAGCGGCCACGCCCACCCGGCCGGCAGCAGGAACAGCGCCAGCAGCATCCCGGCGATCTCATCGACGACGATGCACGACGGGTCCTTGTCGCCCAGCAGCCGCGCTGAACGATGTGCCGCGAGCGCACCCACAACGACCCAGGCGGCGACAAACCAGAGATACGCTGGCCATGGCCAATCGCGGACGGCAAAGAACAGCAGCAGGCCGACCAGCGAACCGGCGGTGCCGGGCAACACCGGCACCAGGCCCGCGCCGAAACCGAGGGCGATGCAATGCGCCGGGTCGGAGAGCAGCAATCGGAGGGAGGGAGGCATCGGTCAACGATTATAAAATAACAGGAAATAACAGATTATATTGAATTATAACAGAAAATAGAAGAAGATAACAGAAGTTATTTCAACAAGCAAAATGATCGAATCCCAATGGGTCCGGCAGCGGCCAATGCCGCCCCTCAAAGGTGCATTGCAAACACTCCCCGCCTTCATCGATCACCCGCCCGATCCGGGTCACCGTGGCGGATTGACCGCCGAGCGCCCTTTCCAGCGCCACCCGCCGGTCATCCTTCATCGTGAACAGCAGTTCGTGATCGTCGCCGCCGGTCAGCGGCAGCGACCAGTCCTCGAGCTTGCGGCAGATCAATCGGCAAGCTTCGCCGAGCGGCACCTGCTCAACTTCGAGTCGCACGGCGACACCGCTTGCGCGCGCCAGACGCGACAGGTCGAGCAGCAGGCCGTCAGACACGTCAATCGCTGCAGAAGCAAAACAGGAAAGTGCCTTCCCCTCCTCCACCCTCGGCTCGGGGCGATGCAATCTCGCGCGACAGCCATCAGCGACGCCGGCGGGCATCACCGGCAACGCGTCACTCCGGCGCCACGCGACGCCGGCGTCGCCGACGGCACCGGTCACATAAACACCGTCGCCGGGACACGCGCCCGAGCGCAACAGGACCCGCGACGCATCAACGACTCCGACCAGTTGCACGCTGACCGTGCGGCTCGACCCGCGCACCAGGTCGCCGCCGACCAGCGCAACCTCCCAACGCCGCGCCAACGCAAAAAACCCGCGCGCAAACCTCGCGATCCAGCGTTCAGTCCCGGCCTCGTCCGCGCCGGGCAGACACAGACACAACGTCGCCCAGCGCGGCGTCGCCCCCATTGCAGCCGTGTCGCTGAGGCTGGCCGCAAGCGCTTTATGTCCGACCTCATTGGCGTCGGCGCCGACGCTGAAATGCCGCCCTTCAACCAGGGTATCCGCCGTCACCACCAAGTATTGTCCGCCGGAGACTTCCGCGCGCGCGTCGCAGGCAAGCACCGCCGCGTCGTCACCGATGCCGACAACGACATCGGCATCGGCGGGACGCACAAAATAACGTTCGATCAGGCTTTGCTCATCCATAACCGGGGTCTATACGCGGTTCATATCGGGGTCCGGCCGAGTTCAGACAAGTCGATGTCTTACAGTTGCAGAAACGTCACGAAGGGCCGGGCAGACGAAACTCAGGCGTTGAGTTTATCGAGCACGCCGTTGACCAGGCGATAGCCCCCGCCGGCGCCGAATTGTTTTGCAAGACGCACAGCTTCAGTGATGGCGACGGCTTTATCCACTTCGGACACGAACAGAATCTCATAAGCGGCATTGAGTAAGATGGCGCGTTCAACCGGATCCACCAACTCAAAATCATACCCCGTGATCTCCCCGATTTGCTCGGCGATCTCCGCTATATGCTCCGCTCCGCCGTGCATCAACCGCATGAAATAGTTGGCGTCGGCTTTGACGAAAGACTCATCCTGCTGAAACTCAACAACGACTTCATCGAGTTCCAGGCCCGCAACTTTCTGCTGATACACCGCCTGCATTGCGAGACGGCGCGCCCATCCCCGCGCGCTCAAGTTCGCGCGCCGCCGCCCGGGGTCATCCCCGGACCTGCCTTCGAAACTACTCACCGGCCTTGATCTTCTTCAGCAGACTGGCGGTTTCAATGGCCGCGAGCGCCGCCTCCTCACCGCGGTTGGAAACGCCACCCGCGCGTGCACGCGCCTGCTCAATATTCTCGACCATCAGCACGCCGAACGCGACCGGGATCCCGAGCGACGCCATCGCATCGAGCAGACCGTGGCTGCACTGTCCGACCACCTGGTCGAAGTGCGCAGTCTCCCCGCGGATCACGCAACCGAGTGCGATCTGCGCGTCGCACTCGCCGCCAACCTGTTCCAGCGCCAACGGGATTTCAAATGCGCCGGGCACGCGCACAACCATGATGTCCTTGCCGTGAACACCGTGCGCACGCAACGCTTTCAGCGCGCCTTCGAGCAAAGCGTCAACGATTGCGCGGTTGTACTTGGACGCGACAATGCGCACGCGCAGACCGCGCCCGTCGAGATCGCCCTCGACGATTTTCGGCAGGTCATTCACGGTATCTCCCGCTTCACTCATTGACGTACTCCTCAATCGACAGCCCGAAACCGCCGAGGCCGTGAAAACGCTGCGGCGAACTCATCAGGCGCATGCGCCCGACGCCGAGATCGTTCAGGATCTGGCCTCCGACGCCCAGCGTCCAGCGATCCATCGGCTTCCGCACACGCGCGCTGTCGGCCTGCAACATTTCGCCGACCTGCTCCTGCAGGCCCGCATATTTTTCCGGCAATCTCAGCACCACCGCCACCCCCCTGCCCTCGGCGGTGATCTTCCTCAGGGCGTCGGACAAAGGCCAGGATCCGCCGGTAATCCCGATCGTATCGTGCAGCGTGTTCTCGACGTGCACGCGCACTAGCACCGGCTCATCGCGACGAATGTCGCCGCAAGTCAGCGCGAGATGCGACGTGCGGTTCACAACGTCCTCGTAGATATGCATCGTGAATTCGCCGTATCCGGTCTTCATCTTCTCGCCCCTGACAAAGCGAACCGTTCGCTCCCGCTCGATACGATAAGCGATCAGGTCCTCGATCGTGCCGATCTTCAGCGCGTGTTCAGCAGCGAACGCCTCGATGTCGTCGCGCCGCGCCATACTGCCGTCGTCCTTCAGGATCTCGACGATGACGGCGGCGGGTTCCAGCCCGGCCAACCGCGCCAAGTCGCAGCCGGCCTCGGTGTGCCCGGCGCGTGTCAGCACCCCCCCGGGCTGCGCCATCAGCGGAAAGATATGCCCGGGGCGGGTGATCATCGACGGACGCGCGTCGGCGACCACCGCCGTACGGATTGTCTGCGCGCGGTCCTGCGCTGAAATGCCGGTCGTGACGCCTTCGCGCGCATCGATCGAGAGCGTGAAGTTCGTCGCGAGACGATTATCGGTGTCGCTGACCATCAGCGGCAGATTCAGCTGCCTGCACCGCTCGTGCGTCAGCGTCAGGCAGATCAACCCGCGCCCGTACTTGCTCATGAAATTGATCGCCTCCGGCGTCGTCTTCTCGGCGACGACGATCAGGTCACCTTCGTTCTCACGGTGCTGATCGTCAACGATGATGACGGTGCGCCCGGCGCGGACGTCCGCGATGATCTCCTGTACGCTGGAAGTCGGCACGGTGGCACCCCTCAGCCGAGGAACCCGAAATGACGCGCGATATAGCGGGCGATCAAGTCGGCTTCCAGATTCACGGCGTCCCCGGGTTGGCGCAGAGAAAAAGTCGTGTTTTCAAGTGTATAGGGGATAATATTCACGCTGAATTTGGTATCGGACACGTCGTTGACGGTCAGGCTCACGCCATCCACGCAGATCGAGCCCTTGACCACGACCAGTACCGCAAGAGACGGCGACGCTTCAATTTCAAAGCGCTCGCTGAGCGCGTCGGTGGTTCGTGCGCCGATACGCCCGACGGCATCTACATGACCGCTGACGAAGTGACCGTCGATACGCCCGCCCACGCGCAAAGCGCGTTCGAGGTTGACCATCTCGCCCTCGTTCCAGTTGCCGAGCGTCGTGCACGCCAAGGTCTCCGCTGAAACAAAAACCGTAAACGAAACGCCGTCGAGTTCGATCGCGGTCAGGCATACGCCGCTGACCATCACGCTGTCTCCACGCCGAAGCTGCCCGGCGAACCCGCCGTCAACCTCAACCGAGACGCGCAGATCAGCGCCGCGTCGCTCAACACGCGCGATCCGCCCGAGTGCCTCGACGATGCCCGCAAACACGGCGCCGCCTCAGGCTTCCAGCTTCACGGTATAAGAGGTCACAGGCGGCGCGCACGCATTGTTGAATTCAATCCCCGCCTCGACGCCGACACGCGCGACGGCGGCGGCGGCGAGATCGTCCCGCCCGTACAGCGCAAACATCGCGCCCAGCGCGAAATCGCCGCCCGAGCCGATCGCCCAGAACTTTGAATACTCGAACACCTCGCGCAGCGAGAACACCGCAAAGATACCCTTGCCGTTCATGATCAATGCATCCATACGGCTCGATTCGTAGGGATCGTCGCTTTCCTCCTTGGGATTGAGAAAATACTCGTCTTTCAGAAGCGGGTGCATCCTGCGCAGGGACTCGAAAATATTTTCACGTGAACTGAAGTCATATTCGAGATCGGACAGAATGCTTTTCATCACCAATTCGTGCGCGGCGCTGCCGACGATGCCGATGTAATTCTCGCCGTCGAAGAATATCTTGTCGCCGTTGTTTTCATAAGCCGAATGCTGTCGCAACTCGCCGAAACTCGTCAGCGTATCCGCCGCGATGCACGCGCAACCGCCTTTTCTGGCTATAACGATAGTTGACATTATTGTTCCCCCCGTCGCATGAGTATTCTGAGGTCGCCCCCGACTCTGCGCAGGTCATGCCATTCGAGCGCCTCGCGTTGCTCTACCTCGGTGATGCCGTCGAGCCCGGCCGGCGGCAGGCCGCCGCCGAGCAGACAAGGCGCGACATACAACAAAATCTCATCATACAGCCCCCGCTCAATCAACGCACCGGACAGACCGGGCCCGGCTTCGATCTGCACTTCGTTGATCTCCCGCTCGGCGAGACGCCTGAGCAACTGCACCAATGGAACGCGGCCGTCTTCTTCCGAAAAGCGCCAGACCTCGACCCCGGCGCCCTCAAACGCCGCGGCGTCACGGCAGGTCGCAAGCAACGCGCGCCCGGGCGGGCGATAGATCCGCGCGTCGAGCGAAGTCCGCAGTCTCCCGTCAACGACGACGCGCAGAGGCTGACGCGGCGCCTCCTCAATACCCAGTTCCCCGCCGCTCAGGCGAACATTCAAACGCGGATCATCGGCGAGCACCGTGCCGGCGCCGGTCAATAGAGCGCCGCAGCGCGCGCGCTGCAATTGCACATCGTGGCGCGCATCGTCGCCGGTAATCCAGCAGCTGTTTCCCGACACCGGCGCCACGCGCCCGTCGAGACTCATCCCCCACTTGATCCGCACCCATGGGCGGTGGCGCTGCATACGCGAGAAAAAACCGGCGTTCAACTCGCGCGCCTGAGCCTCACATACCCCGACGCTCGTTTTGACGCCGGCCGACTCGAGCGCCGCGATGCCGCCGCCCGTCACCTGCGGGTTGGGATCGCGCACTGCGATCACCGCACGCGCAATGCCGGCAGCGATCAACGCGTCGCTGCACGGCGGCGTGCGCCCGTGATGATTGCAGGGTTCCAGTGTCAGGTAGGCGGTCGCGTCCCGCGCGCCGCCGCCAGCGCGTTCAAGCGCGACAGCCTCGGCGTGTGCGCCGCCCGCTCTCAGATGCCAGCCTTCGCCAACAATGCGCCCTTCGCTGGCGATGACGCAGCCGACGCGGGGATTGGGCGCTGTCGTGTAGAAGCCGCGCCGGGCGAGTTGCAGCGCTCGCGCCATGTACCGGGAATCTGCGCGCGCCGACGTTTCACGACTCATCGTCTTGGCCGGAACCGTTTACCCGGCCGCCCTCGACAAAAGCAAAATCCCTTTGCGTATCGAACACGCGGGAGCGCGCCGATCTTTCTACGGTTTCAGCCTCCTCCCTGAATGCGCCCGCGTCCTTGAAGTTTCGGTACACCGAGGCAAAGCGAATATAGGCAACGCGGTCGAGCCGCCCGAGTTCCTGCATCACGACTTCACCGACGCTCTCGGCTTCCACTTCCTTGTTGCCGGTACTCGCCAGACGCTCGGCAACCTGATCGACCAGATCGTCCACTCTTTCGGTACTGATCGGACGTTTGGCGACCGCCAGCAACACGCCTCTGCTGAGCTTGCCCCGATTAAAAGGTTCACGCCGCCCGTCGCGCTTGATTACCCTTGGCAATTGCCCCGGGGTGTTCGACACCTTCTCGAAGGTCGTAAACTCCCTATCGCATTGCCTACATTTGCGACGGCGACGCTTCTGCTTGATGTGTGGCTTATAGCGCGAGTCCAGAACTGAACTCTTCAGGGAACCACAACCTGGGCACTGCATCGGAAGCCTCCCTTGCACCTTCCCGGCTTACTGATACACGGGGAACTTCCGGCACAATTCCTTCACTTTTCCGGCAACCTGCCCGATATTTTGCTCGTCGTCCATGTTATCGAGCACGTCGCAGATCAGGTGGGTCAGGTACTCGGTCTCACCGTTGCCGAATCCGCGCGTGGTGATTGCCGGGGTTCCGAAGCGCAGGCCGCTGGTCACGAACGGCGACTCCGGGTCATTCGGAACGCTGTTCTTATTCACCGTGATGTTCGCCCTGCCGAGCGCGGCGTCAGCATCCTTGCCGGTCATGCCCTTTGAGATCAGGCTGACCAGCATCAAGTGATTCTCGGTGCCGCCCGACACCACTTCGTAACCGCGTTTGATCAAAGTCTCCGCCATCACCTTGGCGTTGCTCTTCACTTGGCGGATGTAGTCCCTGAACTCGGGCTGCAATGCCTCGTAAAACGCCACCGCCTTAGCTGCGATCACGTGCATCAGCGGCCCGCCCTGAGTGCCGGGAAACACCATTGAATTGAACTTTTTGGTAATCTCGTCGTTTGCCCTGGCGACGATGAAGCCGCCGCGCGGGCCGCGCAGGCTCTTATGCGTCGTCGAAGTGACCGCGTCGGCGAACGGCACTGGATTTGGGTATTCGCCGGTCGCGACCAGCCCCGACACGTGCGCCATGTCCACCACCAGGTAGGCGCCGACCTTGTCGGCAATTTCGCGCATCCGTTCCCAATCGACGATCTGTGAGTAGGCGGAAAAGCCGCCGATCAGCATCTTCGGCTCGTGCTCAACCGCCTGCGCTTCCATCTCGTCATAATCAATCAGGCCGTCGTCGTCGATGCCGTACTGCACCGCATTGAAGATCTTCCCGGAGAAGTTGACCGTCGCGCCGTGCGTCAAATGCCCGCCGTGCGCGAGGCTCATGCCCATGATCGTGTCGCCGGGCGAGCACAGCGCAAGGTACACCGCGGCGTTCGCCTGCGACCCGGAGTGAGGCTGCACGTTGGCGTAGTCGGCACCGTACAACTGTCTGAGGCGGTCGATCGCCAACTGTTCCGCGACGTCCACATTCTCGCAGCCGCCGTAATAACGCTTCGCCGGATAACCTTCGGCGTATTTGTTGGTCAACATCGATCCCTGGGCTTCGAGCACCCGCGGGCTTGCGTAGTTTTCGGAAGCGATCAGCTCGATATGTTCTTCCTGGCGCTTTCTTTCAGCCTCAATGGCTTCGGCCAGGTCTGGATCAAAACCTGCGATTGTCATGTCGTCGGAAAACATCTTTCATCTTTTGTTGTTTTTACCAAATGACAATTGTATATTGTAGCATTATCTTATGGGAAAGAGGCAATATTAAATTCCGCTAAAATCTCTTTAACATGAAGGTTTTTTACAATTAAGAGAGAACCTGACTTTGGTATTACTGTATTCAGAGAAGCTTATTTGTTTTAATAAATCAACTCTATGCAAACACAGATGCAAAAAAACAGATCCAACAGAAGGCCTTGGCAGATAGCCGAGCTGTTGCAGATTGACACTCAAGAAGTTATCAAAGCGTGCTATGAGATCGGAGTCAATATTAAGGAAAATGACCTTCTTGAGCCTGAAATCCGGGATGATATTTGCTCAACGCTTAAAAAAAGGAAGAAAAACAATGAATCACTAAACACAGCCGAGAAAAAAACTCACGGGCACGAGAAAAAGTCCTCTGCCTTCCCCCGAAGAACCTAAACCACACTACCAAAGCGAACTTCCTGGAGTTGGACAAGTCAAGTGAACACTAAAGAGGTAACTCATTTGGAAGCCTACGGTAACGCTTGGAATATAAAAAGAGATCATAGAAAAACACAAATAAACGTAAGAAATGACGGTGATGACATAGATAGAGGGACAATAAAACGCATCAGATCTGAACTGAGACTTATGCCCGCCGACGGATATCCCTCATTCGTCTTTTATCAAAAAGGCGAAAGAGATCCAGAATTCATATATAAGTATGAAAACCTTCTGAATAAACTCGCTAAAAACTGAAACTACTTAATTCCTTGTTGCCTCTGCTCAGCGTGAATAGTCTCCATTTTGCTGCGTTGTGCATAAACCCGCTTATTGCAGTTAATAAAGGGGTTCGGACAGGTGACATGGAAGTCAGCGGCCGAGAACAGCACGTATGATCCTCGATGCAAGAGTCTTTATCCGGGCACGGATGCCGCGTGCAAAAGTTTAATTTTTTCCTTGCGTTTTCTGCGAACTTCCTTGCAGATTACATACACCCAGAAACAAGATATGACTGGTTACCGCTACGCCTGCAACAGCCTGCGCGACGTGTAAACCCACAGGCGATATCCCAGCAGCAGCGCGAGGATCAAAGCATAAAGCCAGGCCTTGTTGAAATCAGCACGCACCATCCACGTGTAATGCAGCAGCGAGGTGCAGGCAATTACGTAAATCAGCGTATGCAATTGCTTCCACCGCTGCTTCAAGCGGATGGTCGAGAAACGGTTGGAGGTGGCTGCGAGCGGGATCAGCAATACAAAGGAACCGAAACCGGCGAGTATGAACGGGCGCTTTGCGATGTCGCGCGCGATCTCCGCCCAGTCAAAAAACTGGTCAAACCACAGATAAGTCGTCAGATGACACAGCGCGTAAAAGAACACGTACAGCCCGATCGCGCGGCGGTGGCGCATCAGCAGCGGCTGTTTCAGCAACCTCGCCAGCGGACGCACCGACAAGGTGATCAGCAGCAGGCGCAAGGCCCAGTCGCCGATGCCACGGGTGAGATATTCGATCGGGTTGGCGCCGGCGCCGCCACTGATCACCTGCCAGAGCATCCACGCAAGCGGAACCAGGCAGGCAACGTGAACAAGCGGTCTGGCGACGATCACTGAGGATGCCGCCGGATCAGAAGTTCTTTTTCAGGTCCATGCCCCGATACAGGTAAGCGACTTCCTCTTCGTAGCCGTTGAACATCAGGGTCTTGCGCTTGATGAATTCCCCGATCCTGCGCTCACGGCGTTGCGACCAGCGCGGATGGTCAACGCTCGGATTGACGTTGGAATAAAAACCATACTCGCTCGGCGCCGCCCTGCCCCACGCCGTCGGCGGCTGCCTCTCAACCAGTTCAATCCTGACGATCGACTTGCCGCTCTTGAAGCCGTATTTCCACGGCAGAACCAGACGTAACGGCGCGCCGTTCTGGTTCAGCAACGCCTTGCCGTACAGACCGACGGCAAAGATCGCGAGCGGATTCATCGCCTCATCAATCCTGAGACCTTCACGGTACGGCCAGTCGAGCGAGCTGAAAAGGCCTTTCCGGCGCTGTTCGGGCAAATTTTCAGGGTCCAAAATCGACTGGAACGCAACGTATTTCGCGCGCGAGGTCGGCTGTACGCGCTCCAGCAGTTCGTTGACTTCAAAACCGACCCACGGAATCACCATCGACCATGCTTCAACGCAACGCAGGCGATAGATCCGGTCTTCAAGTTTATGCGGCTTCACAAAGTCCTCGATTGAAAACCTTCCGGGCTTTTCACATTCGCCGGCGACTTCCACTGTCCACGGCTCGGTGACAAGCCGGTGAGCGTTCTTGGCCGGATCGCTCTTGCGGCTGCCGAGTTCATAGAAATTGTTGTAGGTCGTGACATCCTTGTACGGAGTGAGTTCCTCGTCGGTGTTATAGCGGCTGTCGGGCAGGTCTCCCATGCCCACCGTCAGCGCGGCGTTCGCGCCGCCCGCGAGCAGACCGCCCGCGGCGAAGCCGGTCGCCTGCCTGATGAATCGCCGGCGCGAGCGGTAAACGGCTTCGGGCGTGATCTCGGAAGCGGCGGGTTGCGACAACGGGCGTGTTCTGATCAGCATCCGGACATCCTCAAATTCAACGGCGTACAACCCGGCGGACTTCAGATCACCGGGGATCAAGCCAGGTGCGCGCGTTGCGGAACAGTTTAAACCACGGGCCGGTTTCGTTCCAATTCCCGGGGCGCCACGAATACTGCACACTGCGAAAAAGGCGTTCGGGATGCGGCATCATTACGGTCGCCCGCCCGTCCTCGCTGCACAGGGCGGTGACGCCACCCGGACTGCCGTTAGGGTTGATCGGGTAAGCCGCAGCAGCGCACCCCGGCCTGCTGGCATATCGCAGGCAGACGTAAGATTCGACATCAGCCTGCGTCGTGGACTCAAACACCGCCCTGCCTTCACCGTGCGCGACGACGATCGGCAAATGCGAACCTGCCATGCCGCGCAGCAGCAGCGACGGTGAATCCATGACCTCGACCATGCACAGACGCGCCTCAAAACGACCGGAGCGGTTTTTATCAAAGCGCGGAAAATGTGCGGCGCCCGGGATCAGTGTCTTGAGATGCGACAACATCTGACAGCCGTTGCATACACCGAGCGTGAACGTATCGTCGCGCGCAAAAAACGCTTCAAACTCAGCGCGCACCGCGTCATGAAACAAGACCGACGCCGCCCAGCCGCGTCCGGCACCGAGCACGTCGCCGTAGGAAAAACCACCGCAAACGGCAAGGCCGTGAAACCGGGTGAGCGACCCCCCCCCCGTCAGCAAGTCGCTCATGTGCACGTCCACCGCGGTGAAGCCGGCGCGATCAAAAGCCGCGGCCATCTCCATCTGCCCGTTGACGCCCTGTTCCCTGAGAATCGCCACCTCGGGTGGCGCATTGGCGACGATCTCAGGCGCGGCCCGGGGCGGCTCCACATCCTCCAGATCAAAGGCCGGCACGGCGTTCAGCCCGGGCGCGTCGGCATCGCATACGTGCTCCAATTCCTCACGCGCGCAGTCGGGATCATCGCGCAACGACTGAATACGGTAACTCGTCTCCCACCAGCGTCGCTTCAGCGCCATCAGGTCCCAGCGCCAGACCTGATCCCCCCGGCTGATACGAACGACTTTGCCGCCGTCCGCACGACCGAGCGGAAAACAGACGTCGCCGAGACCGTACTGCTCAGCCAGCGCCGTCATCGTATCCGCCGCTCCAGGAGCAACCTGCAACACCGCGCCGGGCTCTTCGGTGAACAGCGCCGACAAGGCCTCGCCGCCGAGCGCGTCGAGCGTGACTTCAAGTCCGCAGTGACCGGCAAACGCCATTTCGCACAAGGTCACAAAAAGCCCGCCGTCCGAGCAGTCGTGGTACGCAAGCACCGCCTCCTTTTCCCGCAGGGCCGCAAGCAGCTCAGAGAAGCGTTTGAGGCGCACCGGATCGTCAAGATCGGCACAGGGGCCACCGTCGAGGTTGAAGACCTGCGCCAACGCCGAGCCACCGAGCCGCCGCTTTCCGCCAGACAGGTTGAACAGGAACAAAGGGCAGTCTCCGCGCGGCGTCAACTGCGGTGTCCAGGTACGGCGCACGTCGCCGACCGGGGCAAACGCCGACACGATCAGCGACAACGGCGCCCTGACCCGTTCCTCCCGAACGTTGCCATCCTGCCCCGCCGCTTGCTCCTCAGCCCGCCAGACGGTCTGCATCGACAACGAATCCTTGCCGACCGGGATCGCGATGCCGAGCGCGGGGCACAGCTCCCCGGCGACAGCCTGCACCGTACGGAACAAAGCGAGGTCATCCCCGGCGTCGCCACAAGCCGCCATCCAGTTCGCCGACAGGCGGATATCGGACAGCGTGCGCACGTCGGCGGCCAGCAGGTTGGTCACCGCTTCCGCAACTGCGAGACGACCTGACGCGGGCGCGTCAAACACCGCCGGCGGCGCACGCTCCCCCATCGCCATCGCCTCGCCCGCGTAATGCACGAAATCCGCCGCACAGACTGCACAATCCGCGACCGGCACCTGCCAGGGACCGACCATCTGGTCGCGCACCGCGAGACCACCGACGGTGCGGTCGCCGATGGTGATCAAAAACGACTTTGAGCCGACCGCCGGCAAAGCGAGCACGCGCTCGAGGGCGGTCTCCACCGTGATGCCATGGGTGTCAATAGTCTTTTTATCACAAGAAGTTATAGCTATATCCTTATGAACTTTCGGAACTTCTCCAAGCAATGTCGGCAGAGCGATTGAGATCACCTCAGCGCCGAACAGACGGTCTTGCAATTCGAGCCGGTCGCCTTCGGTTGCCATACCGATCACCGCCACGGGACAGCGCTCGCGCCCGCAGATCGCAATGAAACGATCCAAGGCTGCCACCGCCGCGACATATCGCTCCTGCGCCTCATTGCACCAGATCTCCATCGGCGACATTCCTTTGTCGGCGCTAGGAATATCACGTAATTCAAAGCGCCCGCCAACACCCGCTCCGGCGATCAATTCCGGCACCGCGTTGGACAGCCCTCCTGCACCGACGTCGTGGATCGCGAGGATCGGGTTATGTTCCCCCAGCGCCGTACTTTGCTCGATCACTTCCTGGCAGCGACGCTGCATTTCGGCGTTGCCACGCTGCACTGAAGCAAAGTCAAGCGCCTCGCCGCAATCACCACCGCCCCGCGAGGACGCGGTACCGCCCCTGAGACCGATCAGCATCGCCGGGCCGCCGAGCACGACGATCGGCGTGTGCGGTGGAAACTTCCGCTTATTCACGTGAACGCGGCGCAGATTGCCGAAACCGCCGGCGACCATGATCGGCTTGTGGTACCCGCGCCGTATCCCATCGCTGCGGCATTCCAAAGTCCTGAAGTAGCCGGCGAGACAGGGACGGCCGAATTCGTTGTTGAATGTCGCCGCACCGATCGGCGCCTCGAGCATGATCTGCAAAGGCGACGCGATCCACGGCGGCCTGCTTTCAGCCGCCTCCCAGGCGCGCGGGGCATCCGGCAGACGCAGATCCGATACGCTGAAACCGCACAACCCGGCTTTCGGACGCCCGCCGCGGCCGGTCGCGACTTCGTCGCGGATCTCGCCGCCCGAACCGGTCGCCGCGCCCGGAAAAGGCGAGATTGCCGTCGGGTGGTTGTGGGTTTCCACTTTCATCAGGATCGGCAATGGTTCGGCGACGTAACCGTACCGGCGCGTCGCCGGGTCGGCCTGCCAGCGCACCCCCCGCGCGCCTTCAATCACAGCCGAATTGTCGTCGTAGGCAACCAGCACGCCCGCTGGCGCGCACATGCTCGTATGACGCACCATGTCAAACAGACTTGCGTCCTGCCTGCGCCTGTCGAGCGTCCACGTGGCGTTGAAAATTTTATGTCGGCAATGTTCCGAGTTGACCTGGGCGAACATCATCAACTCGGCGTCGGTCGGCGAGCGGGCAAGGCGCCGGTAATGCCCGGCGAGGTAATCAATCTCATCGTCGGACAGGGCGAGGCCGAACCTGCGACCGGCGTCAGCCAGCGCGCTCACGGGCGCGGAACCGAGGGCGATTTCTTCGAGCGGGCGCGGCGCAGGCGCGGCAAACAGCGCGGCGATATCGTCATCGCTGACGCCGCAGACCTGCTCGGTCATGCGGTCGCTGAGCAAATCGGCGACAGCGGCGCGTTGCTCATCGCTCAGAGGCCCGCCTTCGAGGGTATAGTGCCGCCCGCACTCAATCCGCCTGACATTCAAAAGGCCAGCAATACGCAGAATATCGGTCGCCTTGCTTGACCACGGCGAAATCGTGCCGACTCTCGGCAACACGCGCAACTGCATGCCTTCAGCGGGAGCGACTTCGTCGATGCAACCGAGCAGGAAACGAAGCTTTGCGGTATCCGCTTCGTCGAGCGCGGTTTCAATGTCGAGACAATATAGCAGGCAGGCGTGGAGAGTCTCGGCCGACGCGCCATTCGCGCGTATCCGCCGAAGCAACCGCTGACGGTCGGATTCTGAATGAGCCTGGGGACCGAAAAAAACCTGCATCAAGGCGGCTATCATAGCCAAAAAACCCCCGGTATGGTAGAGTTCCGCCTCACATTCCGGGGGCGATCCGGCTTCGACGTGGATTGCGAACCCTGAGGTGCATGCCGAGTTTGCGGTGTACTCGTAAAACAAACTGCAAACCAATAGTTGCCAACGAAGACAACTACGCACTGGCGGCCTAAAAAACCGGCCACGCCCCTCGCACGACAGGTGCCTGTGACTGCGTAACGAGGGTCATACTTACAGGCTCACGGATCGGAGTGCCCGCGAACGATCTGTCAGACTTCTAGCGGGACCGCCTGCCGGTCTGCCCCGTCTCGCCGGGCACGGCAGGTCAAATTAAGCGCGAGACTAAGCATGTAGTGCCGAAGGCGGAAAATTTGCGGACGCGGGTTCGATTCCCGCCGCCTCCACCATTTCAAGACGACCGGTTTAAGACGACCGGCGAAGCTTTCACCGTTGTTTTTACAGCCTCTTATAAAAGCTTCGGTTCCCTAACCCAAGAGGCATTCTTCCGTTTTACAGAAAAATCCGCGGCGCCACCTTCACAAGCAACTGTTTAACGAACTCTTTAACCAGCACAAACCTCGGATCGAAAATTATGTCCTTGAAAACCGGAAATTTTAAACGGAACTTCAATGGGGCGGTCAGGTAAAATCTAAGTACCTCTTTTAAATTGTTTCTATGAACAAAAACAAAGCAGGGGGATGTGGAATTCGGATCTTCATCACCGTGATGTAAACCCCTGCTTTGTATTTTGTATGTGTAAATTCTTCTATGGATCAACACCTGATGTTTTTTGCATAAGAGACTCCATATACTCTGGTCGTACCGGTGCTCCTTGAATCCCGGATAATTTCCCTTGCCGCATTGATTAGGCATGTCAGTAATGACCCTCTCGTCCTGAACGTAGGATAGCCACTCGTTGACCAATCTCATGCTGAATGCCGTTTTCCTCCACAAGGAAAAACCGGCTTCCACTTGATACGTATCGGCATACTCAACCGTATCGCACCTCATCAAAATGAACGCATCTCTTTTCGTTCGTACATGTTCGATCTGATTGCTCCTGAAAGCAATCACGCTCTGATCCGTTTGTTGCATCACTCTGATTAGCGGCTCGACGGGGCCGGTGAAAACACTGCCTGCGTCAGCATAAAACAAAAAGTCATCGGCTTTCATGCTTCTCAGGGATTCCTTGATGATATAAGGCTTCCAGAGCCAACAGCCTGCCCCTCTTGCCATGTTCAGAATAGATTCATTTGATTGCCGAAAAGCCTCGTCAAGGTCATCCGGCGAATATTCAATGACTTTTTCAAACTCGCCTGCCGAAAGCCCCGTCGCGCTGTTCAACTTGCGGACGGTAGCGAAGTTTGGAGTCGCATAATTGATAAGGATTTTCATCGGCCTTTCTCTTCAAGAATCATCCCCGCTTAACCGGCGCCGTCCAGGAAGAACCTCAACGTCACAGCAACAAATGCACGTAAGCAGCCGTTCCTTCCTCTTGAATTTCCCTCGATCCACTCCGATGATATGTTCAGTGGGTTTGCCTGTCATTTTGTAGAAAAAGCCACCTTTCGGGCGGTCTCCGCCTTTCCGGCCATTATCCCTGCATCCCTGCAATACCTCATCCTCACATTCCCTTTAACAACTTCTAACAATCTACCACGGATACAGCGACAACCACGACCCGCCCCACAACAACAGCAAGGTGCCGACGGAAATCGAACCGATACGCGGCGGCAGAACGGTTTTTTCGAGCAAAATAAACAGCGTGATCACCACCATCCAGAGCATATTCATCACGCCCACAGCGAACATCACCAGCATCAACCCCCAGCAACACAGGACGCAGTAGGTGCCGTGGTGCAGCCCCATCACGAATGCACCGTCGGCGCCGTCGCGCCACGAACCGAGTAGAAAACTCATCGGCGTGCGGCAATAGCGCAGACATACGTCTTTCCACGGCGTCCATTGGTACACGCCGGCAATCAGCAATACGACACCACTCAGCAGATAACTGCGACTGTCCATCATCGGGTTCAACAGCGCACGCTCATGCAATTGCCATTGCAGCAGCGTGACCACCACACTGAAAACGCCACACGCGCCGATGTAACCTGCAAGCAACAGATAAGTCGGCACGATAATCTGCTCGCTGCCCCGGCGCTTTTGCTGCACCTGCGCAAACAACATTGCGAGCGGCGTCGCCGACGGCAACATCATCGCGACCATCATCACCAGCCACATTACAAACAGCATGGTAAAGTCGTAAGCCGTCCACGCTCTCGCGCCCGACTGCGGCGGCATCCACATATCCACCAAGTGCATGTGCCCCATTGCCCACGTCATATAAATCATGTAGGCCCAGCCACACGCCGCGAGCGCGGCGATGACCGCGGCAATCAGCAGACGCACTGTCGGGTCGAGATCCGACCAGGCGGTGCGGATTGTGGCGGTATCAGCCATCGACAACCAAGGGATTCCGGCTCAAAAAACCTATTTTAGCACTTGTTCCGGCGCGGCTTGCCATTCGCCGGCAGAAGGATTAGCCTTATCGGCGTTCATCTACTGACTTCAATCTACTGACTTCATGTAAATCGGGGAGGCTAGCAATGTCCGACTGGCAACTGAAAGGTAAATATTTTGAATCGTGCACCTGCGACCTCGTATGCCCGTGCATTTTTCTGCAACCACCCACCAAAGGCTATTGCGAAGCGTTTGTGTGCTGGCAGATCGAGAGCGGCCACATGGACGACACCGATCTGTCCGGCATGAAAGTCGCGGCATGGTTGCACGCACCCGGACTGCTGACCGACGGCGGCTGGCGGCTGGCGCTGTACATTGACAAAAACGCCGACGATCAGCAGAAGGACGCACTGACCAAGATCTACGGCGGCGAAGCCGGCGGGCATCCCGCAGTCATCGCAAGCCTGGTCGGCGAAGTCATGGGCGTGCACTCAGCTGGCATCGATATCAAGATGGACCCCAAGCGCAAGGAGCTGATGGTCGAAGGCGTCGGCAGCGTCAAGATGGACGCGGTGGAAGGCGAGGACGGCGGCAACGTCACCGTCAACAACCATCCCCTGGCGGTCGCGCCCGGCTACCCGATCATCGTGCATAAGTCGGAAAAACTCGAGTACACCGACCACGACCAGAAATGGGAAAAGTCGGGCACCGTGGGGCTCGCCGCCGAGTTCTCCTACCAGCCTTGAAGATTACAGTCCGGGTCGACAAAGCACCCTTCAAACGGCGGGGCTTTGCCGATCGGCCTGCCGGAGGGGCACCGGGTTGTGGGCGCAAACCTCCGATATCCTGTTCCCCCAAGAGATTGGCGCCAATACGCCCCGGATAAAAACCCGTCTTTACGTCGATACCTCATTCCCTACAATAGATTTGGTACCCGGAGCCGGACTCGAACCGGCACGGGCAAAAAGCCCAAGGGATTTTAAGTCCCTTGCGTCTACCAATTCCGCCACCCGGGCAAAGCGCACTCTGCGCCCGTGATTATACTTGCAACTCGCTTGAGACGTTCCCACGTTGTGATTCTATCGGGTGCTGGGGCACCCCCGATCACTCCCGCGTGACGCTGAAAGGTGGAGGCTAGTACCGGAATCGAACCGGTGTACACGGCTTTGCAGGCCGCTGCATCACCACTCTGCCAACTAGCCCTCGCGCGCGAAGTATAGCCGTTCCCACCGCTTTTATGCGACCGGACACAAGCCGTATTGACAGCCGACGCCGACCACCTACAATTCAACGCTCGTGTGCGGGAATAGCTCAGTGGTAGAGCACAACCTTGCCAAGGTTGGGGTCGCGGGTTCGAACCCCGTTTCCCGCTCCATTCCCACATTCCGGTATTCCGCTACTCTTCGCCGCCAAGTGGCCTGAGGTGGGATTCCGGTCGTTGCCCATAGCGGCTGCCAGCCCGGACGTCTTCGTCATAATGAATTGCTGCTGAAATTCCCGAACAGGTTGTACGGAAGATCGAGAATAACAGGATCGGCAAACGCACGCGGGAGATGCTTCATCACCCCGAAAATATCCCAGGCGACAAGCTACCCTTCAATGCCCCACCGGGCTGCCGTTGCATCCACTTTGATGATCTCACGGAACAACTGAGTAATCTCCCCACCGTGCACGGAGATTGTTTGACCCCGGCGCGCTATTGCATACAGTCTGTTTCATGAAGATCTGCCCACCGGTCAGGTCGGAAAATGCCTGCGCGCCGCCAGCAGGTAAACCAGCATCGACCACACGGTCAGGATTGCCGACGTGTACAGCAGCAGCACTCCGATCTCAAACGCCGGCAGGCCGAATACCGGTTGATTCAAAAGCAGCGCGATGATCGCCGCCATCTGCATGACGGTCTTTAACTTCCCGAGAAAGGTAACAGCGACCGCGCGGCTGTCGCCGACCTCGGCCATCCATTCACGCAACGCCGACACCGCGATCTCGCGCGCGATGATCACCAGCGCCGGCACCGTGACCACCCAAGTCTCGGCGCGTTCAATGACCAGGACCAGCGCCGCCGCGACGATCAGCTTATCGGCGACCGGGTCAAGAAACGCGCCGAAACGCGTTGTCTTCCGCGTGCGGCGCGCGAGGTAACCGTCGAGCGCGTCAGTCAGCGCGGCGAGCGTAAAAACCGCGGCGGCAGCCGGGCCGCTCCACCACAGCGGGAGGTAAAACGCCACGATCAGCAGTGGAATGAGCACGATGCGCGTTAAGGTCAATACGGTCGGCAAATTGATCATTGCCAACCCTCGGTGTGCAAGGTCTCGTAGATCGATTCGGCGAGACGTCCGCTGATACCGGACACTTTGCCAAGCTCTTCGACGCTCGCGCGATTAATTCCGCGTAGGCCGCCGAAATGCTTCAGCAATTGCCGGCGGCGTTTCGGGCCAAGTCCCGGGATATTCTCAAGCGGCGAGCGGTTGCGCCGGGCGGCTCTGCGGCGACGGTGCCCGGCAATGGCAAAACGGTGCGCTTCATCGCGTATCTGCTGTATCAGATGCAGCGCCGCCGAGTCAGCGTCCGGCGTAACCAGCCGATCGCCGTTGGCGAGCAGCAGCGTCTCCATGCCGGGCTTCCGCTGCGGCCCCTTAGCAACGCCGACCACCGCCGTGTCAACCACGCCGAACTCCTGCAGAACTTCGCACGCACGCCTGACCTGCCCTTTGCCGCCGTCTATGAACAACACGTCGGGCAACTTGCCTTCACCCGCAACCAACCTGCGGTAGCGCCGATCAATCGCCTGACGCATCGCGGCGTAATCGTCACCTGCTGTCACATTTTCTATGTTGAAGCGCCGGTATTCGGATTTCAGCGGGCCGTCGGCGCCGAACACCACGCACGAGGCGACCGTCGCCTCACCCTGCGTGTGACTGATGTCAAAACATTCCATGCGTACCGGGATCTCCTCGAGGTCAAGCATCTCCTGTAACGCCGTCAGTCGCTTTCGCACGCCAGCTTTCGACGACAGCCTCGCGTCGAGCGCGAGCGCGGCGTTGTCGATTGCAAAGTCGAGCCATTTGCGTTTCGCATCGCGCACCACCGTTGTCAGCACCACCTTGCGTCCGGCCTTGTGTTCAAGCATCGCCCGCAGAGCCGGCGCGTCGTCGGGTGCATGACTGACGACCAACTCCTGCGGCACCTGCCGCGCCAGGTAATACTGCCCGATAAAAGCGGTCAACAATTCACCCGCACCGACTTCGTCGTGCGGCAACGTCGGGTAATATGCGCGGTTGCCGATGTTCAGCCCCGCGCGCACGTTGAACACCTGCACGCAGACACTGCCACCCTTGACGCTGCACGCGATGATGTCGGTGTCGCCCTTGTCGGCGCTCACGCGCTGCTGCTCCGACATTACCCGCAACGCCCGGATCTGATCGCGGCATCGCCCCGCGCGCTCATAGTCCCTGAGTTGCGACGCGCCGTCCATGCGTTCGACCAGAGTCTCGATCACCCGGCCCCCGTTGCCAGACAACACCTCGACTGCGAGCGCGAGGTCGTCGCGGTACGCATCTTCACCGATCAGACCGACGCACGGCGCGCTGCAACGCCTGATCTGGTATTGCAAACACGGGCGCGTGCGGTTTTTAAAAAAACTGTCGTCGCATTGACGCAACCTGAACAGCTTGAACAGCAGGTTCAGCGTCTCACGCACCGCGCCAACCCCCGGATAGGGACCGAAATAGCGCCCGGGCTGTTTGCGGAAACCGCGATAAAAGGTGAGCCGCGGAAACGTGCCGTCGGTGATGCGGATGTAGGGATAACTTTTGTCGTCCCGAAGCAGCACGTTGTAACGCGGACGGTGTTCCTTGATCAGGTTGTTCTCGAGCAGCAACGCCTCGGCTTCGGTCGCGGTGACGGTAATCTCGACGCGGCGCAGTTGCTGCATCATCAACTGCGTTTTCGTCCCCCAACTCTGCTTTCGGAAATAAGTCGTAACACGTTTCTTCAGGTCCTTCGCCTTGCCGACGTAAAGAATCTCGCCTCCTGCGTCGAGCATCCGATAGACCCCCGGCTTGTGCGTCAGGTTGCGCAGGAAATCCTGCACGTCAAAATCCGGGGCGGTCTGCGGCAACCCACTCATCGCCGTCAAAACTTAAGCAGGGCTGATCCCCAGGTAAAGCCGCCGCCGAAGGCCTCGAGCATCAGGCAGTCGCCGCGCCGAATGCGCCCGTCGCGCACCGCCTCGTCGAGCGCCAGCGGGATTGAGGCCGCCGAAGTATTGCCGTGGCGATCGACCGTCACGACCACCCGCTCCATCGGCATCCCCAATTTTTTCGCGGTCGCCGCGATGATGCGGTGGTTCGCCTGATGCGGCACCAGCCAGTTCACGTCGGAGCGGTCAAAGTCGTTCGCGGCGAGCGTCTCATCGACGATGCTGCCGAGCGTGTTCACCGCCATCCTGAACACCTCGTTGCCTTTCATGCGGATGTACCCATCGGCGTCTTCGGACGCGCCCGCGCCCGGACCGCCCGGCGCGTGCAGCAGCTCTTCGTAGCGGCCGTCGGCGTGCAGATGCGTCGAATAGATGCCCGGCTCGTCCGCCGCCTGCAACACCGCTGCGCCAGCGCCGTCGCCGAACAACACGCAAGTCCCGCGGTCGCGCCAATCAATAATACGCGACAGCACTTCAGTGCCGACAACCAGCGCGTTGCACGCATCGCCGGCGCGCACGAAGCGGTCGGCGACGTCAAGCGCGTAGATGAAGCCGGTGCACACAGCCTGCACGTCAAACGCCGGAGAGCCGCTGACGCCGAGCCGGCCCTGCAACTGACAGGCGGTGCTCGGAAACACCTTGTCCGACGTAGTCGTCGCGACAACGATCAGATCCACCTCACCGGCCGCCACGCCGGCCATCTCGAGCGCGTTGTTTGCGGCGTGCATGGCGAGATCGCAGGCGCTTTCACCGTCGGCCGCGATGCGGCGCTCACTGATACCGGTGCGTTCCCGGATCCACTGGTCCGAGGTTGCGACAAGCGCCTCCAGATCGGCGTTGGTCAAAACCTTCTCGGGTAGGTAAGCGCCGGTGCCGGCAATACGGGAAAAAACCGCCATCGCACTACGCCAAGATCGCTTCGAGTTGTCTGTCTATCAATTGCGGTACCTGCTTCAAAGCCTCGATGCGGGCGGTTTCGATCGCGTGCTCAAAGGCAACGGCGTCGGCCCCCCCGTGACTCTTGATCACCACCCCCTGCAGGCCGAGCAGGCTTGCGCCATTATAGCGGCGCGGGTCAATCACCTCACGCACCGACTTGAGCACCGGCGCCGCCGTCAGGCCCGCGAGGCGCGTCAGTCCGTTGCGCGAGAACGCATGGCGCAACGTGTCGGTGATGAATTCGGCAACCCCCTCGGAAGTCTTGAGCGAAACGTTGCCAGCAAAGCCGTCGGCGACGATCACGTCGGCAACGCCCCGGTAGATCTGGTTGCCCTCGACGTAACCGATATAGTTCAGCGGGCTCTCACGCAACTGCCGATCAGCTTCCTTGACCTGATCGTTGCCCTTGATCGTCTCCTGTCCGATATTAAGCAATCCGACGCGCGGCTTCTCGATGCTGTCAAGCGCCGACACCAGCACCGACCCCATCATCGCAAACTGGAATAAATGCTCGGCCTTGCAATCCACGTTGGCGCCGAGGTCAAGCATGTGCGTATGTCCCGACAATGTCGGCAACGCCGCCGTGATCGCCGGACGCTCGATGCCCGCCAGCATCCGCAGCACATAACGCGATATCGCCATCAGCGCGCCGGTGTTGCCTGCGCTGACGCAGGCCGCGGCCTTGCCTTCACGCACTAGGTTCACGGCGATCCGCATCGAGGAATCTTTTTTCGCCCTCAGGGCATACGTTGGCTCCTCGTCCATCTTGATCTGTTGAGAGGCATGAACACATTGCAGGCGCGACTTCGGATAGTCGTGCACTGCCAGCGCCGACTGAAGCTGCTGCCCGTCGCCGGCCAGAATCAGTGAAGTGTCCTGATGACGCGCGAGTACGGACAGCGCGGCGGGCACGGAGACATCGAGGCCGTGATCACCGCTCATCACGTCGATTGAGATGGCGACACTCATTCACTTCGGTGGAAAAAAGCGATTTTTGAGCATGGTACATCCATCCCGGAAATCGCCTCGCCCGGTCAAGGCGTTTCACCGGCGTCCGCTGCGCTCAAACGCGGCGGCGTGTCGGTTATTCCTCCGCCGTTTCTTCGCCGGCAATTTCCGCAGGAATGACTTCCCGCCCGCGGTAGAAACCGTCGGGGCTGATATGGTGGCGCCGGTGGCGCGTTCCGGTGGTCGCGTCTGCCGACAGCGTCGCCTTGCCCAGCTTGTCGTGTGAACGGCGCATACCGCGCTTTGAAGGCGTCTTTCGATTCTGCTGCACTGCCATGGCTTGGTCTCCGATTTTTCAACTTAGCGTCTCGGGCGCCGGATAATGAACGTCACAATCTGCCATCATATCGCCGTCCGCCCATATCAGACAACCGCACCCTACGGAAAACAGCGTGGCGCGTGTTATCTTTGGGACTTATTATACAAAAATCTACAAATCATGCTGAACAGACTTAATGAAAACACACCGGACAATCAGATACAGACTGCACCCCCAGACCCGCGCGAAGGCGAGGAAGTTGTGGGCGACGGCCGGCGCCTGCCGTTATATGTGGAATCACTTTGTCGGTGTATTGAGGGACGAGTATGTATTTTACGACCAATGTGATTCCCGGGCATACTCGCTGTATAAGCGTTTTACCAACCTGCGCAAAACGGATCCGCGGCTGAATGAATACTTATGCCACATTGTCAGGACGCCCCTCAAAGCAATAGAGATAAATTACAGGAAGTTTTATAAAAAGCAGGGCGGCCTGCCGAAGTTCAAGGGGCGCTACACCTCAACAGCCAGTATCCCGTTGGGCGCCGGCACATTCAAGATCAACGGCAAATGGCTGCACGTGCAGAAAATCGGGCAGGTGAGACTCATCGGCCATAACCCGTATCCCGACGCAAGGGCGGTGAGCGGCACCATCAAGAACGGGCACGGCGACTGGTATGCGTATCTGGTGTATGAGACGGAACAGGGAGCGGCCTTGCCGCATATTCCAACAGAGGTCGGTATCGACCGGAATGTCGCGCAGATGGCGCTGTCGGACGGGACGATCTACCGCGCGCCGGACACCAGAAGACTGGACGCGAGGAAGCGGCGTTATCAGCGGATGATGGCAAGGCGGGACGGCGGCAGCAGGAAGGCGGAGCGCAGGGCGTCAGGACGCTATCTCCGGGCGCAAAAGGCGGCGGCGCAGATCGTGCAGGCGCGCACTAATTGGTGCCATCAGGTTTCAAGGGAGATTTCCGACCGCTATTATGACGTGGTCTATCCAGAAGACTTGAATACGCAAGGGATGACGGCGAGCACGAAAGGGACGATGGACAGCCCGGGCGCGAACGTCCGTCAGAAGACCGACCTGAACCGCGGGATATTGGCAACGGGCTGGTACAAGCTGGAACAATGCCTGTCGTACAAGGCGTCGGTGGTGAAAGTGCCGGCGGCCTACACCAGCCGGACCTGCCATGCCTGCGGGCATGTTTCAAAAGAGAATCGCAAGGGACGCAGTTTTCACTGTACCGAATGCGGTCATCGGGATCATGCGGATGTGAATGACGCGTTGAATATCCTGGCCTTTGGGAATGGAGCTACCGGACGCGGAGGTGGCGAGGTTACTCGGCCTATGAAGCGTCAAATGGATACTGAAGTCTTTGTAGATTTAAGTATATAATTCCCTTATCTTTGGAAGACCATTGCCCGCAAGCACGATCATTCTCGCCTCCGGATCACCGTCGCGCCGCGCCTTGCTCGCGCGTCTGGGCCTCGACTTTGAAGTACGGGTCTCCGGGATTGACGAAACGCCCCGCGACGGCGAAACCATTGCGGCGATGGTCGCGCGGCTCGCACTAGGAAAAGCGCGCGCGGTCGCCGCTGCGTGCCCTGACGCGCTGATCGTCGGTTCCGATCAGGCTGCCTGCATCGGCGGTGAGATCCTCGGCAAGCCCGCCGACCTCGACGCCGCGCGGCGGCAGTTGGGACTGTGCTCCGACGGCGCGGCTGAATTCCACACCTGCGTTTGCCTGCTGGATGCTGCAGCCGACCGCCATTGGATCAAGGACACGGTCACGACGGTCCGCTTTCGCAAGTTAAGCGACGACGAGATCGCGCGCTACATGGAACGGGAACAACCACTTGACTGTGCCGGCAGTTTTCGCAGCGAGGCGCTCGGCATCACCCTGTTTGATCACATTGAAAGCGACGACCCCACCGCCCTGCTCGGGCTGCCGTTGATCGCCTTATGCCGAATGCTTCGGCAGGCCGGCCTGGAACTGCCGTGACCGCGTCATGCGCGCGGCGCTTTTTGAGCATCCGCGGTATTGCAACGTCCGGGGTATCCGGAATCAGCGCAACGACAGCTGCGTCAACAACTGGAACAGGCGGGTTGCAACCGCTGATCCCAAGTCGCCAGGCAAGCTTTCCCACCACGATCTGCGCGTTTCGTACTCAACGATCTCTTCGAGACCGCTGATCTCCTCGACGACATAACGCACGTCCCCGAAACCGTCTATCAACCCGAGTTCCAGCGCCTGTTCGCCGGTCCAGAACAGACCGTCGAACAACTCCGAGTCCTCGTCGAGCTTGCCTTTGCGTCCTTCCTTCACACGTTCTATGAATTGCGCGTGGACCTGATCCAACAGCTTTTGCGCGTGCGCGACCTGCCCCGGATCCTCGGGTAGAAACGGGTCGAGCATCGCCTTGTTCCTGCCGGCGGTCATCAGCCTACGCTCAACGCCAAGTTTTTCCATGGTCTCGACAAAGCCGAACCCTCCGAACACAACGCCGATCGAGCCGATTAAGCTGGCGGGATCGGCGTACACCTGATCGGCTGCCGCCGCCGCGTACATTCCGCCCGACATACAGAGGTCGGCGATCACCGCATACAGGGGCTTGTCGGGATATTCCTCGCGCAGGCGCAGGATCTCGTCGGCGATATACGCCGACTGCACCGGACTGCCGCCGGGCGTGTTGATCTCGAGAATCACTACCCGCGCATACTCGGTTTCAAACGCCTCGCGCAATGACTTCCTGATGTCGCGTGCATCGCCGCCGACCGGCACACCCGCGTCGGCGAAGATCGCGCCTTCGAGCCTGATCAGGGCCGCGTGTTCGCCGACCGCCGTCGGCGCAATACCGACGCCGGGCCCCAGCACCAGTGCAAACACCAGCACCGCAAACAAACCGAGGAAAGCAAATCTGAAAAACAGCCGCCACCGGCGCCTGAGGCGTTGCTCCGCCAGTTGCGCCTGCACAATCTGTATCAATGCTTTTTGTTCTTCATCCGCCATTGTGTTCATCCGCTTGGGTCAAAAAATGATTATATAAGAACACACGCCACCTTATAACTTCTGCAGCACCCCGGACAACGCCTCCGGTGTCGGCGATTCAAAATCATACTCGCGCCCCATGCACTTCAGCGAGAGACGCTGCGCGTGCAGAAACAGCCGCCGCAGACCGAGTTTTTCAAAATCACGGTTGGCCCGGAAACTGCCGTAGCGCCGGTCGCCCGCGACCGGATGCCCGCACGCCGCGGCGTGCACCCGGATCTGGTGCATCCGCCCAGTGCGCAGCTTCACACGCAGCAAAGTGCAGCCGTCAAGCCGGGCGGTAATCTCAAAATCGGTTACCGCGGGCTTGCCCGCATCCTGATCCACAGCCACTTTCGGCCCCGCCGTCCGCGATCTGACGGCCAACGGCAGGCACACTTGCGACACGGCTCCATCCCATTCCCCGATGACCAGCGCCGTGTAGGTCTTGTCGGCTTCGCGCAAACGAAACGCGCGTTGTGCTTCAACCAACGCGCACTGCGACTTTGCAAACAGGAGACAGCCACTGGTACCGCGATCGAGACGATGTGTGAGCGCAGGGAAGCGCTGTCCTCTGCGCAGGTGACGCGAAACCTCGACCAGACCGAAATTATGGCGGCTGCCGCCGTGCACGACGATGCCGGCAGGTTTGTCGAGCACCAGAAAATGCTCGTCTTCAAAGACCACGTTGCGCTCAAAACGCCGTGCGTCGCGTTCGCTGACACCGGACAATGCGGGGGCGACGACGGTCAGCGGCGGCACCCGGATCACGTCGCCGTCTGCGACCTGCCGCGAAGGCGCAGCCCGGCCACCGTTGATACGCACCTGACCACTGCGGATGGCGCGGTAAATACGGCTTTTAGGCACACTCTTGAAGTGCGTGAACAGATAATTGTCGAGCCGCCGCCCGCCGGCGGCGTCGGTGACCTCAATATGGCGTACGCCGACGCGGATTGCAGCAGGCGCGCTGGAGGGTTTTCCGGCGTTGCTCATGCGGGCCTCATGCGGATGTTTACCTCTGTGAAAAATCAATGATATACTGTACCGATATCTGCGGCGTGATAAACGTCGCACCGACGGCGACCATGGCGGAACGCTCACACCCGGATCAAGAGCATGGGCACAGCCCGACTGCAAACCGGCCTTGTTGGACAAGTAAGCGGCGCCATGGTTTCAACCGAATGTATCGAGTGCAACGCACACGGAACGGCACAACGCCAAGAGTTAAATGCGGGCACTGATCAAAACGAATAACCGATTTTCGAATGACGACAGCTTCATATAATCCATTCCGCTTATCCGCCGGCTCTTTCGCACGCACGGCGAATATCTCTATATGCACGGCCCAGGCTTATTTACCACAGGCCCCGCACGCGGTTTTGCAAGCACTCATTCGGACCACTGAATTCATCAGGGAACGCAATGAAAAAAATACTTATCAACGCAACCCAGGAAGAGGAGTTGCGCGTAGCCATCGTAGATGGCCAGAAACTGATCGACCTGGATATCGAGACCTCATCGGCCGGGCGAAAGAAAGGCAACATTTACAAAGGCGTCATTACCCGCATTGAGCCCGGGCTCGATGCTGTATTTGTAGATTACGGCGATCCCAAACACGGATTTCTCCCGTTCCGGGAAATATCGCAGGCCTATTTCAAAAACAAAGCGGCCGGCGGCCGCAACAGTTCTTCGGCAATCGCCAAGTCCCTGCAGCAGGGGCAGGCGTTGCTGGTACAGGTTCAACGTGAAGGCCACGGCGGCAAGGGCGCCGCGCTCACTACTTTCATCAGCCTCGCCGGGCGCTATCTGGTGCTGATGCCCAACAGCCCCCGCGCCGGCGGCGTGTCGCGCCGGATGAACGAAAAAGAGCGCGACACCACACGCCGGACTCTCTCGCAACTCGAAGTCCGCGACGAGGAAGGCGTGATTATCCGCACCGAAGGCGCCGGACGCGACATCAAATTATTGCAACACGACCTCGACTACCTCAGGAACCTGTGGAACTCGATCGTCGCCGCTGCCAAGAGCCGCCCTGCCCCATTTCTGGTGTACGAAGAGAGCAACCTCGTCATCTGTACGCTTCGAGACCATTTCAGCGACGACACCGAAGAGATCGTGGTTGACGATGAAAAGATATTCGCCGACGCCCGCGACTTCATCAAACTGATGATGCCGCAGCACTTGGGCAAGTTGAAGCTGTACCAGGAACCGGTGCCGCTGTTCAACCGCTACCATATTGAAAGCCAGATCGAGACGGCTTTTGACCGCGAAATCACTTTACCTTCGGGCGGGTCGGTCATATTTGACCGCACCGAAGCCCTGCTCTCAATCGACATCAACTCCGGCAAAGCGACCCGCAGCAGCAACATCGAGGAGACCGCGCTGAACACGAATCTCGAAGCCGTCGAAGAGATCGCGTTGCAACTGCGCCTGCGCGACCTCGGCGGCCTGATCGTGATTGATTTCATCGACATGCTGTCGGTCACCAACCGCAAGACGGTCGAAACCCGCCTGCACCAGGCAATGTGCGAGGATCAGGCGCGCGTGCAATTTGAACGGATCTCACGCTTCGGCCTGCTTGAAATGTCGCGCCAGCGCCTGCGCCCGTCGCTCGGCGAATCCAGCCACACGATCTGCCTCCGCTGCAACGGCAAAGGCTTCATCCGCACACTGGAATCAAGCGCGCTCGCGACATTGCGCATGATGGAGGAGGAAGCGATCAAGGGAAAAAGCGGCCGTGTAGTGGCGCAGTTGCCGATCAAAACCGCAAGCTTTCTGCTGAACGAGAAGCGCGACAAAATCAACGAGATCGAAAACCACCACGGCGTTGAATTGACGATTGTGCCCGACTCCCAGATGGAGACACCGCACTTTCAGATAAGACGGTACCGCATCGACGATCGGGAAAACCGTAACAAGCCCAGTTACGAGATGGCGACCGAGCGCAAACCCGCATTGCCGGACACGCACAACCGGACCGGCGGCACGGGTGAAAAGCCGGCAGTCGGTCCCGCAGTCGGCTTCATGGACCGGAAAAAAGCGGCCGGCGGCCGCAATTCACTGCTGACGTGGGTTGCATCTTTTCTAAGAAAACAACCAGAGGAAGCCGAAAGTGAGCGCGACGAAAGCGGCCGGCACAGGCGCCGTCGCGGCGGACGCCGCCGCGGCCGTTCGCAGGACCGGCACCCGCAACAGTCTCCGCCGCGGGAAAGCGGCCGTTCACAAACCCCCGGCAGAAGACACGACCAGAGAACCGCAGGCGGCGAGGCAACGACCGGAAAATCGCAACACCGGGAATTCAGGCGCACACGCAAAGGCCAGCAACCATCCTCCTCAAGGCGACGCCCGCCGACATCCGCAACGGCGTCGGCAACGAATTCCGCGCGGCAGACGCACGGCAACCGCGCGATGACGCCGCCCGCGCACATCACAGAGCAACCGCCGGCGCATGTCGCCGACCAACCGCACGCGCCGAATTCGCCGACCGGCAGCACCGTCTTCACACCGCCGATGCCGACGCTCCCGGCCGACACGCCCTCAAAGACCGGCGACGCTGGTCATGGCGCAACCATCGACAAAGACACAGGGGGCGCGGCCAGTCCCGCCGGGAACCGGCCGACCGCTCCGGCAACACCTTCATTCACTCCCTCGGCCTCGAAATCAACCCCGGACCCCGGCCCGAAACCCGGCGACGAAGGCAAACCGCCGGAAACAGCGCCGGGACTGACAAGGCCGACGCCGGGATCCATCTCCAAGGCAGCTTCGGAGGCGGCGCCGGACAACGCCCGGCAGAACAAACCCTCCGCGTATCCGTCGCCGAGGTTTTCCAAACCCAGTCACCTGACCCAGGTGGAAACCAAGGTTACGCCGACCGACCGGGATTGAACACACCGGGCGAGGTGTCCGTCCGGCAGCAAAACCGATGAGCATCCAGCTGTTCAACACCTTGTCCGCCGGACGCGAGACGTTCACGCCGGGCGACGCGGCCCGGGTCACGATGTACGTGTGCGGGCCAACGGTCTATAACCGCATCCATATTGGCAACGCGCGCCCGATCGTCGTTTTCGACACCCTGCTCCGCCTGCTCAAACTGCATTACACGAACGTCGCCTACGCACGCAACATCACCGACATTGACGACAAGATCATCAAAGCCGCAGCCGAAAGCGGCCGCGACGTCGCCGAGGTCGCCGCGCAATACACACGCGACTTTCACGACGACATTGCGAAGCTGAACGTGCTCGAACCGACCGTCGAGCCGAAAGCCACCGACCATATCCCCCAAATGATCGCGATGATCAAACGCCTTGTCGAAAACGGACACGCGTATGAGGCCGAAAACCATGTGCTGTTTGAAGTGTCGGCGATGCGCGACTACGGACGCCTGTCAAAGCGCAACCGCGACGACATGATCGCCGGCGCGCGCGTCGAAGTTGCGCCTTACAAAAAAGACCCGACGGATTTTGTGCTGTGGAAACCGTCGTCGCAACAGCAACCCGGCTGGAACAGCCCGTGGGGCCGCGGACGCCCCGGCTGGCATCTTGAATGTTCGGCGATGGCCTTGACACATCTCGGCGAAGTCATCGATATCCACGGCGGCGGACAGGACCTGGTCTTTCCCCACCATGAGAATGAGATCGCACAGAGCCGCTGCACCTACGGACACGAACACTTCGCCCGCTACTGGGTGCACAACGGTTATATCACCGTTGACGGCGAGAAAATGGCGAAGTCGCGCGGCAACTTCACGACGCTCGCCGACTCGCTCACACGCTTCCACGGCGAAACCATACGCCTCGCGCTGCTGAACACGCATTACCGCAAACCGCTCGACTGGTCGCCGCGCGGCCTGGAGGAAGCCGGACAGACGCTCAACAAATGGTACCGCCGCCTGCGCGACGGCGACCGCGGCGCCAACGAGTCCGGTCCCGCCGACGCAGTGCTCGAAGCATTGCGCGACGACCTAAACACGCCGCGGGCGATCGCCGCGATGCACCAACTCAGCGGCGCCGCATTGCGTGCTTCGGCGGCGATGCTCGGCCTGCTGCGCGAAGACCCCGACGCATGGTTCAAATGGACACCGGCGGCAGGTACCCTCGACGACAAGCGGATTGAAACCCTGATCCGGGAACGCGAACAGGCGCGCCTTGATAAAGACTTTGGCGCCGCCGACAGCATCCGCAGGGAATTGAGCGACGCGGGTGTCATACTTGAGGACCGCGACGGCAAAACCCGCTGGCGCCGGAAATCGCCGTGAAGCGCCTGCTCGTCGGCCTCGCCAGGACTTACCAACGAACTTTGCGCCCCTTTGCCGGACGCCGCTGCCGCCTTGAATTGACCCGTGGCGAATTGAGCGCTACGGACCTCATGCTTGAGGACCGCGACGGCGAAACCCGCTGGCGCCGGAAATCGCCGTGAAGCGCCTGCTCGTCGGCTTCGTCAAAACTTACCAATGGACTTTACGCCCCTTTGTCGGACGCCACTGCCGATTTGAGCCGACCTGCTCGGACTACGCACTCGAAGCTTTGGAAAAGCACGGCACGATCCGCGGCCTGCGGCTGACCCTGCTGCGGCTCGCCCGCTGCCATCCATTCGCCGCCGGAGGGATTGACCCGGTGCCGCCGCCGAAAGCGCGCAAATAAAACGGGTAAGATAAGGGACTTATATACTTAAGTCCACACGGGGACTTGAACATAAAGCCATGCCATTCGCCCAGCGCAAAAGCGTCAAACAAGTCGAGGAAGGCTTGGAACTCGCGCCGAAATTCGACGAAGACGGGTTGATCCCGGTCGTCGCCACCGACCATGCGAGCGGCGAGGTGCTGATGCACGCTTACATGAACCGCAACGCCCTGCTGAAAACCATCGAAACCGGCGAAGCTCATTACTGGAGCCGCAGCCGCAAGACGCTGTGGCGCAAAGGCGCGACCAGCGGCCTGATCCAGCGGGTACGGCAGATACTGATCGACGACGACCAGGACGCTGTGTGGCTGCGCGTCGAGGTCAGCGGCGGCGCCAGTTGCCATGTCGGCTACCGCTCGTGCTTTTACCGCGAAATCCCGGTCGGGGAAAAAACCATTGCCCTGAAACAGATCGAAACCGAAAAAGTGTTTAACCCGGACGAAATCTATAAGGGGAAGCCGAACTCGACCCGATTGTGAGCCCCGCCGATGCGGACTGTTCACCTGGCCAGGCGGGTATAAAGCCCCAGGCAGGCGTCTTCAATGCAGTCGAGCATCGCGTCGTAACCCCGCTCCCCCTGCGGGAACAACACTTCTTTTCGGTCAAACGCACGTGAATACTCCATCAGCAAGCCGACGCGCACGCGCGTATCCAGCGCCTGCACGAACAGCTGATTGTCCCTGTCGGCGGCGAGGATCAGATCAAACCGCGTGCAGTCATCGTCGCCGAGGGGGCGCGATCGCAGCCCCGACAGGTCATAGCCGCGCAACGCCGCGGCCGCGCACAACTTCGGGTCCGGCAGGCAGCCCGGCGAGGCATGAGTACCCGCCGAATCAATCTTCACCGTAAGCCCGCCATTGCCGACGAGATAACGGAACACCATCTCGGCCGCGATCGAGCGGCAGACGTTCTGCGAACAGACGAACAACACCGACGCGACCGGCTCAGGCATCGTCCCAATCAAAAGCGAGCGTCGCGGCAACATCGGCGGTGCCGGTCATGCACATCAGCACGCGGTCCAACCCGAGCGACGCGCCGGCGCAATCGGGCAATCCCTGCTCAAACGCATTCAGCAGCGCCTCGCCGACACCCCGCCACGGCCTGCCGATCTCGCTGCGGCGGTCGTTATCCGCCGAAAAGCGGCGGCACTCACCGGCGTCGTTCAATTCGGTGTAACCATTCACCAACTCGACCGGACCGAGGTAAACCTCAAAGCGCTCGGCGACGCCTTCGGTAACACGCGCGAGCAACGCCTGCTCAGGCGGGTAACCGCCGACGAAGGTCAGCCGGTCATCGCAGAAGCGCGTGCGCGCAATTTCATCCGTCAGACAGTCCAGCGCGTCGCCGCGATCGGCGCAGGTGACAAAACCCGCCTCGCGCGCCTTTTCGATCAGCGCCTCCGCACCGTCGCACCATAGATCCACCCCCAACGCATCGGCAAAGATCTCACGGCAGGAAACAACGTCGGAATCGGGAAAAACGCCGCACAGGCCGAACAGCCGGTGCAGCAATTCGTCGGTCTCGTCCATCAGGCGGCGGTAATTCCAGCCGCAGCGATACCATTCGAGCATCGTAAACTCGGGGTTGTGCAATGCGCCGGTCTCGTGCGCGCGAAAGACCTTGCCGATCTGGTAGATGTCGCCGCTGCCGACGGCGAGCAGGCGCTTCATCGCAAATTCCGGCGACACGCGCAGATAGCGGCCGTTCGCCGCGATCGGCTCAATCTGCGGATCGCTGACCGGCGCCGATTCGAGACACGAGGTCTCGACTTCGAGCACCCCGCGTGCGTCAAGGAAGCCACGGATCGCCGCGAGCGCCTCGGCGCGCAGATGAAGAAACGGCGGCTCCACCGGTGCGGCGCGACAGGCTACTTCACGCGGCCGACGTATTCACCGGTGCGAGTGTTGATGCGAAGCGTCTCGCCTTCCTCGATGAACAGCGGCACTTTTACCGACGCGCCGGTTTCGAGCAGCGCCTGTTTACTACCGCCGGTTGCGGTATCGCCGCGCACGCCCGGGTCGGTCTCGGTCACTTTGAGCTCGACAAAACCCGGCGGCTCGACTGCGATCAATGCGCCGTTGTATAGCACCACCACGCATTTGTCCTGCTCCTTCAGCCAATACCTCGCGTCGCCGACGACGCTTTCGGGCGCCGAATGTTGATCGTAACTCTCCGGGTTCATAAAGTGCCACTCGTTGCCGTCGTTATACAGGTACTGCAATTCAAGTTCCATCACGTCGGCAGCCTCGACGCTTTCACCCGATTTATAAGTCCGGTCGAGCACGCGCTGCGTGATCAGGTTCCTCAGCTTCACGCGGTTGAAAGCCTGTCCCTTGCCTGGTTTTACAAACTCGTTCTCGATGAGCTCGTGCGGCTCTCCATCGACTATGACTTTGAGGCCGCCCCTGAATTCATTGGTGCTATAACTAGGCATCGCGCCCTTCCCCGCGAGGTTTAATGAATGCGAATCGGAAACTGGGCATATTACACTTGATGAGCAATGACTGACAACAGGAATTGAGGCGCTCGGTCACCCGCGTCGCCGACCTTCTGCGCGAACTCAAACTCGACACCGACGCACTGCCGTCGGTGCAGGAAATTCAAAACTTTCCGTTGCGGGTGCCGCGCCCATATCTTACACGTATTCGCAAGGGAGACACTGGCGACCCGCTGCTGCGCCAAGTGCTACCGGTCGCTGATGAAACTCTTCACCCGCCCGGATACACCACCGACCCGGTTGGCGACCTCGGCGCACGCCGCGGCGACGGCGTTCTGCATAAATATCATGGGCGGGTGCTGCTGGTCGTCACCGGCGCCTGCGCGATCCACTGCCGCTACTGCTTCCGCCGCCATTTTCCCTACGCCAGACATGCACTCAGGCGCGACCTCGACGCCGCACTCAGCTATATCGCGCGCAACCCGGACACCGAGGAAGTCATCTTGAGCGGCGGCGATCCGCTGAGCCTAATCAACGCACGCCTGATCGAGTTGTGTCGGCACATCGAAGACATCATTCACGTGCGACGCATCCGCCTGCATACCCGCCTGCCGATCGTCGTACCGTCGCGCCTCGACGACAAGCTGTACGAATGGCTCAACCGCCGCCGCGAAAATGATGCCGGACGCTACCTCGTGGTCTTTCATATCAATCATCCGGCGGAGATCGCGGCGGATGTCGCGCGCGCGACGGCACGGCTCACGGCGCCGACGTTGCTGAACCAAGCAGTGCTGCTCAAAGGCGTGAACGACGACGCCCGCACGCTCGCCGACCTGAGCCGCAGGTGCTTCGACAACGGCATCCTGCCGTATTACCTGCACCTGCTCGACCGCGTGCAGGGCACGGCGCATTTTGAAGTCAGCGAAACGCGCGCGCGCCTTGATGCGGGAAGTCGTGGCATTGCTGCCGGGCTATCTCGTTCCCAAGCTCGCGCGCGATGACGGCGGCGCGTCCAAACGGTTTCCGCTGTAACCACCCGCGCCGCCCCTGAAATCGTTCAGGCGATCTGCCGCGCGATCCAGAAATAACCGACGAGGGTCACCAGCGCGATCGCCGCCAAGTTCATCCAGAAACCGGCTTTCACCATCTGGGAAATACGCAGACAGCCGGAACTGAACACGATCGCGTTCGGCGGCGTCGCGACCGGCATCATGAATGCACAACTCGCGGCAAAAGTCGCCGGCATCACCAGCAACAGGGGATGGATATCAAACACCGGCGCAAACGCGGCGATCATCGGGATCAGCGCCGCGGTCGTCGCGGTATTTGAAGCGAACTCGGTCAGGAATACGATCAACGCCACCACCAGCGCCACGATCGCCAGATCGGGCAGATGCGAGAACGCCGTAATCTGCGCGCCGAGCAGTTGATCGACCCCGTTGGATACGACCGCCGCAGCCAGCGCGAAACCGCCGCCGAGCAGGAGCAGGATTCCCCACGGCAACTGCACTGCGGTGCGCCAGTCCATCACTGCCCGCCCGCCGCCGGCGGGCAGCACGAACAGCAACAAGGCGGCGGACACCGCGATCCCGGCGTCGGACAGTCCGGCAAACGGCGTCAACACACGCCCGCCGACCACGACCTCAATCCCGCTGACGAAGGGGCGCGTGACCCACATCGTCGCGGCCAGCGCAAACACCGCGAGTGTCATCCACTCGCCGCGGCTGACTGCGCCGAGTTCGCGGTAATGTGCGGACAACCGCTCGCGCCCGGCGCCGAGCGGCTTGTCGTCGAGCGGAAAAACGACGTGCGTGAGCAAAAGCCAGCACGCGGGCAGCAGCATCAACGTCACCGGCAACGCCATCTTCATCCAGCCGACGAACGAGATCTCAGTACGGAACGCAGCGGGCAGCGAAGTCTGGGCGAAGTTTGCGGTGAACAAATTCGGCGCGGTGCCGATCAGCGTCGAAGTGCCGCCGATACTCGCGGCGTAGGCGATCGCGATCATCAGGCATACCGCAAAGTTGTCCGTGCGCGGCGCGGCATCTTCGCCGGTGTCTTGCAACGTCAGTACGCTGAGCGCGATCGGCAGCAACATGATCGTGGTTGCAGTATTCGACACAAACGCGCTCAGAAAAGCCGCAACCAGCATGAAACCCGCGACCACGTTCGCCGGACGCTCGCCGACGACGAGCAACACCAGCAGCGCGATACGCTTGTCGAGGCGCCAGCGATGGATGGCCAGCCCGATGATAAAGCCGCCGGTGAACAGAAAGATCAGATGCGAAGCGTAGGAAGACGCGGTGGTCTTGATGTCGGCGATGCCGAGCAGCGGGAACAGCGCGAGCGGCAGCAGCGCGGTAACGGCCAGATGCACCGCCTCGGTAAACCACCACACCGCCATCCACGCGATCATCGCGACGGTCATTTTCGTCGCCGGCGCGATCGTCGCTTCGCCGCCGTCAATCAAGGTGTAGGTGTCGGGCAGCAGCCAGTACACCAGCGCCGCGAGCAACGGCCCGGTGATCAGCGCGGGATAACGCGGGCCGGTTTCAACGGTGGTCGTCTGCATTCAGTCAATCCCGCGTCATTGTAAGAGCCGCGGCGAATGGCCGGCTCGATGATAAAGCCGCCGGTGAACAGAAAGATCAGATGCGAAGCGCAGGAAGACGCGGTGGTCTTGATGTCGGCGATGCCGAGCAGCGGGAACAGTGCGAGCGGCAGCAGCGCGGTAACGGCCAGATGCACCGCCTCGGTAAACCACCACACCGCCATCCACGCGATCATCGCGACGGTCATTTTCGTCGCCGGCGCGATCGTCGCTTCGCCGCCGTCAATCAAGGTGTAGGTGTCGGGCAGCAGCCAGTACACCAGCGCCGCGAGCAACGGCCCGGTGATCAGCGCGGGATAACGCGGGCCGGTTTCAACGGAAGTCGTCTGCATTTGATCAGTCCCGCGTCATTCAAGGGCCGCGGCGGGTGGTATCCGCATTGCGGCAGGGGTCGGGCGGAGGCAGGTTTTACCGCCCGCGCTCCAGCGCGTCGATACGCTCGGCGAGCGGCGGGTGGCTCATGAACAGCCGCTTCAGCCCCGAAGCACCGCCGCCTCTGATGCCGAAGGCCGCAAACTGCTTCGGCAAGTCCGGCGTCTCGTGCACCGCCTGCAAACGCCTGAGGGCGGCGGCCATCTTGTCGCGCCCCGCAAGCTTTGCACCACCTTCGTCAGCACGGAATTCACGCTGCCGCGAAAACCACATGACGATGGTCGTCGCGAGGATGGAAAGGATGATCTGCGCAAAGATCGAGGTGATGAAATAAGCGGGGCCGTAACCGCGCTGGGTTTTGAACACCACGCGATCGACAAAATGGCCGATGATGCGCGACAAAAAGATCACGAAAGTATTGACCACGCCCTGGATCAGGGTCAGCGTCACCATGTCGCCGTTGGCGACGTGGCTGACCTCGTGTCCCAAAACCGCTTCGATTTCGTCGGGCTTCATTGTGCGCAACAGGCCTTCGCTGACGGCTACCAGCGCCTTGTTGCGGAACATCCCGGTTGCGAACGCGTTCGGCTGCGGCGACGGGAATACCCCAACTTCGGGCATCGCGATACCCGCGGCTTCGGCCTGCCGCGCGACCGTGTCGAGCAGCCAGCGCTGTTCGCTGCCACCCGGCGCGGCAATCACCCTGACGCCCATCGAGCGTTTTGCCATCGACTTTGACATCGCGAGCGAAATGAAAGCACCGGACATTCCGATCACCGCGGCGATGATCAGCAGGCCGGTCAGGTTCAGGTCCGATCCGCTCTGCAAGAACAGGTCTTCAATTCCGAACAGGCTGAGCGTGATGTTCAGGATGAACAGGACGGCGATGTTGGTCGCCATGAACAAAGCTATTCGCGTCAGCATAACAAGTCCTCCACTTCAAGACGGGAAACGTTGCGGTACCCCTGAGGCAGCTTGCGCCCGCGCTGCCCGCGCCTGCCTTTGTAATGCATCAGGTTGTCAAACGCGATGCGCTTGAGGCGTCGCCCGGCGCGCACCGTCAGCGTCTGTCCCGGCTGTATGCAGACCACCGCCGCCAGGCTCTCCTCGCCCGCATCGAGCCGGCTTTTTGGAATGTTGATCAACTTGTTGCCCCTGCCCTTTGATAATACCGGAATTTCCGCCAACCGCACCACCAGCATATTACCCGCGCTGCCGATCGCCGCGACAAACCCGGTCCCGCGATCGCCCGCGGGCGACGCCGCCACTGCGTGCTCGCCTTCGGACAGGTTCAACACCTGCCTGCCGGTGCGCGTGCGCGCGAGAGTGTCGCCGAGACGCGCCAGCAGCGCGTAACCGTGACTACCCGCAAACAGGTACAGGTCGTCGCCGTCGCCCGTGATCACCGATACGAAGTTCACCGCTTCCGATATTGAGAAGTAACTGCTCAACGGCTCACCTTGCCTGCGCGACGGCGGCAGGCTGCGCGCCGGCAGGCTGTAGCAACGACCGCGGCCATTGAGAAAGGTGACGTCGCGGCGGTTGTCGCCGCGCGCAACCGAGAGAAAAGCGTCCTTCGTCCGATAGTCAAGCGTGGTAGCGTCAACTTCGTGACCGCGCACCGCGCGCACCCACCCCATCTTCGACAGCACGATCGTGAGTTTTTCCGGCGGCGTCAACTGCTCCTGTTTGATCTCCCTGGCCTGCTCGCGCACGACGAGTTGCGTGCGCCGCTCGTCGCCACAGGCTTCGGCGTCGGCCTTAAGTTCCTTTTTGATCAGGGTTTTCAGGCGCCGCGCCGACTTCAGACACGTTTCAAGGTCCTTTTCCCTCGCGCTCAGCGCGGCCTGCTCCTCGCGGATACGGACTTCCTCGAGTTTTGACAGCTGGCGCAGACGGATCTCAAGTATTGCGCGCACCTGCACTTCGCTGAGCCTGAAGCGCCGCATCAGTTTGGCTTTGGGGTCGTCCTCCGCGCGAATGATCCTGATCACTTCGTCGAGGTTCAGGTAAACGATCAGCAACCCGGCGAGTTCCTCGAGGCGGCGGTTGATCTTTTCGAGATGCCACGCGAGACGGCGCCTGACAGTCTCCCTGCGAAAATCAAGCCACTCGCCGAGCAGCGCCTTCAACGTCTTGACCTGCGGCTTGCCGTCGTTACCGATGACGTTGAAGTTGACGCGACGGTTGGATTCCAGGTCGGTGGTCGCAAACAGGTGCGACATCAGGCTCTCGCAGTCAACGCGCCTGCCGCGCGGAACGACGATCAGCCGCACCGGATGCACCTGATCGGATTCGTCGCGCAAGTCTTCGACCAGCGGCAGCTTCCGGTCCCTGACCTGCGCCGCGATCTGCTCAAGCACGCGCGCCGCCGATACCTGGTACGGCAGCGAGGTGATCACGATCTCGCCCTGCTCGACGGCGTAAGTCGCGCGTATCCGGATCATCCCGGTACCCCGCCCGTAGATCTCGTGCAGATCCTTTTGGTCGCTGACGATCTCGCCGCCGCCGGGAAAGTCCGGCCCGCGTATGTCCTCGAGCAGTTCGGACAGGGACGCTTTCGGCGAGTCAAGCAGGCGTGTGCACGCCGCCGCCACTTCGCGCAGATTATGCGGCGGAATGTCAGTCGCCATGCCGACGGCGATGCCCGAAGCGCCATTCAGCAGCAGGTTCGGCAAGCGTGCAGGCAGACGCACCGGCTCCTCGAGTGTGCCGTCGAAGTTCGCACGCCAGTCGGTCGTTCCCTGAGCCAATTCGTCCATCAACGTCTTTGAGTAGGCGCTCAAACGCGCCTCGGTATAGCGCATCGCCGCGAACGACTTAGGGTTGTCGATCGAGCCCCAGTTGCCCTGTCCGTCGATCAGCGGATAACGGTAGGCGAAAGGCTGCGCCATCAACACCATCGCCTCGTAGCAGGCGGCGTCGCCGTGAGGGTGATATTTGCCGATCACGTCGCCGATCGTGCGCGCCGACTTCTTCGGCTTGGCGCCGGCGGCAAGCCCGAGTTCCGACATCGCATAGACAATGCGCCGCTGCACCGGCTTCAGACCGTCGCCGAGCGCGGGCAATGCGCGGTCGAGCACCACGTACATCGAGTAGTCAAGATAGGCGCGCTCGGCAAACTCGATCAGCGGCACCCGGTTGGCCGGAGACACTGTGGTTTGCTGCGTCCTCTTCCCGGACGCTTTTCTCAGGGGCTTTTTCTCAGGCTTCTTCGCCGGTTTCCTTGCAGAACCTGTTGCGGACTTGCCCGCGACCTTCGCCAACTTCTTTGCGGTCCCCGTCGCAGGCTTTTTCCCAAGCTTCTTCGCCGGTTTCCTTGCAGAACCTGCTGCGAACTTGCCCGCGACCTTCGCCAACTTCTTTGCGGTCCCCGTCGCAGGCTTTTTCCCAGGCTTCTTCGCCGGTTTCCTTGCAGAACCTGTTGCGGACTTGCCCGCGACTTTCGCCAACTTCTTTGCGGTCCTCGTTGCAGACTTTTTCCCAAACTTCTCTGCCGATTTCCTCGCAGACCCGGCCGCAGACTTGCCCACGAGCTTCTTCCCGGCAGCCACTTCCGCCACCTTTCAGTCTCTTAAATGTCCGGGCGCAGTGCCAACGCTTTCCTCAAGGCGATCAATATGCCGTTTGAGGATCTTGTCGGCGATATCCTTAACGGTACGCATCAACCAGCGCCAAGTCGGGGTCTCAGGGCGGTAGTCGGCGGCTCCTATTGAATCCACGCGACATTCGCTGTGCATCAGGTCGTAGGCCTGGTCGTAAGCCTTCTGGAACTCCGGGTTATATACCGCGTAGGTGCGCCCGCTGTATCGCTTGACCAGCGAAAATACCGGCACGTCGCTCGGCCCGTCGGCGACATAGATCATCTGCCCGATCGGCACCCGCCGCTCGCTTTCCTCCATGCGCGCGTTCACATCGATGCGTTCAGGATCAACATTGACACCTTTGCTGATCTCAAAGATGGCACGGGTCTTGGTCGTATGATCAATCACATAGCCGATCTGCGACAGCCTCGTGCCGTCGCCGCCTTCCTCGTCTATGAATTCACACCCCCATACGCCGTCGAGATACTCACCCAATGCACTGCCACGTATCATCTGCGCAAGACCGGCGCTCACGACATAATGCTCAACCTTGATGTCGCAGCGCTGATACTCCTCGTCCGACACAACCATCTGTTTTATCTCGCCGAAAAACTCCGGCAACCCAGGATAGAACGCCAACTCCCTGCCGAAATCACGCAACTTCCCATTGTTCAGGCCTTTGAATATTCCGCGCCGCACATAATCGAGGATATGGTTCAGGTACAAAACCTCGTTTGAGGTCTGGCTCAGGCCCTGTTTCCTGCATCGTTCGTGCAGATCGTCAACTTCATGCCAGAAAACCTGTTCGTCAACGTCGTAAGTCTCGAACAACGGCGCTTGCATATGTCCAGGGATCAACGTTCGGTCAAAATCCCAGACCATCGCGATGATATTTTGTGAAAAAGGCTGCGTCATGCCGGGTACTGTATCAGGCCGTCCTTGTCGGTGAACCGGTGGTGGCTTTGAATACGTCGTGCGTAGCGCCGGGATGTCAGGCCACCCCTCCCGGTGAGCCAACTGCGGGAGTCGAGCGCACGCTTCCTGGAAAGCAGCATGTCCATCGTGTCTTCCCCACCGCCGGGCGCGTGCGCCAGTTGCAGCAGGCGGCGCTTGCCGACCACCATCGTTGACTCCTTCAACTTCTTTGAGTCGAGCTGGTATTTCGCCCGCTTCGGCGGCGCTTGCCGACCACCATCGTTGACTCCTTCAACTGCTGCAGGTTCATCTCGCCCAGCCCCTTGAAGCGCGTGATCCGCGCGCGCTCCGCGTCTTTTGGCGACAGACCCACGAGGCAGCGATCGCGCTCGTCTTCCTCACCGCCGGGCGCGTGCGCCAGTTGCAACAGGCGGCATTTGACGGTCGTCCAAGTCATGCCAGATCCTGCGCGAGATTGCCTTTGTCGATAAGCCAATCGCGGCGGTCGAGCGCGCGCTTCCTCGAAAGCAGCATGTCCATCGTGCCTTCCTCACCGCCGGGCGCGTGCGCCAGTTGCAGCAGGCGGCGTTTGCCGACCGCCATCGTTGACTCCTTCAACTGCTGCGGGTTCATCTCGCCCAGCCCCTTGAAGCGCGTAATCCGCGCGCGCTCCGCGTCTTTTGGCGACAGACCCGCGAGGCAGCGATCGCGCTCGTCTTCGCTGTTTGCGTAATACACGACTTTGCCGACGTCGATGCGGAACAACGGCGGTACCGCGACATACGCATGACCCACAGCGACCAGTTTCGGAAAATGCTTCATGAACAGCGCCGCCAGCAGCGTCGCGATGTGCAGACCGTCGGCGTCGGCGTCGGCGAGAATACAAATCTTTCCGTAGCGCAACCCGTCGAGATCATCGTCGCCGGGCTTGACGCCGATCGCAGTCGAGATGTCGTGGATCTCCTGCGACTCGAGTATAGTCTCGGCGCCCACCTCCCAAGTGTTCATGATCTTGCCGCGCAACGGCATCACCGCCTGAAAGCGCCGGTCGCGCGCCTGCCGCGCCGAACCGCCCGCCGAATCGCCCTCGACCAGGAACAACTCGTTCTCGCCGAGGTCGCTCGAAGCGCAGTCGGCCAGTTTGCCCGGCAGCGCCAGGTTCAGGAACAGGCTCTTGCGCGGCGACTTCGCACTTTTGCGGCGACGCTTCTGCGCATTCGCCAGCACCAGCTCAACGATGCGCTCACCCTCGCGCGGGTGACGGTTCAACCACAGGCTCAACGCATCTTTGGTCAGGCTCTGCACCACCGTCGCCGCCTTGCCGTAGTTCAATCGCTCCTTGGTCTGCCCCGCAAACTGCGGGTCCTCGATCTTCAGCGACAGCAAGTAGCAGATGTTCGACCAGAAATCTTCCGGCGTCGGCTTGACGTTCTTTGACGTCAATTCGTGAAATTGCATGAACTCGCGCACCGCCTCGACGACACCCGTACGCAGACCGGCGACGTGACTGCCGCCCTGCGGCGTCGGCACTAAGTTGACGTAACTTTCGGCAACCGGCGGCGCGTCGGCATCGGCCCAGTTCAGGCACCACGCCAGTTCATGGTCTTCGCCCGCGTGGCTGTCGCTGACCGCGCTGCCGAGCAACAGCGCCCGTCCGTCGGTCAGTTCGCCGAAGTATTCGGACATCCCGTCGCGGTAGCACCATTCGTCCTTGTCGCCGGTACTTTCGTCTTCAAAGCGGATGCGCAGACCCGAGCACAGCACCGCCTTGGCACGCAACAGGCGGCGCAACCGCGCGACGTCAAACCGAACGCTGTCGAAAAAAGCCGGATCGGGCCAGAAACGGATCGTCGAACCCGAGTTGCGCTTTGAGACCTTGCCGATCTTCTCGAGCGCGCTCACGGCTTCGCCACCGGCAAACGCCATGTTGTATTCCCCGCCGTCGCGCCTGACCCAGATCTCCAAGTGTTTTGACAGGGCGTTGACCACCGACACCCCGACACCGTGCAGACCACCGGCATAACGGTAATGACGGTCCGAGAACTTGCCGCCCGAATGGAGCGTCGTCAGAATCACTTCGACGCCGGAACATTTGCGCTGAGGATGGCGGTCCACCGGCATCCCGCGCCCGTTGTCGCGCACGCTCATCGAGCGGTCGCCGTGCAGCGTGACCTCAATGACGCCGGCATACCCCGCGAGCGCCTCATCTACGCTATTATCTATGACCTCCTGCGCAAGATGATCGGGGTTCGCCGTGTCGGTGTACATGCCCGGGCGCTTTCGCACCGGGTCGAGTCCACTCAGGATCTCTATTGAAGCCGCGTCGTAAGAGGTGCTCATGGGTCTGGAAGCAAGCTGGAAAACGGCTGATTATAAACCAAGTTCCCACCGGTTCCCGCGCGGCGACGGCGATTGCGCTGGTGCGTCACCCCATTCAGTTTGTGCGTGGAAGCACGCAAATGGATCAACGGATGTCGTGAAGTTGCACCGTGTTTGATCCGGTACACCTTGCACGCGATTAACAGTGAGTAACCCGCGCCGGAATATACTCGAAGCGGCGTCCCCGCGCGTCAACGCAACCGTGTCGGCTTCTGCCGGCACCGGCAAAACCTGGTTGCTGGTTGCACGCCTGCTGAAGTTGCACCGGCGCCTGACTCAATCCACTTTGCGCGCGACCGACGATGAGTGACCCGCACCAAAATATACTCGAAGCGGCGTCCCCGCGCGTCAACGCAACCGTGTCGGCTTCTGCCGGCACCGGCAAAACCTGGTTACTGGTTGCACGCCTGCTGCGGCTGCTGCTCGCCGGAGAAACACCCGCCTCGATCCTCGCGATCACTTTTACGGAAAAAGCCGCCACCGAGATCCGTGAAAGGCTGACCGCGACGCTGCGCGAATGGACCTACATCGACAACGCGGCGTTGAAAGAGGCACTCGCGTCGATCGGGGCTGTATCCGGGCAATCCGGCCAAATGCGCTTCACCTCTGCACGCACTTCCGAAAATGCAACCGCTTCAGTCAGGCAGTCCGGGCAGATGCAACGCGCGCGCGGGCTGTACGAAACGCTGATCTACGCCGAGAACGACATCCGCATCCTGACTTTTCACGCCTTCTGCAGGGAAATCCTCGAGCGCTTCCCGTTTGAAGCCAAAGTTCCCCCCGGATTTGAAATCTGTAGCGAAGAGTGGGAACTGCAAGACGAAGCGTTGAACCGCCTGTACATTGAAGCGGCGGGGCCCGCGCAAGACACGACCTGCGCGCTTCAGACGCTGTTTGAAACCTGCGACGGCCTGTTCAACACCAATCTCGCACTCAGAAACTTTCTCCACCACCGCAACGACTGGCTCGCCTACATCGAAGGGGAGGAAGAACCGGTGCAGGCCGCCGCCCGGCGCCTGAGCGACACGCTCGGCGTCACCCCCGAAGACGCCGAACACGGCGTGCCGCTCGACGAGACCACCCGCACGCGGCTTGAGACGCACGTGCGGCTGGTCGCAAAGCACGGAACGCAGACCAACATGAAATACGTCAAGGCGATCAACGACTTCCTCAAGTCAGGCGCCATCGTGGACAACGAAACGCTGCCGCCGCTGCTCAATTGCTTTTTCAAGCGGGATGGCGACAAGAGAGAATGGGAATTCTCAAGCAACGCGTTCCGCCGGGCGCTCGGAGATGAATATGGAAACTTCGCGGCCAATCTGGAAATACTCATCGACAAGCTGGAGACGCTCAAGGATACGGTGCTGAAGCGGCGGACTCTCCGGCGCAACTGCGGGTGGTACGTGGCGGGGCAGCGCCTGAACGAGATCTATCAGGAACTCAAACTGGCCCACCGGCAACTCGACTTCAACGACCTTGAATGGCTCGCGTGCCGACTCGTAAACCGCGAGGACGATGCGCAGTGGATCCAATACCGGCTGAACGAACGCATCCGCCACATACTGGTTGACGAGTTCCAGGACACCAACTTGCAACAATGGCAACTGCTGAAGCCGCTGCTCGAGGAGATGGCATCGCAGACGGACGGCGGCAGCGTATTCATTGTCGGCGACATCAAGCAATCGATCTACGGCTTCCGCCGCGCCGACCCGGAACTCCAAGGTGAAGTCGCGCAATGGCTGAAGCAGAACATGGACGGGCAACTCTATACCAACGACGAATCGCGGCGTTCCTCGCCGCAGGTGATTGACTTCGTCAATTGCGTGTTTAGCGGTGGCGACGGCAGCGGTGGCAGCGGCAATGGTGGTGGTAACGACGGCGGGGGTAGCGGCGACGGCAACGGTGGTAACAACAGTGGCGACGACTGCGGCGGCAACGACAACAACGATAACGCGGCACCCGGACTGCCCGACTTCAGGATGCATCAGACCAGCCTTGACACATCGGGCGGCGTCATCTTCCTGCCCTTTGCAGTCAAGCAACCCGCCGACAAGCGGGCACCCGACGAGTGGCGCCACATCCTGCGCGACCCGCCCGCGCCCGGCAACGATCCCCCGGCGTGCGAAGAAGGCGAATGGATCGCCGCAAAGATTGAGCAGATGGTCGCCGCCCGCGTCGCCGTGCACGACCGCGACGGCAGCGTCCGTCCGCTGCGCTTCGGCGATATCACATTGTTACTGAGGCGACGCACGCATCTCGACCATTATGAACGGGCGCTGATCAAGGCCGGCATTCCGCACAGCAGCGGACGCATGGAAAAGATGTTCGGATCGCTGGAGATCGCGGACATGCTCGCGCTGCTCGAATTCCTGGTCAATCACGAACGCAACCTCGACCTCGCGCAGACGTTGCGCAGCCCGATATTCGCCGTCACCGACGAGCAATTGATCGTGCTGTCGCAGACCGAAGGCGACTGCTGGTTCACGCGGCTCGGACGCCTGCACGACGACGACCTGCAACGCGCGCACGAATTGCTCAGCGGCTGGATTGAAGCAGCGCGCACGCGGCTGCCGGTGCACGACCTGCTCGACCGCGTTTACCGCGAAAGCGACCTGATCCGCCGCTATCGTCTCGCGGCGCCCGACAGCGAAGAAGACCTGATCGAAAAAAACCTGATCGACCTGCTCGACTACTCGCTTGAGTTTGAAAGCGGGCGCTACCCCGACATCGCACAGTTTGCGCATCACCTGAAACGCCGCATCAGCCACGTTAAAGATTCCCGAACGACAGCGTCGGCGGGCGTTGAAGCCGACGACCTTGACCGGGTACGCATCCTGACGATCCACCAGGCAAAGGGACTCGAAGCGCCGGTCGTCATCCTCGCCGACTGCGGCAGCCAGAGAAAAAGCGCCGACGCCTACAGCGTACTCGCCGACCGGCCGCCCGGCGGCGAACGGCCCGACCATTTCCTGCTGGTACCGAAGTCCGGGCACATTGATGTTTTCACTGAAGACTGCCAGCGACGCCTGGAAACGCGCGAGAAAAGAGAAGCCACCAACTTGCTGTACGTGGCATTGACGCGCGCACGGCAGTATCTGTGCATCTCAGGCAGCGGCAGCGATCCCGAAGCCGACTGGTACGGCCTGCTGAAATCCCGCGCGCCGGAAACCACGGTTGAGTTTGCCACTATGCCCGACACGGAACCGGTATCTGCATCCGGCGATGAGATGGCTGAGGTTGCAGTCGGCGATGAAGCCACTAAGGTTTCAACCGGCATTGAGGCAACTAGTGTTGCAACCGGCGTTGAAGCCGGCATCGAAGCCAAGCGCAAGCCGTTGCCGCCGCCGGTGACGCTTGAGATACATCCGCACGCGCTGACCGGCGGCGCGCCGCTACCCGGCACCCAATCCGGCTCCGCCGATGACGACGAAGACCGGCAATTGCGCGGCGAGGTGATCCACTACGCTTTGAAACTGCTGAGCGAGCAGGCGACGGATGAGACCTTGCGGGACACGTTGAACGCCCGTTTCCCGCAAGCCTCGGCACATCTGGGCGAATGGATTGAACACGCGCGCCAGTTGATCAACGACGAGTCGCTACATGAATTGTTTGACGACGCGCGCTACGAGCAGGTACTCAACGAAGTGCCGATCTCGTTCATGCACGGCGGCGAGCAGTATTTCGGCGTCATCGACCGCGTGTGCGTCAGTCGCGATGCAGTATGGCTGGTCGATTACAAAACACACGCATCGCCCGACCGTCATGCCGAAGCGCTCAAGGCGCACTATGCGGAACAGATGCGCGCGTATTACCTCGGAGTGAGCAAACTATGGCCGGGACGCGCAGTGCGCACCTCCCTGCTGCTGACTGAAAACCGGCAACTGTGCGATTATGATTTTGATCGGGAGCCGGAGGTTTAGGAAGACCAGAGTCGCCGACCGTCTCAGGCCATGAAGACCAGATGTTTCCAGCCATATCAAGCACAGTCATCACCGGCGGCCGACGTCCGGCACATTTGAGAACCGGCATTTCAACGAGTTGGTTGCTGAACCGGTCTTTTCTATACGTGACTACCTGTTTATTCATAAAAAATAGTGAATATAATCTACTTTTTTCTTGAATTCACTAATGTATTCCTATATCCAGTGAATAAATTACCATAGCAATATGGCAACCACACAGCCGATAAGAAATCGCATCCGTGTCCTGAAACGTGAGTACGACACTTTGCGTCAGGGTAAGGAATCTCTGCTGTCGATGATCGACGAAGCGGAAATGTCCGAGAGCGTGTACAACTCGAACGCGATCGAGAATTCAACCCTCACCCTTGAGGAGACAGAGAAAATCCTGTTGGAACAGATGCTGTCCCGGAATGTGTCCGTGCGGGAAGTTTTCGAGGCGAAAAACCTGGCGTGCGTTATGGAATACAAATGTGCCAGAGCTAAAGATAGCGAACTGAACAAAGACCTGATATTGCGCTTGCACCAGATGCTGATCGGCAACATTGACGATACCATTGCCGGTCGCTTTCGCCGACAAGGGGAGTATGTGCAGGTCGGCACTCATATCGCACCGGCACCTGAGCGCGTGGAACGCATGATGGATAACATTCTTGTCGAGTATTCCAGCAACCTCGACGCCTACTTCCTCGACAGGATCACCCGGTTTCACCTGGATTTCGAGACCATCCATCCCTTTTGCGACGGCAACGGTCGTCTGGGGCGGGTCCTGATCAATTTTCAGCTCCTCCAACTCAACCTGCCACGCCTTATCATTCGCAACTCGGGGAAGCAGAAGTATTACCGGGCGTTCAGGGACCATAAGGACAACCAGACGACCAGGACGATGGAAAGTATTCTATCGCTGGCACTGATCGAGTCGCTGCACAAGAGACTGAGCTATTTGAGGGGGGATGAAGTCATCAAACTGTCAGACCACATCAAGCAACGCGGGCTTTCGTCCCCCGCGGTCACCAACGCCGCCCGCCGCCAGACCATTCCCGCTTTTCGTGAGAAGGGAGTGTGGAAGATCGGGCTATGAGCGGACAGAAACGGATCCTGATCATCGCCGGGCCGAACGGTGCGGACAAAACGACCTTCGCAACGGAATTCCTGCCGAACGAAGCGAACTGCCGGATTTTTATCAACGCCGATCTTATCGCCGCCGGAGTGAGCCCTTTTCAACCGAGCCGGGTTGAGATACGAGCGGGCAGATTGATGCTGAGCGAGATCCGTGTCCACGCGCAAAAGGGCGATACCTTTGCTTTCGAGACAATGCTGAGCGGGCGAGGTTACGCCCGCCGGATCCCACGCTGGCAGGCTCAAGACTATCGGGTGAAACTGTTCTTTTTGAAATTACCGACGCCGGAAGCAGCCATACGCCGGGTTGCTTTGCGCGTTGCACAGGGTGGACGCGGCGTTCCGGAGACCATTATCCGTCGCATATTTCATACCGGATGGCAAAACTTTGAGCGCATTTATCGACACCTGGTGAATGAATGGGCACTATATGACAACTCAGGAAAAATTCCGGTATTGCTGGAAGAGGAAACCAAACAATGACCACCAAGCATCAGAAATCGACGAAAACCACGCGGAGCGCTGACCTTACTCTGAGAGTTCACCATGCTGTTTGGTGATCGGGTGCCAGTTTGACATGGGATGACCGTTTACACAGTTCAGTGCACACCGTCTAGAGGCAAGATGGCAAACCATTCAATATGACATTCGCCCGCTGACACAGTTTGTGTTTGCCCTCCCGACTTTCACCATCTGTGCTTCTTCTTCCAGTTTGTCGATGATTTTTTCCGCGAGAGCACGGAAATCGTCGTAGCAACTTCTGGCGGCATTTTGCATCGTGCCGAGAGCGCCATCAGCTGGTTTCAGCATGAACATGGGTTTATTCGCCTCTTGCGCCATGGGCATGAGCACACGGTAATCTTTTAAGTCTGCCAGAAGATGCTCATCAGCATCAATTGCCGGCAGTGTAGAGCTGCTTTCCTGTAAAACTGCCTGCCTGTACTGCATCGGTATCTTTTCAATCCATCTCGAGACCGCTCGCACCGAACGATACAACCTGATGACACGCCGCATAACGATATAACCCAGCGGTTTCATATTATCCTTGGGCAATGTAATGCCCAAGCCTTTCGGCTCACGCGCAATGCGGTCTTTCCATTCCTCTTTCCACTTTCCCAGCATCAGCCCTGCATTTGCCAAACCCGGCAACGAGGATAAGTCAGGTGCAAGCGGCATGACCACGTAGTCGCTGGCCATCAACGCCGCCCTGTTAATGGCGCCGAGGTTAGGCCCGGTGTCTATCAACGCCAGATCTGCCTGGAATTCCTCACCCGCTTGGGCAACCAGCCGCGCGAAAGCGATTATGACGCAAAATGCCTGCTTCTCCCGATCCAGACATCGCAACCATTGCTCTGACAAATCATCCTCGCGTCTGGAAAGAGCAAGATCACCCACCAACAGGCCGATCTTTTCACTGATTTTTTCAATGTGCGGCTCTGCTGAAACATCGGCTGCTCCCTCAAACAAAGGCGCGATACTGCCGTCAATGGTCTGTGCGTTCTGACAAAGCTCCCCTAACCTGTTTTCACCGAGGAACATCCCGCTCAGGTTGGCCTGCGGATCCAGATCAACCGCAATAACGCGGCACCCGATTTCTTCAAACATCCAGGCGAGATGATAAACAAGCAGGGTTGTCCCCACCTCACCCTTGTTGCTGAAAAATGCGATGGTTTTCATTGGTGCTTCTGTATCTTGGCAGACACGAAATTCTCCCGATCGTCAAAATCCGCGTTGAATTTTAAGGTATATTATTGTGACAGACCGTTTACGCAGTTTGGCTTACACCTTCCTCAATTGACAGTAGTAAGACCTCTATTAGTTAAAAAATCAGGTTAGTTGATGTTGCACCATGAGGCAAACCACCTCGAAATCTCTGGCCGGAATGTAAAATAACAATAAATAGATTGGGTTCTACTCCATGAACGAAGCCACTGCTCGTATTAAAATCAATAAACTGCTTGAGGAATCCGGTTGGCGCTTCTTTCCTGAGGGTGACAACCCTGCCAACATTTGTTTGGAGCTAAACGTCACGATCGAGCCATCCGACCTTAATTCCCTGGGCAATGACTTCGAGGAAGTACAGAAGGGCTTTATTGACTTCCTGCTACTTGACGACAAAGGCTTTCCTTTCATCGTCTTGGAAGCCAAGTCGGAGGATAAGAACCCGCTGATCGGCAAAGAGCAAGCCCGCAAGTACGCCCGCTCGCAGAACTGCCGTTTTGTCATTCTGTCAAACGGTAACCTGCACTATTTCTGGGACTTGGAACGCGGCAGTCCCCATACCATCACCTCCTTTCCAACCTCAGATTCGGCGGCAAACTGCCGACAAGTCACGCCCGACCCGCAACGTTTGATCAAGGAACCCATCAACGAAAACTATATCGTCCTGACTCAACGGGCCAACTACGCAGACGAAGCCGGATGGAAGATCGAAGATGAGCGACCTGCCTATATTCAGGCCAACAAACTGCGTTTTCTGCGCGCCTACCAGTTGAAGGCCGTTCATGGCCTGCAACATGCAGTAAAAGATGGCAAGGACCGTTTCCTGTTCGAGATGGCCACCGGCACAGGCAAGACACTTACCGCCGCTGCTGTCATCAAACTGTTTCTCCGCTCCGGTAATGCTCGCCGCGTGTTGTTTCTGGTGGATCGTCTGGAACTGGAAGAGCAGGCCAGAAAGGTTTTCTCCACCCTGCTCTCGGCCGACTTCCAGACAGTGGTTTATAAAGAGAACCGCGACGACTGGCGGCGCGCCGAGATCGTCGTCAGCACCGTTCAATCCTTGCTCTTTAACAATAAGTACGAGAGATTGTTCTCGCCCACGGATTTCGATTTCGTCATCTCCGACGAAGCTCATCGCTCTATCGACGGTAATGCCCGGGCGGTGTTCGATTATTTTATCGGCTACAAACTCGGCCTGACTGCCACTCCCCGCGACTATCTTAGAGGCGTCACTACTCGACGTGGAAACGAAGCCACTACCGGTGTCATGGTAAGCGACCCGCGCGAGATCGAGCGGCGATTATTGCTCGACACCTACCGCACCTTCGGTTGTGAAAGCGGCCAACCCACCTTCCGCTACTCCCTGCTGGACGGAGTAAAAGACGGCGTTTTGATCAACCCCATCGTGGTGGACGCCCGCACGGAGGTGACCACCCAACTCCTGTCCGAGGATGGTTTCATCATCTCATTCACCGACGACACCGGCGAGGATCAGCAGGAAACCTTCAAGCAACGTGAGTTCGAGAAACGCTTTTTCTCCGAGGCTACCAACGCGCTGTTCTGCAAGACCTTTATGGAAAATGCCCTTGTTGACCCGATCAGCTGGGAGATCGGCAAATCCATCCTTTTCGCTATCAGCCAGAACCACGCGGCCAAACTGACGCAAGTCCTGAACCAGATGGCTGACCAGATGTTCCCCGGCAAATATCAATCAGACTTTGCCGTGCAGGTCACGTCACAGGTACCGGACGCCCGGCAATTCACCATCAATTTCGCCAACAACAACCTGTGCGGTTCAGGAAACTTTCTGCCTGATTACCGCACCAGCAAAGCGCGTGTATGCGTTACCGTCGGCATGATGACCACCGGCTACGACTGCCCGGATATCCTCAATCTTGGCCTGTTCCGCCCTATCTTCTCACCCACCGACTTCATTCAGATCAAGGGGCGCGGCACCCGCAGGCATGATTTTCTCGAACTGCTCTCTGACGACGACCGGAAAGATGGAGTTACCGAACCGCAAAAGACGGCGTTCAAATTGTTCGATTTTTTCGGCAATTGTGAATACTTCGAGGTCGAATTCAATTATGACGAGGTATTGAAGTTGCCTCTCCCTGGAAAGGGTAAAGATGATAAAACCGGTGTGCGGGAACAAGTAACATCCTCCGGTGCCTACGAACATTTGGGACAAGACATTCTCAAGTCAATGGAGGCAAGGACCATCGGCATTGAAGGCATGAAGATCGACAGGATGTTCTTTGACCAGTTCGCCGACACGGTACGTGAGAATAAGACCATCGCCAAAGCTGTTGAAGCCGGACAGTGGAATCACGTCATCGACTATATTAATCGCGAAGTTTTCGGCAAACCGGAGGAATACTATAATCTCGACAAACTGCGCAAGGCGACCACGGTGGACCGTCGCCTGACCCTGCGCGAGATTCTGGAAAAGGTTTTTGGTCTCATCCCTCATTTCAAGTCCAAGGACGAACTATTGGAAGAGGAGTTCGCCAAATTTGTCGCCGATCATAAGCCGGAAGAAGTCAAATCGATACCAGCTCTCAAAACTTTCTTCAAGGTGTACATTGCCAACGAACAAATCCGCCACATTATTGAAAACCGACGTTTCACCGACTTGGCTACTAACCCAAGTTTCTCTGACCAGGATTTGCGCGCCGTGCCGGAAAAATATCGCATCCTGATCCCTGAGTACGTCAAAGATTACATTTCCCTGAACCAGTTCACCAATTAGATAAACCAAACATGACCAAAAAGGGCATGCAAAACAGGAAAGGATCCTGTTCGCCAATGTGAATACCATGCTGGACGCAGCAACCAGGAATCGTATTGACACCGCCCGCGATATCCTCGTAGGGAAAGTACCCGATCCCAAATCCCAGGTGGAACAGATCACCATTGCCATGATCTACAAGTTCATGGATGATATTGATGCCGGGAGCGAGGAACTCGGCGGTGAACGCAGATTCTTTGCGGGGAAATTCGCCCGCTACGGCTGGTCCCAGTTGATACGAGCCGGCCTGGGCGGGACACAAACCCTCAATCTTTACGCCGAAGGCATTGCCCGAATGCCGGAGAACCCTGATATTCCCCCGCTGTTCCGCGACATCTTCAAGAACGCTTACCTGCCCTACCGCGACCCGGAGACGCTACGCGCCTTTCTCAAAATCATAGATGAATTTGAGTACGACCACAGCGAGCGGCTGGGTGACGCTTTTGAATACCTGCTGTCCGTACTTGGTTCCCAAGGTGACGCCGGACAATTCCGAACACCGCGCCATATCATTGATTTTATCGTCGAGATCATCGCCCCGAAGAAGGACGAGACCGTGCTTGATCCTGCCTGTGGCACAGCCGGGTTCCTGATTTCGTCGTACAAGCACATTCTCAGGGCAAACACCGACGAGGAGGGTCATAGCACCTTGACGTCGGATGATCGGGAACGACTGGCGTCCAATTTCACAGGCTACGACATCTCGCCCGATATGGTACGCCTGTCGCTGGTGAATTTGTATCTACATGACTTTGTCGCACCACAAATCCACGAATATGACACGTTGACCAGTGAAGACCGGTGGAATGAATATGCCGACGTAATTCTGGCGAACCCGCCGTTCATGTCGCCCAAGGGCGGCATCCGCCCGCACAACCGCTTTTCAGTGCAGTCCAAACGCAGCGAAGTGTTGTTTGTCGATTATATGGCTGAGCATCTGACGCCTACAGGACGCGCCGGTATCATTGTGCCGGAGGGCATTATCTTTCAGAGCCAAAATGCCCACAAAAACCTGCGCAAAATGTTGGTGGAAGATTATCTTGTCGCGGTGATTTCGTTGCCAGCGGGAGTATTCCAACCTTACTCGGGAGTCAAGACGTCCATTCTGCTGTTGGACAAGGCGCTGGCGAAAAGGACAGACAAAGTCGCCTTTTTCAAGGTGGAAAACGACGGGTTTTGTTTGGGGGCGCAACGGCGGGAGATTGCGGAGAACGACTTGCCACAGGTCAGGAAGGAGCTTGGCGAATATCTAGGGCAGTTGCAGGTAAACCAATCGATTCCGACCGCTTGTGTGACGGAACTTGGGGTGGATTACACGACTACGCTGGGGCTAATCGCCGAGAAGGGGAAGATTGCAGAAGGTGGGGAGTATAGTCTGAATGGGGAAAGGTATCAGGAGAGCGGAGTTCGTCTGTCGCATTTCTCTATCGTGCCATTAGGTGAGGTGGCAGAAGTCATCGCTGGTCAATCTCCGCCGGGAAAATCCTACAATAACAATGACGTTGGAATGCCGTTCTATCAGGGAAAAACCGAGTTCGGCCAAATGTTCATTGGTGAGCCTGCAAAGTGGACTACTGACCCGCAGAGGTTCGCCGAAGGCGGCGATATTCTAATATCTGTGCGTGCCCCTGTTGGACCTGTCAACTTTGCCACTCAGAAGATTTGTATAGGCCGAGGGCTAGCCGCAATTAGGCCAATGGAGGATCATGTACTCAAGACTTATGCCTTTTACGTTTTGCGTAGCTTGGAATCAGAAATAACTGGCAGTGCTGGAGCGGCGTTCGCATCAATAAACAAGGGCGACATCAAGAAAATAGAAATCCCCCTGCCGCCGCTGGAAGTGCAGCGAGAGATTGTGGCGGAGATCGAGGGCTATCAGCGAGTAATAGATGGGCGCGGGCGGTGATTGACAACTACCAGCCGCACATCGTAATTGATCCTGAGTGGCCAGTGTTCGAGTTGGGAAAAATATGCGAAATTTTGGATAAGCTCAGAAAGCCGATAACAAAAGGCGACAGAGAAGCTGGACCATATCCGTACTATGGGGCGACAGGTGTCGTTGACTGGGTGGCAGATTACATTTTTAACGAACCGCTGGTTTTGGTCGGCGAGGATGGAGCAAAGTGGCAAGCGGGTGAACAGACTGCATTTGTTATTGATGGAAAGACTTGGGTCAACAACCATGCGCACGTTCTACGACCAAACCGTAATTTGGCTCTAGATGTATTTCTGGCAACGCTGATCACCCAGATAGATCTTACGCCGTACATCACCGGTGTAACCGTTCCAAAACTGAACCAGCGAATGTTAAGCAGGATCCAACTCCCCCTACCGCCTATCGTTACCCAGCAAGCCATCGTCTCCGAAATTGAAGCCGAGCAGTCCCTCGTTGCCGCCAACCACGAACTGGTCAAACGTTCCGAGCAAAAGATTCACGCCGCTATCGCCCGTGTCTGGGGCGGTTAATCCATCAAGCTAACATCAGATGAATTGGAATACTTCTCGAGTTTCAGGGCGACAAAGCTCTAAACAGCAACGCATATACAAGTGGATTCACGACACACTTCAACAACCCGTTTATGCTGATGTATTTAGAGGCGCTACTATCCTTCTCGCCGAAAAGTCTCCCGGATATGTGACGTTTGTAGCACACGCAGGAAGAGAGATAATGAATGGTCTGGTCCGAACAATTAGAGAAGACAAACGGACGCAGGTCCAATATAAAGACCTCATCGATAAAATCGCACCGGAGTGGCTCGACCAGTGGGGAGCACCAATTGGGTTTTCTGATTCTGAAGAACCGTCTCACCATAACATACCTCGCAATGTTTGCGTAATGATAAAATCATTGATTGATGATCATGAAAAAGGGCGAGTTAGAAACAAAGAGACTGGTGAAGTTTTCTTTTCAGAGTTCTTTGATTATTCCGATAGAGATAAGATACCTAAGAATTTTGTGAAGCAGTGGAAAGATACAAAAGATGGGTTCTTAAAGTACGCACATATCCGAGAGAAAAGTCCTAGTGTGGATGTAGAAACCGAGATTGCAGAACACTTTCAACATTTAGAAAGCTTTCTTCATGCTGCTGCCAGCAGTCAATACAAACGAATAAGAGAGATTGATGAAATCCTGGAAGAAACCAACGGATGATTTAGTAAAGAAGGCACTCGAGTCCGTAAAAACGGAAGCGGATCGCCAGTATTTCTTTTCAAGACTGAAGAACCCCCATTGGATTCAACCATTGGAAAATCGAGGTTTTTTCAAGCATCCACCTAAAGTTAAGCAGTTACCGGATGGATATGTTCAGTATCCTTTTTGGCCTGAATTTCAATTTCTGAAGAACATTGCCGATGAAACCGCTGATCAAGTGGTTAAAATCATATTAGGAATACCAAAAACAGACAACTCACGATTTTACGATGATGTAATCGATATTGCATTGAAGGTTGAAGCATCTCTTTCAATAAAACTCAAAGAGAAAATCCTTGAATATGTCGAGGACAAATATCTTTATTATAGCTATTCTCGCTTCGAAAAAGTTCTATGTTATTGGGCGAGCAATAATCAAACCGAATCAGCGTTAGAACTCACCAAAGCACTTGTCGCATTTCAGAAGGATCCGCAGGCGAGCGATAAACAAGAGCGTCGCAAAAAAAACCCTGAAGACTGGAAAACTTCACTCGAACCACACTCGCGTTTTAACGAATGGGAGTATGGGCAGATACTAGAGAAAGGCGTCCGACCTCTAACAGAACTGGAACCTTACGCAACCACTCAAATATTGATCGATGCCACGACGACGATGATACATTACACACTCCATCAGGATCATCTTAAAAAAGGCGATAGTAAAGATTATTCAATTATATGGTGCCCACGTGTGAATGAACCCAGCAGTAAAATTATCAGGACTCAAGAGAGCCTTGTTCATACGCTGACTTCCGCCTGCGAAAAAGTCTATGAGAAGGCGCCGGAGTCCGTGACAGAGCTGGATCAAGTGTTGCGAAATCAGCGTTGGGATATTTTCATGCGCATCCGACAGCATCTTTACGCATCGCATCTAAATGAACAAACCAAGCCGTGGATCCGAGAGATGATCCTCGCCCATGAAGACTACAACACATGGGAACACCACTTTGAGTTTCAGCGCATGATACGCCGCGCATGTGAGAATTTCGGTGCCGACCTGCTTGCCATAAACGAAAGAGAGCAGATATTTAAGGCTATCCTTAGCGGGCCATCGGAGCAGAATTTTCAGGAGTGGGTAGGAGATCGCTTTACTAAAGAATTATTTGAAAAACGAAAGCGCCGTTTCCACAGAATGCAACTAAGTCCATTTTCCCCAGTGCTCTTCAGAAAATACGCTGACTATTTCCAAGAGTTGAAAGCAGAAGAAGAAAAGCTGATTGTGGATGATGACTATGTACCTTATAAGTCGGAGGGCGCGAGGCGAGTAGAAAGGCGCAGCCCGAAACAGGCTGAAGAACTGGCCAACATGCCAGATGAGGAAATCCTTTCATTCTTGAACGAATGGGAAAACGCCCATTACAACCTTGAGAAGGCGGTGGATACCAATTTCGAAGCGCTTTCCCAAGCGTTTCAGTCGGTCTTCAAAGAAGTTATCCTGCCTGACGAATCGCGGCTAAACTTCTGGATCAACAATAGAGAACAGATTGAACGCCCTATCTACGTGAGGGCGATAGTGTCCGCCATTCACGAGCACGTGAAGCTCAAGCAATTCGACCATCTCGACCAATGGTTCGATTTCTGCGAATGGGTTTTATCTCATCTTGACCAAGCGAAAGAAGAAGGAGTCAACTGTAGCGATGAATCCAGAGAGCATCCAGACTGGTCAAGTTCGCGTCGAGCAGTTGGTGATTTTATTGGGATGTGCTTGAAAGAAGATGTCGATGTTCCTATTTCGTCCCGTGACCATCTGGCCTCTTTGCTAGACAAACTTTGTACCCAATACGACAGGCAATTAGATGACGATGAACCTATTTTCCTAAATCAGGACAACCAGCTAGCCGAAGCGATCAACAATACACGAAGCCGGACACTGAAGAATTTGGTCGATTTCGGCTATTGGGCACGTCGCCAACTGAAAAATGATCAAGCGGACACGCCTGAAGTTTTTACCATTCTCGATAAGCGACTCGGTTCGGAATGTGAGCGCGCATTGAAAGTACCGGAATATGCCCTTCTGGGGCTGGATTACGGCCGTATCTTCAATCTGAACCGGGAGTGGGCAACTCAACATAAAAGTGACTTTTTCCCGCAAGAAAACCCGCGGGCATGGGCAAAAGCCTTTGGAAATTTCCTCCTATATAACCGGCCATACAAACCGATCTTTGAGGTATCCCAAAATGACATTGAGTTTGCGCTTAAGAATTTTGATGAATTCAAGGTGGGCAGCGGTGCAGCAAGGAATCCCGCTGATGCACTTGGCGAACATTTATTCAGATACTATCTCTGGAAAGCTTATCCGCTTACAGGAACCAACAGCCTGCTGGAACGATTTTACGAAACGACCAGAGAAGAGAAAGGTTACTGGGCTCGGTTGTTTAGCTATGTAGGCCAAACCTTGGAAAATAGCAACAAACAATTGGAAGAAAACCTGGCGCAAAGATGCATTGAATTTTTCGACTGGCGCCTTAAGAAGAAGGAACCACTCGAACTTAAAAAGTTTACATTTTGGCTGACGGCGGAATGCCTGGACGAAGAGTGGCGCCTGAAGTCATATTCAAAAGTCCTTGATGTGTGCAGATCAAAGAACACCAGAATAATCATTCAGGTGGATGCTCTGCGGAATATGCTTGAGTACCATACCGCACTGGTCATGGAGTGCTTTGCCAAATTGACTGCTTCCGCTGTCGGGAATGGCGATGCCATTTACATTCTGGCCGATGAGGCGAGACCGATACTCCGAGCCGGACTGGCTAGCGATGATGACACTGTGAAAGCAAATGCCGAACGGGCCCGAGAAAACCTGCTTCGAGGCGGGCGCTTTGATTTTTTAGATGAAGAGGAAAACCCGGACGATCATTAGAGCGTAGAAAAAATGAAACAATCACTAGGGAATGATAAGGGGATGTAAACCAAGCTGCGTAAATGGTCTATCGTGATAATACACCTTTTTCAGGAGGCGACGATGACCAATCTCAGCAAAAAACAAGACGCTTTTCTCAAGGAACTGCTCAAAGACTTCAAAGGCGATGCCAGGAACTTATTCGGCAAGAATGGCCTGATCAAAGAGGTCAGCAAACGTTTGATCGAGTCGGCCCTGGAAGGCGAGATCACCGACCACCCCGGCTATGAGGCATAAGATCCGGTGGGCAACGGCAGCGGCCATTCACGCAACGGACGAAGCCGCAAGACGGTGTACAGCACCGCGGGCGAGTTGCAACTGGAAGCGCCACACGATCGCAACGGCCAGCTCGAGCCTCAGATCGTCAGGAAGCGCCAGCGCCGGTTGACGGGCTGGATGACCTGATCATCTCCCTGTATGCCCGTGGGCACACTGGGAAATACAGGCGCAACTTGCGGAAATCCATGGCGCGGAAATCTCCTCAACCTTGATATCGAATGTCACCAACCGGGTGCCGGATGAGGTGAAGGCGTGGCAGAACCGTCCTGTGGATGCGGTGTATCCGATCATCTATTTTGACTGTCTGTTTGTAAAATCCCGTCAGGACGGGCCGATCATCAACAAGGCGGTCTATCTTGCGCCGAGGATTAACATGAGGGGCGGGAAAGAGTTGCCGGGGATGTGGCTGGGCGAAAGTGAGGGCGCGAAGTTCTGGCTCAAGATATTCAACGAGTTGCTGACGCGGGGGTTGAAGGATTGCTTTATCGCGTGTGTGGATGGTCTCAAGGGCTTGCCGGAGGCGATAGAGAATGTTTACCCCCGGACACCGGTGCAGTTGTGCATCGTTCACCAGGTTCACAACAGTCTGAAGTATATGAGTTGGAAGGATCGCAAGGCGGTGGCGGCCGATCTCAAGGAAATCTACACCGCCGCGACGGTCGATGCGGCGGCGCTGAATTTGGAGCAGTTTGCGCACAAGTGGGGGGAGCGGTATGCGGCGATTGCGCCAGGCTGGGAACGCAACTGGGAACGGTTGACCCCATTCTTTGATTACCCGCCGGCGATCCGCAAGGTGGTGTACACCACCAACGCGATCGAGTCTCTGAACTACAGTTTGAGGAAAGTGATCAAGGGACGCGGAGCATTCCCGCATGATGACGCGATCCGGAAACTGCTGTATCTTGGTTTTCGGAATGCATCAAGGAAATGGACGCTGCCGATCAGGGACTGGAAAGCGGCCCTAGATCAGTTCATCATACTGTTTGGCGACCGGGTGCCGGTCATAACATGAACCGGCCGTTTGCACAGATTAATTTACATCCCCTAAGACACCCAATGAGGTATTCTTTGGCATTAAACCTATTGTTGCACTAGCGAGTTGAATCCACCAAATCAGGAATGGCAGGATTTCCATACATGCCGATGAAATTCCGCTTGCGTTCTTCGTTTGCCTCTGGCGTTTCACTGAAACTCCAATCATGCTCTTTTCCGCAATAGCGTCCGTCTGATAGTCGTACAGCGTTTTCTCAACGGAAAAATGCCCGATCTCAGGAACGAGCCAAGTTTCGGCGGGCAAATCGGCGCAGTTCAGGGTCTGGGAGATGAATTCAAGTTTCGGTTGAGTCGCCATCAATTTCCTGCTTTTACCACTTCCACAATTGTGTCTAAAACCTCTTTAACTTCATCGTCTATTTGTTCCGGCGTCATATATTTAACTAATTTATAAAAGTCCTTCTTCTGTAAAGCCGCTGACATTGGTTTTTGCATAGACTCCACAAAATTCTTAAACAAAGGCACAAGAAAATCGTCAGATGCTTTTATATCATCCGAGAAAGGCGTCGGCTTACCGAGAGTTTTGAAAGCACCTTCCAGTTTTTTTATTTCTTTTTGCATTTTATCCCTGCGCTCTGAAACTTCAGAATTGCCGAAAAGGTCTTCCCTATCGATCCCATCAGTAACATAAGACATGATCGCCTTAGGATTACAGAGATAATTTTCTATTTCATTTTTCCGCCACATTCTCTCCACCAAATCACTCGAGTCATGTAACTCTCTGTTCATGTGGTCCAGCAAGAGAAATCCTCTCAAATCATTTTTTGCCTCTCTTAAGCCATGAAAATGCTTGCGGGCTTCATTGGGGATATTGTTAACATACTTAACAAGTGGGTCTTGGAGAATTGTCCCTGATCCATGTTTCAATTTCCTCGCGAAAGCCTGAAGAATTTTTAAGTCTGTTTCTCCTTCAAGATACAGTATCCAACCCTTTTGCTCCGCACCATAATAGTATTCAAACCCAATGTCCTTTAGTGCGGACATCACTGCACTTCCTCGGTTTTTTCCCAACAGATGCGGGGCGCCTATAAAAGCCACAGTTGATTCGCGCTGTATAGATTCTCTCAACAACTGTTCAGAATGACTTGCGGAAATAATTTGAGAGTTCTGTTCTTCCGCCACTTCGTTTATAAGACTGTATATCTGTCTTTGGCGAAAAATCTCCAAATGAGCATCCGGTTCGTCAAGAAGAAAAACTGTATTGGCGGCATTGTCGTAAAGATGCGCCAAAAGCAACAATACTTGTTGCATACCGCGACCGGAGGAATACAAGTCCAGCGTTGTTCTACCGTCTTTTTCGGTATAGCTCATAGTCACCGTGCCGCGGGACGATAGGAATTTCGGTTCATCAAGAACCACACCAAACAGTTCCTTGATATGCTCCACAAGAGACCGCCAGTCTTTCTTTTCACCTTTTGAATAAACCCTGTAACACAAATTGCGTAAAACCTCCGCCGTCTGTCCTTGCCCTACCAACACATTGATACGTCCTTCCTGTATCAGCGCTTCCTCAGCGGCAAGTCCTGACATGGGAGGCAGAAAGGCGAGTCTCGTATCTACTGCCTCTGAGGGAACACCCATACGATCAAGGGTGTTTCCTGAACCAACTCGCAAGGGACGGCAAAAAAACGCTTCCGAATTAGCGTAATCAAATTCCAGTCCACACTTCCATTCTTTTCCCTGGCTAACTCCTTCCACAATCAAATCGATGCGTATATTTTCATTGGAACCTTTGCGCACTTTTCGGTTGAACCAAATTAAATCCATTTCCGCCACAGGTAGAGAAACTAAATCCAGTCGATTGACAATAACACCCGGGCGTTTCGGCGGAATTTCGCCTTTATCTTTTGAGGCATGCTTTTCCGCCCATTTGCGCAACCCTATTTGCCATAAAGCCAGTGCCTGAAAAACGGATGTTTTACCGCCGTTGTTTGGGCCGATAAACACAAACCCATTGCCCAGAGGTATTTCCGCTTCCTCAAACAACTTAAAATTACGTATTGTTATTTTTGTAAGCATGTTTCACTCCTCCCACCACAAATAAGGTTTTATCAGCGACACAAAATGCTGCTTTTCTTCTCCCGTCATCTTTGCCGGATTTATTTTCTCCGTGCTTCCACCCTCAAAGGTCACACTATCCGCCGTGCGTTCTCGGATTTGCTTACCGAGGACATTGGAGAGTGTTCCGCAGTGTCTATATCGGGATAATAGACGCGCTCATAAACTTTTGACAAAACCGGAGTCGCCATCCACCTCGGCACCGGTGAACAGCGCTTCAAGTTCGTCCAGAAAACGCTTTTCTTTTGCGCCAGTGGCCACTGCGGTCAGCTTTCCAATTTCCCGCTTTCGCGGTTACATGATCTTTGCAATGAAAACACTGCAAAACTGATACGGATCAAATCTATAAACTCTGCTCAATCACGCCCGCCACCCCTCAGCCGCTCATCCCGCTTCAAGGCTTTCAGCAGTTCCTTCGGCGGACGGTACCCGCGAAGGAAGGTCCCGCTGTCCAGCAGCACCCCCGGCGTCCCCCGCACACCAACGAGTTCGGCGAGGCGCAGATGGTCTTCAACCGGGTTGTCGCACTGCTTCAGCGGAATGGTCTTGCCCGCCTTCGCCCGGTCCATCGCCGCGTTGCGGTCGCGCGCGCACCACACGCCGACCGCTTTCGCGTGTGCGTTCTTCCCCCTGAACGGCGTCAAAAGATAATTCACGCGGACACCGAGTTTGAGAAGTTCGGGCATATGGGCGTGGAATTTCCGGCAATAGCCACATTCAACGTCGGTGAAGACATTGACCGTGTACTGATGGTTGTCGGGAACATAAGTGACCATCCGGTTCTCACCGATCCCGGCAAGCGCGGCGCGACGCAGCCGCCGGCGCGTATTCTCGGTCAGATCACGCCCGTTAACGGTATCCAGAATTGAGCCGGCAAACAGGAACCTGCCGTCCCCAGTCGCGTAGATCACGTTGCCGCCGGAGATGATCTCATAGATCCCCGGCACCGCCGTCTGCTCGACCGAAATCACCGGCTCTTGCGGATACACCCGCTTGAAGCCCTCGGTGACGGCTTTCGGCGCGGCGGTCACGGCGGCCTGCATCGCAACGACGGCAAACGCGGCGGCAAATAGAATTTTGTGCTGCATGAAACAATCCCCGGGTATCAGCCTCGTGGGTGGTGCATCTTGTGAAGGGTCTTCAAGCGCGCATTCGCAACGTGAGTATATATCTGTGTCGTCGATAAATCACTATGCCCCAGTAGCATCTGCACCACACGCAGATCGGCACCGTGGTTGAGCAAGTGCGTCGCAAAGGCGTGGCGCAGCGTGTGCGGCGACAGAGGTTTTGAAATACCGGCCACCCTTGCAAGCCGCTTCAGCGCGTACCAGAAGGTCTGCCGCGTCAGCGCGCGCCCGCGATTGCTGACAAAAACCGCCTTGCACGCACCATGCCTTGCGAGCAACACGGGCCGCCCCTCGGCCAGATAACGCTGCACCCACTCGACCGCCTGCTCGCCGATCGGGATCAGCCTTTCCTTGCTGCCCTTTCCGATCACGCGCAGATAGCCCGCGTCGAGGAATATCTGCGACGTCTCAAGGCCGACCAGTTCGGAGACGCGCAAGCCGCAGGCATACAGCAACTCGATCATCGCCTTGTCACGCAACCCCGTCGGCGTATCCGGCGACGGCGCCGCAAGCAGGTTCTCGACTTCGCTTTCGCTCAAGTTGAACGGCAGGCGCCGCCCGAACTTCGGCAGTGTAATTTCCTCGGTCGGGTCTTTTGCAACGAGGCCCTCACGCATCAGGTAGCGGTAGAAACGGCGGACCGAAGAGATGAACCGCGCATTGGAGCGCGCGTTATAACCGCCGGTGATGCGCCCGGTGAGGCAATGACGCACGTCTTCGCGTCGCGCCGCCTGCAACGCAACGCGCTTGTGCCGCAGACAGGCGTTAAAATGCAGGATGTCGCGGCGGTAGGCGACGACGGTGTTACGGCTCAACCCGTCCTGACTCAGCAGGGCGCTGACAAACGCCTCGATGCAGTCGTCGCTGGAACTGTCCACACACGCCTCCGCGTTACCCGCGCAGATTATGACACAGCACACAGGCAGCGAACACGCACCGGCCGGCCTTGCAAAACGTGCGGGCGCGATCTTCTACGACCTGCTGATCGTCGTCGCGGCGTTGCTGATCGCCACGATCTTCTGGACCGCCGCCGGCGTCACCTTCGGCCACTCCTGGTACCGCGGGTATGTCGCGTTCGTGTATCTGGCGGCCTTCGCGTACTTCGGCTGGTGCTGGATACACGGCGGGCAGACGGTGGGCATGAAAGCTTGGAAGATCAAGCTGGTCTGCACCGATGCACGGCGTTTCAGCTGGCCCGCGGCGATGACGCGCAGCGCCGCGGCACTGATCTCCGCCGCCGCTTTCGGCGCCGGGTTCTGGTGGGCACTGTTCGACCGCGACGCGATGACCTGGCACGACCGGCTGTCAGGAAGCCGCCTGATCAAAACCATAACAAAGCCTAGACACTAATTGAACAGTAGAAACTAAAATCCTGATCAAATGCTAGACAAACTGCGAAAATATCTTGACAAAACCTAAACAAACCTGATCAGAACCTAGACAAAGTGCAAACGACCGGCGTCAGCGGTAAACCGCCAGCCGGTAGGCGCCGAAGGCGAAGCCCAACAGCAGGGGCGCGAGCGCGCCAGCGGCCGGCGAGAACTCAAACACGATCACGGCGCTGCCAAAGACCTTGACGACCAGTGTGTAGATGAGGCCGATCAGGATCCCGTAAAACAGCCGCTGTCCGGGGCTGCTGCGCACCGGCGCGAAAACGAACGGCAACGCGAGCAACAGCATGACCAGCGCCGAAAGCGGCTGACTGAGCCTCGACCACAGCGCAAACTCGTAAAGGTCGTGACGCAAATGGCCCTGCTTCAGGAACTCCACGTACCTGAACAGATCGGGTGTCGTCATGCCGCTTGGCGGCGACGAGCCGAGCATCCCCTTTTCGGCACCGACCGTGCGCACGATCACCTGCTGCGGCTGCCGCACGAGCGTCACGCGTTGTTCACCGATGCGGCTCTCCTGCACGTCGTTCAGCACGAAGCGGTCACTCTCGGCCTGCATTGAAGCGCCGCTGATCACGCGTTGCAAACGCCTGTCTTCGCCGAACTCATAAATGGACACGTCCCGGTACCAGCCGTCCTCACCTGCCCCGCGCGCATGGATGAAGCGCCCGCCCTCGTGCGACCAGATGCCGATGCCGGTCTCCTGGAACAACCCCGGACGCTCGTCGTCGCCGCGCACCCGCAGGGCGGCCGATTCCGCCGATGGCGCCACCACCTCGCCGATCAACGCGATCAGCACGGCGAACAGGCAACCGATACCGAGCACCGAAAAGATGATGCGCTTTCTTGAATAGCCCGCTGCGCGGAACGCGATCAGTTCGGATTGTGCCGCGAGATTGCCGAGGCTGAGCAACCCGCCGACCAGCATTGCGACCGGCAGGAATTCGTACACGCGCCTCGCGGCGTTCAACCAGATGTAATGCGCGACGTGCGCCAGCGTGTAGGCCACGTCAATGTCGCCGACTTCATCGACAAAATCGATCAGCGACAGGATCACGAGCAACGCCGCCAACGCCAGCGCGGTACCGACGAACAACTGCGAACCGAGATAACGGTCAATCGTCATCGCCCGCCCCCCGGCAACAGACGCAGAGCGTGCCCGATGCGCCGGCGCGCAAGCAACAGCGCGGTCGCCGCCAGCGCCGACGCGGGGATCCACCACACCCCCGGAAACGCCGGAAAGTTGCCGTCGCCAATCAAACTGACGACAAAGATCACCAAATTCTCATAGACCAGGAACACAGCGATCGCAACGGCGACCCGTGCGTTGCGCCCGCTTCTCGGCGCCGCCCGGCTCAGCGGGAAAGCCAGCAGCATCAGCACCGGCAGCGAGACCACCGCGGCAAGGCGCCATTGCAGTTCAGCCTGATCCTCGGCCCGGCTTGATCCCAGCAACTGGCTGAAAGTCATCGCTTCGGGGTCGTCCCCCGGCATCTGCGGCAGGCTCGTCGGCAGGTAAACCGAATGTTCGCGGTAGTCGGATATCCGGTAGTCGGTCCGTCCCGGCGCTCCCTCGTAGCGGTGCCCGTCATGCAGATGCAGGCGCTTGACGCCGTCGCCGTCCTGCCGTTGCTCGCCGATCCGGGCTATCTCCAGGAAGGTCCGGTCGTCCGTGAGTTTGGCGATGAAGATGCCGGACAGCCTGCCGGCGGTACGGTCGTAGCCCTCGACGAACAGCACCGTATCCTCGCGCGGGCTGAAAAACCTGCCGGCGGTGACCATCGTCACGTCGCCGCGTTGCTTGCCCATCTGCTTGATCAACTCATACTGCCGCTCACCCGCAGGCGACACCACCATCACAAACACGAACAGCAACAGCGCAAGCGGAAGCGCCACCCGCATCAGAACCCCGCAGATGCGCGCGTAACCGATGCCGAGAGAGAAAGTCGCGTATGCTTCGCTGTCGCAGTAATGCCGCCCCATCGTCAGCATCACCGCGAGCATCGCCGAAAACGGCAGCAGGAAGATCATTGAATCGAGCGTGCCGTAGATCAGCAACGGCCTGATCACGTCGAGCGGGTAGCGCCCCTCCGCGACCTTCTCGAGCAACCTCGACAGCAGGCTGCCGCCGACGATGATGCCGAGCACCGAGATCGTCGCCAGCAGATTAACCAGCAGTTCCGAAAAAAGATAACGCTCAAAAGTTTTCATCTTCGATTTATGCGCGGTGTTTGCTCAAAACCGGAATCGGTGATTTAATAGCCCCTTTTGCGGGCGCCCCCCGCGCACAGCCGGAACAGAAATCAAAATGCAGATTACAACAACTTCAAGAAAAATCCCCGCCCTCGCTTCCGCCTGTACCGTTGTGCCCCTGTTCAAAAGGCGCCGCCCGCCGTCCTACCGCGCCCTGGACGAGGCGAGCGACGGCTTCATAAGCAAGGCGGTCAGGCAGGCCGGGTTTGAAGCCGACTGCGGCAAGACGCTGACGCTGCATATACCTGACTCGCGCCACCGGATCGTGATCGTCGCGGGACTCGGAGACGCCGGTAAACTCGACCGCGCCAAGTTCATCCGCGCCGCGCGCGATTGCGCCAAAGTCGCCGCCGCGCTCAAGCCACCTAACCTGCTGTTCTGCTTTGACGACATCGGCGCCAAAGCGGAGAAACCGGAGCACCTGCGCCTGCTCGCGCTGGAAGTCCAGAACGCCTACTACCGCTACGCCGCCACTTTCGGCAAAAAACCGCCGCGCAGAACACCGGTCAAATGCGTGCTGCACACCACGTTGCCTTCGGCAACAACACGCGACGCACTGCACCGGGCCGAGGCCGTTCACCACGGCATGAACCTCGCGCGCGAACTCGGCAACTTGCCGGGCAATATCTGCACGCCAACCTACATGGCGCAGCAGGCGCGCAAACTGGCGCGCAGTTCGCAAAAACTGAACGTGCGCGTGCTCGGGGAAAAAGCACTCGAGCGGCTCGGCATGGGCGCCTTCCTGTCGGTCAGCAAAGGCAGCGCCACCCCGGGCAAGCTCATAAGTCTCGAATACAAAGGCGGCAGGGCGCGTCAGGCGCCGGTCGCGCTGGTCGGCAAAGGCATCACTTTTGACACCGGCGGCATCTCGATCAAGCCGAGTTCGACCATGGACGAGATGAAGTTCGACATGTGCGGCGCGGCCTCGGTGCTCGGCACGCTCGCGGCCTGCATTAAGCTGCGCCTGCCGTTGAACGTGATCGGTATTCTCGCCTGCGCGGAAAACATGCCCGGTGGGCGCGCGAGCAAGCCCGGCGACATCGTAAAAACAATGTCGGGGCAGACCGTCGAAGTCCTGAACACCGACGCCGAAGGCCGGCTGGTCCTGTGCGACGCGCTGACGTACGCCGGACGCTACAAGCCGGCGTGCGTGATCGACATCGCCACATTGACCGGCGCCTGCGTCGTCGCGCTCGGGCAGGAAGCCTGCGGCCTGATGAGCAACACCCAAACGCTCGCCGACGAACTGCTGCGCGCTGGCACGACCACCGGCGACCGCGCCTGGCAGTTACCGTTATGGGATGAATACCAGCCGCAACTCGACAGCAATTTCGCCGACATCGCCAACATCGGCGGCAAATGGGGCGGAACCATCACCGCGGGATGTTTCCTTTCGCGGTTTACGGAAAAATACGACTGGGCGCACCTCGATATCGCGGGCACCGCCTGGTTGACCGGCAAAGACAAAGGCGCGACCGGACGCCCGGTGCCGCTGCTGTTCGAATTCCTGCTGCAACGCGCCGCCACCCTGTAAGATAGGCTTCAAGCCGACACACCGCCGGCGACGCAGACAACAAACGCCGCCGCCTGGCTGACCGGCAAAGACAAGAACCACCCAGCCATCTGACCAATCAACAAGGGCGCGACCGGACGCCCGGTGCCGCTGCTGTTCGAATTCCTGCTGCAACGCGCCGCCACCCTGTAAAATGGGCCTCAATTCAGCGAACCGCCAGCAACGCAACCGATGAACACCGGATACCGTCTCCGCGCGTGCCCCGCGATGAACACGGCACCATGAAAACCACTTACGAACCCGACCGGATCGAGCAATCTCGTTACCGCGAATGGGAAGCGTCGGGCTGCTTTGCGCCGAGCGGCGACGGCGAACCCTACTGCATTATGATCCCGCCGCCGAACGTGACCGGCACGCTGCACATGGGACACGCTTTCCAGACCACGCTGATGGACTGCCTGATCCGCTACCACCGGATGCGCGGCTTCCGCACATTGTGGCAGGCGGGCACCGACCACGCCGGGATTGCAACGCAGATGGTGGTTGAACGCCAACTCGAAGCCGACGGCGTGAACCGCCGCGACATCGGGCGCGAACATTTCATCGAAAAAGTCTGGGAATGGAAGAAGACGTCGGGCAACACGATCACCAACCAGTTGCGCCGACTCGGCGCATCGCTCGACTGGCAGCGGGAACGCTTCACGATGGATGACAAATTGTCGCGTGCGGTGCTCGAAGCCTTCGTCCGCCTTTACGACGGAGACCTGATCTACCGCGGCAAACGCCTGGTCAACTGGGACCCGGTGCTGCAAACCGCGGTATCCGACCTCGAAGTCCTCTCGGAAGAGGAAGACGGGCATCTGTGGCACATCCGCTATCCCCTGACCGACGGCGGCCATGTCACCGTTTCGACGACCCGCCCCGAAACCATGCTCGGCGACACCGCCGTCGCCGTGCACCTCGACGACGAACGCTACCGAAAACTGGTCGGGCGGCACGTGGAACTGCCGCTGACCGGGCGCACGATACCAGTCGTCGCCGACGACTACGTCGATCCAGAATTCGGATCGGGCTGCGTGAAGATCACACCGGCGCACGACTTCAACGACTGCGAGGTCGGCAGGCGCCATGACCTGCCGATGATCAATGTGATGAACAAGGACGCCTCCCTGAACGAGGCGGTGCCCGCCGCCTACCGGAGCCTCGACCGCTACGACGCGAGAAAACGCATCGTTGCCGACCTCGACCGACTCGGCTTGCTCGAAAAGATCGAAAACCGGCGCATGACGATGCCGCGCGGCGACCGCAGCGGCGCCGTCATTGAACCCTACCTGACCGACCAGTGGTTCGTGCGCACCGCGAAGCTCGCCGACGCGGCAAAACAGGCGGTCGCCGACCGGCGCATTCGCTTCGTGCCGGACAACTGGGACAAAACCTACTTTGAGTGGATGAACCATATCGAGGATTGGTGCATCAGCCGCCAACTATGGTGGGGGCACCGCATCCCCGCGTGGTACGACGAGGCGGGCAACGTTTACGTCGCGCACTCCGAAGCCGACGCCAGAAAAAAATACCGGCTCGAAGAAACCTGCACGCTGCGCCGCGATGAAGACGTGCTCGACACCTGGTTCTCCTCCGCGCTGTGGCCGTTCTCAACCCTGGGTTGGCCCGACCACACCCCCGAACTGCAAACCTTCTACCCGACCCGCGTGCTGGTCACCGGGTTTGACATCATCTTCTTCTGGGTCGCGCGCATGATCATGATGGGCATTGAACTGACCGGCGAGATACCGTTTCACGAGGTCTATGTGCACGGGCTGGTCAGGGACGCCCGCGGACAGAAGATGTCAAAGTCCAAGGGCAACGTGATCGACCCGATCGACCTGGTGGACGGCATCACCCTCGACGCGCTGGTCAGCAAGCGCCGGGCCGGACTGATGCAGCCGCACCTTGCCGAACGCATCGAGCGCGATACGCGCAAGCAGTTTCCCGACGGCATCCCGGCGTACGGCACCGACGCGCTGCGCTTTACTTTCATCGCAATGGCCACCAGCGGGCGCGACATCCGCTTTGATCTGGGCCGCGTTGAAGGCTATCGCAATTTCTGCAACAAACTGTGGAACGCGGCGCGCTTCGTAACGTTGTGTTGCAAAAACAAAGACTCCGCGGACAACACGTTGCCGACGGTGTACGACCGCTGGATACGCCACCGCCTGAACGCGCTGACCGCGGAGGTCGCCCGGCATTTCTCGAACTACCGCTTTGATCTCGCGTCCGCCGAGATCTACGAATTTGTATGGCACGACTTCTGCGATTGGTTTCTTGAACTCAGCAAGATCGTGCAGAACAGCACGTCCGGCGGCGCCGGCAAGGCGGGCAACCGCGCCTGCCTGATCGAAACCCTCGAAGCCCTGTTGCGCCTGTTGCACCCGATCACGCCCTATATCACCGAAGACATCTGGCAACAGATCAAGCCGCTGACCGGCCACGGTGAGGAGATGATCCAGCAGCGCCCCTACCCGGCACCGGAAGAGACCGCCGCCGACGCCGACGCCGAACAGGCGATCTCGCGCATCCGCGAGATCATCGTCGGCCTGCGCCACGTGCGCTCGGAACTGAACCTGCCGCCGGGTCAGGCGCTGGCGGTGCTGATCCAGAACTGGAGCGACAGCGACCGCGAGCATTTTGAACACCACTACGACGCGATTGCGTCGCTGGGGCGCATCAGCGACGTCGAATGGCTCGAACCCTCGGCGCAACCCCCGCAGGCAGCAATCGTTCTGGTCGGCGACATGAAACTGCTGACACCGCTCGCCGGCCTGGTCGATGCACCGACCGAGATCGCGCGCCTCGAAAAGCGGGTTTCAAAGATCCGCATGCAGCTTGAGCAGACGCAGACGCGCCTGAACAACCGGGATTTTGTCAGCAAGGCGCCCGCCGAAGTGATTGCGGCACAACGCGCAAGCGTCAGCGACTGCGAGACACAGATAACCCGGCTGAATGAGCAGATCGCAACGCTGGAGGCGCTTGAATAGAGGCCACGTCAAGAGAGGTTATGGAAAGACCGGGGCGCAATTACAATCACGGGACTGAGCATCTGCTGCAAAATTGCACCATAATTCCGAACATGACACGCCCGCCATGCCTCTTACTGAAGCACAAATCAGCTGGTTTTTTTGTATCCGGAGATAAAAAGCCGGAGGCACCTGAATAGAAGCCAGGATCAAAACAGGCCATGCAAAGACTTAAGTCGTTCTCAGTCGCCGTTACCTTGCTGGCCTTATACGGCTGCTCGTCGTTATATGACCATCTGGGCGGAGACTTCAAGGGCGCGCCCGCAGAGATGGATGCAAATATCAGCAGGGAGGCCAAAAATCTGATCAGGCAAGCCTTCTCCGGCATGAACAAACCGATCACCGATCACCATGTTCATATCATTGCGCGCGGCACAATGGCCGGGTGCGATGCCTATATTTCCCCCGACTTATACACTTGGCTGCACCCCATTCTGATGGTCAAAACTCGTGTCCTGATGAGTGCGTCCGGAGTGACCGACTATGAAAAGCTGGACGAGCAATACACCGACAGACTGGAGGAGCTGCTGCTGCATTTCCAAAGTGCCCAATCAAACCCCGCTTATGTTGATCAACCCGTCAAAAGCAGGTTTCACATTTATGCGATGGATTATTACCATGATGACAATGGACAACGCAATCTGAAACGCACCGATATGTACGTGCCTGACGATTGCGTTATTCGTCTCGCCGGAAAATTCAACCGCGCATTGGCGGAGGACCCAAACAAGGCAGAGGTGGAGATCATCCCCGTCGCCTCGGTGCACCCCTACAGGAACGACTTTGAAGCAGCGGTAAATAACCTTGCAGAACAAGGTGTCAAGTTCATCAAATGGCTTCCCCCCGCCATGAACATCAATATGAGCAAAGTAAAAAAAGCGCATTACAGAACGCTCGCCGAGGCGGGCATCATATTGCTTGTGCATACGGGAGATGAACATGCTTTTCGTGTACACAGCGACAACAGAAAACTGGGAGACCCCGCCGCGTTACGATACGCCCTCGACCAAGGCGTCACAATCGTCGCACTGCATACCGCGAAGCAAGGAAGACACCCCGAGGATGATGATCCATACTTTGAACGTTTTATGGACATTATGGCAGAAGAGAAATACAGAGGCTATCTGTTCGGCGAAATATCAGCGGTGATGATCAAGCCTCCTTTTATTTCGGACAGCAAAACCGGGGAGATCATCTCCCGGATAATAAAAAATACGCAACCATCGGGGATCTTAAGCGGCCGGATATACAACGGCAGCGATTATCCCCTGCCAGCGGTTGCTCTATTGAATCCGACCAAAAGATTGGCTCGGAAAGGGTTGATCCCGGAAGATTACAGAAAGTGGCTCAACGAGATCTATTCATACAACCCGTTACTTTTCAACTTTGTCACCAAGCGCAGTATTGCGCTTCCCGGGAGTGAACACCGCCTGCCGGAAGAGGTTTTTCAGCAGATCAGGTAGCGGGAAAGAAGAAGCCGCTGTTATTCCCCGCCCCGGTGCGATGAATGCAACGCCCGGAATCGGCGGCAAGTCAATTCAAAGCCTGACGATCAGCCCCACCACCGCGATGATCACGCCGACGACGACAATAGCGCCGCGATCCACGGTTACAACCACCCGGCACTGACCACCACCGCGATGATTACACCGACGACGACAATAGCAGTAGCGATGTTCCACTTGATCAGCCTGACTTCCATCTTTGCTATGTCGGTTCTCAACGCGGCTATATCCGCTTTTGTCGCCGCCTCATTGGCTGAAATCAATCCCTCGGCCGCTTTCTCGGCGGACGCTTCGGATACGTTGGCCTCAAGCAGGGCTTTGTACAGTGCTGTGGTGCTCATAGGGGAATTATAGCAGACTTATTATTTGCCGTACAAGCGCATCATACCCGAAACTTACCGGAAGAAGTTTTTCAACGGATCAAGTAACTGGAAAACAGCCCCGGTTATTCCCGACGTAGTGAATGCAACACCCGGAATCAGCGGCAAGTCAATTCAAAAGCCTGACGATCAGCCCCACCACCGCGATGATCACACCGACGACGACAATAGCAGTAGCGATGTTCCACTTGATCAGCCTGACTTCCATCTTTGCCATGTCGGTTCTCAACGCGGCTATATCCGCTTTTGTCGCCGCCTCATTGGCTGGAATCAACCTCTCGGCCGCTTTCTCGGCGGATGCTTCGGATACGTTGACCTCAAGCAGGGCTTTGTACAGTGCTGTGGTGCTCATAGGGGAATTATAGCTGACTTATTATTTGCCGTACAAACGCATCATACCCGAAACTTACCGGAAGAAGTTTTTCAACGGATCAAGTAACTGGAAAACAGCCCCGGTTATTCCCGACGTAGTGAATGCAACACCCGGAATCAGCGGCAAGCCAATTCAAAGCCTGACGATCAGCCCCATCGCCGCGATGATCACGCCGGCGATAATGATATTCCACCTGAGCATATCGGCTTTCAGCTCAGCAAGGGCCATTTCGAGCTTGGCTTCCAACTTGGCCAAGTCCGCTTTTGTCGCCGTTCCTTTTAACCCGGTTTCCACCTTGGCCATATCGGCTTTTGTGGCGGCTTCACCGGCAGAAATCAACCCCTCGACCGCTTTCTCAGCGGACGTCTCAGATACGTTGGCCTCGAGCAGGGCTTTGTACAGGGCGGTGATGCGCATAAGGAAGTTACAGCACGCTGATCACTTACCATCCCGGAGTTTGCCCGAAGAAGTTTTTCAACGGATCAGATGGCAAGGAAAAAGCGTTATCCCCCCCTTCCTCTTACACAGTCCGGTTTACACTTTCTCAATGCCATACCTGAAGCCATGCCCGCCGCCAAAAGAATCAGCCATATCGCATTCATCGCGCCACTGCCGCCGCCGTCTGGAACCGCCGACAATGCACCTGCATCAAAAATGACGCCGTTTTCCGCCCCATCGGCATCGTTCGGGCCTCCATCCTGGATCTCCAGCAGCAAACATTCGTCGCCTTCGAGAACGCCGTTATGCGCCAGGCGCCAAGCGTAGCCATCCGATGCGCTTCCCTCATCCAGTTGCCTTCGCGCTCCGGCGCTTGGACACTGATCATTCACCGTCGGCGCACTGAATACTCTGTCGTAGGGATGATCCCCGTTATTGCCATCAAAACGCTTCCACCCGGCGTTCCGGTCGTCATATTTATGGTACACAGAATAGGCCTGCACCTCTTTCAGCAACTTGATCCGCACGGTTGCAACGCCGCCGGGGGCAAGATCCCTGACTACAAAATCAAACACCCCGGTCTCCACCTTCCCGACTTCGGTGCCATCTGGCAGGCTCTTGATCCCCAGGAGCGTGTTGGTCGTGATCAGGTGGGTGCTGCGCACACCTTCCTCTTGCTGCTTGTACGCATAGAAGCCTGTCCATGCCTTCGCCCCGGGCGTCACCAGTTCAAAGGCCTGATCGCCAGGAAGCATTTCCGGCTCCCTTCCCGGCTCGACACCCATTAGCCTGATACTCGTCACTTTCGTTTCCTCACCCGATGTCGATGTTGAAGAGATCACCACCTCAAAGAGCTGGAGGTCATCCTCGTCGTCGGGATCAGCTGGGATCAGGCATCCATCGAGTTCAACCCCCTTGCGGATGCCGATCGTGCTGATCTCCACTGTCTGCACCGAAGAAGATTGGCAAAGCTGGCTGTCCTCAAAGATATCCTCAAAGATATCCTCAAGAGTACCCGTCTCAGGACGGTATTTATAAACACTGACTGAATAGTCGCCATCGAGATCAATCTCCGCCTGTTCCACAAACCTCCCCATGAGTACACCCGTACTCGAGCTGGCAATTGGATTTGCGGGGGCTTCTTTCCGGATGAGCGTTATTTTGTTGTTACCCAGCGCAAACAGCTCTTCGTCTTCGATCTTCATCACACCCACCTCCACCTCGCTCAAGCCCTCACCGCCTCTGCCAAAAGCAATGCCGTTGATCATTGACAGCTCAATCGTCCACCTGGGGGGTTGTAACGGCAGAGGTTGCCTGAATTCACCCTTCCTGCCTGAAAAGGAAACAACTGTACTGGAAAAAGGCACATCATCCTTGAACCCAAGAGTCACAACGGGCGTTGCCGCTGAAGAAACACCCGCCCGGAGAGGCAGAACCACTTCAGAAGCACCGGGCTGGTACACCCAGACGCTGGTGGCAAACCCGATCTGAGGCGCCACGTAGATCAGCCCCGGGTGGCCAGCGCCCCGTTGAAACTTCTCACCGACGATTTTGACAAACCAGTACAACACGCTCCTGAACAAAGGCGCGCTCACCGTGGTGTCTTCGTCCAACCGCTTCGAGTTCTCGTCCGAGCAAGCACTGAACATCGGCATAGGGTCGGCGCCATCCCACTCCATTATGCAGGCGTACAGCGAGGAGGCAAGGAACCCGTCCTCCAACCAGGCGGTTGCATCAATCGGGGTGTACTCGCCAATGCCGGGAACCAGAACGTACGCCTCCTCACCGCTCGGGGGCATAATGCTGTGAGCAACGGCCCCGGAAATCCTGCTGCTGACGGCATTTTTAAACTCGTCCGAAATGCCTCTTCCGACGTTGAGGGCCGGAATAAACTCAACATCAGGAACAACGTCGATGGTGGCAACACAGCCCTCGCCGAGATCTTCGTCGCCTTCTCCGCCGGAATCCCCCCCATTTTCCCCGTCCTCTTCATCGTCAAAGTCCCGGCATTTGCTATTCGTCCCCTGATATTCGACTGCACGGTCTTTAATGCCCAGGAAATACTTGCCTTTTCCCTCGTATGCCGCGATCAAAACCAACGTCGCCTTCTGCACTTCGGCATTGCCTATACCGACGGTGACAACACGCGACGTGGTGGCCGCACTGAACTCAAGCGTCACAACCTCAGCGTCAAAAGACTGATTCCTATGTTTTATCTCAAGAAGCGTGCTTGAAGTGCCGTCAAACTTCAGAGTGGCTTCTTCTATTCCTATTCCCAGTGTTTGCCGGCGGGAGCTCCGCGACCGCAAATTGCCTACCTTCACCTGCTTTGCAAGAGCTATATGATCCTGCGAAAGCAGGTAAAGATCAATATCAAACGTATCTTTATCCAGCAGCTCGGCGAGCGAGCCGCCCTCCGCCGACAGAGACAGCGTTATCTCGACAGTGTCTTCTGCACCGCGTAAATCAGAATCCGCGGGGCTTGCCGACAACACCAGCTTTTCTTCTGTATCTTCGTCAGGCTGTGTATATGCCGACTGAGCAAACAATAGCAACAGGGCCAGGAAAGCCCGCCTGAAGTGCTCGCGTTTCAAGACTGCTTTTAATATTGAACGGGGATGGGTCAAATAACAGCCGGTATGGTGCATCGTGAACTCCCGCTAATTACGTTACAAAACAAATGCTTCTCAGGAACAAGGCAATACCACGCCTTACTGCCAAAGCCCGGTCTGGAGGATTACCATATAGTATCACGGATGAACGGATATTTGCAGACACAGGTCCTGACTTCGACGGTTTACTTTGACAAGCAGTTGATTTACAAGAAACCGGCTTCCAGCCCGACACGACTTGAACAGATCGGCGTCGTCAACAAAATTTTCCGTGCGTTTGACGACTTCACCGTCAGTCGCGGCATTTCCAATCAAGTAACGCGATTGCGCACGTACACCGGCTGCGCCTGCGCCGGCGTCAACGTGTCGCCGTTCCTGATCTTCGCTTCGGCAAGTTTCAGCACGGCACCGGCGCGTGGCAGCAGGTCGGGCCTGCAGACCGCAAGACCGCTGTCCAGTGCCGGGTAAGCTGCAAGACCGCTGCCGCCGGCGCAACCTGAAAACGCATCGAGGCCCGCCACCTGCTCCGGCGGTGCGACGCCTTCGTCCCCCTCGGCTTCGGCCAGACCGTCAGCACCGCGACGAAAGAAGCCGTAATAGACTTCACCCATGCGCGCATCAATCGCCGCCAGTGCACGCTGCCCGTCGCAATCGTCAAACAACTGCTGCGCCAGTGCCGCGAGATCCGACACCGCCGCCACCGGCAAACCGTGCGCGTACGCGATGCCCTGCGTCGCCGCCGCCGCGATCCTGACGCCGGTGAAAGCCCCCGGGCCGCAACCGAACGCCAGTGCATCCAGCGCACCCGGCGCAATCCCCGCGGCGGCAAACAATGCGTCGCACATCTCAAACAGCAGGCGGTTATGTCGGCGCGGTGCCACCGCAAACTCTTCGCGTACTTCACCGCCGCACAGCAGCGCCGCCGAACAAGCTTCGGTTGCTGTATCCAGCGCCAGCAGGTTCATCGCGCCGCCGCACCGAGATAAACGCGCAGCGAGTCTATGCGCCCGCAACGCTTCATCGGCGGCAGACTCTTCAGAAAGACCTTGCCGTAGCCGCGGCTGCGCAGGCGCGTGTCGCCGACCATCACCACGCCCATATCGGTTTCGTCGCGTATCAGGCGCCCGATGCCCTGGCGCAGAGAGATCACCGCCTCGGGCAAGGTGGTTTCCCTGAAAAAGTCGCGTCCCTGTTCTTTGGCCTTGCGGATACGCCCCTGTGTCAGAGGATCGGCGGGCGACGCAAACGGCAGGCGGTCTATGATCACGCAACGCAGTCCGGCGCCGCGCACGTCAACGCCCTCCCAGAACCCGGAGGTGCCGAGCAGCACCGCGTTCGGCGTATCACAAAAACGCCTGATCAGTTCAAACTTCGGCGCGCGTCCCTGCACCAACAGAAAGTGATCGGTCTCGTCGGCGATCTTTTTTGCGGCCTCCCGCAATGCGCGGTGACTCGTGAATAAAAAGAACACGCCGCCCTGCGCCATTTCCAGCAGGGGATAGCTGGCTTCGACCACGCGGGCGGTGTGATCGGGGTGATTCGGCTCGGGCAGATTCTTCGGCACGTACAAGGCGGCCTGCTCGGCGTAATCAAATGGGCTGTCGAGCGCGACGCAGGCGCAAGTGTCGTCGAGACCGATCTGCGACACAAAGTAAGTAAAGTCGCCGTCGAGCGACAAAGTCGCCGAAGTGTAGATCCAGTTCGCGCTGTACAGACTGTGCTTGTCGCTGAGCAGCGGCGCGACGTCAGCCGGGCTCGCGTAAAAGCGGAAGGCGCCGCGCTCGGCCTGATACCAGCCAATCTGATCGCCGACGGCATTGAGCACAGCGACAAACCGCCCCTGCATTTCCTGCACGCGCTCCCACAGGTTGAACAACACCTCGGTCTGCTGACGCAACGGCTTCAGCGCCCCCACCAGATGACCCAGCGCGTCGGTAAGCGCGCGCCGCGCGGCGCCGACGCCATCGTTTTGAAGCGCCGCACTCATCGCGCCTTTCTCCGGTAGCGGCGCGAACGCCTTTGCCATGGCCTTCACCGCCGATTCCAGCTCGGCGGCGGCATTCATCAGTTCCGGTGTTTTCGTCTCGTCGCCCGCAAACTGCATGTCGCGCAGAAACTGCGTGCATTGATAGCCAGTGAACGAAGTGCTGAAAAACTGATCGGCGATGTCGGCCAGCTGATGCGCTTCATCGACGATCACGGTATCGACCTCCGGCAGCAACTGCCCGAAACCCTCCTCTTTCAGCGTCATGTCGGCCAACAGAAGATAGTGATTGACAACGACCACGTCGGCCTTCATCGCGCGGTCTCTCGCGGCAACGACACAGCATTTGTCAAATTTCGGGCAACGCGCGCCGAGGCAGTTCTCAGGCGTCGAGGTCAACGACGCCCACAGCGGATCGTCTTCGCCGAGTTCGTCAAAACCGCTGATGTCGCCGTCAGGATCACTCTTTGACCACCTGTAAATACGCCCGATCACATCGTTGGCGTCGTCGTCAAGCGACTGCGTCTGCCACGCCTGCTCGAGACGTTCGAGACACAGGTAGTTGGCCCGGCCCTTGAGCAGCGCGGTCTCGACCGGGACGTCGAGCGCCTCAAGCACCAGCGGCAGATCTTTCGAGAAGATCTGATCCTGTAAATAGCGCGTGCCGGTCGAGATGACCACCTTCCTGCCCGACAGCACCGCCGGCAACAGATAAGCGAAAGTCTTGCCGATGCCGGTCCCCGCTTCGACCACGAGATTGTCGCCGTCCGCAATCGCATTGGCGACGTGGCGTGCCATCGCCTCCTGTTGCGGACGGCTGCGGAATTCAGGCACCAGCGCCACGAACGGCCCGTCGTCGGCCAGCAGCCGACCGCATTCGTCGGCAAGCGTATCCGCCTGCAAAAGCGCCTCCCCGGATTGCAGAACCTGCGTCATCGGGTATTCACCCCCTGCATTCAATTCGCTGTTTTACCGGCCGGGACAAACTTATGCGCCCGCCGTCCCGACGACCAGCACGACGACAAAAGCGGCAATCCCTTCGCCGCGCCCGGTAAACCCGAGGCCGTCGGTGCTGGTTGCTTTAATACTGACACAGGCGGGCGCGATGCCGAGATCTGAAGCGATCAGCGACCGCATTTCGTCGACGAACGGCGCGACGCGCGGACGCTCAGCCACGATGGTCGCATCCAGATTGGCAACGGCAAAGCCCGCATCCGCCACCAGCTCCCGTGTGCGCCGAAGCAAATCACGACCGGCGATACCTCGATGCCGCTCGTCGTTCGGGTAATGGCTGCCGAGATCGCCGAGCGCGGCGGCGCCGATTAAGGCGTCGCACAGCGCGTGCAGCAATACGTCGCCGTCCGAATGTGCGGCGACGCCACGCTCAAACGGGACGTGCACGCCGCCAAGCATCAAACCGTCGCCCTCTCCGCCGAAAGCGTGCGCGTCAAAACCAAAACCCACTCTCGACATTGATCTCTCCTTTACTGTATGTTCCGCGCCAGCCAAACGACATCGCCACGCTCAAACGGGACGCGCACGCCGCCGGCGCCCTTTCCGCCGAAGGCGTACGCGCCAAAACCAAAGCTCACTCCCGGCACCGCTCTCTCCTTTACCGCGCGTTACGCGCCAGCCAATCCTCGATCAAAGGCAGTTCGTGCGGATAGGTCAGCTTGACGTTGGCGCCGTCGCCTTCGACGGCATGCACCGCGTGGCCCGCAAATTCCATCGCCTGCGCCTCGTCGCCGACTTCAACGCCTTTACGCAGCGCGTGATCAATCGCCGCGGCCAGCAGACCAAAACGGAACATCTGCGGCGTCAACGCACGCACCAATCGCCCGCGGTCGAGCGTGCGTTCGACCGTGAGACGTCCGGCGGCATCGTGTCGAACCTGTTTCATCGTATCGCTGACCGGCGCAACGAGCAGGCCACCAACCCCGTCGCCGGATCCGAGTTCTTCAATCAGCGACGACAGGTCGCGCCCGCTCAGGCACGGGCGCACCGCGTCGTGCACCAGCACCCAGTCGCCTTCATCGGCCCGCTCCTTTAACGTATCGAGCGCGCACATGACCGATCGCATGCGGTTTGTCCCCCCGACACAGGTTGTCACGCTCGGATCACCGCTGTGGCGCGTCCGTTGCCATAACACATCGTCTTCACTGATGCTGACGACGACAGCGCGCAAGACGTCGCCGCGCAACAGCGCGGCGATACTGTGGTCAAGCACATAACCGCCGGCGACACGGGCGTATTGCTTCGGCGTGCCGGCGTCGAACCGTTCACCACAACCCGCCGCCGGCACCACTCCCCAGTACTCAGCCATCGTTCAGCCGGTTATTGCTCAGCCGGATATCACTCCGGAAGCTCTTCGGCGGCGCGCTCGATCACCCGAAAAAAAGTCTCCCCCTGCTTGACCATGCCGAGTTCCTCACGCGCCTCTTTTTCTATCACGTCGAGCCCGGACTTCATGTCGGATATTTCATCCGCCAGCGCGCGGTTGCGTTCTCTCAATTCATTATTCCCGATCTCGCTGACCCGGTTCAGGCTGTGCAGTTCCCACAGGTCGGACAAGCCGTGCCGACCCCACAGCGCGATCTGCAACAGTACGAAAATGGCAAGCAACACACCGATCAGCATTTTTTCGGTCATCGTCATGGGATCACCTCCGGCCGAGAAAGGGTTTGAATGCGTCGTGCCCGGCATAAGCACATCCGAGTTCTTCCTCTATCCTGATCAACTGGTTGTACTTTGCGACGCGGTCGGTGCGCGACAACGAACCAGTCTTGATCTGCCCGACGCCGACCGCAACCGCGAGGTCGGCGATGGTTACGTCCTCGGTTTCCCCCGAACGGTGCGAGACGATGCACGAATAGCCCGCCGCTTCGGCGGCGTCTATCGCGTCAAAGGTCTCACTCAGCGTTCCGATCTGATTGACCTTGATCAGCACTGAGTTTGCAACGCCGAGCTCAATGCCTTTGCGGATCAAGTCGGCGTTGGTCACGAACAGATCGTCGCCGACGAGTTGCACCCTGTCGCCGAGACCCCGGGTCAACTCTTTCCAGCCGTCCCAGTCGTCTTCGGCGAGACCGTCCTCGATCGACAGGATCGGGTATCTGCCGACCCAGTCTTCATAGCAGGCGATCAGGCCCGACGCATCGTACGATCTCGATTCGGAATCAAAATAGTAGCGCCCGTCGCGGTGGATCTCCGAACTTGCCGAGTCGAGCGCCAGCCACACGTCCTCGCCCGGCGCGTAATCGGCGCGACGCACGGCTTCGAGCACGATCTCGATCGCCGCCTCGTTCGAGTCAAGACTCGGAGCAAACCCGCCTTCGTCCCCGACCGTGGTCACATACCCCTCCTCCTTCAGCACTGCTTTCAAAGCCTGAAATATCTCCGAGCCAGCACGCACCGCTTCACTCACGCCGGCGGCGCCGACGGGTATCACCATGAACTCCTGAATGTCGGTGCTGTCGCTCGCGTGGGAGCCGCCGTTCAGAATGTTGATCATCGGCACCGGCAACCGGGGACGGCGACCGTCGGCGAGGTGAGCATACAGAGGTTGCCCACGCACGCAGGCGCCGGCTTTGGCGGCCGCGAGCGACACCGCGAGCAACGCGTTGGCACCGAGACGGCTTTTATTGGGGGTGCCGTCGAGCTCGATCAGACGCCGGTCAAGCGTGCGCTGGTCGCAGACGTCAAAACCGAGCAGCACCTGTGCGATCTCCCCGTTGACACCGGCGACGGCGCGGGTAACCCCTTTGCCGCTGAACCTCGCCTGATCGCCGTCGCGCAGTTCGACCGCTTCATGCGAACCCATCGAAGCCCCCGCAGGAACGGCCGCGCGCCCGAAAGCGCCGGATTCGGTCACGACATCGGCCTCGACCGTCGGGTTGCCGCGTGAATCGATGATCTCGCGCCCGCGCACCCCGGTAATTTTGCTCATCGTTCCTCTTTCGCCGGACGGGCCGGCACTGAACCGGCCGCCTACGTCGCGTATTCCGCCTCATAGCCGGACGGGGCATTCGCCAGAGGCCTGGCCTTCACGGCGGCGTCTATTTCCTTTAGATGTTCGAGCAACGCCTTCATGCGCCCCATGGGCCACGCATTCGGCCCGTCGCTCAGCGCCTGATCGGGCTGCGGGTGGGACTCCATGAACAGGCCCGACACACCGACCGCGACCGCCGCTCTCGCGAGCGGCGCGACGAACTCACGCTGCCCGTCCGACGCCGACCCTCTGCCGCCGGGCAACTGCACCGAATGCGTCGCGTCAAACACAACCGGGCAGCCGGTCTCCCTCATCGCCACCAGCGAACGCATATCGGAAACCAAGTTATTGTAACCGAAGCATGCTCCCCGTTCGCACACCATAACGTGCTCGTTGCCCACCGCACGCACCTTTGCAACGACGTTTGACATCTCCCACGGCGAAAGAAACTGTCCCTTCTTGAGGTTCACCGGTCTGCCGCAGGCCGCGACACTTTGAATGAAGTCGGTCTGACGGCACAAAAACGCCGGCGTCTGCAGAACGTCCACCACTTCCGCAACCTCGTCGAGCGGCGTGTGCTCGTGAACGTCGGTCAATACCATGACACCGAGTTCTTCCCTGACCTTGCGCAGGATCTCAAAGCCGGCGGCAAAACCGGGTCCGCGAAAACTGCCGTGAGACGAGCGGTTCGCCTTGTCAAATGAGGACTTGTAGATGAAAGGAACGCCGAGTTCCGCGGTGACACGCTTCAATTCCTCGGCGGCGTGCATCGCGGGCGCCTCGCCCTCAATCACACACGGTCCTGAGATCAGAACAAACGGATGCGTAAGTCCGATTTCAATATCACCGATCTTCATCCCGCACAACTCAATTGCAATTCAGGGCGCCGGTCGCGGGCGTACGCCATACCAGCTTTTACAAGTCCGACAAACAGGGGCTGCCCCACACGCGGTGTCGAAGTGAACTCGGGATGAAACTGGCAACCGATGAACCACGGGTGACCGGGCATCTCGATGATCTCAACGAGGTTGCCGTCGCCGGACTTGCCGGCGATGCACAGACCGGCATCCTGCAAGGCATCCAGATAACGGTTGTTGAATTCGTAGCGGTGGCGGTGACGCTCGGCAACGGTGCCGCAACCGTACAGGCCGTGGACCAGCGAGCCCTCCGCCAGATTGCACGACTGTTCGCCGAGACGCATGGTGCCGCCGAGATCGGAATGTTCATCGCGGCGTTCAATGTGCCCGGCCTGATTCTGCCATTCGGTGATCAACGCGATCACGGGGTGCACGGCGTCGGGCGCAAACTCGGTGCTGTGGGCGCCTTCGAGTCCCGCCACGTTGCGCGCGAACTCGATCACCGCGACCTGCATACCGAGGCAGATACCCAGGTAAGGCACTTTGTGTTCGCGCGCATAACGCGCCGCCATGATCTTGCCCTCGATACCCCGGTCGCCGAACCCCCCCGGCACCAAAATCGCGTCCGCCTGATCCAGTGCCGCGACGCCGTCCGCCACGAGTTGCTCAGAATCCACGTACATGATATCGACCCTGGCCAGGTTCTTGAGCCCGGCGTGGTGTAGCGCCTCGTTGATCGACTTATACGCGTCGGCATAGCCGACGTATTTGCCGACCACCGCCACCTGAACCACCCCGTCTGGCTCGTGGTTGAGCCGGACGTTCCGTTCCACCACTTCACGCCACCCGTCAAGATCGGCCGGCGGCACCTCGAGGCACAATTTTTCAACCAGGATCTCATCCACGTTCTGCTCGTGAAAACGCAACGGTATTTCGTAGATATTATTAACGTCCTGCGCGGTAATCACCGCTTCTTTCCGCACGTTGGTAAACAACGCGATCTTTTCGCGTTCCTGATCGGACAATAACTGCCCGGAACGACACAGCAGAACGTCAGGCTGTATCCCGATCGAGCGCAACTCCTTGACCGAATGTTGCGTCGGCTTGGTCTTGATCTCGCCGCTCGCCGCGATATAAGGCACCAGGGTCAGATGCACGAACGCCGCGTGGTCGCCCAGTTCAACCCCCATCTGCCGGATCGCCTCGAGGAACGGCAGCGACTCGATGTCGCCGACGGTGCCGCCGATCTCGACCAGCGCAACGTCGGCGTCGCCCGCGCCCGCGCGCACCGCGGCCTTGATCTCGTCGGTGATGTGCGGGATCACCTGCACTGTGCCGCCGAGATAATCGCCGCGACGCTCCTTGCGGATAACGCTTTCATAGATCTGGCCGGTGGTGTGATTGTTGTGTTTGCCCGCGCGGAAGGTCACGAAACGCTCGTAATGCCCCAGGTCAAGGTCGGTTTCAGCGCCGTCGGCGGTGACAAATACTTCGCCGTGCTGATAAGGACTCATGGTCCCGGGATCAACGTTGATATACGGATCAAGCTTGGTGAGGCTGACCCGCAGACCGCGTGCTTCCAGAACGGTCCCGATGGATGCGGAAGCGACACCTTTACCCAGAGAAGAAACTACGCCGCCCGTGAAAAAGATAAATCGGCGAGTCGTTATCATGGTTCACTAATATACCACACTTTCGGCAAATTCCCTCGTCCGTTGCGTCACGAAGAAACCATGCTTTCAGATATTTACACAAAGTTATCCCGGCAAAGAATCCGGACGTTACGTTCCGCCGGTCAGGTCGCCCACACGACCCGCAGTTCATCGCCGACGTAGATCAAGGGCACGCGGTCGCGCTCCCACGGTGGCACGCCGCGTTCCTGAAAAACCTTCTTCAGGTGCTTGTGAAAGCGCCCACCGGCAAACGCGCATCGTTCGCCGCCACGACGCAGGCGCACGGTCAGCGATGAAACGTCTCCCAGTTCGGGCGCACGTTCGAGCAACTGCCGCCAAGTCAACGTCGCGTTGATCTCCGGCAATTCGAGATCGGTGCCGCAAGGCCAGCGCCGCGTGCTTTTATCGACCAGTGGCGCACGCGGCGCCATCGCGTACAGGCGCCCGCGATAATGACGCACTTCGGCGCCGGGCCAGCACACTAGCGCACCAGCGCACGCAGCGCCCGACAGCAAAACGGCGATCAGGTGCAACAACTGCTTCTCGGAAGGCGCCGGCAACCCGCTCCGCCTGATCCAATACCTCAGAACCGCTTTTCTTTCGGCGTCGGGCAGTTCGGCACAACGCCCGACCGACAAAGTGTTGCCCGCATCACGGCAGCGCCGGTACTGCCGCCGCGCAAGTTCCTCGATCAACTCGCAGGCCTCGCCCTGATGTCTCGCGGCACGCGCAAAGGTATCGCGCCACGCGGGCCAACGCTCGCACAGCACCGGCGCGAGCCGCTGCCGAATGTAATTGCGGTCGTAACGCGGATCATCGTTAGCGGGGTCGTCGAGCCATTCGAGACCGTAGTCGCGGACGTATCGCTCGATCTGTGCGCGCGGCGTATCCAGCAGCGGACGCGCGATATGGCCGCCTCCAAAGCACACCCGCGCCGGCATCGCCGCGAGGCCCTCAGGGCCGCCGCCGCGCAGCAGCTGCAATAAAAGGGTCTCGGCCTGGTCGTCGCGGTGGTGCGCCGTCATCAGCACATCACCGTTTTGCGTCAAGGCTTTCAGCGCCGCATAGCGCGCACTGCGCGCCGCCTCTTCAGGACTGCGCCCGCCACGCGCGGCGGCATTCACCCGCAGCGAATGAAAAGCCGCGCCGTACTGCGTCGCCGTACGCCGGCAAAACCGCTCCCACCGGTCGGCGGCGACGTTCAGGCCGTGGTGAACGTGCACGGCGACGAGTTCAATCTGCCCCTGCGCAAGACATTGCGCCGTGCAATGCAGCAACATCGTCGAATCGACGCCGCCGCTGTACGCAACCAACACCCGGCGTGCGGCGAACTCATCCACCAGATCAGTGATACGCGCGCGAACAGGATTTTCAGGCGCCGACATCAGCCAATCTGGAAGTGACCGACGTTCACGAACTTCTGATAACGCGCTTCGAGCAACTTATTCGTTTCCATCGCCTGCAGACGTTCCAGCCGAGACGACAGGCGGTTTCTGAGCAACGAGCACAGTTGCGGAAAGTCGTGGTGCGCGCCGCCCAGCGGTTCGGGAATGATCTCATCGACCAGACCGAGGCTGTTCAGCCTCTCGGAAGTGATGCCGAGCGCGGCGGCGGCGGCGGCGGCCTTGTTCGAATCCTTCCACAGGATCGCCGCACAGCCTTCGGGAGAGATCACCGAGTAAGTGCTGTACTGCAACATCAGCAGGCAGTCGGCAACGCCGATCGCGAGCGCACCGCCCGACCCGCCCTCGCCGATGATCGTGCTGATGATCGGCGTTCTCAGTTGCGACATGACTTTCAAATTGACCGCAATCGCCTCGCTTTGCCCGCGCTCTTCCGCGCCGATGCCGGGATAGGCGCCCGGTGTATCAATGAACGTGAGCACCGGCAAATTGAAGCGTTCAGCCGTCTCGAGCAGGCGCCGCGCCTTTCGATAACCCTCGGGTTTTGACATGCCGAAGTTTCGCCGGATCTTCTCCTTCGTCGCGCGTCCTTTCTGATGACCGACGACCGCAACCGGCTTGCCGTTGAAACGCGCGAGACCCGTGATGATCGCCGCGTCGTCGGCAAACTGCCGGTCGCCGTGCAACTCCTCGAAATTCGTGAACAGCGCCTCGACGTAGTCGAGCGTGTACGGACGGCTGGGATGGCGCGCAAGCTGTGATATCTGCCAAGCGTCGAGACTCGAATAAATAGTCTCCTTCAACCGGTCACACTTCTTCTCGAGGTGCCGGAGCTCGCTGTCCAGATCAATCGGAACGCGCCCTGAAGCATTACCGGCGTCCGACATCCGCCGCAATTCCGCGAGTTTGGATTCAAGTTCGGCGATCGGCTGTTCAAACTCAAGATAATCCAGCGCGTTTGACGCCGCGGTCGCGGGCCTGCCGGTATGTTCGCTGTTCTCGGCCATCCGGTGATTTTACCTTCAATAGACCAAGTGAACGTCGTGTATGCCGTCGAGACTTTTGACGCGGCGGAACAGTTCTCCGCAAGGCCTGACGCACCAGTCTTCACCAAAGGTGAGTTCAGCGCAGGCGTCGCTGTTTTCAAAGCGCACCCGCACCGGGCACCTGCCGTCGGTGACGAACGGCGCAAGCGATTCCCTGAGCCGCCCGGAAAACCCGTCGGGGATCGTCGCGGCATTGAGACTGATCGACAGCGACTTGGCGAACTTCAGCCGCGCCTGATCGAGCGTCAGGATGTGCTTCGCATACCAGCGGCTGTTGGTGCGCATCGCGTCGAGCGTCTTCCTGCCCTCAACGATCACGACGCCTTCGTGCGACAGTAAATGTCCGTACTCCTCATAGTCTTTGTCATACATTCCGAACGTCAGACGCCGGCTGCCGTCGTCGAGCGTGAACATTGCGCCGCGCCCGCGCTGCCCCTTGCGCGTAACGCCGACGATGACGCCGGCGAGCCGGTGCACCGGCGCCTGGTTGCGCTGCCCTTCAAAAGCCCGGATCTCAGCTTCGTCACTCAAGCACCGCCCGATCATCTTCCGGAGTTCCGACTCAAAACGGGTAACCGGATGTTCGCTCAGATAAAGACCGAGCGTATCCTTTTCCATACGCAGCAGTTGTGCGTGTGAAAACTCCCCGCGCGTCTGCGCTGCGGCTTCGGACATTTCAATTCCCCCGATCTCCTCGTCCGCCGCGATGTTAAACAGGCTGTCCTGCCCCACGAGTTGGTCGTGCGCGCGCGCTTCGGCGCAGTTATACACCGCCTCCAAGCTGCACAACATCTCGGAACGCGTTTGCCCGAGCAGGTCCAGCGCGCCCGCGCGCAGCATCGCCTCGACAATGTTCTTCCTGACCTTGCGTGGCACACCGCGCACGCAAAAATCCATCAGCGACTTGTAGGGACCGTTTGCATCGCGTTCCTCAATGATCTGCTGAACCATGCCGCTGCCGACGGTGCGGATCGCGCCGAGGCCGTAGAGAATGGTCTTGTCATCGAGCATCGTGAAGCCGTTTTGCGAGCGGTTGACGTCCGGCGGCTCGACCCTCAACTCCATCGCAAGGCACTCGTAGATCATCTCGACGACCTTGTCGGTGTTCCCCATGTCCACCGTCAGCACCGCGGCCATGAACGCCGCCGGGTAATGAGTCTTGAACCACGCGGTTTGATAGGCTATCAGCGCGTAGGCGGTCGAATGCGCCTTGTTGAAACCGTAACCCGCAAAGTGCTCGATCAGGTCGAATATCTGCGCCACGACCTGATGCTTGACACCACGCTCGACTGCGCCGCTGATGAAATCGTTCCTCTGCTTGTTCATCTCCTCGGGCAGTTTCTTGCCCATCGCGCGACGCAGGATGTCGGCGCCGCCGGGCGTGTAACCCGAGAGTTCGCGCGCAATCTGCATCACCTGCTCCTGATACAGGATCACGCCGTAGGTCGGACGCAGTATCGGCTTGAGACTCGGGTGCCAATACTCGACCGCCGCACCGTGCTTGCGCCTGATATAGTCCTCGACCATGCCCGACTGCAACGGCCCCGGCCTGTAGAGCGCAAGTAATGCAACAATGTCTTCAAAACAATCGGGCTTGAGGTTTTTGATCAAACTCCGGATGCCCTCAGATTCAAGTTGAAACACCGCTCGGGTCATGCCGGTCTGCAGAAAACGGTAAACCTCGGGGTCGTCGAGCGGGATCTGCTCAAGCGTGACATCCTCGCCGGCATACTCCCTGATGATCGAGACCGCACGGTTGAGTGTGGTCAATGTCCGGAGACCGAGAAAATCAAATTTGACGAGACCGACGGCCTCGAGATCCTTCATGTCGAGTTGGGTGACGACCGTCGGCTCCTTGTATTCCCGGTACAGCGCGGTGTACTCGATCAACGGCTTCGGCGAGATAATCACGCCGCCGGCGTGCGTGCCGGGATTGCGCACCAGGCCCTCGAGTTGGCGGCCGATATCGATAATGGCGCGCGCGTTGTCGTCGGAATCATACTGCTGACTGAGTTCGGGCGATTTCTTCAGCGCGTCGTCGAGCGTGATGTTCAGTTCATCCGGTATCAACTTGGCAAGCTGATCGACATAACCATAGGAATTGCCGAGGACGCGCCCGACGTCGCGCACCACCAGGCGCGCGGCGAGGCGGCCGAAAGTGATGATCTGGCAGACCTTGTCGCGCCCGTAACGTTCGGCGACGTATTCGATCACCCGATCGCGGTTGTCCATACAGAAATCAATGTCGAAATCGGGCGGCGAAACTCTTTCGGGGTTCAGGAAACGCTCGAACAGCAGACCGTACCTGATCGGGTCGAGTTCAGTGATGCCCAGCGCATAAGCCGTCAGCGAACCGGCACCCGAACCGCGCCCGGGCCCGACTGGAATACCCTGCCGTTTCGCCCAGCGCACGAAGTCGGCGACGATCAGGAAGTAACCGGCATACCCCATGTCCAGAATGATCCCGAGTTCGTGCTCGAGCCTTTGCGCGTAAGTCCCGTCGGACTCAAACATCCCGGTGCCAAGACGCTGCTTCAACCCCCGCGTCGCCTGCTCGGTCAGGTACTGCTGCTCGGTGATGCCCGGCGGCAACTCGAAATCCGGCAACAACATGCCTTCGTGCTCGAGAAACACGGTGCAGCGCGTGGCGATCTCGGCAGCGTTTTCCAGCGCCTCCGGCGCCTGCTTGAACAACGCGCTCATCTCGGCGACGCTCTTGAGATATTGCCGGCGGCTGTGGCGGCGCGTGCGCGCGACATCCTTCAGGGTATAACCGCCCTGAGCGATACACACGCGCACTTCGTGGGCGTCAAAATTATCTTCCCCCGGAAAACAAACGTCGTTGGTGGCGACCAGCGGCAACTGTTCGCGCGCCGCGAGCGGCAGTACGCGCTGAAAATAAGCATCCTCGTTGTCGCGTCCGGTGCGGTAAACCTCGAGATAGTAACGCCCGGGAAAAGCGTCCTTCCAGAAATTCACCGCCCTGCCGACCTTCGCCTCGTTGCCTTCGAGTAAAAGGCGCCCGACGTCGCCGCGCACGCCACCCGACAGTATGATCAGCCCGTCGCTGTATTCCTCAAACCACTCGCGCCGCGCCAGCCCTCCCTCGTGCACCCGTCCTTCGAGGTAAGTGCGTGTGACCAACCGGGTCAGATTGCGGTAGCCTGTATTGTTCATACACAACACAACGACCGAACAGAGGTCCTGCCTGACGCCGGAGGCGCCGAAGGTGGCAGGATTGTCGTCGAAAGGCAGCATCAACTCACAGCCGATGATCGGTTTGACGCCGCTTTTGATCGCGGCGTTGTAGAACTTCACCGCGCCGAACAGGTTGCCCGCATCGGTCAGCGCCACCGCAGGCGTACCGGTAGCGGCAACCCGGCTGACCAGATCCTCGACCCTGAACAGGCCGTCGGACAGGGAATACTCGGAATGCAGATGCAGATGAACGAAACTCACGATGTGATTCTCACGCAAACCTCAGGCATCGGGGTTGCGACCGGCGGCAAGCCTCTCTCTGACCGGACGATATGATTTTCTGTGAATACTGCAAACGCCATATCGGTCCAAATTCTGAATGTGTTCTTTGGTCGGATACCCCTTGTGCGAGGCAAAATTATAAATCGGATAACGCTCGTGCAATTGCAGCATCTCCTCGTCCCTTTCAACCTTGGCGACTATGGACGCGGCGCTGATGACTTCAATACGGTCATCGCCGCCGACCACCGCATAACAGGGCAGGTCAAGGTAGGGCACACGGTTACCATCGACCAGCGCCAGATCGGGCGTCACCGCGAGCGCTGCCAACGCCCGCGCCATCGCCAACAGGCTGGCTTCGGCGATGTTCAACTCGTCTATCTCCTCGACCTCGGCGCGCCCCACCGCCCAGGCCACCGCTTCACACCTGACCGCGCGGCTCAGGCGCGTACGCCGCCCGGCGCCGAGTTGCTTTGAATCATGGTATCTGCGCCGCCGGTGCGGCGTCGGCAGGATCACCGCCGACGCGATGACCGGACCGGCGAGCGGGCCGCGCCCGGCTTCATCGACACCGGCGATCAATGCGGCGCCGAAGTCCGGCAACGCCTCATCTCTGGAAAAACACTTTTTCGCTATCATAGTCCGGCCATGGCGACAGAAACCGCATCGCGGCGATTGACCGCGGCTCCAGAAAAACCAATGTCAACTCTCAATTGCGGCGTCATCGGAGCAGGCCACCTCGGCAAGTTCCACGCTGAAAAATATGCACACATAGCGGATTGTGAATTATCTGCGGTCGTTGATATCGAGGAAAAGGTTTGCCGTGAGGTTGCCGGCAAATATTCTATCGCACCCGTCACCGACTACCGGAAACTACTGGGAGAACTCGATGCGGTCAGCATCGCAACGCCGACCGCGACACACTACCAGATCGCGCGCGACTTTCTGGAAAACGGCGCGCACGTGCTGATTGAAAAACCGATGGCGGTCTCGCTCGAGCAGGCCGATGAGCTGATTGAAGTCGCCGAGCGCAACCACAGGCTGCTGCAGATCGGGCACATCGAACGCTTCAACCCCGCGCTGCTCTCGCTCGGCGACCTGCCGTTCGACCCGGCGTTCGTCGAGAGCGTGCGGCTGATGCCGCTCGGCAGGCGCAATAAAGACACCTGCGTCATTCTCGACCTGATGATTCACGATCTCGACATCATCCTGCATCTGGTGCCGTCCGAGATCACCGACGTCAGGGCAAACGGCGCCGAAATCCTGTCGCACGGCACCGATATCGCCAACACCCGGATCGAGTTTGCCAACGGCTGCACCGCCAACATCACGACGAGCCGCATCAGCCGCAAAACCGAGCGCAAATTGCGCCTGTTCAAGAAAGACTGCTACTTTTCAATTGACCTGTACAATAACCGCTGCACGGCCTGTCACCAAGACGACGAGCAAAACATCAAATGCGACGAGCGATCGTTTCCCGAAGCCGACGCGCTGCTCGTCGAAATCGAACATTTCCTGGCGTGCATACGCGACACGCGACAACCACTGGTCGGCGGACGCGAAGGGCGCCGCGCGCTCGACGCAGCGATCCGGGTATCGGCTACGCTCAAACACTGACGACATGACCGTCTCGCCCGCACCGCCGATCCCCGTTTTTGACCTGAGCGAACAGCACCGCGCGCTGTCGGGGGAAATTGACGCGGCGATCACACGGGTGTTTGCAAGCGGCCGTTTCATACTCGGCGAAGAAGTGGCAACGCTCGAGCGCGAGGTCGCCTCATTCGTCGGCACCCGCGAAGCCGTCGCCTGTGCTTCAGGCACCGACTCGTTGCATTTGGCGCTGCGCGCGGCCTCCGTCGGCGCGGGAGACGAGGTGATCACCAGCGCGTTCTCTTTCATCGCGACCGCGGAAGCCATACTGTACGTCGGCGCTGTGCCGGTGCTCGCGGACATCGACCCCGTCACTTTGACGCTTGATCCGGCGAGCGCCGAGCGCGCGCTGTCGCTAAAAACCCGCGCGATCATTGCAGTGCACCTACACGGCCACCCTGCCGACGTGGACGCATTGTCGGCGCTCGCCGCCCGGCACGGGCTCGCGCTGATCGAGGATTGCGCACAGGCATTCGGCGCGCGCCGCAACGGTCGTCACGCCGGCGCGATGTCGCTCGCGGGTTGCCACAGTTTTTTCCCGACCAAGAACCTCGGCGGTTGTGGCGACGGCGGCATGATCACCACCGACGACCATGACCTCGCCGAGCGCGTCAGGCTGCTGCGCAACCACGGCAGTCCCGGCGGCCCCGACCACGAGATCATCGGCTACAACAGCCGTCTCGACGAGATCCAGGCCGCCATCCTGCGCGTAAAACTCAGGCACGTGAAAACTTTCAACCGCAAGCGGCGACGACTCGCGACGCTTTACACCAACGCCCTGAAAGGGCATCTGCGGACACCGGCCTGCGCCGAGGGATGCGAGCACGTCTTCAATCAATACACGGTCTTGTGCGGACAGCGGCGTGGCGCGATCAGCGCCGCGCTCGACAAGGCGCGGATAGGCAACCGCATCTATTACCCGTTGCCGTTGACCGGGCAACCCTCGTTGCGCGGCGTCAGCCGCAACGTCAATTGCGACCAGGCCGCACGCATAGCACGCGAATGCCTGTCGCTGCCGATGTTCCCTGAACTGACCGAGCCGGACGTCGGGCGCGTCGCCGCCGCAATCACGGCGCTGGACTGACCTCGCTTGTGCACCGCCGGACTTACAAGATCATGGTCGTCGCGGGCGAGCCGTCGGGCGACATGCACGCGGCGGACTTGATCAGGGCGCTGCACTCGGGCGAAAACGCCGACGGTTTCGACTGCTTCGGCATGGGCTTGTCCGAAATGAAGCACGCGGGATTGCGCCGACTGGTGGACGCCAGTGAACTGTCCCTGGTCGGGCTGTTTGAAGTGGTCGCGCACTACCCGGCACTCAGACGCGCCTACCGCCGCCTGGTGCGGGCGCTGAGAGAAGAAATCCCCGACCTGCTGGTGCTGGTCGATTATCCCGACTTCAACCTCAGGCTCGCGAAGGTCGCGCGCTGCGTCGGCGTAAAAACACTCTTTTATATCAGCCCGCAGGTATGGGCATGGAGGGCGGGACGCATCAGGGCGATTGCCCGCCGCATCGACATGATGGCGGTGGTGTTCCCGTTCGAGGAAAAAATCTACCGTGACGCCGGTGTGCCGGTGCGGTACGTCGGGCACCCGCTGGTGGATCAGATGCACGGTCTCCCGCCTCCCCGCGACAGGAACAACGGCGAGGGCGGTAAAAAAGTGCTGCTGATGCCCGGCAGCCGCGTTGTCGAGGTGCGCCGACTGTTGCCGGTGCTGTGCCACGCTGCCGCCGAGATTGCGGCGCACGCGCCTTCGGTGCGGTTTTCACTGCTGCCGGCACCCGGCATTCCGACGGAGATTGTCAAACGGCAACTGCGCAAACATCATCTCAATTGCGAGTTAATCCGCGAAAACCCCGAAGCGGCGATGCGCGGCAGCGATCTCGCGATCACCGCCTCCGGCACTGCCACGCTGCAACTCGCCCTGTGCGGCACACCGATGATTATTATTTACAAGACGTCATGGCCAACCTATTTCCTGCTGAAACGTCTGGTGACAACGCCGAGTATCGGACTGGTCAACATCGTCGCCGGCAAAACAGTCGCGCCGGAGTTGATCCAAGGCGACGCCAATGCCGACGCGATCCGCGTACAGGCGCTGGCGATGCTCGAAGACAAGCAGCGCGTACAGACGATCCGGCGCGACCTCGATCGGGTGAAGCGGGCGCTCGGCGACGGCGGCGCCGTGGAAAAACTCGCCGACCTGGTGCGCGGGATGGTCGGCACCGGTGCGACGATCCGATAGAACTGTCGCGCTGAACGTACGCTTAGCGGTTTCTTTCCGGACAAATTATACTAATCAGTTGCAACCCGGCCGGTCAGACACCGGCTTCCCCGAAAACCGATCGCCTCAACCCGCACGGGAGATATGGACCATGGTTCCGGATGAAACCGCACAACCGCCTGCGTGGGGCTGGGTCCGGCAATTCTTTCAATATGGGGTGGTCGGCGGAATGGCCGCCGTTTGCGACCTCGCGGTTTTTAATTTTCTGACGGATCGCTTGGAAATCAACTACCTGGCCGCGACGACGGCGTCTTTTATCGTGGGAACGACGATAAACTTCTTTCTCGCCCTTAAATTCGTATTTCACCTGACCGGACACTCACCGGTCACGGCGTTATGGCGGAAATTCTTCTCCAGCCTCGGCGCGCTCGTGATAAGCCTGATCGCGATGTTCGTGATGGTGGACATTTTCGCGTTCGACCAAATGAACTTCGGGGTGTTCGGCGCATCGGACGGCCTGCTGCTCGCAAGAGGACTCACCATCTGCCTGACCTTTTCGATCAACTTCGTCCTGACAAAATACTACGTGTTCCGGGATTATTGAAGTTACACAACTTGGACGACTGTGACCGCATGACCCGTTTGCCGGATCCGCCGGCGCTTAGCTTTCACCGTCGCCGAAATCGCGCCCGACGCCGTTTCCCGGCAACAGCACACGGAATGCAACCGGGAGCAGAACCGCCGCGGATGCAGGAAAGCCGCGAGGCATCGGCTGTTGCGGAACCGCCGGGGTTTGCCTCTTTCTCTCCGGAAAACCGCTTTACTCGGCGTTGCCGCCTTCGGAATCTGAAAAATAACGGAAGAATTTTGAATCGGGCTCGAGTAACAGCATATCAGTCTTGCCGCTGAAAGAGTTCACGTACGCGTTGATGCTGCGCAGGAAGGAATAAAATTCGGGGTCTCTTTCGTAAGCCTCGGCATAAGTCCTCGCCGCGTTTGCGTCGCCCTCACCGCGGATCTGCTCGGCTTCGCGGTAGGCGCTGGCCGTAATCTCGGTGTGCTTGCGGTCAGCTTCGGCGCGCAGGCGCTCGGCCTGTTCCTGCCCGCGGGCACGGAAGTCGCGCGCGACGCGGTTGCGCTCGGCGCGCATACGCTCATACACCGAATCGCTGACGTTGTCGGGCAGGTCAATCCGGCTTACGCGCACGTCAACGATCTCGATGCCGAGTTCCTTGGCGAAGTTATTTGCCTTGATCTGCAATATGTCCATAATCTCGCTGCGCTCACCCGACACGACCTGGCGTATCGTCCGCTTGCCGAACTCGTTGCGCAGACCGTCTTTCATGATCTGGGACAGGCGGCTCTGCGCGTTGCGCTCTTCGCCGCGGGTCGCGCGGTAGTACTGCGAAACGTCCTTGATCCGCCATTTGACAAAGAAATCCACGGTCACGTTCTTCTTCTCAACCGTGAGAAAACTCTCCGGCCTCGCGTTCAGCGTCAGAATACGCGCGTCAAAAGTACGCACGTTGTTGATCAACGGGGTCTTGAAGTGCAGCCCCGGCCCCATGTCGACCTGCACGATCTCGCCCAGCCTGAACAGGATCGCCCGCTCGCGCTGGTCAACGACGTAAACCGACATCCACACAAGCACCAACGCGACCAGGACCAATGCCAACAGGATCTTGTTCATAGGCTCAATTCCTGCCTTGGCGAAGCCGCTGGACTCCCGACTGCACACGCTCCCTGAGCGGCGGCGCCTCTCCGGTGTTGCGCTGCGAGGCGTCATCCGGCACCGTCGTCCTGTCCCTGCCCTCGAGTATTTTGTCAATCGGCAGATAGAAAAGGCTGTTGCCGCCATCAACGTCCATCATAACCTTGCTGCTGTTCGACAACACCGATTCGACTGCCTGCAAGTACAGGCGCTCGCGCGTAACCTCCGGCGCCTTGCGGTATTCCTCATACAGCTTCAAAAAGCGGTCGGCCTCACCTTCGGAGTTCGCGGTTACTTTCGCACGATAAGCCGTCGCCTCCTCGGTCATCCGCGCCGCCTGTCCGCGCGCCTGCGGAATAATGCCGTTGGCATAGGCTTCGGCTTCATTGATGAAACGGATCTCATCCTCGCGCGCCTTGATCGCGTCGGCGAATGCATCCTGCACCGCCTGCGGCGGCTGCGACTGTTGCAGGTTCACGCTGACCACTTCAAGGCCGGAACGGTAATCGTCGAGCGTCTTCTGCATCAGATCCCGCATTCCTGCGGCAATCTCAGCGCGTCCCTCGCCGAGAACAAAGTCCATCTCGCTCTTGCCGACCACCTCGCGCAAGGCGCTCTCCATCACTTGGAACAAAGTGCCCTCAGATTGATTGACCGACGTGTCAAACGCATCGGGCAAACGCACATAGAACAAATAATCCGCCGCGTTCTTGACGCGATATTGCGTCGCCAATTCGACATCGACGATGTTCTCGTCCTCGGTCAGCATGTGCGTCTTGTTCTGCGCCGAACGGACCCGGTCAACATCGACCTTTTCGACGGTCTCAATCGGATAGGGAATACGCCAATGGGGCCCGGGGGTGGTTATGTATTGATAGGCTCCGAAGCGCAGAACCACGCCGCGATTTCCTTCGCCGACGATGTAGATGCCCGACAGCGCCCACACCACCAGGATGATAATGACCACGGCGCTGGTGCCGAGTGAACCGAATTTGCCGCGCGGGCCACGCTGTCTGCCACCACCACCACCGCCGTCGCTCGTACCGCCACCGAGCAGACGATTCAACCCGCCGAACAGTTTCCTGAAAATCTCATCGAGGTCGGGCGGCTGATCACCGCCGCCCCATGAATCACGGCGGGGACCGCGCCCGGGGTCGCGGTCCGGTCTGCGTTGGTCTCCGTTCTCGCCACCCGGCTGATTCCAAGGCATTCGTTCACTCCAAATTTCAAAGAGGCGCTCTGACCAGCGCTTGTTCAATTTTGATGGAAAGGTGACATTCTACCAAAAAACGCCGTCGCTTCAAGTTTTCGCCAGGCTTTTGTCCCCCTAACCGCCTTCCATTCGGATGACAGGGGCATTGCGGAACCCTTCGCGCGGAAATTCACTCGCCGGGGATCAGTTCTTTGATGTGATGTTTCCCGTGCACCGGCTTCATCAGGGCGTTGCTGATCAGGGCAATGAACAACAACGTCGCCATCAAATACATTGTCGTGTTATACAACGAAGGCGTCGGGTCAACCGTGCCGGGCGGTGCAATCTCCATAAGTTTTGCAATCGTCACGGTTTTGCTTTCGACCAGTATTTCCAATTCTTCAACTCCGGTGCCGAAAGTTTCAATGAATTTTTTCGGCGAGATCTTCCCGACCATTGTACGGATCTCGCTCAACATCGTGTTGTTCCTGAGTGAAGTGATCGCCAACGGACCGATGACGCCGGCGACGCTCCACGCGGTCAACAGGCGCCCGTGGATGCCGCCAACGTAGCGGATGCCGAACAGATCGGCAAGGTACGCCGGGATTGTTGCAAAACCGCCGCCGTAGAAAGTAAAGATGATCATGGTCGCCGCGTAAAAAACCACCAGCCAGAAGACCGAGGGATGAAGGTTCACCTGCTGCGCGGTCAACGGGATCGACAGATACAGCAAAATCCCGACCGCGAAAAATATCCAGTAGGTGTTTCGCCGCCCCAGCTTGTCGGACGCGCTCGCCCATATAAAACGCCCCACCATGTTGAACACGCTGATCATCAAAACATAAGTGGCGGCAAACGCGCCGTCAACGATGCCGGGCAATGTCGTGCCGAAGATCTCGCTCATCATGGTCTTGGCAACGCCGATAACCCCGATGCCGGCGGTAACGTTAAAACACAGAATGACCCACAGCTGATAAAACTGCGGGGTTTTCAACACCTGATCAATATCGACGTCGTTGTGACTGATCATTCGCCGCGCCGCCATTTCCTCATTCGGCGGCTCCCATCCCTCAGGTCGCCAACCCGGCGCCGGGACGCGATACGCGAACGCCGCGATCATCATCACCAGGAAGTAGATCAGCCCGATCAGGAAAAAAGTCTGCGCCACTCCGACCGAACCGGTGCCCACCACATAAACTCCTTCGGCCCCGGGCACCACCATCTGCGCCGCCTCGTTGGCCCCCACCACGACGACTTCCCTGAGTTCTCCGCCGACCTCAGCAAACCGACGACCCAGACGGGTAACCAGATTGACCACATCAACCGTTCCCAAGTATTGAGGCGCCTCGTAGAAAAGCTTGATCAAAAACTCCTTCAGCGGCGCCCCGATCATGGCGCCTCCCCCGAACCCCATGATTGCCATCCCGGTGGCCATACCGCGCCGGTCCGGGAACCAGCGGATCAGGGTGCCCACCGGAGAGACGTAGCCGAGCCCCAGACCGCAACCGCCGATTACGCCATAGCCCAGATAAACCAGCCATAACTGATGCAGCGTAATGCCGATGCCGCCGACAATATAACCGCCACCCCAGAGACAAGCCGCCATCACGCCGACCTTGCGCGGCCCCACGGTTTCGAGCCACCTGCCGGCAAACGCCGCTGCAAATCCCAGGCACACGATCGACACCGTGAAGATCCAGACCACTTCGCGCAAGTTCCAGTCGTCCGCCGCGCTGGTCGCGACACCGAGCACCTTGATCAACGCCGGGTTGTAGATGCTCCAAGCGTAAACCGAGCCGATGCACAGATGAATCGCAACGGATGCCGGCGGCACCCGCCAGCGGTTGAAGCCCGGGCCGGCGACAATACGTTCCTTGGATAGCAGACCTGCCACGGTGCGCCCTCCTGTCGTAGGAAATTGGGCCTGAATGAATAATGAATAAGGCCAGTACAAACTATACATTAACTGATTTTGCATGACGCCGAATATCTGCTGCCTCGGGCTGATCCGGCTTTATGAAGGCATTGATCCCAACGGGCGCCGCCTGATGACACCAATCGCCGGGGCCGCAACAGGCAACCGCAGTTGATCCGATAAAATAAAACTATCGGGCGTATCATGTTTATGAATGACATCCCGCCTGAGTGGGCTGTTTGAAAACACTCCTGATCCACAGCGGGATAATGAACCTTGATGAACAGAAGAGATTTTCTTGGAATGATCTCCGGGCTGATGCTCGGCGACGCTTCTACCGCAGGGACATCTGCCCGGCCCGACCGGCCTCATGTAAAGCCGGCCCGTACCGGGCTCGCCTATGATCCGCTGTTCCTCGAGCATTGGCTCGAACCGGGACATCCGGAGTCGCCCCAGCGCTTCAGCAGGATCATGGAAAGCCTTGCACAACACGGCCTGCTTCAGAAAACCATCGGGATCAAACCGCTCGACCAGGTCGAGCCGCAGGTGCTGCACATTCATACCGACGCACACCTTGCCTCGGTCAGGCGACGCTACGGGCATAGCCACAAGGTGGCGATGACCGCCGCCGCTGCGGGTGTCGCGGCGATCGACGCCGTGTGCAAAGGCCGGCTCGACAACGCCTTCTGCGTCACCCGCCCGCCCGGCCACCACGCCCTGAACACCGGAAAGGAGAGAGGGTTCTGTTTCTACAACACGGTGGCGATCGCAGCACGCCACGCTCAGGTGGCTTACGGTCTGGAGAGAATACTGATCGTTGACTGGGATTATCATCACGGCAACGGCACCGAAGCGGCTTTCTACGAGGACCCGTCGGTATTGTTCTTCTCAACGCACGACCACCGGGCTTATCCCGGCACCGGCGACCCGCGTCGCCGGGGCGCGGGCAAAGGCGAAGGCTACAACGTCAACGTCCATCTCGACTGTGGCGCCGACGACCGCGACATTCTGACGGCATTCGACCGGTATCTGCTGCCGACACTGAAGTCTTTCAGTCCCGACCTGGTGGTTGTCTCCGCCGGCTTCGACAGCCGCAAGGACGATACGCTGGGGTGCTTCGACATTACCGACGACGGCTTTGTCGCGCTGACAAAAATGGTGATGGACATCGCCGACCGGCACTGCAAAGGGCGTTTGGTGTCAGTGCTAGAAGGGGGTTACAACCTGCCGGGATTGGCGAAATCGGCAACCGTCCATGTCAAAACGCTGACCGGGGCGTGACTCCCGGCGGCCACGGCACATAAATAACCGATAAAGTATTTCGACTGGGCCGAATATCGGGGCTTGAAGCAACCCTGCCATACATGACGGATGGAGATTCGGAAAGCAATATGCCCCGCCTGTTTGCCGCAACCCCGACGCGCACGATGCACGAAACACTGCAGAAAAATATGCCCCCCCCTGCTGCTGCCGATGAACGTGACCTGCGCCGGAAACATCCGGCAAATTTCCGCCGGCCCGAGGCAGCATGCGACGGGAACCTGAACGAGACCAGGGCGTTGCCTGAACGCGGCGCATCGATCAGGTCGCACGACTGCTTCGGCGACACACGCTGATTCATGCCGCACGCAACAGGCATGTTGGCAGCGAAGTTGCTGGTCGGGCGCCGACGCCGGCGTCGGCCAATTGAACGTCAGCGATGGGCCGGCCCTGCTCGACGCCGTGGGAACAGCCACCTTGAAATGCCCCGGCCGCTGATCGCCGGGAGCGCCGGTATCAGCCAAGGCTATCTCATAAGCACCCCCATCGACGCTGTTTTCCATACGTTGGCAGGTTATCCGGAATGCCGAATGGCCACTTCCCGTCAAAACCCAACACAATGCGGAAGAGCTTATTTGTCAACAGAGTTCGGGGCGAAAACGACAACCGAAGTATTGTCCTGTCCCCGCTTCGCTTTCTTCTGAACCGCATCCAGCAGTAAATTCACACAAGCCCGCGGAGAGTTTTCCTCGATGGCGATCGAGGCGATCTCCCCGTCGGAAAGCGTCTCCAGCCCGTCGCTGGCCAGGATCAGCTTATCGTGCGTTCCCCGAAGGAGCACCGGCCGAGAGGATTGATCGACGATCCTGAGCGCGTCCCCCATCACTGCTGATTGCAGGATGTGGCGCCGCCTGTCGGCGGCGGCTTCCTCGGCGGTCATCTTACCCGCCTCCACCATCGCAGCCAATGCAGGCGCCAGCGAATGGTCGGCGTTGAGGCGGCGCATGCGTTCTTTCCCGAGAAGCCAGAGCGGACTGTCTCCCACGCTGACCCATTCAATACCCGCGTCGGTGATTGTTACACCGACCAGCGTGCACCCCATGCTGCTCAATTCGGGCGACTTGCGAACGGCAGCGGCCAAAGCGCCGTTGGCCTCCTCCAGACTGCCGCGCAAACGATCGCCGACCGATCCCCCGGCTTGCCTGTAATGATCCATAAATGCCTGCACCGCCATCGAACCGGCAACAGCCCCGCCGACATGCCCTCCCATGCCGTCGGCCAGCAAAAGCAGCAGATGAGGTTTCTCCGGCCCCAGTTCGGCCGCTTCGTCATAAACCGCGAAAGCGTCCTGCTGCTCGCGGCGCTCACCGAGAATCTGGCCCGCCGCGTATTGTCGGGTTGCAATCATGGCGCTTGCAGGTTGATCAGCTCAGCAAAATTGTCCGCAGATGACACAGATGAACACAGACAGGAAAACTCAATAACGTTATCGGCATTCAATCTCTAACGTTATCGGCATTCAATCTCTGCCGGTAAAAGGCGCGTGTTCAGCCTGAGATGATCTGAGAATGAAAGTGCCGCCGACACCGCTTCACAATTCCGACAACTCCAGCGCGCACCCGAGCTCGCCGGCGCGCTTGAGCAGACCGCCCGCGGCATTGTCCGCGAGACGCAATTGCAGGTACCAGCCTTCTCCGCACAGATACTCCTCGCGCACCACTTCGCCGCTGGCGTAGGCGAAGGAGCGCAACCCTCCGCCGTCCGCCGGAATTCGCGCCTCATAACAGCGCGTGCGCGGCGCCACGAGTTCGGCAAGCGCACGCTTCAACGCCTCCACACCTTCGCCGGTGTACGCCGACAATGTCACCGACACCGGCCGTCCTTCGCCGTCGCGCACGACCGCCGCCGGTCGCTGCGTCAAGTCAGATTTATTGAACACAGTCAGACACGGGATATCGTGTGCGCCGATTGTATGCAGCACCCGCTCAACTTCGCGCTGATACTCGGCGTGCTCGGCGTCGGCGGCATCCACCACGTGCAGCAGCAGATCGGCTTCGCACACTTCGAGCAGGGTCGCGTTAAACGCCTCGATCAAGGTATGTGGCAGATCTGAAATAAAACCGACCGTGTCGCTGAGCACCATGGTCACGGCGCCGCTTCCCGTCCCATTGCCGGCCCCGGCGCCGCCGCCGAGTTCGAGCCGACGCATCATCGGGTCGAGTGTCGCGAACAGCTGGTCGGCGGAATAGGCCGACGACGCCGTCAGCGAATTGAACAACGCGGTCTTGCCAGCGTTGGTGTAACCGACCAGCGCGATCGTCGGCAGATTGTGCTTGCTGCGCATCCGCCGTCCCAAGCGCCGGTGCGATTTGATGCGGTTAAGGCGCTTGCCGATCTCAGCCATGCGTTTGCCGATCAGGCGGCGGTCGGTTTCCAACTGCTTCTCACCCGGACCGCGCAGACCGATGCCGCCCTTCTGCCGTTCGAGATGGCTCCAGCCGCGCACCAGGCGCGTCGAGAGGTAGTCGAGTTGCGCGAGTTCAACCTGCAACTTGCCTTCGTGCGAACGCGCACGCTGCGAAAAGATGTCGAGGATCAGCCCGCTGCGGTCGAGCACACGCGCACGGCACAGTTGTTCCAGGTTGCGTTCCTGGCTCGGCGACAGGTCGTGATTGACAATCAGCAACCTGACGCCATTTTGCTCAAAACGGCACCGGATTTCCTCGGCCTTGCCGCTGCCGATGAAGTAGCGGGGCGCAGGACGTGCGCGGTGGACGCGGTATAGATCGCAGATCTCGACGCCGGCGCCTTTTGCGAGTTCGATAAATTCCCTGAGCGGCGGCGCATCATCGCGCAGACGTCGCCCGAAATCCACGGACAGCAGACACGCGCGCCGGCCTTCCAGCTCCGCGTCAGCCCCGCGCGCGGAAGCGTCCGGGGTGAACCCCGAAAACGCGGCGCCGGCGAGCCGGTCTTGCTGCAGACCCCGACGACCAGCCTGGACGCCGCCGGAATATGAATTGCTGATTGAACCTTTCAATAGATGGGAATTATATACTTAAATCCACAAGGACTTGAGTACCCATTTGACGTTTCACAGGCCGGGTAACCCCGCCGCCCCCACGTCCGGAAGCCTCATTCCTGGAGGCCGGGATATTCAACGCGGCGTTAATATCCGCGTTGTCATGATGAGCACACGCGCGTGTCCGGGAGTGCAGGCGGTAGCGGGTTGTCCGGTGTATTTTCATTAGCGGATTTATATGCTGTCAACTTATACGCGATTTGTAGATTGATGTACATAATTCCCTAATAAATCATCATCGCTGTGTGAACGATTCGACACGGTTCAAGCCTATCACATGGCAAAGCAACGAATGCCGGCAATGCCCTGAGCACCGTATGCACGCGCTTCAGCAAGATCTTCGCGCTCCATCCCGCCCAGTGCATAAATCGGTATGTTCGCGCGCGCGACGATGTTCCCGAAAGCGCTGAACTCAAGCGGCGCTTCGTGACCAGGCGTCGCCCTGACCGGGCCAAGCACGCAGAAGTCGGCACCCGCGGCTTCGGCGTGGCGCACTTCATCGGCGTCATGACACGACACTGCAAACCAACGGTCGGACGACACCGGCCGCATATTCCCGACTTGCGCGAACGCCGCCTGACTCAGATGAACGCCGGCCGCGCCGAGCGCCTCGACCTGCCCGGGCCGGTCGTGCAGCAACAGTTGCGTTTTCGCCGCACGTGCCCGCCCGGCAAGACGCCGTGCAAGCGGTCGGTGATATTCGTCGTCCAGACCTTTCGCCCGCAACACGACCAGGCGAACACCGTTCGCGAGCAGTTGCTCAAAATGGCGTTCGAGCGATGCGACCGACGCGGCCGACCTCGCTTCAGGCGGAGACGCCAGCGTGATCGCGTATTCATGCGGCAATTTAAGCGCGTTCAGAATCGCGCGGTTTGCGGGCGGGAATTCGTGCGGCGACAAAGCCCCGATCGGACGCCACTCGATCACCCGGCCTTCGGCGGCTGCCGGATCAACGTCGATGTACGCCTCGCGTACGTCGAGCAACAGCCTGCGGTCGCCGTAGTCATGGCTGAGGCGGATGACCGGCGCGCCGACCTCGGCGTCAACTCCGACCTCCTCCATCAGTTCGCGGTGCAGCGCCTGCTCCGGCGACTCCCCCGGCTCGACCTTGCCGCCGGGAAACTCTAGGCATCCGCCTTGATGGCGCCGGCGGTCGCGCCATGCGACCAGCACCCGCCCATCGCGTACGATGACACCCAGCACGACGTGGATTGGCTCAACCGGCATTTTCGGAAACGTTCAACAGCCGCCCGGCGGGCCATGAACCTCGTTCACCGCTCCTCATTCAGAAACACGATGCCGGGCGAAAAAGCGCCAACGGAACAAAATCACACCCGCGTCCGCTGCTCTTTGTTCAGGAACGGTAGTCAGCGTTGATCCTGACGTAATCAGCGGTCAGGTCCGACGTCCACACCTGTGCCGACGCATCCCCCATGCCGAGTGCAATACGGATCAGGATCTCGTCGCCGGCCAGCGCCTCCAGCCCCCGCTGTTCGGTGTAGGCGGCGTCCAATGCACCGCCCGACACGACCTGATGGTCGCCAAAGTAAAAGTCCACGTTGTCCATATCGACGTCTGCCGGCGCCCGCCCGATTGCGGCGAGCACTCTGCCCCAGTTCGGGTCGCCCACCGACAGCGCGGTCTTGACCAGCGGCGAATTCGCCACCGTCATCGCAACGGCACGCGCCGCTTCCGTGTCAGCCGCGTCTTCAACCTTGATCGTGACGAACCGCGACGCGCCCTCGGCGTCTTTGACGATCGACTGCGCGAGCCCCTGCATCACCTGTAACAACGCGGCGGCGAACGCCGCACGCCCATCCTCGTCTAGCGCTGAAAATTGAACACCCGAACGCCCGCTTGCGAGCAACATGCATGCATCGTTGGTCGAAGTATCGCCATCGACGGTGATCGCATTGAACGAGGTCTCGCAGGCATCGGCGAGCAGACGCCGCGCAGCGGCGCCGGACAATTGAACGTCGGTCGCAATGAACGCCAGCATTGTCGCCATGTCGGGGCGGATCATGCCGGCGCCTTTGGCGGCGCCGGTGATCGTCACCGGTGAACCGCCGTCGCCGCACACGCGCGAGACCCCCTCCAATTTCGGCCGGGTATCCGTAGTCATCATCGCGCGCGCCGTGTTGCGCCAGCCGTCTTCGGACAAAGCCGCCAGCAGACCGGGCAACACGGCCTCGATCTTGTCGGCCGGCAGGCGGCTGCCGATGACGCCAGTTGAGAACGGCAGCACCGCTTCGGGCAGCACTCCGCCGAACGCCGCCAATGCACTGCAACAGCGTTCCGCGTCGGCAATCCCCTGCGCACCGGTACCGGCATTGGCGATGCCGGCGTTGATCAGCAGATAACGTGGCGGACATTCAGCCAAATGCGCCTGCGCGACAATCACGGGAGCGGCCTTGAAACGGTTGCGCGTAAACACGCCGACCGCCGTCGCACCTTCACACAACTCGATCAGTGCAACGTCGTCGCGTTGTATATAGCGCAAATCCGCGGCGCCCGCCGCGAGCCTGACGCCGGCGACGGGCAACGGCTGCGTCCCGAGTATCTTCGGGTCAGGCGCTTTTGCCATGGCATTGCTTATACTTTCTGCCCGACCCGCAATGGCACGGGTCGTTGCGACCGATCTTCGGTCCGCTGCGACGCACCGTCCGAAGAACCTCGCCCGCCGGAGGTTGCCCGCCGCCCTGCCCCTCCGCCGTCTCGCCGGCAACCGCGGCTATCGCCTCATTCATCGGCTTGCCCGCAGACATCATCTCAGCCACCGCGCGCATCTGCTCGGTCGTCAACCTCTTTGACGCTTTCCTGAATGCCTTTCTGAGCGCTTTCCTGCCGTCGCGTTGTGCCACCCTGCGCGCAGGGGACGGCGCCGCCGACCGGCGGGCTGGCGAGGCCGGCCCCCCTGCCGCCGGCGCCTCCGCCGGTGCCCCGGGCGCCGCAGCAGCCACCGCCCCCATACCGGACGGGTGCAGCACGTCGGCGGCGCGGTCGTGGCGGTAAACCACTTCACGCGGCTGAGCGGGTGGTTCGACCTCGACCTCCCCCTTCGCCACTTCCACCTGCATTGAAAGCAAGCGGGAGACAAAACTGTAACGCACGCGCTGCAACATGGCTTCAAACATTTCAAATGCCTCGCGTTTGTATTCCTGACGAGGATTGCGTTGTGCAAAACTGCGCAGACCGATCCCCTGCCGCAGGTAATCCATCGCCCCGAGATGCTCTTTCCAGTGCATGTCGAGCACCTGTAACATCAGGATCTTTTCAATCTGGTTCAGCCGCTGCTCGCCGAACGCATCCTGCTTGGCGCAGCACACTTCACGCGCCTGCGCAACGACTCTCTCAGCCACTGCTTCCGGTTCAAGCCCCCCGCCGTCCTTCAGCCATCGCGCGACCGGGCATGACAGAGCGAAATCCTTCTCGAGCACTTTCTCAAGCTCCTCGACGTCCCAATCCTCCTCGACCACGTCCAGCGGCAGGTAGCGGTCAACGGTATCGCCGATCACGTCGGGCACGATCACTTCAATGCTGTCGCCGCCGCCGTCGGAGTCGAGCAACTCGTCGCGCTGCTGATAAACCACCTTGCGCTGCTCATTCGCAACGTCATCGTATTCAAGCAAAGACTTGCGGATATCAAAGTTATGTCCTTCGACTTTGCTCTGCGCGTTTTCTATCGCGCGCGTCACCCACGGATGTTCGATCGCTTCACCGGGCTGTACGCCGAGCTTGCCCATGATCGACTTGACCTTGTCGCCGGCAAAGATCCGCATCAGACTGTCTTCCAGCGACAGATAAAAACGGCTCGACCCGGGATCACCCTGCCTCCCGGAGCGCCCGCGCAGTTGGTTGTCGATGCGCCGCGACTCGTGGCGTTCAGTGCCGATGATGTGTAATCCGCCCGCCGCGACCACCGCTTCGTGGCACACGCGCCAGTCGACTTTGACCTGGTCCGCGTCACCGCCATCGCCCATTTCGGCGAGTTCATTGTCGAGCGAGCCGCCGAGCACGATGTCGGTGCCGCGCCCGGCCATGTTGGTTGCAATCGTCACTGTTTTCGGGCATCCGGCGTTGGCGATGATACGCGACTCGCTTTCGTGCTGCTTTGCGTTCAGCACCTGGTGGGGGAGTTTCTCCTGATCCAGCAGACCGGACAGATACTCAGACACCTCGATCGAGGCGGTGCCGACCAATATCGGCTGCCCCCTGCCGATGCAGTCCCGGATGTCGGCGATGATCGAGTCATACTTCTCCTTTGCCGTGATATAAACGAGGTCGCCGAAATCCTCCCGCACCATTTTCTTATGCGTGGGAACGACCACGACCTCGAGACTGTAGATCTCGTGGAATTCATACGCTTCGGTGTCGGCGGTTCCGGTCATGCCGGACAAAGCGTCGTAAAGCCTGAAATAATTCTGGAACGTGATTGAGGCAAGCGTCTGGTTCTCGCTTTGTACGCGCACCCCCTCCTTCGCCTCGATCGCCTGATGCAGCCCCTCCGACCAACGTCGCCCTGACATCACCCGCCCGGTAAATTCATCGACGATCAGGACCTGCCCGTTGCGGACAAGGTAGTCAACGTTCTTCTGAAACAGCGCACGCGCCCTCAAGGCGGCGTTCACGTGATGCAGCAGGCCGACGTTGGTCAGATCGTAGAGGCTGTCCCCGGGTACCAGCAGCTTATCGGCCGCCAGCAGTTCCTCAATGCGCTCATGGCCTTGTTCGGTCAAAAACACCTGCCTGGATTTTTCTTCGGTTGTGTAATCACCGTCGCCGTCTTCTTCAAGCGCCGGTTTCAACCGACCGACCACCTTGTTCACGTGCTGATACAGCTTGGGCTTATCATCAACCGGGCCGGAAATGACCAGCGGAGTGCGCGCCTCGTCGATCAGGATCGAATCAACTTCATCAACGATCGCAAAATGGCGGCCGCGTTGTACGCGGTATTCCGGCATCAACACCATATTGTCGCGCAGATAATCAAATCCGAACTCATTGTTCGTGCCGTAGGTGATATCGGCGGTGTAAGCGGCCTTGCGTTCTTCGGGGCTCTGGTCGGAGACGATGACGCCGACGTCGAGACCGAGAAACTCATAGACCTTGCCCATCCAGTCGGCGTCGCGCCGGGCGAGATAGTCGTTGACCGTGATCACGTGCACCGACCGGCCGTCGAGTGCGTTGAGATAAGTCGGCAGAGTTGCGACCAGCGTCTTGCCTTCGCCGGTGCGCATCTCGGCGATCTTGCCGTCGTTGAGCACCATGCCGCCGATCAATTGCACGTCAAAGTGACGCATGTCGAGCGTTCTGTCCGCCGCCTCCCTGACGACTGCAAACGCTTCCGGCAACAACGCCTGCTTTGATTCCCCCTGCGTCAGGCGGGTGCGGAATTCGTCGGTCTTTGCACGCAACTCGGCGTCGCTCAAAGCGCGACAGCCGTCCTCGAAGGCGTTGACGGCGTCAACCGTTTTCGCGTAGCGCCTGATCAACCGCTCGTTGCGGCTGGGCAGCAGTTTTTTAAGGAAATTTGCCATGACGAAACGTGTTGATCAGGGTAACCGACGCATAGTGTAGCGAAAACGGCGCCGGTTGTTTACGGCACCTGCTCGAAAGCGGGAAAAGCGCTCCAAAAGGCTCAGCGCGAAAAAAGATATTTCCGAGGATTGATTTGGCGGTTGTCTTTCAAAACTTCAAAGTGCAGATGCGGGCCGGTGGAGCGCCCGGTGTTACCGAGCAACGCAATGATGTCGCCCTGCTTGACGACCTGCCCTTCGGTGACGAGATTGATCTGGTTATGGCCGTAGCGCGTGCTGTAACTGTTGCCGTGATCAATCTCGACCAGATTGCCGTAGTTTTTGAACTTGCGCGCGTACTTCACAACGCCGCTGGCAACCGCATAGATCGGCATGCCCTCAACGCCGGCGATATCAACGCCGGAATGATACTCGCGCCGCCCGCTGAACGGGCTGATGCGATAGCCGAATTTGGAAGACAGCCAGCCTCCCGTGCTGACCGGCCAGCCCACCGGCCTCATCTCCTTCGCCAACTCGTCCTTGCCGATCACTTCCTTGAGGATGGACAACTGCAATTCACGCGCCTTGATGCGTGCATCGAGCCCCTTCATCAGGGAAGTCATGCGCAGGCTGTCAATACCGTGCCCATCGGCGGCATTGCCGCCGATGCCGGGTCCGCTCAAAAAGTTGAACTCCTCCTGATCCAGACCGTAAAGATCGACCAATTGACTGCCGAGAATGTCAAGGCGCGTCAGGCGCGCTTCAAACAGGCCGATCTTCCCGGTCAGCAACGCCAGCTCGGCACCCCACACGGCGCTGTCTTCAGACAGGAGGCGTCGCTGCTCCTCGATCTCGTCCTGCCACTGAGCGCGCAAGGTCTCACGTCCCCACTCGGCGCCGACGAAATAGCCCCCCGCCAGCGCGAATACAACGAATGCGGCAACCGACGCGCCGACAAACGCCAAGTGGAACGCGGCGCGGCCATCCGCAGATAGCGCCGCTGAGAGCGCCCAGCGATCTCTTTCAAATACACGATGCACCGTACGCACACGGCGGCGACGGCGGTGCACGAACCACGGTACAGACCGACGCACCGGTGCCTCACCCAGACGGCGCACCGTACAGGCAGGGCCTTAGCCCGGGTCGCAACGGCGGCATACAAACGTTTACACTGCAAGTGCAGAACCCGCCGCCGCGCCAGAACGGCGCGCCGGCAACGACGGCCACCGTTGCGCAGCCCGGCGTACCATTCGGTAGATAACTTCGTGCAGTACGCCGTCAGACGTTGATACAACCGCCGTATAAACTGACCAACCCGCGACAAAGACAATGAAAAAACTGCACTCATTCGCTGACAAAAACCTGTTGCAACACGCGCAATTGCTCGAACGCATGACCGCCAGCGCACGCAGCCGGCTGCCGCAATACCTCGCAGAACATTGCTGGGTTGGGGGATACGACGCGACATCGGTTGCTTTAATTACCGACGACGCCGTATTCACGACGCCGATCAATTACCAGCAGCATGAAATATTGACGCAACTGAATGAGGAATTCGGGGCGGAGTTGCAACGCCGATTCAGGAAAGCGACCGTGCGCGCGTCTCGATTTCCGGTCCCCGGCGCCGAAAAATAGCCGTGACCTCGTCCATCGCAGCGAACAGCGCCGCGCCCGCGCACCTTCAATAACGGCTTTTAGCGACCGACGTGAAAACGAGCGGAGGGGGTTCCTCGCTTCCATCAAAGATGATCTCCTCCCAGGCCGCCGTCTCTTTGAGAAGCTTCCTGAGCAATCGATTATTCAGGCAGTGTCCCGACTTATGCCCTTCAAACGCGCCGATCAGGCTGTTGCCGAGCAAATAGATGTCTCCGATCACGTCAAGGACCTTGTGCTTGACAAATTCGTCTTCATAGCGCAGGCCGTCTTCGTTCAGAATGCGGTGGTCATCGACCACGATCGCATTGTTCAGGCTGCCGCCGAGCGCAAGGTTTGCGGCGAGCAGCTTTTCATACTCTTTCTGAAAACCGAAAGTACGCGCGCGACTGACTTCCTTGATAAAAGAAGTCTTTGAAAAGTCGATAGAAACGATCTGCGGGCGGTTGCGGAAGATCGGATGGTCAAAATCAATCGAAAAACTGACCTTGAAGCTCTTGGAGGGCACGAAACGCGCCCACTTATCGCCGTCAACGACCTCGACGGCCTTTTTGATGCGGATGAATTTTTTCGGGGCATCCTGCTCTTCAACACTTGCAGACTGTAACAGGAATACGAAGGGACCCGCGCTACCGTCCATGATCGGCACTTCCTCGGCACTCACGTCAACGTACAAATTGTCGATGCCGAGGCCCGCAACCGCCGACAGCAAATGCTCGACCGTGGAAACACGCACGCCGTTTTTGCCGAGCGTCGTGGATAGCATCGTATCCACCACATTTTCCGCGCGGGCCGGAATATCAACCGGTTCGTCAAGATCAACGCGACGAAAAACCACGCCGGTGTTGGAAACCGCCGGGCGCAACGTGAGATATACTTTTTTCCCGGTATGCAATCCGACGCCGGTTGCACGGATTGAATTCTTCAGAGTCCTTTGTTTTATCAAGACTTTTACCTAAGATCGTTTCCATACAACCGGGTAACCAGTCTGTACAGCTGGAAAATTTGATTGCGATCAAGTGATATGGCCGTAATTCTAACAATACCGGAGCATTTTGGCAAAGTTCCGACCCCGACCGCTCCCTTCGCAACTGCCCCCGGCACCTTCCCTTCAGGGCGTCCCTGGGTCGTCATCCGGCTCAAAGTTACTTAAAATCAAACAGTTACCCTTAAACCTCAATAAGCGTGCGGCGTGCGAGGAGGGTACAAAAAAGTTGCGCCTCCCCAGCATTAAACAGTAATATGCCCGGCACAAAGACACCATCCGGAAGGCCCCAACCGGTTTATTCACGTTATATTCATAATGGAATGAATATGCCTTCTCCTGAATCCCCTGAGCTGACGATCCTGATCCCCTGCCTGAACGAGCAGGGAGGGATCGCCGACTGTGTTCGCCGGGGACAACGGTTCCTGGAGAGAAATAAAATTCACGGGGAAATTCTGATAGCCGACAACAACAGTGACGACTGCTCAGCCGGATTGGCAAAGGAAGCGGGGGGGCGCGTCATTCACGTCGAGGACAGAGGTTACGGTAGAGCCATCATCGCGGGGATCGAAATGGCACGGGGACAATTCATCATAATGGGAGACGCTGACGGAGCGCATGATCTCAGCTCGCTGGAACCATTTTGGGAGAAACTGCAAAACGGTTATGATTTTGTGATCGGCAATCGGTTCACACCCTCGTTTGCAGGCCCCCCGACGCCATTTTTGCATCGTTACATCGGCAACCCGCTGCTGTCTGGCATCGGAAAACTGTTTTTTTCCTCTCCGGTGGGCGATTTTCATTGCGGACTACGCGCGTTCAGCGCAAAAAGCGTGCGCGCGCTTTCGTTGCAGTGCCCGGGAATGGAGCTTGCAAGTGAAATGGTGGTCAAGGCTATCCAGAGAAACATGCGTATCACCGAGGTGCCGGTAATGCAGCACCCTGAAATTGACCCCAGCCGCTCTTCGCACTTGAGAACCTGGAGGGACGGGTGGCGTCACCTGATCCTGCTTTTGACACTCTCTCCCCGCTGGTTGTTTTTATACCCGGGTTGCATTTTGTCCCTCGCGGGCATCCTGGCAATGACGATCGCTCTAATGGACGTTTCAGAAAACAGGTTTGGACTTTACACTCTGATGCTCGGATCAGGGAGTTTTACTTGCGGATTGCAGATCATTATTTTTTCATTACTGGCAAAAATTTTTTATGAAAACATCGGCTTGACCGATGAAACTCAATGGCTGGAAAAATTTCAAAAGCACCGTGTTTTTGTAACGATTCTTTCACTGGGCTTTACTTTGCTTCTACTCGGAGGAGCGGGAAGCGCGTGGAGTGTTTTTATATGGGCGCAAATGGTGGAAATCGATCATGAAATGAGGTCGCGTGTCTTGATCCCTTCCATTACGTTATTGATCACCGGTCTGCAGATTATTTTTTCCGGTTTTCTACTGACTTTACTTTCCACACAGAAACCAGTCAAAGGCTGATGCGTTTTTCCTGATCCATCTGCCGCGTCAAACTGACTCCTGTATAGCGGCATAGAGCTAACGAAAATGCGAAGCTCCCTGTTAAATTCGTTTATCACGTATGCCGGAGTTGCCGTGTCGGGTATTGTGCTGTGTTGTTTTCTGCATTACCTGGGCAATCAGATCCCTTATGATCTGGCAAAACAGCGGTTCAACACGGCTTACAAGGAAGGCAACCTGCCGGATTCGACTGAATTCATACCTCTGTCCAGGGAGTTCTCCCCGATAGAAAACCTGAGAGGCAAAGCACCATGGGATGACTGCGAAATATCGCAGACTGTATTGGGCGGAGCACGGAATGAGGCGAAGAACCTGATTGTTGATGCCGTAATGATAAAGATAGCGCATCCCCCGAAATCCCTTGACCGCATTGACCCCTGCCAGAAACTGAAAAAAATGACGGTGGAAGACGCCGAACCACGTCTGTTATGGATCAAATCCCAATATTGGTGGGGAACCAAAGCGGTCTATGCGATTGCACTACGCTATTTTTCGGTCTTTGAAATCCGGGAATTCATAAAAACCGCCGTTTATTTTGCTTATTTGCTGCTGGCAATCCTTCTGTTGCAACTCAGCCCGAGGGCGTTTCTGATACTTTCTCCGTTGATCGTCTTCGGTTTTTTCTTCTCAGGCATCCGATACTTAAGCATAGTCACCGGCTTGAACTATCTGTGGTCGGTCCTATCGGCGGTCATACTGACTGTGTTGATAGCTAAACACGCATCGCCGCGGGTGCTTAACGTCTTTTGCTTTATCGCGGGCATGGCGTCAAATTACCTGTGGCTGTTTGACGGCCACACGGTTCTCATCATGCCGCTGATCGCGGTCATAACGTATTTTGGTTATGGCCCCCACCTGCGCACGTCCGAAAGAACAAAGCAGGCGCTGTCGTGTGTTTTGTTCTACTTCATCGGGTTTTATGCCTGCTATACGCTGGGGATCTTGACCAAGATGATCGCTTACGAGTGGATATTGCATGATCCGTTGTACGCGGAATATCTGAAAGAAAAACGCCAGCCATTGGAAAGTCTGCTATTAGGGCCAATAGTAGGACTTCCTTCAAGAGTAGGTGCTGGCTTCTTGACCTCCCCCGTGGAACTACTCAGCATTTTGAAAGGGGTGTATGTTTTGGTCTTACGTGTGCTTGATTTTTTCTACAGCTTCTTTACCATCGGATTGGGAAAACATTACACAATAGCGAAAGTGTTGAGTGTTTTAACGGCATTGGCATTTGCCGGGGCTACGTCATTTGCCATTGCCAAAGCGTTGAAAGGGCATTCCGGTATTTTTTACGATGTCTTGTTTGTCGCTGGGTTGATAGCTTTTATCACGCTACAACTTCTGGTGCCGAACGACAATATAGTAAGAGTGGGCAGATTCCTATTTGCGCCGTATGCCTTATGCTGGTCGTGCCTGATCCTGGTCGTTATGGACCGGCGTTCCCGACAGGAAATTTCACCGGGAGCGACCGCAGCGTGGGCGGACAGGGAATTTACCGGGCGGTAGCAGCGCCGGTAACCGCACACGGCGCTCATCGGCGGCGTTCGGAACAGCCGCCGCCGGACGCCCGGCACAACCACCGGCGCCATCGCGGCAAAAAAGTTTTCAGCCGGGAACACTCACCTTCGGTCTGAGCCGGGTAGCTGCCTCCAAACGGGGACACACGACGGCCGACCGGCGGGTCGGCACGCCGTTCAGCCGTTACCGGTTATCCGCAAACAACGTTTACCGCGCTCAAAGTCAAAACGTCCGGAACCAGGTAGGGACATCTCCCGGCGCTTTGATCCCTGAACCGGAATCCAGTCACTTACCCCCGTGCCGCGTGATCAATCCACCTGATGGCGAAGAAATGCCGGGATGTCCAGATACTTGCCGTATTCCTCCTGATCGTCGCCGTCGCACTGATCGTCTCCGATGCCGTTCGCCCGGCGCCTCACCGCCGGTGCGTCGTAAGCGACGTAGTCCGGCGTCTGAACCGGCGCCGGCTCGGGCGTCAATGCGGATACCCCGGACGCCAGCTCGGGCGACGGCAGGATCGCGATTGTCTCTGCAGCCGCCGCGGCGCCATCGCTGACGCTGCCGGCGGCGCCCCCAAGCCCGGTGGCGACCAGCGTCACTCTGAGCGCATCCCCCATGTTCTCGTCAATCACCGTGCCGATAACGACGCTGGCATCGGGCGCCGCCAATTGCGACATGCACAGACCAATCTCCTCAAACTCGCCCATCGTCAGGCTGTTACCGGCCATGATGTTCACCAGGACGCCGCACGCATTGGTCAGGTCAACGTCCTCGAGCAGAGGGTTGTTGATCGCCGCGTGCGCAGCCTCGTACGCGCGGTTCTCACCTTCCGCGCAACCGGTGCCCATCATCGCCATGCCGGTTTTCAGCATCACGGTTTTGACGTCGGCAAAGTCAAGATTGACCAGCCCTTCACGGGTAATCAGCTCGGCGATGCCCTGCACCGCGCTGAACAGCACGTCGTCGGCTTCCTTGAACGCCTCGATCATCGGCCGCTCCTTGCCCAGCACCGTAATCAACTTCTCGTTGGGGATCGTGATCAACGAATCGACACGTTTGTTCAACTCCTCAATACCGGTTTCCGCGACCTGCATACGCCGCTCGCGCTCGAACGGGAACGGTTTGGTCACCACCGCCACGGTCAGGCTGCCGACGTCGCTCGCAATCTCGGCAATCACCGGCGCCGCGCCGGTGCCGGTGCCGCCGCCCATGCCCGCGGCAATGAACACCATGTCGGCTCCCTCGAGTGTCGCCTGGAGGGTTTCACGCGCCTCGATCGCAGCCTCGCGCCCAAGTGCCGGATCAGCGCCGGCGCCGAGCCCGTGAGTGACGCTTTCTCCCAGCTGCAAAGTCGAAGGCGCTTTGCTCCTGCTCAAAGCCTGGGCGTCGGTATTGGTCGCAATAAACTCGACCCCCTCGATACCCTTATCAATCATGTGCTCAAGCGCGTTGCCGCCGCCGCCACCGACACCGATGACTTTAATTACAGCGCTGTGCGTGGATTTGTCAATAATTGTAAACATGACGGTTCTCCTTTAGTGGTTAGAAATTTCTTTGAAACCAGTTTTTGAATTTGCCCCAGATGCGACCGACGCCGACCCCGGGAAGTTTGCCGCGTCGGGAAGCGGCCGACATTTCGGCCGCGGAGTGCAAAAGGCCGATGCCCGTTGCGTAGATCGGGTTGCTGATGATCTCCGCCAGACCGGTAACGCCGGTCTGCGGCTTGCCGATACGCACCGGCGCGTTGAATATGTTTTCAGCGAGATCGAGAACGCCTTCCATCTTAGAGCTGCCGCCGGTGAGCACAAACCCCGCCACGATCAGGTCTTCAATCGCTTTCTCATTGAGTTCCCTGCGCACCAGGTTGAACAGTTCCTCGTAACGCGGCTGTATCACCTCGGCCAGCGAACGCCGCCGCAAGCGCGTCGGAGGCCTGTCGGCGACGCTCGGAACTTCAATCGTTTCCTCCTCACCCGCAAACTGCTTGAGCGCACAACCGTATTTCAATTTGATTTCCTCGGCGTTTTTGGCCGGCGTGCGCAACGTGATTGCAATATCATTGGTCACGTGGTCGCCGGCGATCGGTATCACCGCGGTATGCGTGACCGTGCCCTTGCTGAACACCGCGATATCGGTAGTGCCGCCGCCGATGTCGAGCAGGCAGACGCCGAGTTCGCTTTCATCCGCGTCGAGCACCGCCCGACCCGATGCAATTTGCTCGAGGACGAAGTCCGCGATCTCGAGATTGCAGCGCCTGACGCATTTAATGATATTGTTGATCGGATGCTTTTCGCCGGTGACCATGTGCACGTTCGCGTGCAGGCGATAGCCCGACATCCCGATCGGGTTCTTGACGCCGCTCTGCCCGTCGATCGAGAAGTCCCGCGGCAACACGTGCAACACCTGCTGATCGGCGGGCAACTGCATCGCCTGCGCCGTTTCTATCGCGCGGTCTATATCGAGTTCGCTGACCTCGTTGTCTTTGATCGGCGCCATCCCCTCGCAGTTGAAACTCTTGATATGGCTGCCGGAGATGCTGACATAGACCTTGTCAACGTTCACTTCCGCGGTCAGCTCGACCTCCTCGACCGCGCAGCGGATTGAATTCACCGTTTCCTCGATATCAACCACCACGCCTTTCTTCAGGCCGCCGGACGGGCAGGTGCCGACGCTCAGCACCTCGACGCCGTCGTCTTCAGCGGTTGCGGCGACGATTGCGGCGGTCTTGCTGGTGCCGATGTCGAGCGCGGTCAGTATCTGCCGCTCGGCCTTCATCCCGATTGACTTCATTCGCAATCCCCCCGCCGGTCTTTCCAGACCACGGCCAGACCGTTCGGATACCTGGCGTCAATGCATTGAATGCGCGTGGCCTGCGCGTACAGACCGTTGCGCCAGGCGCCGACAAAGCGCCTGAGCCGGCTTTCCCAATGCGTATCGCCGAGTTTTACGGCAATGCCGTTGTCGAGTATCAGGCGCCATGAACCATGACGGTCTTCGCCGAGCGCCCTGATCGCCGCACCGTTGACGGCAGCCAATAACTCACGCGCCCTGCGGTACTTCTCGAGCACCGCCAATTCCATGCCCGCCGACGCATGCAGCATCACAAGGCCGGCGGCGCTGATCCGATCCGGGGCAAACACCACGCCTTCGGTGCTGAGCAGCGCATCGACTCCCCAGCGCGCCGCGACGTCGTGCTCTTCGAGTTCGACCAGCAGAGTCTGCGGCCACACCCGCTCGACGCGCACTCGCCTGACCCACGGCATGGCCTCGAGCGCGCGTTTGAGAGTATGCAGATTGACGTCAAAGAAGTGACCGTTGATATTGCTTCGCACCAGCCACTCGACTTCAAAACGGTCGATGTGAACAAACTGCCCTTGCAATTGAATATGGCTGATCGCCGGAAACAGCACCGGCATCCAATGCCGGTGATAAACGAACGCGCTCGCGGCCAGTGCCAGCACGGCGGCGGCGAAAAGCAACCGCTCGAGGACGCGCGAGAGACCGATAAACACCGGCGCGCCGGTACGCCACATCCTGCTTGCCGCACTATTCATCGCATCCTCCGCCGTCCAGAGAGGTCGACAGAACTTCAAGCACGGTCTGCTCAAAATCCATGCCGTCGGCCTGCGCCGCCTTCGGCACCAGACTGTGGCCAGTCATTCCGGGAGACGTATTGACCTCGAGCAGCCAGAATTTACCGTTCGCGTCGCGCCTCAGGTCGGCACGCCCCCAACCGGTAACGACCAAAGCGTCGGCCGCAAGATAAGACAGCGACTGCAAGCGCGCGGTCTCACCCGGCGACAAACCGTCGGAACACAGGTAGCGAGTCCCGTTGTCTTCGTACTTCGCCTGGTAGTCATAGAACACGTGGTTGTCGTATTCGAGTTTCACCGGCGGCAACACGCGGTCGCGAAGAATACCGACGGCATACTCCTCGCCGTCTATCCAGCGCTCGGCGATTACCGGGCCTTCGTAGCGCGACGCCTCGACCCAGGCCTGCTGCAGCTGATCGGCGCTGTTGACCCGGCTGACACCGAGGCTCGATCCCTCGAGTGCAGGCTTGACCGCCAGCGGCAGACTCAGCATCTCGACCACGTCCCCGGGGACAAAGCCGCTTGCGAGCTCCATGAAGTCCGGCGTTGACAGCCCCATCTGTTTCCACAGCCGCTTGCTCATCAACTTGTTCATTGCCAGCGCCGAGGCGAGCACGCCGCTGCCGGTATAGGGAATACGCATGGCTTCAAGCACCGCCTGAACGACACCGTCTTCACCGCCCCTGCCGTGAAGCGCGATGAACGCACGTGCAAACCGCTCGCGGCCGAGACCGGCGAGTTCGGCGCCGCCTTTGAGATCCACCGCAAAGGCGTCAACGCCGACGGATTTGAGCGCCGACAATACGGCGTCGCCGCTGCGCAATGAGATGTCCCGCTCCTGCGACCAGCCACCCATCAGCACGGCGACCCGACCGAAGGTCTTCGCCGCTGTTTCTGTTTTGATCTCATACATCAGATTTTTTCTCCAATGATCCTGACCTCGGTTCGCAACTCAACACCGGTTTTCCGCGCGACAGTTGCCTGCACATGACAGATCAACGCCTCGATCTCGGCGGCGCTGGCGTTGCCCCGATTGATAATGAAGTTGGCGTGCCTGGCCGACACCTGCGCGTCGCCGATGGCGTGTTCCTTGAGATCACATTTCTCGATCAGCCGCGCCGCGTGATCGTCGCCGGGATTTTTGAAAACCGAACCGCAGCTGCGCTGCCCTATCGGCTGCGTCGCCCTGCGCTGCTTCAGGAATTCCGCAATGCGCCTCTTCAACCTGCCAGACGCGGCGCCGGGAGAGAGTTTAAAGCGCCCCGCGACGAACCATTCCTCGCCGGGCAGTTCCACCGTGCGGTAACCGACCTCGAAATCCTCCGCCTCGCGGGTGTGCACGCGACCCGCACGGTTTATCGTGTCCACCGCGATCACGCGCTCCCAGATCTGCCCCCCGAAGGCGCCGGCGTTCATCGCCAATGCACCGCCGACGGTGCCCGGCACGCCGACGATAAACTCCAGGCCTTCGAGACCGTACCGGGCACAGTAACGCGCGAGCCCGGCACAGGTGACGCCGGCCTGCGCATACACGACACCGCCCGAGTCCGTAATTTCCTCAAAGCCGTCTTTCAGCGACACCACGATACCGCGCACACCGCCGTCACGCACCAGCAGATTGCTGCCAAGCCCGATGCAGGTTACCGACCTGTCGCCGACGCAATGCCCCAGAAAAAACGCGAAGTCCCCGACCCCGGACGGCACGTAAAAGCAATCCGAGCGTCCGCCGACGCGCCAGGAATTCCACTCGCTGAGTTCGCAATCAAACTGCAAACTTCCGCTCAGATTTGCGGTGTCACAATCAAGCCGCATCATTGCAGTTCAGCTCCTTTACCAGCGTCGGCGCGAGGGCGCCGATCGAGCCCGCCCCCATCGTCAGTACAAGGTCTCCGGCGGCGGCGATTCGTGAGATCTCCGCAGGCACATCCTGCAACGCACCCGCGTACGCCAGCTCAACCGCACCGGTTTTCCCGATCGCGTCGCACAAGGCACGCGCGTCAGCGCCCGCGATCGGGGCCTCCCCGGCCGGGTACACGTCGAGCAGAACCAGACGGTCGGCACCACCCAGCACGGCGACAAAATCGTCAAACAACTGATGCGTGCGCGTGTAGCGATGCGGTTGAAAAACCAGCACCACGCGTCGTGCGGGCCACGCCGCGCGCACGGCCTCCAGTGTCGCTGCGATCTCAGCCGGATGATGACCGTAATCATCGACCACCAGCGCAGAACCGGCACCCGCACGAATCTCCCCGTGAACCTGAAGACGCCGACTGATGCCTTCAAACTGCGCCAACGCATCGCCGACCGTGCGTTCGTCGGCGCCGAGTTCATGGCATACCCCGAACGCCGCGAGCGCGTTCAAAACGTTGTGACTGCCCGGCAGGTTCAGCCTGAGCTCAACTTCGTCTTCGCACCACCGCGTATTGACCCTGAAAATGCTCGACATTCCTTCAACCCGTACGTCGGACGCGCGGATGTCGCTGTCTTCGCTGAAACCATAAGTCACAAAATTCCTCGGCACCACAAGAGAAAGTTCACGCAACACCGGATCGTCACGACACACGATGGCGGTACCGTAGAACGGCAGGTTAGCCAGAAAGTCCTGAAACGCCCGCTTGAGCCGCTCAAAATCCCCGCCGTACGCAACGAGATGATCGTTATCGACGTTGGTCACCACCGCCATCACCGGATCGAGGTGCAGAAATGACGCATCGCTTTCGTCGGCCTCGACCACCAAGTAACGGCTTCGCCCCAGACCCGCACCGCCGCCGAACCGCTCGACCTTGCCGCCGACCACGTAGGTCGGGTCAAACCCGGCCTCCGACAAAAGCCCCGCCACCAAACTGGTGGTCGTCGTCTTGCCGTGAGTGCCGGCGATTGCGATGCCGAAACGAAACCGCATCAATTCCGCCAGCATCTGGGCGCGTTTCAACACCGGAATACGCCAGCGCCTGGCTTCACAGACCTCGGGGTTGTCTTCGGGGATTGCGGATGAAGCGACGATGACACCGCAGGCGCGTACATTATCCGCAGTGTGGCCGGTAAAGACCCTGACACCCATCGCGCGCAATCGCCGTACCGCGACACCGTCGGCAATGTCCGAGCCCTGCACCTGATAGCCGAGATTTACCAACACCTCGGCGATCCCGCTCATGCCGACGCCGCCGATGCCGACGAAGTGAATGACGCCTACCTGATGAGGCATGTCGGTATGCCCGGCCATCACCTCTCCATGGCCTGCACGCACAGATCGGCGACCGCAACGTCGGCCTGCGTCCGCCCCAGGTGCCTCGCGTTCACCGCAAGGCGAAGGAGTTCGTCGCGCGAACTGACAAAGCGCTCGAGCATTTTGGCAAACGCCCGCGGCGTGAATTCAGGCTGCAAGATCAGCATCGCCGCATCCCGGGAGACCAGAAACCGCGCGTTGGCAACTTGGTGGTCGTCAACTGAAAAGGGATACGGCACGAATACCGCGGCGACACCCGCGGCGGCGACCTCGGCCACCGACGACGCACCGGCGCGACACAGCACGAGATCCGCCCACGCATACATTGCGGCGATATCGTCTATGAACTCAAAGAGTTCAATGTCAACGCCGGCGCGCGCGGCGGTGACGCGCGCGGCTTCAACCTTGCCGCGCCCAGCCTGTTGCCTGACCTGCGGACGACAGTCGACGGCGAGTACGGCGAGCGCCTGCGGCACGACCTCGTTGAACACCGCCGCTCCGCGGCTGCCGCCGACGACCAGCAGCCTGAACCGTCCGCCGCGGCCTTCGAGGCGTTGCGCGGGCGCCGGCAAGGCGGCGATGTCCGGGCGCACGGGATTACCCACCCACTGCGCATTGCGCCGGACGATCGCCTCCGGAAAACCGAGCAGCACGCGCCGACTGAACGGCGCCAGCAATTTATTGGCCAGACCCGCGACCGCGTTCTGCTCATGTATCAGCAACGGAATGTTCAGCGCCAGCGCCATCAGCCCGCCGGGCACCGCCGCAAACCCGCCGAAGCCGAGCACCAGGTCCGGCTTGCACCGGAGCAGGATCCTCAACGCCTGCAACAGTGCAAAGCTCAGCCGCCACGGCGCGGTCAGCCACGACAGCCAGCCGCGGCGGCGGAACCCCCGGATGTTGATCTTTTCAAACGCCAGTCCCGCGCGCGCCACGTGATCGGCTTCAAAGCTTCCGTCGCTGCCCAGCCAGACGACGCCGATGTTGCGCTCGCGCAAACGCCGCGCCACCGCGATGCCCGGGAACACATGGCCTCCGGTGCCGCCGGCAGCGATCATCACCCGCGGTCCGTATTCATCGCGCGGCATCGTTTTTCCTCATCCGGTACTGGCGCATCAGCAACGTGTCTTCGCAACATGCCTCGTGGTGGATACGCTGCACGATCGCAAGCCCGACGAACACCACCATCAGGCTGCTGCCGCCGACGCTGACCGCCGGCAGCGTGATGCCCTTGGTCGGCAGCAACCCCATCGCCACCGCGATGTTGATGAACGCCTGAGCCCCGAGCCACACCCCCATGCCGTAGGCAAAGAACGCGCCGGCGCAAAGTCCCCGGCGCTCGGCGCGTTCGGCAACACCAAAGCAGCGCCACAAAATCCCAAGATACACGAGAACTACGGCGCAAACGCCGACGAAGCCGAGTTCCTCGGCGATCACCGCAAAGATAAAATCAGTATGCGCCTCGGGCAGATAGAACAGTTTCTGAATACCGCCGCCCAACCCCTGCCCGAACCAACCGCCGCTGCCGATCGCGATCAGCGATTGCGTCAATTGATACCCACCCTCAAACGGATCGCTCCACGGGTCGAGAAACGCCTTGATTCTCTCCCATCGATACGGCGCCGCAACTGCCGCAAGCGCCGCCAGTATTCCGCCCCCGACGAGCAGCAACAGCGATCGCAGGATCCCTGTGCCCGCAAGAAACAACACGGCGAACGAAATTCCCACCAGAATCACCGCCGTGCCGTAGTCCGGTTCAAGAAAGATCAGCAGCGCTACAAGCATCACCACGCCCAGCGGCTTGAAAAAGCCCCCGGACATAGTACGCACCTCCCGACGACGGCGAGCGACGTAATCGGCGAGGAAGATGACGACCGCAAGTTTTGCCGTCTCCGACGGCTGCACAGTGAACATTTGCAAATCAAGCCAGCGGCGGCTGCCGTTGACTTCCCTGCCGATATCCGGGATCAGCACGACAAACAGCAATGCAATACATGCGAACAATATGTAAAAACTGTTGCGGAACCAGAAGTCAGACGGCCTCAGGTAAACCGTTGCGCCGATCAACGACGCGAGGAGGATGAAAACAAACTGCCGTTTCAGAAAATACAGGGCGTCGCCCTGATGGCGATCGGCAAATTCCATCGAGGCCGACGCGACCATGACCAGGCCGAGCACGCACAGCACCGCGAACAGGCATACCATCGGCGTATCCACCCAGATACTGCCCACGTACACGCGCGGGCGATGAAACCCCGGACGCAACGGCCGCAAACTCATGACGCCAACTCCTGAAAGATGCGCACGAAGCGATCACCTCTTTCGACGTAGCTTGAAAACATATCGAGACTGGAACACGCCGGCGACAACAGCACGTAGTCGCCTTCCATCGCCGCCGCGCGCGCGCGGGTTACGGCATCCTCGAAGTTCTCTGCAAACTGCACTCGCACCGTCGCCGACACCGCGTCGGCGATCGCGGGTGCGTCGCGCCCGATCAGGATCGCCTCACGTACCTTGCCCGCCGCCGCGCACAGCGGTGAAAAATCCGCGCCCTTGCCGTCGCCTCCCGCAATCCACACGCACGGGCGCCCGACGCTTGCGAGCGCCGCCACCGCGGCGGCGACATTGGTCGCTTTCGAGTCATTGATCCAGGTCGCGCCGTCAAGCGTGCCGACCGGTTGCAGACGATGCGGCAGTCCCTTGAAACGCCGCAACGCCTCGACCATCGCCGCTCGTGGCAAGCCAGCGGCGTAACCGAGCGCCAGCGCGGCCTGCGCGTTCAGAACGCCGCTGTCACCGGGCAACCGCCCGAGTTCGCGGCAGGCGAGCCATATCTGCGCGTCGTATGCAATCGCGTCGCCGTCACCCGTCGGCACAACGCCGAACCGTCCTTTGCTCGCGGCATCGAGACCGAAACTGATGACTTCGGAAGAGGGCTCGATCTCAAACCGGTACGGCTCTTCACGGTTCAACACCGCGGTGCGGCAACCGCGATACACTCTCTGCTTTGCTTTCGCGTAGTCGGCGAGTGAGCTGTAGCGGTCAAAATGGTCCTGACTGACGTTCAGGACCGTCGCCGCCTCGGGCGTGAGCGAATACGTCGTCTCCAACTGGAAACTCGACAATTCAAGCACATACAGGTCAACCCGCTCCCCGTCGTCAATCAGGTCGAGCGCCGGCGGCCCTAGATTGCCGCCCGCCGCGGCTTTCAGTCCCGCGCACGCGGCCATGTCGGCGACCAGCGTCGTCACCGTACTCTTGCCGTTTGAGCCGGTAACCGCGATCACCGGCCTGCGGACGGCTTCGGTGGCGGCGAGCGTGCGCGCAAACAACTCAATATCACCGATCACCGGAATCCCCGCCGCAAGCGCGGTTTGCACCGCCGGCGCCTTCAGCGGCACACCGGGACTCAGCACGATCTCATCCGCGCCGAGAAAGAAACGTTCGTCAAAGTCGCCGAGACGAACTTCAGCTTCAGGATACAGCTTTGTAAACTCAGTGCAGGCCGACGATTGCAGTCCGTCGTCGGCGACCATGAACGGTTTTGAACGGCGATGCAAAAACCGCGCGACCGAGGCGCCGGTTTCACCAAGTCCCGCCACCAGTGTTTTCATTGCGTCATCGCGCATCGCGTCCCTACCTGATCTTCAGGGTAGCCAGCCCGATCAGCACCAGGATTACCGTGATGATCCAGAAGCGCACGATGATCTTCGGCTCCGCCCAGCCGTGCAGTTCAAGATGATGGTGTATCGGCGCCATACGGAACACTCGATTGCCGGTCATCCGGTAAGACGCCACCTGAATGATCACCGACAGGGTCTCGATCACGAAGATGCCTCCCATCACCGCAAACACCAGTTCCTGCCTCACCAGCACGGCGACGATTCCGATTGCGGCGCCCAGCGCGATCGAGCCGACGTCGCCCATGAACACCTGCGCCGGATACGTGTTGAACCACAGGAAACCAAGTCCCGCCCCGATGACCGCCCCGCAAAAGACCACGAGTTCCCCGGCCATCGGCAAATGGGGAATTGTGAGATATTCGGAAAAAGCGGCGTGTCCGCTGGCATAGGCAAAGACACTGAGCGCCGCCGCGATCAGCACCGTCGGCATGATCGCAAGGCCGTCGAGACCGTCGGTCAGGTTGACCGCGTTGCTCGACCCGACGATCGTGAAATAGGCGAGTACCATGAACCACGGCCCCATGTCGATCATCAGTTCCTTGACGAACGGCACGACCAATTGCGTCTCCGCCGGCAACTCCGCGGTGCGGTAGATCGCGAACACGACAATCATGCCGACGACCGACTGCAACAGGAACTTATGCCGGATCGCGAGCCCCCCGCTGTCGCCCCGACGCAGCTTGAGCACGTCGTCAACGCCGCCGATAACGCCGAACAGCAGCAATGCAAACAGGGTGAGGATCACGTAACGGTTGAACACGTCGGCCCACAAAACGGTGCTCAACAGGACTGCGACCAGGATCAGGGAACCGCCCATCGTCGGCGTGCCACTCTTGACGATATGCGACGCGGGACCCTCGTCGCGGATATTCTGCCCGATCCGCAGATGCGTCAGTTTGGAAATAATGAAAGGCCCGGCGATAAAGCTGACGAGGAGCGCGGTCAGCACACCCATCACGCCGCGCAGCGTGATGTATTGGAACACGTTGAACCCGCTGTGAAACTGCGTTAGATATTCAGCGAAGTACATCAGCATTTGCGGCTCTCCTCGTACGGCGCCGACAGCGTCTGCACCACCCGTTCCATGCGCGCCGAACGCGACCCCTTGACCAATATCGTCACGCCCGGCGCGTCGGTTTCGCGCAACGCCGCCGCCAGGCGCGCGATCAGCGCCTCGCACGAATCGAAACATTCGGCCGTGCCGTCAAACCCGTCCGCCGCCGCACGCGACAGCGCACCCAGCGTAAACAGACGCGCAACACCGCAGCGCGCGGCGCAACGCCCGGCCTTGATGTGCCAACGCATTGCGTCGGCGCCGAGTTCAGCCATGTCGCCCAACACGAGCCAGCGCTCGCCGCCATATTCACCGAGCGTCTCAAGCGCCGCTTCGAGCGATCCTGGGTTGGCGTTATAACTGTCGTCGAGCAACTGCATCCCGCCGACGCCCGCGAGCGCGCACAGGCGCCCCGGTACCGCCCGCACTGCTTCGAGACCAGCGATGATGTCGTCAAAACCGACGTCCAGGCTGTAGGCAACGGCAGCGGCGGCCAGCGCGTTGCGCAAGTTGTGCCTGCCGGGCAGTGCCGGATGCAAACACCTCGCCTCGCCTTCAATGACAATCTCCATTCCCCGATCCGAAAGCCGCCCGCCGACGTCAACCCCGGCGGCGCAATCAAGCCCGAAGGTGACCGTGCGCCGCCGCTTCAGCAAATCGCACCAGTAGTCGGCATAAGCGTCGTCGGCATTGACAACACCGACGCCGTCTTCGGGCAGGGTTTCAAACAACTCGCCCTTGGCGCGGGCAACACCGTCAACGCTGCCGAAACCTTCGAGATGCGCGGGTCCGGCGTTGAGCACCAGAGCCACCGCAGGCCGCACCAGTTCACCGAGACGCAGAATTTCACCGGGATGGCTGGCGCCGAGTTCAATCACCGCCGCCTGATGCTCTTCGCGCAAAGCGAGCAAGGTCAGCGGCACACCGATGTGGTTGTTCAGGTTGCCGTGCGTCGCCAGCACCTTCAGGCGCCGCCCAAGCACCGACACCAGCATCGCCCGGGTCGTGGTTTTGCCGTTGCTGCCGGTCAACGCGACCATCGCCGGACGGCAACGCCCGCGCCAGGCGGCGGCGAAATCGGTCAGTCCTGCAAACGTATCCTCGACCAGTATCTGCGGCAACGACGCATCCACGCCGCGCTCGACCATCGCACCCGCAGCGCCGCGCTCGCCGCCCGCGACAACGAAATCATGGCCGTCAAAGCGCTCTCCGCGCAGGGCGATGAACAGTTCCCGCGCCCGCAGGCTGCGGCTGTCGATACCGACGCCGCACACCATGCGATCCTCGCCGTGCAACACACCGCCCAACATCAAACTGATCTCGCTGAGCGCGAGCCAACTCACGCGTTCGTCTCCTTCGCCGCAGCGCGAATGACCTGCGCGTCGTCAAACGGCAGACGCTCGCCGCCGACCGTCTGAAATATCTCGTGCCCCTTGCCGGCAATCACCACACAGTCGCCGGGCGCGGCGAGGGACAACGCGCGGCGGATTGCCTGCGCACGATCGTGGATCACTTCAACCGCGGCACCCGCGACGACACCGCCCTCAATATCCGCAACGATGCCCGCCGGATCTTCGCTTCTGGGATTGTCGTCGCTGATCACCACAAAGTCGGCCAAGCGCGAAGCGGCTTCACCCATCAACGCGCGCTTGCCCCGGTCGCGGTCGCCGCCGCAACCGAACACGCACAACAATCGCCCCGCAGTGATCTCACGGCACGCGCGTAAAACGCTTTCGAGCGCGTGCGGCGTGTGCGCGTAATCAACGACCGCATGACGGCCGGCGACGGTGATGCGCTGCATTCGCCCGCGCACCGGGCGGGCACGCGACAACAGCCTCGCCGCCTCGGCGGGTGAGGCCCCCCGCACGAGCAGCGCTGCAAACGCCGCGAGCAGGTTGGCCGCATTGAAGCGCCCGATCAGGGCGCTTTCAATCACCGCGGTCTCGCCGCGCGCGCGTAACCTGACCGTGAGGCCGCTGGGACCGCTCGCGACCTCGACGGCGGCGATGTCAGCCCCGGCGCCGGACCCGGCATCCCCATCGAGTGCGTAAGTGGTAACTTCACAGTGCCGCCGGCACCGTCGCGCGAGTCCGCGCCCAAACTGATCGCCGACATTGATCACCGCACACCCAAGCGCGCCGGGCGCAAACAGCTTATCCTTGGCCGCCGCATACTCCGCGTGCGACGCGTGATAGTCGAGATGGTCGCGGGCGAGATTGGTGAATACCGCCACGTCAACGTCAACGCCGACGAGACGCCCCTGATCGAGCCCGTGAGAAGACGCTTCGAGCACAACGTCGAAAATCCCCTGTGCTTTCAGCGAGTGCAGTTCCCGGTGCATCCGGATCGCGTCGGGCGTCGTCGTCGCGCCCGGGTGCAGTTCGTCAAAACGCCCGTAACCCAGCGTGCCGATCAGGCCGCAGTCGCCGTGCCTGAGCCGCAGGGCTTCAGCGATCAAATGCGCCACCGAGGTCTTGCCATCGGTGCCGGTAACGGCGGTCACTCGCATGTCCGCGGACGGATGGGCAAAAAAACGATCGGCGATCACCCCGATCTTGTGCGCGAGTTCCGCGACGGGTATCACCGGGATGTCAACCGCCGCGTCCCGGGTTGAGGCCGTGGCGTCGCAGACTGCCGCCACGGCACCGCGCGCGGCCACCTCGGGTAAAAATTCAAACCCGTCAAAGCACCGTCCCCGAAGGGCGACGAACAAATCACGCGAACGCACCTCGCGGCTGTGACCGGCGAGACCGTGAACCGGCACGCCGCCCTGCACTTTTGCCGCAGTCAATCCATCAAGCAGCATACTCAGCTCCCTGGGGGGAAATTTCCGGGGGGCAAGCTCCGACGGGACGCTCATTCATCTGCCGGCTTGTACTGCGCATAGCCATGCGTCCGGGGAGAAAACTCATCCTCGGGAATGCCGAGACGCCTCAATCCGTTTTTCATAATCTCGGAAAACACCGGTGCCGCCACCGCGCCTCCGAAGTACTCGCCGCCCACCGGCGTGTCAATCATCACCGCCGCCACCAGGCGCGGGTTTCGCACCGGCGCAAAACCGACGAACAGCGACAGGTATTCCTCCTCTATATACGAGCCGCTTCTGTTCTTGTGAATGGTGCCGGTCTTACCGGCGGTGGTGAAACCTTCCACCCTGGCGCGCCGACCGGTACCCTGACCGCCGACAACCTGTTCAAGAATACGCCTCATCGTGCGCGCCGTCTCAGGCGAGAACACCTGCGTTTTTTGCGACGCCTGCACCCCCTTCACCAAACTCAGCGGCGGACGCCAGCCCTCGTTGGCAAACACGGTGTAGGCGTACGCCAGTTGCAACAGCGAAACCGACATTCCGTAGCCGTACGACAGGACCGCTCGGTCAAGGTCGCGCCAGTCGATGTAGTGCGGCAGCCTGCCGGCGGCTTCACCGGGAAAACCGGTACCCGGTATCTGCCCGAATCCCAGCTTTCGCAGGTTCCGCCACAACTGCCCGGCGGGCATCATCGCCGCCGCCTTGCTGATGCCGACGTTGCTCGACTTGATAATGACCTCGGGCAACGTCAGCGCACCGTAATTGTTGATATCGACGATCGTTCCGCCGGAGATCTTGTAATAGCCCGGCGCAGTGTCAATCGTCGCATCCGGCGAAATATGTCCGCCGTCGAGCAAAGACGCCGCGACGAACGGCTTAACCGTCGAGCCCGGCTCGAATTCGTCGGTCAGCGCCCGGTTGCGCCGGTGTTCCGGGATGAATTCACGCGTATTCGGGTTGAAGGAAGGCTGATTTACGATTGCCAGGATCTCGCCGCTCTGCACGTCCATCAACACCGCCGACCCCGAACGCGCATTGTGCTTTTTCACCGCGGTTTTCAACGCGCGGTAGGCGTGATATTGAATGTTGCGGTCCACCGTCAGCGCCAGCCGCCTGCCCGGCTTCGGCGCCGAGATCAATTCGACGTGCTCGACCGGGCGCCCGTAAAGGTCGCGCAGCACACGCTTTCTACCGGGAATGCCGCGGAAGACGTTTTCGAACTCTTTTTCAATCCCCTCGATGCCGACGTCGTCTATATTGGTAACCCCGATCAGGTGCGCGGCGGCTTCGCTCATCGGATAAAAGCGCCGGTATTCACGCAGCAGATCAACCCCCGGCAATTCCAGAGCGCGTATTTTCTCCCCGACGCTCGGATTGATATGGCGCTTGACGTAAACGAAGTGCTTGTTTTTCCTTCGCTCGAGCCGCGCCCGTAACGCGGCGGCGTCGAGATCGAGCGTATCCGCAAGCCGCCGAACCGCGTCGCCGTCAAAATCAAATTCGGCGGGATTGACCGACGCGGCATATACCGGCGTGCTGATCGCAAGCGGTTCACCGTTCCTGTCGGTGATCATGTTCCGGTGCGCCGGGATCACGACCGTGCGCAGATGACGATTGTCGGCTTCGCGCTGCATCTCTCCGCGCTGGTAATGCTGTAAATGCACCGCGCGCCCCAACAGCGCCAACGCCGCCGCAATGAAAACCAGCAGCGCAAAAAGCCGCCGTCCGCTACTGGTCCGGTCGTCGCGCGTTGCGATCATATTTCGCCGCCCTCCACCATCAGGGTTACGATCTCATCGCGCGCTGGCGTTTTCATGCCGAGTCGGTTTTTAGCGATGGTCTCAACCCGGCTTTCAGTAAGCAACGCGCCGTGCTCAAGTTGCAGGCTTTCCCAACGCAGATGCAGTTCGTCCTGCTGCCTGAGCAACTCCTCGGAATGAATGAATGCCATGCGTACGTGATGCCGGGTTATCACGACGCCGAAAGATGAGGAGATCACCACCGCCACCAGCAACACCAACGCTATTCGCTTACGCCGCACCGGCAACGCTCCTTCATATTTTCTCCGCCACCCGCAACAGCGCACTGCGCGAACGCGGGTTGGTCACAGCTTCACGCGCATTCGCCCGCGCCGGCCTGCCGATCTTGCGCAGCACCGCACCGGCGTCGGGCAGCGGTTGCCCGGTTAACTGCGAATACCGGGGGGTGCTGTGTTCGTGTATGCAACGCTTGACGATGCGGTCTTCAAGCGAATGAAAGCTGATCACCGCGAGGCGCCCGCCGCTGCACAGCAGGGTCACCGCGGTTGCAAGCGCCTCCCGGAGTTCCTCGAGCTCGCGATTGATATAAAGCCTTATTGCCAAAAAGGTGCGAGTGGCCGGATGCTTGCCGGAAGGCCGGCGATCCGACACACTCGCAACCAGGTTCGCCAATTCCCAGGTGGTCCGGAGGGGGGGGCCACTCGAGATGGCATTGGCGATCTTTGCCGCCTGGCGTTCTTCCCCATACTCTTTGAGTACATGTTCAATCTCACGCGCGGATGCAGTATTCAGCCATTCGGCGGCGCCGACACCGGTCGTGATGTCCATGCGCATATCGAGAGGACCGTCGTGCAGAAAACTGAACCCGCGCTGCGCGTTATCGAGTTGCGGTGACGACACGCCGAGATCAAAGCAAATACCGGCCGGCGACGTCATCCCCATCTCCCGCAATTGCGCGATGCGCGTGAAGGACTCGTGACGAACGTCGAAACGCGGATTATCCGCAAACCGCGCGCGCGCGTGCACGCAGGCTTCGGCGTCCTTGTCAAACGCGAGCAGGCGCCCGCCCGGCCCGAGACGCTCGAGAATCGCCGCGCTGTGGCCGCCGCGCCCGTAAGTGGCGTCAATGTAAAAGCCGTCGGGGACGATCCGCAGGCCGTCGAGAACCGCCATGAGCAGCACCGGCCGGTGCCCGTTGCCGTTTGCCTGCACCATCGCGTGAGACCGGCCATCACTCACTTACAGGCGAACTGCTTCTAAAACCTCGTGCACTTCCGTTGTGTCACTTTCTTTTTTCATCCAGGCATCCCGCTGCCTGCTCCAACTCTGGTAATCCCAGAGTTCGAACTTCCGTCCCTGCCCGATCAGGGCGGCTTGCCTGCTGATGCGTGCAAACTCGCGCAACATCGGCGGCAACAGGAAGCGACCGTGTGAGTCCATTACACAGTCGGTCGCATATCCGAGAACAATCCTCTGCATGAAACGCGCCGGCTTGCTGGTGTTCGGCAGTTTCACCAGTTGGTCTTCAATCGCCGGCCACTGCGGCAGTGGGTACACCAACAGACAACCATCGCGGTCGGCGGTGATAATGAGTTGCCCCTGACAATGGTCGTGCAGTATCTGCCGGTACTTTGAAGGCATCGCCATACGCCCCTTGGCATCGACACTGACCTGATTGACACCCTTGAATGTCGGAACAGCCACCCGTTCTTCTCCCACTAATTACCACTATCATATATAAAAAAACTATTTTTTTCCACTTTTTCACACCACACGGCTGAAATCCCCCGGGAAATCCCGATAGGGAAAGAAAAATTTTGAGATTCAGTGAGTTAAAAGAACGAGTCGGCCTATAAGCCGGGTTCTGTCGAGAACGGTCATCCATCTGGGACACATGTCGCCACGCGCCTCGTGCGGCTTACCCGGAAGCCCGCCGTGCAGACGACACGGCTCCGGAGACCGGAACGGCTTCCCTATTCAGCCTTGCACCGGGTGGGGTTTACCCTGCCGCCGATGTTGCCACCGGCGCGGTGCGCTCTTACCGCACCATTTCACCCTTACCCGACAAGCCGGGCGGTGTATTTTCTGTGGCACTTTCCATGAGCTCGCGCTCTCCAGGCGTTACCTGGCACCCTGCCTTATGGAGCCCGGACTTTCCTCCGCCCGGCCGTCGCACGACCGCGCGGCGACCGTTCAGCCGACTCGCGCGTGCAAAATAGCACTCCACGGAACAAAACGGAAGCCGGTTCAATTCCACGGATACAATTTTGCCGTCGGGGGCGAAGGCGGAGAAAAGCCGTACCTCAGGCAGGAAACGGCACACCCGAAGGGTGAACAGACCACGCACCGTCTGGTCTGTACGGCCTCTTCGACCAGCAAGCCGTCGAGTTGCAACTTGTAGGCGGTAAAGCGCCGAGTCTGTTTCTGCCGCCTGCCGGTAAAATTAGTGCTGATGGTGCACTGATTGGCATCCGGCTGGAATATACAGTTATTGCCCTCGCTCGAAGCGGTGGATTTTTCCGCGACCGCAAGTTTGTTATCGCCGCGCAGCCGGACTTGGAAACGGTTATTCTTTCCCGCGTGCCTGCCAGCGTAAAAACTATTGACGCCACCGATCGAGACCGGCGCACTCAAGGTCGGATGGTAGAGCTTGAAACTGGTGCCGGTGTTTGCGTCGGTGGTCGCCGCGTCGCTCTTGCCGCAACGGATCCGCCCCTGCACAACGTGCGACGAAGCCGCGCATCGATTCACGCCGGGCCTGATCACCTCGCGCTTTTGCTGCGCCCGGCAGGTCTCGATACCGAACTGTCCCTCATCCGCCAGTGCCGCTATGCAGCGCCCGAGCGGCGGCGCCAGAACTTCGCCGCCGCCAGCCCAGCCACACGCCAGCAACCCGGCGACGGCAGCCAATTGATACAAATTAATGCGCATCACACACCTCCTTTATGAACACAAGGTAAACACGCTGACGCGCACATGCCCGTCGTGGGACTGTCCGTGCGCGCCGTACACCACGCTCTTGATACGCCATGCCGAGCCGATATCCGAAGCGTAGGTGCGGAAATAAGTGATCGGCTGCGTGTCCGTGTGACTGACCTCGACCGGCACGGTCACCACCTGCGGCGCCAGCCCCGGAGGACAGCCGGGTTTATCCACAACATTGCCGGGCGCGGCGATGCCCGCATACTGCAATGAACTCGCGAGCGTCTGCCCGCTGCTGAGGATGACCTCACCGACGTCCAGGATTGAATGGCCATCCACGTCGAGGTCCGCCTCAAATACCGGGTCATTCTTCGCGACAAACGCATCGAACGCGGGCAACGCTAACGGCGGTGGCCAGCCGACCTCGAGACCGTGTACCTCGGCGCCGCCCGTCACAATCGAATTCGGCAGTTGATTTGCAATGTACTCGGCCCACGCCGCAGCGTCCCCGCCGAGGATCAGCCGCACCCGGAACAAAGTGCGCTCGCCCTGCGTATTCTCGCTGCAATCGAAGTAATAGCGCCCGATATACGCCTGCTCACCGGAGGGCGCAAACTGCGGCGCACCCTCCTGCGCGCGTCCTCTGTAAAAAGCGGTGTCGCGGCTGAACGCCTCGCTCGGCAACCGATCGGTCAGCGCCTGGTACGCCTGCCGGCAATCATGATCCTGACGCGGCCAGACGCCGGCGTTCGCCAATGTATGCGCCTGCGCGGCGCCGCCGAGCGACGAGATCTCCTGCGCGATGACATCCGCCTGCATCCGCTTGATGCGCCGGGTCTCAGACAGCAACTGCGGCCCGTAGTAGCCGGTCGCGAGCAGACTCAGCAGCAACACGACAGCTAACACCTCAATCAAGGTGAACCCCCGCACCGCCGCGCGGCCCTGCGCCAAAAACCGTTTCACCGAATCGCCTCCCGATACAGCAACACTTTCTCCTGCATCGGCGCCGTCGGCGCAAGCACGGTCGGCATGACACGCACCGTGCCGCCCGCCTCGTGATCCGCAGTGAAGAGGCCGCCGCCGTGCGCTTCAAACGGCACGTCAAAGGACACGACCGCAGTGTGGGTCGTCGCGGTGATGCGGTAGGCGCCGCCGAACAGCGTCCGTGCGGGCGCTACATCGCTGCGCCGAAGTGCGACACCGGCGTCAGCGGTGCCCGACCGCAGTGCACCCCGGCGGCGTTCAATCTCGGCCGCGTCGGACCACAGCCTTGCCTGCACCGTGCTCGAAGCAAACGCAACCGGTTGCCAACGCGCGTCATAATTGATGAACAACAGCGCATAGAGCACACTCGCCAGCACCAGCACGGCGAGCATTTCAATCACGGTGAACCCCGCCCGTGTCATCACGACACCCCCGCCGAAGCGCTCATGATCGGGAAGATCAGGCCCAGGGCGACCAAGGCGATCGTGCCCATCGCCAACGCCGCCCCCAGCACATACATCGCGGTGGCGACACGCGACACCCCCACCTGCTGTTCTTCGCGCAGGGATACCAAAAGCACATCGACGATCCTCGAAAACGGCTCGACGCCGACCTGCGACAAACCCGCAACCGCCAGCACCAACGTCGGGCTGAAGAAATGCCGGTCCAACGTGTCGGTCAACGACTCGCCGCGCCTCAAACGCTCGAGCACGTACGCCGAAGCACGTGCGCCAAGCGCGGCGGCCAGCGTCGCCGTCTGTTCCTCCAGAGGAATTCCGGCAACCCGGAACGCGCGCCACACGATCAAAAAACGGATCGAGCGCCTGGTCTTTTCGAGAGCACCGAACACGCTGAAAGGCGGAACGCGCGAAAGCGCATAGCGGAATTTCCACACCAGAAAAAGCGCCGCGCCGAGGCTTGCGCACAGGAGCCACCAGTAATCCCTGACCGCCGCCCTGACAAACAGCAACACGTAAGTCGCCGCCGTCAAGTTAACCTCGATGCCGCGTAAATTACGCAGGGTGTCTATCGGATCGGCAAGCAACAACGGCAATAAAAAGAACAAAGACAGACTTGCGATGATAAGCAATGTCCCGAACAAAAATTGCTTTGAGTTCTTTTGTGCAATCTCGGCATTCTGCTTGAGGTAGGCCAGGGCAATTTCAATCGCCTGTGTCAGCCGCCCGGTCTTCTCGCCGGTCTCAATGATCGAAACAATCTCGGGACCGAAACCCAGGTACCGAAGTTTCGCGCTGAGTTCAAGGTCATCGCGCAAGGCCTGAAACCGTTTTCCTGCAAGGCGCTTCAACTCGGGCAGCGACACGATCAGGCGGTTGACCAGACCCGCGCCGCCGCCGGCAAAAAGCGCCAACGCACGCGCGAGAAACAACATCTGGGTCCTTGCCGAAGGGCCCGACAAGACCGAGGCGACGACGCCGTCCGCCGAAAGCAGCCAGCGGCGCGTGATCTTCACCACCCTCGACGACGGCACGTCGGCAAGCGCCAGCGCCGAGGCTTTGGAATCAGCCGCGACCACTTTCCCGCACAGACCGTCGTCGCCCCAGTACCGGATCGTCCACGCAGCCATTATTCAAGCCTGTAGGTGACCGTCAAGACCTTGCCGTTGTCGGAGTCAACGGCAACCTCGCTGACCAGCGTCGTATCCTTGCTGTCGTCCAGATACGTCTTGAGCACCTCCACCACCTCGCTTTTTTCAAACGTCAGTTTGACGCTCAGCGCGGTGGCCGTCGGCTTATCGTCGCCGCCAGCGACTTCCCACGTCGCCGGAATGCCCGTCCGCACCGAACCGGTCTTGGTCAGGTCGCCCTCCGACGCGCCCAGCAACGTCTGCTTTTTCGCATACACCGACAGCAACGCTTCAGGGAAGCGCACGACGAGTACGGCTTTGGACGTTGCAATATCGACCGTGTCGGCCTTGTCGCCGACGTTGGCGTAATAAAGACCACTTGTGACCAGTAAACTGATCAACACGGTCGCGATTAAGATTTCTAGCACTGAAAACCCGCGCTGACGCCGTATGCGCCTCACGGACGTAATTGAGTGTCGCATTTTTCCTGCTCCTTTTAGACATGGTTATTGATGGCCGGTTGAACGGCCGGTTTCGGGGCCAACTGCGTGGTCTCGTTCAAAAGATCATCCGCACCCGTCTCAGATTGATTTCGATTCCATCGAAGCGACAGGTGCTTTTCACATTCGGCGAGCGTGGTCTCACCGCGCCTGACCAGAGACGCGGCGTTATGCCACAGCGTCTCCTCACCTTCGCGCGCGATAATCTTCTCAAGCACCGCCACGCTTTCGCCGACCGCGATCGCCTGCGCCAGGCACCGGCTGACGCGGATGCATTCGACGACGACACGCCGATCGCGATACCCGCGGTCGCACACCGCGCACCCCTGCGCGCACGCCGTCCGCAACTTATCCTCAGGTGAAAACAGATCGGCGTAACGGCCGCTTTCGCCGCATTCCGAAAACACGACTTCGCTCGAACACGCACGGCATACCTTACGCACCAGCCTTTGCGCAAACACCGCCGACAGCACCAGCGCCAACGCTTTGGCATTGACGCCGAGGTCGAGCATCCGCTCGACGACAGACAGCGCGTCCCTGGCGTGCACCGTCGCGAACACCAGGTGCCCGGTCAGGCTAGCCCGCATCGCCAACCTCGCGGTTTCCGGGTCGCGGATCTCACCGACCAGGATCACGTCAACGTCGCTGCGCATCAGCGCCTTCAGGCCATCGTGAAAACCCATGCCGATGTCTTCGTTGATCTGCGTCTGGTCGATGCCGCGGATGTCGAACTCGACCGGATCCTCGAGCGTCTGCACCGAACGCCAGGGGTCGTCGTTGACGATCCTTGCAAGATTGGCATACAGGGTTGTCGATTTTCCCGATCCCGTCGGCCCGGTGATCAGCACCAGCCCCTGGCTCAGGCGCCGAATATCAGTGAACACGGCCTGCGCGCGCGTCGAAAATCCCAGTTCCGAAAAAGATTTCAGCCCGGCGTCGCCGCGTGCACCTAAAAGCCTGAGATAAAAAGCCTGCGAAGGCGTCCCCTGAATACTGACCGGACGCATCGCAACCCGCACTTCGACGCATCGCCCGCGCGCCTGATACTCAAAGCGCCCGTCAACGGGCCTGATAAAACTGCCGGTCGCGCAGTTCATCATTTTCAGCAGCATATTGGATACGAACCGGTAACTTGTCTCCTCGCCGCTGACCGGAATTTCGTCGAGCGTCTGAAGCTGTCCGTCAACGCGCGTCCTGACGCGGATGTACTTTGCAGTCAACGGCGCGATATGCAGATCAGTCGCGCCCTGCGCTATCGCGCGCTCGAGCCATCGGCGAATAATCTTCTCCGCCTGTGCGCGGTCGTAACCATCGGCGTCGGCGTCTTCGCGCTCCCCACTGACCGGCAGCAGGCCGAATCCGGTAAAATTCCGGTAAGCGTCGGCTGGCAACAGCACCGCGGGTTGCAGGCTGCTGTCGAAAGGACACGCGACAAACAAAATACCGCCGGTGTATCCCCAGCGCCCGCGTTTGCAGGCGCACTCGAACTCGCCGTGGCGCCCCTTGTCATAGACCGGATAGCTGAACACGTCGGCGAGCGCCTGTGTCAGGGCATCGGACGGAACGCCCATGTCGAGCAGTTTCGCAATGATCTGCTGCGGCGACTGCGGACAGGTCGCGGCGGCGACCGCCGCGGGCATCACGCGCATCTGCGACAACCTGACGATCAGATCCTGAAATTTCGCCTGCACGACAGAACGGCTCCTCAAAACTCGCGGCTCTGATCGACAGCCGCCCGTGAATGCCATTGCACCGGCAATGTCACCGACCCGCCCGCCCAGTCGAGATCAATCCGGTCCAGCGTCACCGCCGCCACCGTGAACGGCCCGACCTTCACCCCTTCGCGCACCTCGACGCGACGCCCCCGATAGATCAGCGACGCCGTGTCGCGGTAGATCCCGGCGACGACAGGCAGTTCACTCACCGGCGGCAACGGTGCGGGCGGCGCCGACAACGGTTCCGGCAACGGCGCTTCTTCTTCCGGCAATGGTTCCGGCAATGGTTCCGGCAACGGCGGTTCCTCGGGCGCCGGTTTTACAGTGATGCCCCGCCCGGTACACGCGCTGCCGAAGCGGCCGCACTCATTCATCAACCTGACGATCGACAGCTCCTTCTCGAGGGCGCGGCGCACGTTGTCGAGATGTTTCAAATAGACGTGCTGGCTTTGCAGATGCTCGAGCAGCACTGCCACTTCGCCGGTCCGCAACTGCGCCGACACGGTATGCCGCAATATGCCCTCCGGCTGCAACACCGCTGCCCCGCTCACCGCCCGGGTATCCACCTGCGTCGTGACCCCGGGCGGCCCGGCCGCGTGCAGACAGCCGCACGAGACCCACAGGCCGATTGCAAAGAGTTTTCGCATCTCAATCCTCCCGTGCACCCAGCACATAAAAAGTCATCTGCGCGACCTCGCCCTCGACGGCGACGCGATCGAAATACACGGGCACCAGCGTCTGCGCGATGCGCGCGGCAATCAGCAGATCGAGCGTCGGCCCGCTCATGACCCCGCCCCACTGCTCACCCCCGAACTCGGACACGCCGGCTTTGTCGGGCGGCAGGCGGTTGAACTTCAGGTTTTCGTACGTGTCGAGATGGCGCTCAAAGTGCTCCCAATGATCGTAAGTCGGCGACGCCAACGGGCATTCGAGCAATTCGGCCACTTCGTACTCAAGACGGTTCATTCGCAACGCGAGCGCATCGGTGTCGCTCTCCGGCGACGGCAGATACACGAACAACGCGACACCGGCGGCGATCCCGGCCACCATCGCCGACACTAAAAGCAGCAACGGCTTCATCGGCGCCGGCCCCCATCCCGGCTTGACTCCCGCGCCGCCGGAGGGCGCACGCGGCGTTCGGCGGCGGTGAACACACGCGGCCTGACGCCGCCGTTGCGCAAGCCCGCCACTTTGCGTTCGAGATCACGCACCTGCAACGCGAGCATCGCGTTGTCATAACTGAGCTGAGACGTATGCTTGAAAGACATCACGCCGCTGCTGACACCCGCGGCGGCGGCAAAAACCAATAGCGGCAACACTCTCATCGGGACCGGCTCCAGCGCAGCGACAACAGACCGTCGCGGCGGTGTTCAACGCCGCTGACGATGGTCGATACCATCGGCGGCAGATAAATATTCGGGTCGGGCACGCGTACCTCAAACACAGTGTGTTCAAGCGGCGTCTCGGGCAACGTAAAACGTTCAAGCGCAATCGCAAAATGCAGCAGGTCATCGAGCGTGGCGTGCTGGTCCGGCCATTTCTCGATGCGCGTCTCCCGCAACGCGACTTTGCGCACCGCGAGAGCCTCGGCGCGCACTTCCAGCGCATCGCGGGCCACCTGCAGATCGGCTTCGTATGACCGGCGCTTGCCGTCGTAAGCCAATAGCGCGACGCTCAGAAAAACCGCCACCGCCGCCAGACGCGACGCGAATCTGAACTTGCGGGCGACACGCTCGCGCTCACGTTCCTCAAAAGACAGCGCGGCTTTGCGCGGCAGGCGCAGGTCCCGGATCTCGCAGGCGATAACACGGGCGGCGGACGGGTCGAGCGCATAGCCGCCGTTCGCGAGCAATGCGCCGTTGCGGATTTCCCCGGTAAAGGCGACCGCGGCGTCCTGATACAGGTATTGACCGTTGCGTTCGTCAAAATAAACCGCCTGCAAGCGCCCGGCCTTATCGACCAACCCTGAACTGAGCAGCACCTGCCAGAAACCGTAGGCCGGCAGCCCCGGATATCGCTCGCGCGCATACTTGAGCGACGACAAGGCGCAATACACCATCCTGCCGTCGAGACGGTCGAGTACGACGACGTCATCCGACGGCGGCAGAGTATGTGCAACCGCGTCGCATATCACGACACAGCGACATCCGCCGATAGTAACCTCGATCCCCGGCTTGTACACACTCATACCATTACCTCCCACGGCGTGATCACGATCAGCAACTGGCGCGACTCGGTCTTCCTGTCGCGCGACGAAAACCATTTTTCAAACACCGTGCCGGCAACCGGGCTTTCTTCATCGGACGCGAGACGGTCCCAGGTCAGCCCGCCGATGACCACCGGGCGGCCGCTGCGCGTAATCGCCTGAGAGCTCATCTGGCGCAACGAGATGACCGGCGTGTTGACACGGTTGGCGCCGTCGCCGAGCTCATCAAAGCGCACCACCGAAGACAGGATCGGCACGACCTCGACCAGCATCCGGCCGTTGTCGTCGAGGATCCGCGGCGTTACCGCAAGTTCGAGGCCGATCTGAAGGCGGGTTTGCTCAAATGAAGTGGTGGCGACGCCTTCAGTCGCCACCGATTCAATACCGGACAGATACGAGAACACTTCGCCGGTATTCAGATACGCAGTGGCGGCGTTGGTGACGACCAGCCGCGCCCTGCTCTTGACCTTGACGTCGGTGCGGCGCGCGAGACGCCGGATAAAAAAGTCGAGGTCAAAGCGGCCGCCGTCGAGTACCGTGCCGATCGTCCAGCCGGAGTCATCGTCATCAGAGACCACCGACCCGCGCGTGATCCTGACGAAATCTTCGTCGTCGCCGAATACCGCGTCGAAATCAACGCCCGCCGCACGCCGCTCATCGACCGCCACGTCGAGGATCGCGCATTCCAGCCGCACCAAACGCAGGCTGTCGGCGACCATTTTGGAAAGCCACTGATCAAGCAGCGCCATCGGCCGCGGCTTGCCGCTCGCGCTGATGGTGCCGAGACGGCGGTTATCGACCAGCCATGTGCCTGCATTGCGCGGACGGCCCGTCACTTCGGCGTCGGCGTCAGTTGCATCAGTTGTTTCATCCGACTCGCACCCGCCGATGCCCAGGATGCAATGCGCGTGCGCCACGACCGTCGCCCACACATCGTCGTCGTGGGCAACCGACGAACTCATCGTGTGGCTTCTTTCAACGTCGCCATCGTCTTCATCATCGCCGTCATCACCAAAGCCCAGACGCGCGTTGAAATCCCCCATGCCCGCCAACGCCGGCAAGTTCCAGGTGCGCGTTACCACCGCCGCCACTTCAACCACGCTCTCGTCGGGTCGCAATTCAATCCGGTAGCCACTTTCCCCTTCGAGCTGTTTGAGATAAGTCCCGACGGCAACCCCGTTCGCGCGCACCGAAACCGGCGCGTTCAGGTCAACCATCTGATCGCGGGCGACGACCGTCACCAGAAACGGCAGCGCCTTGACGATCGCGGTGTGCAATGCCACGTTGCCGGGTGAGAAATTGACGTGAACTTTTTGCGCTAGTGCGGGATGCGGCGGCGCGTGCAAAGCCCTCACGTACACCGGCGGATCGGCCAACTCCCCGGATAACCCCGATGACTCTTGTGACATAACCGTTGACAACGCCGACACATCTGCGTCGGTATCATCTCGCGCCGCAAACTGCGGCATACACCCGACGGCGACGCTCAGGCACGCGGCTGCGACAACGATGAAGCGCGCGGATTTCATTGCCGACGCCCCTCGACGATCAGCACCATGCGTTTGCGGGGATAGAAGATGCCTTTCAGTCCCAAACTCGAACACAGTTGATCCAGCGCCCGCCGCCTCGTGGTTTCAGCATGGAAAACCAGCGCGTGATCCACCCTGGACGCGGCGACGTCAAAGCGGGTGCGCCAGCCCCGCGGCGCCAGAAACTTGATCAGGCTGCGAACGTTCGCCGAGTCCGAATGCACCACCACTTTTTCATCGAGATTGGAACGCCGCCCGGCGCCGGCCTCACGGCGCACCGCACGCGATCTGTCCGACTGCCCCGCACGCACATCCCGGTCGGGGGTTTGCGCGGTGGCTCGACTGCGCACCGCACGCGATCCGTCTGACGGCCATAACACCTGCGCACGCGAAAACTCCGACTGCCCCGCACGCACATCCCGGTCGGGGGTGTGCGCGGCGGCTCGACTGCGCACCGCACGCGATCCGTCTGACGGCCGCAACACCTGCGCACGCGAAAACTCCGACTGCCCCGCACGCACATCCCGGTCGGGGGTGTGCGCGGCGGCTCGACTGCGCACCGCACGCGATCCGTCTGACGGCCATAACACCTGCGCACGCGAAAACTCCGACTGCCCCGCACGCACATCCCGGTCGGGGGTTTGCGCGGCGGCTCGACTGCGCACCGCACGCGATCCGTCTGACGGCCGCAAAACCTGCGCGCGCGAAAACTCCGGCTGCCCCGCATGCACATCCTGGTCGGGGGTTTGCGCGGCGGCTCGACTGCGCACCGCACGCAATCCGTCTGACGGCCGCAAAACCTGCGCACGCGAAAACTCCGACTGCCCCGCACGCACATCCCGGTCGGGGGTTTGCGCGGCGGCGAAATGCATCGTGCAGACAACGACCAGCCAGACCAGTGCCAGAAGCAATGTTCGGGGCAAGGGCCGGGCCGACATCCAGATCGGCGCCATGGCAGGCGACGTTGGACTGACTCGCGTCTGTAGGGCCAAAATTCTCATGCGCGCAATGTAAAGCGCACATCGCCGCACCGGAACCAAGACGCGATAAACGGTAGCGGCGGGCCGATAACGCGTTTTTTGCGCACCACGCCAAGGGGTTCGCGCCCGCCAGCTGTTACAGGCTCTTATGAAATCGACGATCCAGGCCGGGCAATGCACAGGCGCGGCTCCGCCGCCTCAACCGCCGCAGAGCCTTATGAAATAACGACGGGGATCAAGGCAGTCGGCGCGCCGGCAATGGCTGGCCGCAAAACCTGACGGAATATCCCGGGCATGAAAAAGGCCGCTTCCCGGAGGAAGCGGCCTTGCAAGTGGAAATAAGGTCTGCTATACGCCGCCGGGCTCAGCCGGCACGCGCTCAGTCAGTGAGTTGCGTCACTTTCACTTCCGGCCCAGGCACAGGCGCTTCGCTGTACAACGAATACGCGCCGAAACGCATCTGATGCGGAAGCCCGAGTTTCTCCTTCAGGAAGTCGATCTTGAACTGGAGCGACATCTTTTTCTTTTCTTCGTCCCAGTGGTACAGCTTGACGTACTGAAGATCGTCCTTGCCTTCTTTCCTGTCCCAGTTGCCGAGCAGCGACGAAGAGAAATAAAGCCGCTTGCCGTCCCAACTCTGCGAGATCATATTGACCTGCTCTCCGATCTTATGCTCGTGCACTTGTTTCGCGTTGAACGGATCGGTGATGTCAAAGAGACGAGTCTTGCCGTCGAACCAGGTCTGGATCCACAGCCCCCTGTCGTCGGAGGTGATCGAGATGTCCACCGGCAACGGGATCTCAGGATCACCTTCGTTGCGGGCGATGTCGGCACTCTTCTTCGCCTGCCACTCGCCGTTTTCGTCCGCGTAAACCACCCACAACTCCGAGGTCAGCGCGGTGGTCGTGAAGCAGTAATCGTGGCGTGCGTTCCAAGCGCAACGGATCTCAAGCGGCGCACCGGGCACGTCGAGCACTTTCCTGGGCTTACGCGTGTGCAGATCCCACACCACCATCGTGTTGCCGAAACGCTTCATCGCCTCCTGATCCTGAATCATCTGCCCCAGATCCATCATGTAATTCGACCAGCCGGTGAAAGACGAGGTCAGCATCAGGTTTCGCCGCGGCAGTGCGCGCACGTCGTAGCCGTAACCGTCGGCGTGTTTACCGCTTTTGACCGCGCCGTGCAACGCGCTGTCGGTCGGCATCCAGTGCGTTGCAATGTACTGCCCGTCGTTGGTGTACTCGGCGAGACCGGTGCGGCCGCCGTGGTCCTTGTTATTCGACAGGGCGCTGATCATGACCCTGCCGGGCATGGCGTAGAATGTATGCGGGCCGACCAGACCGCCGGTCTTTTTCACAAAGTTCTTGATGGTCCTGTGCAGTTTCGGTTCACGCGGATTCGAGTGAACGTCAAAGACAAAGATATGGCTGCTGTCGAGACCGCCCGCCCACAGGTAATGGCGATCGTCGGTCAAACCGGAATGGTGGGCCTCATTGCGCCCGCCGACCGATAAACTCGAAACGATCTTGCTGTAGGTTTCGGAATTCGGATTGACGTCAATCGTCACCAATTTATCCTGCGCGTCGCCGAGACCTTCAACACCCAGCGTCCAGACATAAACGTAGTCTTCCTGACCGACGATCTTCGCCATGTACGGCGACATACAAGTCTCGTCAGCCCGAACCGTTGACGCCGCGAGCGTGAAAGCCACAGCCGACAGCATGATGCCGACACGGGAAATAAGTTCAGATAATTTCATCACTGTGCTCCTTCAGCGCAAATTTCAGTTGGTTTTGCTGTACGCAAATTCGTGAAAAGTGGAGCGGGCGATTTTACACACAATCACCTACTCAAAAGACGGGGTTGTCCAGGACAAAACTAGAAAATAGGCTGAACAGGCGCCGCCACGCGCTGGCACCCAAAACTTGGGAACCCTGAAACTTCTGTTATATTCTTTTATCTTCTGTTATCTTCGCTTATTTTACGCTATCTTCTGTAAAAATCCTTGCCTTTCATATCACTTTGATGACAAGCCACACCCCCCATCAGTGATACGCGGCGGTTTTTCCGCATTGATCCGCCCTGACGCGAATGCCCGCACATTCCCCTGGGCGGCCGACGCCCGCCGCAACGGCCGGCCGCTCCGGCGGACAGGCTTGCGCCACCCTGCTGGGCAGATGGTCAGCGCCTGACCATGCCTTCAAGCGTCAGCGTCGGCAACGCCGCTGCATCCACGCCGTGATCACCGACCTCTTCAAGCGTCAGGCGCAACCTGAGATCGGGCCCCGCCCCGGTTTTCTCGAGGTGTGCGGTGATGCCCTCGTCGGCCTTGATCCCGAAACGCTTCAGCAAGGTGCGAATGTCCTGCCGTGTCTCTTCGCTCATTGTTTATTCCTCTTTGTGTGAATGCTCGTGCCGCAAAAGCCAGCGTTTGGCGTGCAGCATCCTGCCCCGCATATTGCCACAGTAGCCGCCGACCGCACTTGCGGCGATCACGCGATGGCAGGGAATCACGATCGGAACCGGATTGCTGCGGCAGGCGCCGCCGACCGCGCGCGGCCCAGAACCGAGGCGCGCGGCGACCTCGCCGTAGGTCATCGGCCGCCCCGCCGGAATGCGCGCCAGATATTTCCAGACGCGCTGCTGGTACGGCGTGCCGCAAGGCATGAGTTTCAGGTCAAAGCGCCAATACGGGTCGTCGAAATAACGGCGGAGCTGGTATTCAACATCGCGCGCCGTGCGCCGCGCCGATCGACTGCGCTGCACCGCCGGACCCTTCCGCCCCCGGAGCCGCGAGTGAAGATAACGAATGTCCGCCAGCGCGTCGTCGCACAATGTGATCTCGAGGTCGCCGAGCGGAGAGGCCATGACAAACCGCGTCGTCGTGTCGCATTGCGTTGTGGCTATATCGCGGGTCATCACCGGATCCGTTCTCTTCGCTTCAAAAGATCCGCACGCCGTCACAGCCGCAACGACCGCTGGAGAACGGTGCCGGAGAGAGGACTTGAACCCCCAACCTTCGCATTACAAATGCGCTGCACTACCATTGTGCTACCCCGGCATACACTGTCACGGTCGCGGTCATATCAGAAGCCATATTAAAGAAACGCACCGTCAGCCGCAATCGGTGCCACGCTCAGAAAAAGCGGCGAGCCCCTCGATCACAAGGTGGGGGTAATACCGAACGGCGGCGCCCCCCACTTCAAGCAACGCTTCACCGTCGCCACCCGTTGCAAGCAACGCCGCGCCGCCTGAGAGTTGCGCCTGCATCTCACGCATCGCGGTGATCACCGCACCGGTGAACATCCTGCGGCAACCGCTCGCGATCGCGTCGCCGGTGTCGCGCGCGAACAAAGCGACAGCCGCTTGATCGCCGGCGTCGCCGGGCACCGGCAGGCGATCGGCACTTCCGGACAGACTGTCCCGCAACAGGCACAGGCCGGGCATGATCAGCCCGCCCTGGTGAACGCCGTTGTCGTTGATCGCGTCTATTGTCGCCGCCGTTCCGCAATCGGCGACCACGCAGGCGCCGCCGACCCTGCGCCATGCGCCGACCAGCGCGAGAAAGCGGTCAACCCCGAGGCTCGCGGCGTTGCGGTAGGCGGTCGTCACACCGCAGGCGGCGCGCCCGGTTACGGCCGGCACCGGCTGAACATTGAAGCGTTCGGACAACGCATCGCACAAGCGGCGGTTGAACTCGTCGGCGCGCACGCTCGCCACCGCAATCGCGGTCACTGCATCGCCCGCCTGCTCAACCATCTGCCCGGGCACGCACGCACCGGAGTCATCCGCGTTGACCACCACCGGCGGATAATGATGCAGATCGCCGTTGCTATAAACGGCGCATTTGCAGCGGCTGTTGCCGACGTCAAGCAGTAGTTTCACTGTCGCAGGCTGACGTCGTTCGCATAGTACACACGCAGCCCGTCTCCGCCGCAATTCTTATGCTCGACACGCAGTCCGCCGTGCTCATCGACGCCGCGCGCGATACCCGCCAGCGCCTTTCCCCCGGCGAGCACGGCCACTTCCCGCCCCGCGAGCAGGTCATGCCGCCGCCAGTTCTCGATCAGCGTCGCGGCGCAGTCGTGTTCCACCCGGTCAAAGGCACGCACGATGGCGACGATCATCGAAGCGACCAATTGCTGACGGTCAAGTCCGCACGGGCGGATTTCGTCGAGCGCCGTCCATGCAATCTCCGACGCAGACCCGCCGTCTGCGGGCAGACACACATTCAGGCCCAAGCCAACGACGCAGCGGTCGCCTTTTGACTCGACGAGTACGCCGCCCAACTTGCGGCCGTTGCAGTAAATATCATTCGGCCATTTGACGCCGAGACCGCCGACACCCTGATCGGCGGCAAGCGCAGAGGTGACTTCAACTGCAGCCGTCAGCGCAAGCCAGGCCGACGGTCGCGGCGTTGCCGTGGGGCTGCGGCGCAGCACCGACAGGTAGAGGTTTCCGTTCTTCGGCGAATACCAGACCTTGCGCCCGCGCCGCCCCCTGCCTGCGGTCTGGGACTCGGCAAGGCACACACAGAACCCGGAAGCGGACGCATCGACCTCATACAAAAGACGGTCGTTGGTCGAGCCGACCTGCTCGACGATCTCGAGTGACGCAATACGATGTGCGACGCCGTCGGTGAACGCACGCCTGATCGCGTCCCCGTCGAGCACCGGAAAATCGGGATGGCCCGTCGTGTCCGTCGTGCTGTTTTTGCGTCGCATTGCTGTAAGATAACACCTTCAAAAGTGCCCTTAAAGCCAACGCGCCCATGAGCAACGAGCCGACACCGACCAATTTCATCCGCCAGGTCATCGAAGATGACATCTCAGCAGGGAAACACGGCGGAAAACTCCAGACCCGCTTCCCGCCTGAACCCAACGGCTACCTGCATGTCGGGCACGCCAAGGCGGTGTGCCTGAATTTCGGTCTGGCGCGGGACTTCAGGGGCAGATGCAACCTGCGTTTTGACGACACCAACCCCGAGAAAGAAAACACCGAGTATATCGAGGCGATCAAGCGCGACGTCGCGTGGCTCGGTTTTGAATGGGACCGACTGTGCTACGCCTCGGATTATTTTGAGCGTCTGTACAACTATGCGACCGAACTGATCAAGCTGGAAAAAGCCTACGTTTGCAGCCTGTCTCCCGACCAGATCCGCGAGCAGCGCGGAACACTCACCGAACCCGGCGTCAACTCGCCGTACCGCGAACGCGGCGTACAGGAAAACCTGGAATTGTTCTCACAAATGCGCGCAGGCAAATATAAGGAAGGTGAACACGTACTGCGCGCAAAGATAGATATGGCGTCTCCGAACATCAACATGCACGACCCCGTGATCTACCGCATCCGCCACATAACACACCACCGCACCGGCGACGAGTGGCGCATCTACCCGACTTACGACTTCACGCAGTGCCTTTCGGATTCGATTGAAGGGGTCACGCATTCCCTGTGCACGCTGGAGTTTGAGGACCACCGCCCCCTGTACGACTGGATCCTCGAGCAGTTGAAAATCCATCACCCCCAGCAGATCGAGTTCGCCCGCCTGCAACTCAAGCATACGATCACCAGCAAGCGCAACCTCAAAAAACTGACCGACGCGGGCATCGTGGACGGCTGGGACGACCCGAGAATGCCGACGATCTCGGGCCTGCGCCGACGCGGCATCCCGGCGGCCGCGATCCGCGATTTCTGCGAACGCATCGGCCTGACTAAAAAAGACAGCTGGATTGAAATGGATCTGCTGGAGACCTGCGTGCGCGACTACCTGAACAGACACGCACCGCGTGCACTGGCGGTACTCAAGCCGCTTGAACTCGTCATAGAAAATTACCCCGAGGACTCGGACGAGGAACTCGAAGCGCCCAACCACCCCGACAACCCATCGATGGGCACAAGAAAACTGCCTTTCTCGCGCGTGATCTACATTGAACGCGACGATTTCATGGAAACGCCGACGAAAAAATTCTTCCGCCTCGCCCCCGGACGCGAAGTGCGCCTGCGTTACGCCTACTGCATCACCTGCCGCGAGGTTGAAAAAGACGCACGGGGCAACGTCGTCAGGCTGCTGTGCACCTATGATCCGCAAACGCGCGGCGGCAACACGCTCGACGGACGCAAGGTCAGAGGCACCATCCACTGGCTGTCCGCCGCCCACGCCGGCAAAGCCGAAATGCATTTGTACGACCGGCTGTTCAACACCAAAATTCCCTCGGCCGACGACGTGCTTGCACATCTCAATCCGGCGTCGCTGATAACACTCACGGACTGCCGCGTCGAACCTTCACTGGCCCGGGCGACGCCCGGCAGGCGCTGGCAGTTTGAACGCCTCGGTTATTTCTGCGTTGACGACAAAAGCAACGGGCCGACGTTCAACCGCACGATCACGTTGCGCGACACCTGGGCCAGGCTTTCCCAAAAATAAACCGCCGGAGCGGGCGGCCAGTCATCCGCCTACACCTGATCTTTCCAGCGCCTGACGGCGCCGAATACCGCAGCGGCACCGTCCAGCGGGTGTCCCGCATGGCGCTCGGCGGCGGCGATCACGGCGGGAACGTCAAACCGCATAAAGGGGTTGGTGCGCTTCTCCAACGCCAGCAGCGACGGCACGGTCGGATGCCCCCCGTCGCGCAGACGCCGTGCATCGCGCTCTCTTTCCAGAAGCGCCGGGTTGTCGGGCTCAACCCGTTTTGCAAACGCGATGTTGCTCAGAGTGTATTCGTGCGCGCAGTAGATCCCGGTGTCATCCGGCAGGCCCATGACCTTGCTCAGCGAGTTGTGCATCTGTTCGGACGTACCTTCAAACAGGCGTCCGCAGCCGCAGGCAAACACCGTGTCGCCGCAAAAGAGTTTGCCGTCGCCGTAATACGCAATATGTGTTGAAGTGTGTCCGGGAACTTCCAGCACTTCAAAGTCGCAATCGAGACACGCGACGTACACACGGTCGCCTTCGCCGACCGTCCGCGTCGCACCCGCAATGCGGTCGTCGTCCGGCGCATAAACCTCGGCGCCGGGAAACCGCCCGAGCAGTTCGCTGACGCCGCCGATATGGTCGGCGTGATGGTGGGTAATGATGATCGCCTCAAGCGCCGCGTCCGCCGCCGCCAGCGCAACGAGCACCGGCGCCGCGTCTCCGGGGTCCACGACCGCCGCCGCCTTGGATTCCGCGCGCGTGAGCAACCACAAGTAGTTGTCTCTGAACGCCGGAACCGGGATCGCCTGTATCACCGCCGCTAAGACGAAGCCTGCCGGTCCTTGCCCGGCGTTTTATCGTCTCCGAACGGCAGACTCATCGCGCGCAGGGGCGCGATCGTTGAAATGGCGTGCTTATAGATCATGCGCGTTACGGAAGAGATCCTGACCATGACGACGAACCGGTCAAAGGCCTCCACCTTTCCTTGCAGTCTGCTCCCGTTCATGAGATAGACGTTCACCATCTCCCGGTTCTTACAAAGCGCATTAAGAAACACGTCTTGAAGCACTTGTTCCTTGGCCATGTATTCTCCCAAATGGTAGTGACAATAATCGTTCCACTTTAAGTAATTGCCCCGGAAAATTCAATCACCGCACGCTTCAGCACCGCCGCGAGCGCCCGCGGTTCGCCGCGGTCAACTTCGCACCAGCGGATGCCGTCGAAGCTCCGCATCCAAGTCAACTGCCGCTTGGCCAATTGGCGCGTCGCACTCACCACCTGCGCACGCATCTCCTCACGCCCGCATTCTCCCGACAAATACGACCACACCTGGCTGTAGCCCACCGCGCGCATTGAAGGCAGGTTGCGGTTGAGGTCCGCGCGCAACATAAGACGGCTGACTTCGTCGATCAGGCCGGCCGCAAGCATCCCGTCAAAGCGACGTTGCAGCCCGGCGTGAAGAAGCGACCTGTCGCTGAAATTCAGCCCGAATTTCAAAACCGGGAACAGCAGCTTGCGCCCGCCGCGCCCCGACTGAAACTCACTCAACGCACGACCGCTGACACGATACACTTCGAGCGCGCGCCTGATTCGCTGCGAGTCGTTCGGGTGCAGCCGCCGCGCCGTCGCCGCGTCTATCCGCCGCAACTCCTCGTACAGCGCGGGAAGCCCCCCCGCGCGCGCCTCCTCGTCCAATTCCCGTTTCACCTCGTCGCCGACGTCGGGAATATGGTCGAGGCCATGTTCGAGCGCATGAAAGTAAAACATCGTTCCGCCGACCAGCAGCGGCACCCTGCCCGCCGACAGGATCTTTCCGATCAAAGCCAGCGCGGATCTCCTGAACGCCGCCGCAGAATACATCTCGCACGGGTCGAGAATGTCGATCAGGTGGTGCGGCACGCCCCGGCGCGCTTCAACGCCGGGCTTCGCGGTGCCGATATCCATACCCCTGTAAACCAGCGCCGAATCAACGCTGATGATCTCGCACGGCAGAAGTTCGCACAGGCACAGGGACAGATCGGTCTTGCCGCTGCCGGTCGGCCCCATCAGGAAGACTGCGCAACGCGGTGCGGTTTCAGACATCCATGCTCTACTGCCCGCGCAGGAACAATTTATCAAGCTGGTCCACGCCCAACTGCACCCAAGTCGGGCGTCCGTGATTGCACTGGCCGCTGCGCTCGGTGACTTCCATGTCACGCAACAGCGCGTTCATCTCGTCCGTCGTCAGTTGGCGGTTGGCGCGCACCGAACCGTGGCAGGCCATCGTCGAAAGCATTTCGTTCAAGTACTGCTCGACCCGGGCCGACGAACCGTGCTCGACAAGATCCGACAGCACGTCGCGGAATAAAGCCTCGGCATCGGCGCCGGCCAGCATCGCCGGGACACGCCGCAACGCCAGCGTGCTTTCACCGAGGCGGTCTGCTTCGAAACCGACCTTTTCCAAGTATTCTTCGTGGCGCTCGCAGACGTCGGCCTCACCCGGAGCTACCGCGAGACTGACCGGCACCAACAGCGGCTGAGAACGAATGCCTTCATTTTGATATGCGCGCTTGAGCCTTTCATAAGTGATGCGCTCGTGCGCCGCGTGCATGTCCACCAGCACCATGCCCTCCTGATTCTGCGCGACGATGTAAATGCCGTGGAGTTGGCACATCGCGTACCCCAGCGGCGGCATCTCGACGTCCCCGGAGATCGGCGCCTGCGCACCCGCCGCGGTTGACCCGGACAACGCGCCGATCGATGCATCGGACGGCACCGGCCCCCGATCAGAGACACGCATTCTCCGGTCGGGCACCGACGCGCCGGCGGTCGCCGATACAAAACCCTCCCAATCGTCGAGACGCCCCGCCTGTGGGTTCTCGTTCACCAGGCGCCGGTGATGCTCGGCCTGATTGACCGCGGTGTCGGGCGACAGACCCGCGATCATCTCGCCCACCGCGTGCCGGACAAAATCGTGCACGAGGCGCTGGTCGCGAAAACGTACCTCGAGTTTGGACGGGTGCACGTTCACATCTACTTGCGCGGGATCGAGCTCGAGATACAGCACGTAGCAGGGATGGCGACCATGAAACAGTACGTCGCTGTACGCCTCTCTGATCGCATGCGCCAGGGTCTTGTCCTTCACCGAACGCAGGTTGACGTAGGTGAACTGCATATCGGGCTGACTGCGCGACAACGTCGGCAGGCCGAGCCAGCCGTTCAGCTTCAGGCCGCCCCGCTCCTGCTCAAACCAGACCGCCTGCTCGGCGAATTGCCGTCCGAGAATCTTCTCAATGCGGCCGGTGCTCCCGGAACCTTCCCCGCCGGGAAAACTGAAAGACAGCTTGCCGTCGTTCGTCACTTCAAACCCGACGTCCTCGCGCGCAAGCGCCAGCCGGTACAGCCACTTCTGAATGTGTCCGAACTCGGTGCGCGTGCTCTTCAGGAATTTGCGCCGCGCCGGTACGTTGTAGAAAAGGTCGCGCACGTCAACTGTGGTGCCCGGCGGATGCGCCGCCGGCCCGGGCTCGCCAAAATCATCGTCGCCCGAAGCGCTCAACTCCCAACCGGTGTCGGCACCGTTCACGCACGCGGTGATCTTGAGCCTTGAAACCGACGCGATGCTCGGCAAAGCCTCGCCGCGAAAGCCGAAGCCGCGGATGTTCTCGAGGTCGGACAGATCGCTGATCTTGCTGGTCGCGTGCCGCGACATCGCCAGCGCCAATTCGTCTTTGGCGATACCGGCGCCGTCGTCGCTGACCCGGATGCGGCCGACGCCACCCTTTTCAATTTGCAGACAGATCATTGATGCGCCGGCGTCGAGACTATTCTCGACCAATTCCTTCACGACCGAAGCAGGGCGATCAATCACTTCTCCCGCGGCGATTTGGTTGATCAGTTTGGGGGGCAGGCGGTTGATCGTCATCGGTTATGATTCGGCGTGCGCACGAAAATCCAGCATGAAAGAAGGAATTATACAACTGCACCCCGACCGCCGCGAATACCAATCGGTGCGCGGGCTTTATCTCGCGGAAGATCTGCCCGGGCGTACGTCCGCACACACCCCACTCGTTTACGCCGATTTTGTAAGCAGCCTGGACGGCAGGATCGCGCTTTCGCGCGACGGCACCGATCACCTGCCCGAAAGTCTCACCAACGACAACGACCTGCACCTGTTCCTGGAACTGCTCGCGCAAGCCGACTGTGTAATCACACACGGCGCCTATCTGCGCGCGCGCGCCGCAGGCACGCTGGGCGATATCCTGCACTTCGACGACAAACTCGAGAATTGGCGCCGCGAACACGGCCTCACGCCAGCGACGATTGTCGTATGCAGCGCGAGCCTCGACTTCCCCGAGCCGCTCGACCTCGCCCGCGACAAAGTGATCATCGCCACCGGCCGGGACCACAACCGCGCGCGCGCCGGACATTGGCGCGACAAGGGGTATCGGCTGATCACCGCGGGCGCGGGCACAATGGTCGAGGCTGACACCCTGACCACCCGCCTGACCGGGCAGGGCTTGCGCAGCATCTGCTTTGCCGCAGGGCCGAAATTGCTGGAATCCGCGCTGAAAACACGTTGCCTCAACCTGCTGTACCTGACAATTTCGCACCAACTCCTCGGCGGCAGCGCATTTCACACGCTGATTCCGGGGGCTGCGCTCGATCACTGCCGCCTGGTGCAGAAACGGCTGATCTTCGACAACTCACCGGCGCTGGAACATCCGCAGTGGTTCTCCAAATTTGAGTGTCGCTATCGCTGATCGACCTGCAACTCGTCGGTCGCAAAATACGGAGAAACAGAGGTTACGGGAACTGTGATGTAATCGGGGACACCGTCACTCAGGGGCAGGGTCAAATAGAAGTGCCCACCACCTTCATCCAGCCGGTCATTTTGAATGGGTATCTGATGTTCATACCAATCAGCAGGGGAATCGGGATCGGCGTCGGGAGCAACAGAATAGAATTGACCGTCGTCCTCTACGCGCTCAAGCGTGAGCCCAGGGAAGTTCTCAGGTATGACGAGTGCCAGAAAATCTCGAAGATGCCTCGCTGAGCCCGAACTCATACTAATATTAAACTGGAAGGCGGGAACCACAGACAGCGTTTTTCATCGCGCACCGTCCTTACGACGACGCACGCGGCGAAGACGCACCAAGGCGTAAAGAGAAAAAACGACGGCGTCTTTTCAGGGGCGCATTGCGATGCCGATGCATTCAGGCATGAAGCGCCGTGCGACGGTGCGGGTTCCATGCTGTCCCCCCCGCCTCGGGAGGATATGGATTACGCCGCGAAACCGCGCGTCCGACTATGATTGATCGTCAACTGCATCCGGTGCCCCCGGTCGGTTACCGCATCAAAGCACATAGATAGCCTGTACGGCAGTTAATTGTTTGTATGATGTCACCTCTTTCGGGGCGGATGTTTTGCGGGCGCACAGCAAGGCGTTAGGTTGTCGAGCCCACCGGTGTGGGCGCCGATTGTTATCACGACCCGGGTCATCCGGCAGGCGATTGTTGAACCCCCAAGCCATTGAGCACGGCTGTTAAACCTAGGGCCTTCCTGATAGTCCATGAATGCTTCACCGCACGGTGCAATTGAACCTTCATTTTCGGGCCGCACGGGCAGGTGAGGCAATGACGCCAACAGCACCTGTGCTTTTTCGCGGCCCGGATTGTGAAGGTTGACGCGCCAACGCCAGGGACACGGGACACCGCTACGGCCCTGCGGCGCGCTCAGGCCCGCCGTGTGGCAGGCTTTGCGCCGACGGTACGGGGCTGACCCGCCGACCTCGAATGCACCCGGAAGGGCACCCGGGCCAGGTCCGTCTCAAAACATCAGGGCTTCGGGTTTCTGTCGGTTGCGGTTACGATGACCGCCTCTCACCCGATTGATACGGAAACCGATGGGTTGAACCGGCGCACGGCGACGCCCACGTCAAACCACTTAAGATAAATGCAGCGCGGCACCGCTCAAAGAATGCATTACTGCAATGCGCCTTCAAGGAAGACTCTGATCCTGAACTGAAGATCCCGCACCAGCGAAACGATCACATTCAGCACTCCGAATTCTTCACCTGCCTCCGCTACGGCGGTTACGTTGGTGCCGACCACCGATTCAATGACGACAGAACCTTCCGTCGTGCTTCCGCTCACGCCTATCATGACGTCCGCGGACCGATCGCTCTTCGTCAATGTCACGGTGCCCGGAGCCACCGCCAGACCGGCGGTTACGGCCAGCCTCACCTCGACCCTCTGAGTGCCGGCCAGCCCAGGCACCGTCGTCACCGTCGCCGTGCCGGTGGTGTTCTGCTGCGTCAGCGTCAACGTGCTTTCGGTGAACTGAACTGTAACCATCGCCGGATCAACCGTCACCGACAACGTGCTCGGCGCCGCCTCCACGTTCACCGACGGGGTTGTCGATGACGGGACGGCGCGCACCGCTACAGTGCCTGTCATGTCTGCCGCGTTCACCGTCACAGCCACCACCGTTGAACCGCTGTTCAATGTCACCGTCTCCGGAACCATCGTCAGGTCGCCGGTCGTCTCAAACGCCAGCACCAGCGACTCGTACACCCTCAACACCGGCTCCGTCGTCACATCCACTTCGGCACTGAGCCCCTGCGGCAGGGTCACGGACGCCGGCATGAACACCGTGGCCACCGCCCTCATCGCCGGTTCCACCGCCACCGTCGTCGCCCCGGGCAACACGCTCAACTCGGTCATCGTCGTCGCCTCCGCGCGCAACATCACCCTCACCGGCGCCGGCGCCAGCACCTCCAGCGCGCGCACTGTAACACTCAGCGTTGACTTCTCGCTGTTCAACATCGCCGGCACCGTCAGCGACACCACCTCCAGCACATCCGGGCTCACGCTCGTCACCGTCACCGACATCGACTCTTCGCCTACCAACCTGTCGCTCAAACTCACCTCGACAACCGCCATCTCGTCTGTCTTCAATACGTCCTCAACCGCGGACAACTCCAACGACACCTCGAACGAGATTACCTCCACCACCAGCAACACCTCCTCGGGGACCGCATCTTCACTCCTCACCACCGTCAGTTTCAGTGTCGTCACACCCAGCAGTGCCGCACGATCCGCGCTCAACGCCAACTCGACCCGGGTCTCGCCAGACGCCAGGCGTCGCTCAAACGGCAGCACCTCCCCGTTCAACTTCAATCCATCGCCAGCGCCGCCATCCACGCTCACCGTCAACGTCGTGCCACTGCTTCCCAGCAACGCTGAACTCAAGGCGACCACCTGCGTCGACTCGGCGCCACGCCTCAACTGCAACATGCCCGATACGGCCGAAATCACCTCGACCGGCGGCCTCACCGTCGCCACCGTCTCACTCGGCAACACGCTCAACTCCGTCATCGTCGTCGCCTTCGCGCGCAACCTCACCATCACCGGCGCCGACACCTCCAGCGCGCGTACTGTAACACCCAGCGTTGACATCTCGCTGTTCAACACCGCCGGCACCGTCAGCGACACCACCTCCAGCACACCCGGGTTCACGCTCGTCACCGACACCGACACCGACTCCTCACCCACCAACGCGTCACTCAAGCTCACCAACACGACCTTCGTCTCGCCTTCTCGGAGCGCGACCTCGGACAACGCCAGCGACACCTCCGCCGGTATCACCTCCACCGCCAGCAACGCCCTCTCGCCTGCAATGCCGTCGCCCGACACCGTCAACCTCAACGTCGTCACACCAAGCATCGCCGCACGTGTCGCACTCAACGCCAGCGCCACCGACATCCCGTCAGCCGACATCAGCACCCGCGAAGGCAGCACCAGCCCTAGCTCTTCACCATCGCCTTCAGCCACGCTCAACGCCAGCGTCGCACTGCGGCCCTCCAGCAACGCCGAACTCAATTCCACGACCACCTGTGCCGAAGCATCCCGCCTCAACTGCAACGACTCCGCCGTCAGTTCCATCGTCACCAGCCCGTCGTTATCGAGCACCGCCACCGTCGCCGACGGCGTCGCACCCACGGCATAGCCTTCGCCGCCCCCCACCGTCACCGTCACCGCGCCGTCCGCTTCGTCGAGCTCATCGTCCTCGGTCGCCACGCCCAACTCCAGCACCGAAAGCTTCGTGCTGAAAGTCAACACCTTCATCCTCGGCAAATCACCGTCAATCACATCGCCGATCTCTCCTAGCGACACCGACACTTGCAGGCGCGCGGCTACACTCCCCGTCCGCGTCAGCGTGAACAACGCCGTCGTCCCCTCGGCCACCGCGTCCGCAACCGCCCGAACCGTCACCTCCGCCGTCGTCGCCTCCTCATCCACGTCCTCGAGCTCAACCTTGATCGCCGCCTCCGCCGGGTTCACGCCGTCGGTGACCTGCACTGTCAGTTCATAGATGCCGTCCACGTCGCTGTCGCCAAACGACTCGAAATCCTGCGCCTCAGAAAACGATAACTTGCCGTCCCCGGTCAGCGTGAACGCCTTCGTGTCCGCACCGCCGATGATCAACCACATCAGATCGTCGCCGTCGCCGTCCGTCGCCGTCAGGATTGCAAACGCCGCCACTGAATTCTCCGGCGCCGCGAACATGCCCACGCTCGTTATCCCGGGCGTTTCATCATCGTCGATGATCGTGACGACGCCCCCGGCATTTTGCAATTCAACAGCGGCAGGCAGCTCAGGCGGGCGCTCCAGTGTGATCACAAACTCCTCGTCTTCCTCGTCCCGCGCGTCACCGACGAGCGCGACCGAAAAAGTCTGCGGCGACGCCCGGTATCTCCGACTGCCGCCCGGGACATCCACGGGCGTGAAACCGGATACCGGGAAAGACACCGTTGTATTCAAGGCGGTGTAATCCCCCGGCGCTTCCGCCGTCCCATCATTGGTAAACAGACTCACCACCAACTCACTGTCGCCGTGGGGCATCCGGTCTTCTCTGGTCTCGGCGGCCACTTCAACGGCGACCGTGCCGGCATCTTCATCGACCTTGATGTCGGTATTTACCAGGCTCACCACGATCGCAGGAACGTCGTCGTCCAGAACCCTGACTGTCGCGGACGGCGTAGTTGCAGAGACGGCATAGCCGTCATCCGCCTTCACCGTCATGGTCACATCCGCGTGCTCCTCCCAGACATCGTCGTCATCAGTCACAACCGCCAACCGCGTCGTACCCGAACCCGCCGCAAAGGTCACCGCTGTCGGCGTCGTGCCGCGGATTACATCGCCGGCACCGTCGCTCACCGACACCTGGACCGTCAGCGTCTCAGACGTGACCCCCATCCGCGCCAGCGTGAACGCCACATTCCCGCCCTCGCGCACCACGCCCTGATCCGCCGACACCGACACCCGCGGCAGGTCATCATCGAGCACTGTCACCGTTGCCGACGACACCGCACCCGCGGCATAGTCATCGCCGCTTTGTACCGTCACCGTCACCACGCCGTCCGGCTCGTCCAGATCGTCGTTCTCGGTCGCCACGCTCAACGATACCGTTGGATCGCCCGCCCCGAACACCGCCGTTGCCGGCGCCGCGCCGCCGATCACGTCGCCGGTTGAATCGACCGACACAGCCACCGTCAGCGCCGCATCCGTGAGCCCCACCCGCGTCAACGTGAACAACGCGGTCATCCCCTCGATCACCGACGCCTGATCCGCCGACACCGTCACCACCGGGTCGTCGTCATCCACAATGACCACGCGATAACGCACTGCAGAAATCTCGATGTAATGCCCTATAGCAAAGGGGCTACCATCCAACATCAAGTAGAACGGCTCATCGGGTTCATCGAGCCGGTCGTCGTGGATCGTTATCTCCCATCGAGGCCGATCAGCCACAGGCATGGCGTAGAACCCCCGCCCGTCGTGTTCTTCACGCACGGACACGAACGACGGAAGGAAGACAATTTCGGAGACCGCACTATAGTCTTCGGGACTCCGCGCACCGTCAGCACCGTCTCCAGGAATGATAGACAAAGTAATCGCGAAGGTGGAAACCCGCGACGGTGGCCTCTCATCGCGCACCGTCCTCACGACGAGCAGGCCCGTGGAACTGCCGATGCTCTCCGCGACAGACGAACTCTGCTGCAACACCAACTCCACCCGCATCTGCGGCTGATCATCGTTATTGACGGTCACCGTCGCGGAACTCGAGCCCGGCGAGACCTCATACCCCATACCGCCCGCCACAATCGCGGTTACAGTTGAAGGTTCCCCCCACTCGTCGTCGTCAGGGGTCTCAAACGACACCGTCACCCTATCCACATTCGCCGAAAGAAGCACCACGTGCGGTGTCAAGAGCCCGTCGGGAAATAACACATTCATTGCCACTCTCAGCTCTTCGCTCGTATCCCTCATGCGTCTCAGGGTGAAAGCCGCATTCTCCCCTTCGGTCACACTGCTCATGACCGCCTCAATCGTCACGTCGGACTCATCCACGTTCTGCAACACAACGGTGATGGCCGCCGTGACAGGATTGGCGCCGTCGGTGACCTGCACTGTCACCTGATAGTCGCCGTCCCCGTCGCTGTCGCCGGGCGACTCGAAATCCTGCGCATCCGCAAACGACAGCTTGCCGTTCCCGGTCAGCGTGAATACTCTCGTATCCGCACCGCCGATAATTGACCATTCGAGGTCGTCGCCGTCGCCGTCCGTCGCCGTCAGGGCCGTGATCGCCATTGAATTCTCCGGTACCTCGAACATGCCTGTGCTTGTGATCCCGGGCGTTTCGTCGTCGTCGGCGATCGTGACGACGCCCCCAGCATTTTGCAGTTCAACAACGGCGGGCAGGCCGCGCGTGCGCTCCAATGCGACCGCAAACGCCTCGTCTTCCTCGTCGCGCGCGTCGTTGATGATCGGGATTGAGAAGCTCAGCATCGTCGCCCGGTATCTCCGTTCGCCATTCATGGTCGCGGCGGTGAACTCCAGCAACGAGAAAACCCCGGTCGTGCGCACGGCCTCGTAGTCCTCGCCGGACAACGCCGCATCGTCCATCGTCGAAAGCAATACCGCTACATCGCCGTGGGGCATCTCGTCCCCTTTTGTCACGGCGGTCGCTTCAACGGCGACCGTGCCGACGCCCTCATCGACCCTGATGTCGGGGTTTACCAGGCTCACGTCCATCGCGGGAACGTCGTCGTCCAGAACCCGCACCGTCGCAGACCCCGTGGTGGCAGAGACAACATAGCCGTCATCCGCCTTCACCGTCATGGTCACATCCGCGTGCTCCTCCCAGATGCCGTCGTCATCGGTCACAACCTTCAACCGCGTCGTACCCGAACCCGCCGCAAAGGTCACCGCTGTCGGCGTCGTGCCGCGAACCACCTCGCCGGTCTCGCTGACCGACACAGCCACCGTCAGCGCCTCATCCATAACCCCCGCCCGCGTCAACGTGAACGCCGCCTTCCCGCCCTCACTCACCGCGCCCGCACCCGCCGACACCGTCACCAGCGGCAGGTCGTCATCGAGCACCGTCACCGTCGCCGACGATGCTTCACCCACGTCATAGTCTTCACCTGCATCCACTGTCATGGTGACCGCGCCATCCGCCTCGTCAATCCCGTCGTCCTCGGTCGCCACGCTCACCGACACCGTCGAATCATCTGCCGTGAAGTCCGCCATCGTCAGCAAATCATCGCTGATCACATCGCCGGTCTCACTCACCGACACAGCCACCGTCAGCGCCTCATCCGCACCTCCCGCCCGCGTCAGCGTGAACGCCGCCTTCCCGCCCTCACTCACCGCGCCCGCATCCGCCGCCACCGTCACCACCGGCCTGTCCTCAAACACCACCGTGTAGGTAAATTGCCTGAACGGCGAAACACCGCCCTGGTCGTCCCGAACCCTGATCTGATAGACGACCTGCCCGTATTTACCGGCGGCCGGTGTTCCGTAAGTCAACCGCAGTTCGTCGCCGACCACGGAAAACGACGCGGCGCTTGTAAACAACTCGGCGACGCTGCTGACATTTCTCTCTGCGATGCTGCGAGGGGCGAGGCTTTCAGTCACATCGTCTCTTCCCAGCGACAAGGTCTGGCCCGTTTCTATCGCATCGGCCGTGCCGATGACCGTCGTCGTCCCGCTTAAGCCGGTCGGGTCAGACTCCTTCTGCAACACCGTCGTTTGAACAAGATCGAGCGTCGGGGGGTCGTTCAAATCCAATACCCTTATGCTGTGTCTCCCCACCACCGCCGCCGGGTTGATGCCCTCCGCCTGAACCGGCGTTAAAGTGATCGTAAAGTCTATGGTCTCCGGCGGGTCTTGATTTTCACTCGCTATAGAAAGACGCAGATTCCTCAAAAACAACTGCGCTTCACTCACTGAAAAAATCCCCTCCCGCATCACTGAGAAACCTGAACTGGACTCATTGTCCACGCCGGAGAACCACTGGGGATTGATGAGAACGCCATTATCCCCGGCCGACGCAACAATCCGGATGGAGGCGATTGCGGCGCCATGAAATCCACCTTCAGCCATTCCCGGCGCACGGCGCACAGCATCTTCATTGTGATCCTCGATACGGAAGTGGCGGGTAAATATTACTCTTGGGAACGCCTGCAAGTCAGATACAGGATGAATGATCGGGTTACCAAAAACAAAGCGGGGAGACGGATCAGAGATCAAAGCGAAACGCAGCGTGTTTGAAATCCGCGCGGGGCCTGCATCACCCATACCGCCGTCGTTTCCAAGATCGGTAAAACTGATCCCAAGCGTGCGCGCGGAATTAGTGCCCATATCGGAAGAGTCCACTGAGATCGTCACGATGTTCCTCAGCAAAATATCCACGACTTCAGGAGATATATGCTGCTTGCGCCTGCCCTGGAATCGGATTATCATCTTCTGCGCCCTGTCCCCCAAGAGTTTCGGTTCATCTTCACCAGTCAACGGGTCTATGGAAAAAATCTCAGCAGCGGCTCCTGCAGGAAATGTCTCGCTTTTGCTGAAAATCAACAAGTCATGAGCAGACCTTATACGGTCAAAACGACTTTTCAACTCAACGCCCTCAACTACAAAATTTTCGACGAAATCTCCGAGCAGATCGTCAATCAAACCAATGTCAACCGCCTGATGATCCGCCACGCTCATTCTTGAGGTCGAGTCGATCTCAATGAGCAATGTGGAGAAATTCGCATACCCCACGTCGGCCCCTCCAGGTGAACGCCCCGCCCTGCGTGCTTCTATATCCGGGTCCGTGACCGTTATCTTCAGTACGGTTGACTGACCGGACACAAGGCTGAACCGCGCACCCGGCACCGGCACCAGAACCGGCGCATCGTTGACCGGCGCGATGATCAGCGGGACTTCCCGTACAAATGATCTCGCTTTGTCGGTTGTCGCGCCCGAATCGTTCGCGCCATCCGTCAGCACAAAGGTGATGGTCGATTCCCCATTTACGTCGGCCCCTCCGACAACTGTCAGCGTCAGATCTTCCTCGCCCGTCAATTCAATTGACCGATCAAGGATATTCAAACCGTTCCATTGAACCTCGGTGTCGGCCGAAAAACCGGTAATTGACGCACTCAGCGTCAGGGGATTGCCCGGTGACACGGGCTCCTCGTCGGGACCGTTGCTTATACCGGTCAACGTGATGGTGCGGGTGCTGCCGTCGTCGATGACCGAAGCCGCCGATACGGCAAACGCGGCAATGGTGATGGTGCCGGTACTGTCCTCGTCGATAAACAAAGGTGCAGACGGGTCAAGCGTCGGTGGGTTATCCACGGGGTTCACCGTCAACGTGAACGGGCCGAACGTTACCCGCCCTCCCCCGCCGCTGTCTCCCAACTCCACACTGAACCTGTAGGTGCCATGTCGATGGGGCCTCAAGGTATAAACCAATTTCACGTCAGCACCGGCTGAAACCCCGGAGACGATCTCAACAGCAACCCTGCTGAAAAGTTCGGCCACCTTATTCTCCACGCCGGGATTATCGACTACTACGGAATCGTTGACGATCACCGCGTGATCAACGACCCGGTCACTTTCAGGCGTCGATGCATTGATCAGCAGGACGGTGGACATGCTCGCGGCCGTCGAGGCTTCATCTACAGTAAAAGCGAAGATTGAAACATCAGCCGTCGGCACGGTGGGGTCCACCTTGTGGCCGCGAAAGGGGCCCCGCCTAGTGTACCTCAGGCTGCTTGCCGTCGCCGCCTGCCCGATTACGTCCGCGATCATCCCGCCATTCAGGTCCAGCCCGTTCGCGACGATCTCGATGCCGTCGGCATCCATGTCGCCCTCAGCCACCGTGTAGGAGAACGTTTGCGTCGAGGAAAGCGAACTGTCGCCGCTGTAACCCGCCGTTTTTGTCGTGCCCCCTACGTCGAGCGAGACCTGCGGCGTGCCGACGACCGTAACCATCTCGCTGAAAGTCACCGTCACCTCGATCTTATCTCCCGTTATATAGGTTTCGTCCGTTCCCGGATCCGACGTGACCGTTACGCTCTCGACCGTCAGCACGACGTCTTCCACCTTGTGGCGGCGAAAGGGCCCCTGCCCGAGGTACATCAAGCTAATTGCCGTCGCGTGACCGAACCTGTCAAGGAACACCCCGCCATTCAGGTCCAGCCCGTTCGCGACGATCTCGATACCGTCGGCATCCATGTCGCCCTCAGCCACCATGTAGGAGAACGTTTGCGTCGAGGAAAGCGAACCGTCGCCGCTGTAATCCGCCGTTTTTGTCGTGCCCCCTACGTCGAGCGAGACCTGCGGCGTGCCGACGACCGCAACCACCTTGTCAAAGGTCACCGTCACCTCGATCTTGTCTCCCGTTATATAGGCTTCGTCCGTTCCCGGATCTGACGTGATCACCACTCCCCTAAGCTTGGTCACCAATACAACAGCCACTTCCAGCACACCGAACTCCTGCCCGGTTTCCACCATGGTGATCACTTCCGAGCTGACTGCCGATTCAATGGTGACCGAACCCACTGAACCTGTCGCCGTAGGCCTGCTTGCTTCCACCACAAAGAGCCCTTCCGGCTTGCCATTCGTCAACGTCACGGTGTTCGGATCCAGTGTCAACCCCTCGGTTGCGGCCAGCTTCACCTCAATCGCATCACCCGGCGACGTCAGCATCGGAACCGTCGTCACCCTCGCCGTGCCGGTGAGGCTCTCTTGCGGCAAACTTTCAGTGAGCAACGACAGCGTGCTCGTGTCGAACCGAACTGTGACTTCAGCCAAGTTCTGAAGCCTGACCCTGAGGTTATCTGTCACGACGACCTTAACTGCGGCCCTACCGATATCTTCCTCAACACGCCCACCTCCCTCTAACTCCAATGCAACCAACATCTCCGGCTGGTCATTGTCGTCCTTGACGGACACCGTCGCGGACGGTCTTGATGGGTGTGTTCCATACTTCGCACTGGGTCTTATCTCCACGCTCACATTCCGAGGTCCCTCCCGGATGCTGTTATCAGCGGTATTAATTATGACGTCAGCCCGCAGCGAAGTCCCCGAAAAGGTCACACTCTCCGGAGACGTGCCACTGACCAGGCCGGTGGGCGCAGTCACCGTCAACTCCAACTCCAACGTCAACGGCCCAAAATGTATGTTACGATCCACTATGAACCTTATTGGATTGCCTTCGGTGACCTCAGCCATTTCCGCCTCGATACCTACGGTAGAAAGAGTCTGCGCTCCGGCATTTCCGCTGAAACCGCATAGAACGACGCACGCGGCGAAGACGCACCAAGGCGTAAAGAAAAAAAACGACGGCGTCTTTTCAGGGGCGTATTGCGATGCCGATGCATTCAGGCATGAAACGCCGCGCGACGGTGCAGGTTCCATGCTATCCCCCTGCTTCAATGTGCCCGGGGGGGGGGGGGGGGGGGGGGGGCATAAAAAATAGATGACATTTTTATATCGCCATCTTCCCTATATTCGCGTTTCGGAAAGCCACGCTTGCCCCGCACCGCCTCCTTCATCGCATCCGCATACCGCTTCAGCGCGTACCGCGCCTCTGCAAACGGCAGGTCTTTCAACCGTTCATGCCCCTCGCCACTCCGCAGTTTGGTGAATTCCAGCCCCGGGCTGAAGAACGTAAAGGACGACTTCTCGCCCTTGCCTTTCTTGTAGGCTTCCATCGCATCGCGATTCTGCCCGATGGCCCGGTTCCACACATGGCGGTTGGCACCGGCGATCCGGAACAGCAACTGTGCCCAACACAGGGTTCCGGAATGCAAGCGATAAATGGAAGAACGAATCATGATCGTGTATATATCATGTAGAAATTCATTATTAAAGGAAGGCATCAGTAACTCATTGAATATCCTTGTATTTTCATCGAATGTGCGATTATTGTATGTAATTCCCTTTTTTCCATCCGGTGCTGCAACTCAGGCGTACAGCATAATGTCGGCTGATTGCGGATCAAAACCACGAAGCACGGAATTCAAAATTCATCTGTCTGCCGCACCAGATTTTTGAAGCCAGTTCATTAAAGATTCACCTGCCCCGCTCCCCGCCTCGGCACGGATATGGCGGCCCGCGTCGGTGAAAGAAAAACTCAGTGTGACATCAGGTGCGGGCAAACCGGCAGCGGCGTTTTCCGGCCATTCAATCAGGAGAATGTTACATTCATCAAGATAATCCCTCGCCCCGAGCGCTTCAAACTCCCGCGCGCCGCTGAGCCGATACAAGTCAAAGTGCAATACACTGAACGCGCCTACCTGATAAACCTCCAGCAAGGTATAGGTCGGGCTTTTGACGCGCCCTCGGTAACCGAGCGCGCGGATGAAACCGCGGCTGAAAGTGGTCTTGCCGCTGCCGAGATCGCCCCGCAGCCACAGGGTCAAAGGTGCGGACGCGGCAGCGGCAAAGGCGCCGCCGACCGCTTCGGTACGCCCGGCGTCCGGCATTTCAAAAACCAGTGCGTCCAAGTTGCTTCAGCCTGCCGCCCGAATAACAAATTCCGGTCAACGGGGTCAACGCCCCTGCCCCCGGTTAATACATTCGCGGATATACGGCATCAGATCGGAAGCGATGATCCCACGCGGCGCAGCCCCAGCGGCGCGGTCGCCGGCTTCGGCGTGAATGCACACGCCGAGTTCGGCCGCCGCGCGCAAAGACAGCCCCTGTGCGAGCAGCGCCGCAATAACACCGCTCAACACGTCCCCCATGCCCGCGCTCGCCATGCCCGGGTTGCCGCCTGCGCATACCAACGTGCGCGCGGATGAATGTACCAACGTTCCGCTTCCCTTCAGAATGCACACGCCGCCGAAGCGCGATGCAATCCTCTCGACGGCGTCAAAACGATCGGCGCCGACGGCGGCGGCGGCGACACCCAAAAGCCTCGCCGCCTCGCCCGGATGCGGCGTCAATATCCATTCGTCCGCACGTGCAGGCTCGGCGGCGAGCAGGTTCAACGCATCGGCATCCACCACTTTCGGCCGGTGCGACTCGAGCACTTTTGTCATCATCGCCTGTCCCCAGTCGCCGCAACCGAGTCCCGGCCCGACGGCGACAACGTCGGCGCGCCTGAGCAGAACGTCGAGTTCACCGCCCGCGGACACACCGTGCGCCATCAGCGCCGGACAGCCCGCAACAATCGCCGCGACGTTGTCCTTCGAGACGACAACGCTGACCCGTCCCGCGCCGGCGCGCAACGCCGCCTCGCCCGCGAGCCGCGCCGCACCCGCCATGCCGGAACCGCCGCCGACCACCAGCACGTATCCGAAGTCGCCTTTGTGCACGTTCCGGCACCGGCGCGGCAATTGATCAAGCAGGCGGTCAAGATCGCCCAACTGCGCGGCGGGCTTGACTTCCCGAAGCAGATCGGAAGCAACGCCGAGATCGTCAAATACGACGTCGCCGCAACAGTCGCCGCCGAAAGCCGTGTACATTCCGCGCTTGCGCGCAATGAACGTGACCGTCACGTCGGCATACACCGCCTGCGGGCGCATCGCGCCGGTGTCAGCATCCAGGCCGGAAGGAACGTCCACCGCGAGCACCGGCGCCGAAGCCGCGTTGAGTCGGTTGACCCAACGGCACATCCCATCGTCCAGAGGACGGCTCAGGCCGATGCCGAACAAGGCATCGACGGCCACGTCGGCGGAAATCTCGTCCGCAATGCCGCTGCTGTCGGCGCCGGTCGCCGACAGCACTCTACCGCCGGCGGCGAGATACTCTTTTTTTGCCCGCGCCGCGTCGCCCGCGACGCCATACCCGGCTTCGCCGCCGACGTCATACACCCGCACCTCACAGCCCCGCCTGAGCAGCAGGCGCGCGAGCACATAGCCATCGCCGCCGTTGTTGCCTGCACCGCACAGCACCGCAACCGACTTCGCCTGCGGCCAGCGGGCGGTCAGCACCTCGAGGCAAGCCCGCCCCGCACGGCGCATCAGTTCATGACCGTCTATCGGCATGCGCTCAATCGCGAGCGCGTCGAGCGCTTTTGCCTGCCGTGAAGTCAATAAATCCATGGGCGTTTTCGTCGGGTCGCCTTTATAATCGCATAAACAGCGCCGATTTCGACACCGATGAACACGACCACCGACTTTCAGAACCTCGCGGCGCGCATTGAGCGGTGGGCCATGGAGTTGGGCTTTGACGCGACCGGCATCAGCCACACCGACCTTGGCGAGCATGAAACACACCTCCTGCGCTGGCTCGGCGAAGGCATGCACGGCAGCATGGATTACATGGAACGGCACGGCACAAAACGCAGCCGCCCGCAGGAACTCGTGCCGGGCACAGTCAGCATCATCTCGGCACGCATGCCTTATCTGCCGGCGCACGCCGCCGACGCCGAGGACACGCTCGCGGATCACGACGCCGCCTATATCGCGCGCTACGCGCTCGGGCGCGATTACCACAAACTGATGCGCAAAAGACTGCAAAAACTCGCCGCGCGGATAGAAAAAGACGTCGGGCCGTTCGGCTATCGCGCATTCGCCGACAGCGCACCGGTCCTCGAAAAGGCCATCGCCGAGCGCGCGGGTCTCGGATGGATCGGCAAACACAGCGTGCTGATTGACCGCGACGCCGGCTCCTGGTTCTTTTTAGGCGAACTGTTCACCGATCTGCCGCTGCCGGCGTCGGCGCCGGCGCAAAACCACTGCGGCGAATGTCGGCGCTGCATGGAGGTATGCCCGACCGGCGCCATCGTCGAGCCGTATCGCCTCGACGCAAGGCTGTGCATCTCCTATCTGACAATTGAGTTGAAAGGCAGCATCCCGGTTGAACTGCGTCCGCTGATCGGCAACCGCGTATTCGGCTGTGACGACTGCCAGATATTCTGCCCGTGGAACCGTTTTGCAAAAACCTCGGGAGAGCCGGACTTCAACCCGCGCCACCAGCTTGATACCGTCACCCTGCTCGAACTGTTCTCCTGGAGTGAAACCGAATTTGAGCAACGCACCGAAGGGTCGGCAATCCGCCGCCTCGGCCACGAACGCTGGCTCAGAAATCTTGCGGTCGGACTCGGCAACGCCAGCGGCGAAAACAACCGCGCAACCGTCATTCAGGCGTTGCAGGCAAAAATGGATCACCCCTCGGCGCTCGTGCGCGAACATGTCGAATGGGCGCTGGGGGCAATTGCCGCAACGAGCGGATGATCAGCCGGCGTTTTGCCGTCATCCGCGTATCGGACAACGACGCGCAGCGACGGGGCGACGACGCCTTGCCCGCCGCAATAGTCGGTCGGAACGCCTCGAATACGGACGGATACTACGCGGCCTGAACCGGGATTGAATACGCCGTGCGCACGACGGCATTGTTTTTATCGAGATAGACCAGTTTGGGGCGATGCCGGCGCGCTTCCTCAGCGGACAAGGCGCAATAGCAGCAGATGATTACGCGGTCGCCCGGCCGCGCCCTGTATGCGGCGGCGCCGTTCATTGATATCACGCCGCTGCCGCGCCCGGCGGAGGTCGCGTAAGTCGTCAGACGCTCACCGTTTCGCAGGTTGTAAATATCAATCTGCTCGTACTCGGCAATATCCGACATCTCGAGCAGCGCCGCGTCTATCGCGCACGAACCGTCGTAATCGACTTCCGCGTGCGTCACGCAAGCCCGGTGAAGTTTGGATTTGAGCAGAGTCAAATTCATTGCGCGAATAGTTTAGCACTCCGTGACAGGTGGCTATCTGATAAAGACATTGTCGATCAGCCGCGCCCTGCCGAGCCGAACCGCGCCGAGCACGATGCGTTGCGCCTCGCCGTCAACGACCGCCAGCGTGCGCGCGTCGCAGATCTCAACGTAGTCGGGAAGCAACCTTGCGCGTTCGAGGCGGCGACGGGCATCCTCGGCCAGCCGGCTCAACGCGACCGTGTCGCAGAGCCCTTTCGCCGCCTCCGCGGTCTCACACAGCACGCGATAGAGTCCGGCGGCGCGTTCTTTCTCGTCGCGGCTGAGATAGGCGTTGCGCGAACTCAGCGCGAGTCCGTCGGCCTCGCGCACCGTCGGCACCGCCGCGATGCCGACGTCAAGGTCAAACCGCTCGACCAACCGCCTGACCAGGACCAACTGCTGATAATCCTTTTCCCCGAACACCGCAACGTCGGGCGTGAAGATATTGAACAACTTCACCACCACGGTCGCGACGCCGGAAAAATGTCCGGGACGATCGGCGCCGCACAAGATCCCGCCCAATTCGCCGGGGTCTATGTAAATATCCGCGTCGCTGCGCGGCGGGTACATTTCCTCATATACGGGCGTGAACGCCAGCGCGACGCCGGCCTCGCGCAACCGCTCAAGATCGGCGTCCGGCGTGCGTGGATAAGCCGCCAGATCATCTTCCCGGTCAAACTGTAGCGGGTTGACAAAAATGCTCGCCGCAACTTTGTCGGCACGCTCGGCCGCGACCTTGAGTAATGCAAGATGGCCGCGATGCAGATTCCCCATCGTCGGCACCAACGCAACGCGCGCACCGTCGGCGCGCCATGCCGCAACGCGCTCGCGAGCTTCCACTATCGTTTGAACGACGTCCACCGCCGCTCTCAACCCGCCTGGCGCTCAGGCCGAATAAACATGCTCGGCGGCGGGAAACTCGCCGCTTTTGACCGCGGCGACGTAAGCCGCCACCGCGGCCGCCACCGAGTCGCGTCCGCGCAGGAAGTTCCCGGCGAAACGCGGCGTCGGGTCGGTGAGGCCGAGCAGGTCGTGCAACACCAGCACCTGCCCGTCGCAACCGGCGCCGGCGCCGATGCCGATGACCGGGATATCGACTTCAGCGCTGATTCTGTCGCCGACATCGGCGGGCACGCATTCAAGCACCAGCAGGTCGGCGCCGGCGTCGGCAAGCGCCTTGGCGTCATTCAGTAACCGCCCCGCGGCGGCGGCGTCCTTTGCCTGCACCTTGTAGCCGCCGAGTTTGTGCACCCACTGCGGACGCAACCCGACGTGCGCACAACACGGAATACCGCAAGCGGCAAGTTCGCGCACGATCTCGACCTGATGCTCACCGGCTTCCAGCTTGACCGCGTGTGCGCCCCCCTGCTGCATCAGCCGCGTCGCGTTGCGCAACGCTTTGCCGCTCGTGTAATAACTCATGAACGGCATGTCGCAGATGACCAAGGCACGGCGTACCGCGCGCGCCACGCAGCGACAGTGATATTCCATGTCCCCGACGCTCACCGCGACGGTGGTATCACCGCCCTGCACCACGATGCCCAGCGTGTCCCCGACCAACACCACATCGACGCCCGCACCGTCGAGCACGCGCGCAAACGCGGCGTCATAGGCGGTCAGGCACGCGATCTTTTCACCGCCGACCTTCATCTCCCGCAATGAAGCGAGCGTGACGTTGGTTCTGTTGTTATGCAAATCCATAGCGACACGGCGCTGGGGCGCCGGGAAAAATTCACGCCAGCCGGTAAGGCGCCGGATTGTAATAATACCTGCCCGAACGCAGCGATTCGGCACGCATGGCGTTAATGCGCTCGACCAGTTGCCGGTAATCCGGCTCGCTCGCGACAAAATCAATGTCGCCGACGTTGATCACCAGTAACGGCGCATCCTGATAATAATAAAAGAAATCCAGATACGCCGAATTCAGTCTTTCCAGGTAACTTTTCTCTATCAGCGCCTCAAAGCGGCGCCCGCGCTGGCGTATGCGCCGCATCAGCACTTCGACCGGCGCTTGCAGGCAGATCACAAGGTCCGGCTTGATCAGGTCCGCGGTCAGTTTTTCGTAGATATAGCTGTACAGCTCGAACTGCTTCTCGTCGAGTATCATTTCAGCAAACAAACGGTCCTTGTCCATCAGAAAATCGCTGACGCGCACCGAAGAGAAAATATCCTCCTGCCGCAAGGTTTGCAGTTGCCGGGTACGGGTCGTCAGGAAATACAACTGCGTCGGCAATCCCAGCGTTTGCGGATCGCGGTAAAACTGTTCGAGAAACGGATTGTCATCGACCTGCTCGAGCACCAAGCGCGCCGAAAAATCGGCGGCGAGTTTGTGCGCAAGGCTGGTTTTTCCAACGCCGATCGGGCCTTCTATCGCGATGTAGGACGGCAGATTGCTCACGCGCCCGGCTCCGGCGTAATCTTGTGAACCTCGCCTGTGTCGCAGACTGCGGCGAGTTCATCAACCCGCCCGTGTCCGGGAATCAGCAGCGCGGGAGCGATCTCGGCGAGCGGCACCAGCACAAAACAACGGTGGCACGCTTCAGGATGCGGCACCATCAGGTGTTCCCCGACAATCTGAAAGTCGGCGTAGGTCACGATGTCAATATCCAGAGCGCGCGGCCCCCAACGTTCGCCCGAACGCCCGCGGCCGAACTCGTCTTCCATCGCGTGCAAGGCGTCGAGCAGTTCAAGCGGCGGCAACGACGTCGTCACCACCGCCGCGGCGTTGACGTAATTCGGCTGGTCGGCAGGCCCGACGGGCGCGCTGCGGTACAAGCTCGAGCGCATTTCCAGGCACGTGTGCTCGATGCAGTCGAGTTGCGTCAGCGCCTGCGCAACGGTTGCTGCGGCGTCCCCAAGATTGGCGCCGACGGCAAGCGCCGCAATGACTTCGCGTTCCTTCCCCACCTGTAACCACTCCGTTTTATTTTCTTCGCCGCCGTCCGCCGGTGCGTTCATATATCATCTGCCTGCGTCCGGCGTTGTCGGTTTCCTGAAACTGCGTCCACCAATCAGCTTGCAGGCGGTCGACCAGACCGCTGTCGGCGCGCAGGCACAGAAAATCGTACGCGGCGCGGAACCGGGGATGGTTGAACACGAACTGAAGGTGTTTTTTTCCGCGGCTCTCGAACCGCCTCTGAAGCAGGCAGATCTCGCGCGCGACCGCGATCAGCCTGCGCGGCGCCGATACATGCCGCTGTTGCCGCACCCACGCCTGGCGGACGGCCTGATACCAACTCAACGGCACGCGCCGGTCGTCGGCCTGCAAACACAGGTGCTCGGCGCCCAACCACAGCAACGCGGCCATCACGAAAGCCGGCGTCACCGGCTTGCCTGCGGCGATGCGCTCGTCGGTGTTTACAAGCAACGCCTGCAGGAAGCGCTCACGCGATTTCCCGTCGGGGTATCCGCTGATACGCCGGTTGGCATCAGGGTACAGCAACTCAAACAGGCCGTACTCTTTGAGCAATACATACACCGCGTTCGCCGCGCCGCTGTGAAACAACTTGACACTTTCCTCGAACAGTCTCGCCGGCGACACGTCCCTAATCAACGGTACCAGCGCGCGGATCTGCCGCGCCACGTCATCCTCCATCTGCAAGTCAAGTTTGGACGCGAAACGAACTGCACGCAACATTCTCACCGGGTCTTCGTGATAGCGCGTCCACGGGTCTCCGATCGAGCGCAGGCGGCGATTTTCAATGTCTGCCGGCGCGTCGCTGTGGCAGACCAACTCGTCGGAGAAAGGGTTGTAATACATTGAGTTGATCGTGAAATCACGGCGCAGAATATCTTCCTCCAGAGAGCCGTAAGTGTTGTCGCGGATGATGCGCCCGCCCTCGACAACGCTGCCGTCGCTCCCGCTCAACAACGCACGGAACGTCGCGACCTCGATCAGCTTTCTGCGATCGCGCGGATCGTACACGTGCGCCAGACGAAAGCGCCTGCCGATCAACCGGCACCGCGGAAACAGGGCGGCGACCTGCTCGGGACGCGCGCTGGTGGCAACGTCAAAATCCTTGGGTCTGCGCCCCAGCAGAAAATCCCGCACCCCGCCGCCGACAATATAGGACTCGTGCCCCGCCGCATACAGGGTTTCGACCACGTCGAGCACCCTGTCGGGGAACAATTTCGCCGAAAGGCCAAACCGGTCTGCCTGATAGCGACTGACAGTGGACGCACCCGTTCCTGGTTTTTCATCCGCTGCGTCGTACAATGATCTTCCCCTGAATTCTCTCCCGGCGGTACGCCGAAAGCTTAGAGGCTGCGCGAACGTAGCACCATCAGTTTCTCGACCTGCATATCCTCGAAAGTATAACGGATGCCTCCGACACCATAGCCGGAGAACTTGTGCCCGGCGAAGGGCATCCAGTCCACGCGAAATGCAGTATGGTCATTGATCATCACCGCTGCCGCGTCGAGCCTGCGGCAGCAATGCATCGCAGCGTCTATGTCGCGGGTCATCACCGCCGCCTGAAACGAAAACGGCAGGACGTTGGCGCGGCGGATCGCGTCATCCACGTCGTCGTACGAATACACGCAGATCACCGGGCCGAAAATCTCCTCACAGCTGACTTTTGCGTCGTCGGGCGGATCGGCGAGCACGGTGCACGCATACGCGCTGTCGTTGACGCGTTTGCCGCCGCAAACGAGTTCCGCCCCGTCCGCCACTGCCTCGTCCACCCATTGCTCGATCCGGCTGAGTTCGCGGCTACGGATCAACGGACCGACGTCGGTGTCGGGCGCGGTCGGGTCCCCTATCTTCATCCTGCCCGCGTGCGCCGCGAGCCCGGCGGCGACGCACCCGGCGATCGAAGCGTGCGCATACACCCGCTGCACCGACACGCATACCTGACCGGCATGATAAAAGCCGCCTTTCGCGATCAGCGGCAAAGCGTCTTCGAGGTCGGCATCGGCGGCGACAATCACCGGCGCTGCACCGCCGTGCTCGAGCGCGCAACGCGCACCCGGCGCCAGTTTGCCACGCAAAGACCAGCCGACTTCGGCGCTGCCGATAAAACTGAAAAAACCGACCCGCGCGTCGGCGACGAGCGTTCCGGCGACGTCGTTGCTCACCAGAATCGCCTGGCAATACTCCTCGGGCAGACCGGCCTCGCGCAGGATGCCGACAAAGGCAAAGCACGACAGCGGCGTATCCGTCGCGGGCTTGACGACCGCCGGGCAGCCCGCGGCCACCGCAGGTCCGACCTGATGAACGATCAGGTTCATCGGGTGATTGAACGCGCTGAAGGCAAGCACCACGCCGATCGGCTCACGCCGGGTCATCGCCAGGCGATTGACGGAACCCGCGGTGACGCCCATCGGGATCTCCTCGCCGTGCGCAGTACGCACGCATTCGATGCAGCTTTGCAGACCGTCAGCAGCGCGCACCAACTCAACGCGCGAATCAATCAGGGGTTTGCCGCCCTCGGCGGCAGCCTGCAACGCTAATTCCTCCATGCGCGACAGGATGATCTGCCTCGCCTTGTCGAGAATTTCGACGCGCCGCGCGGGCGCGAGCCACGCATCGCGGTTTTCGGACACCGCGTGGGCGGCCGCCAGCGCGCGCTCCGCCAGCGTGGCGTCGGCGGTCTCAACGCTGCCGATACATTGCCCGTTCCACGGCGCATACACCTTCTGCTCACCCGCGCCGCCGCCGCCGACCACCATTGATTTGTAATGCATCTCCGTCGCCACACCGACCCCCAACGTCGATAACCGCCAAAATTATACGGCTATATGGGACACACCAACTGCCCCATACGGTTGGTGAACTCCATGTTCACCGAATAATCCACCGGGCAGTCAATCACCACCACCGTGTCGTCCGCGATCGCCTGCCTGAACACCGGTACGAATTCGTCCGCCGCTTCAACCCGGTAGCCTTTCGCCCCGAAACTCTCGGCGTATTTGACGAAATCCGGGTTGGTGAAAGCCGTATGGCTTTTGCGGCCGAACGCTTTCAGCTGGTGCCAAGTGATCAGGCCGTACTCGCCGTCCTGCCAGATCAGAACGATGATCGGCGTACCGATCCTCAGCGCGGTTTCAATCTCCTGGGAGTTCATCAGGAACCCGGCGTCGCCGGTCACCGCAACCACACGACGGTCGGGGTGCACCAGTTTGGCGGCGATCGCGCCGGGCACCGAAATTCCCATCGAGGCAAAACCGTTGGAGATGATGCAGGTATTCGGCGCCTCCGCCTGATACATCCTCGCAAGCCACATCTTGTGCGCCCCAACGTCGGACAGCACAATATCCTCAGGGTTGAGCGTCTGGCGCAGGTCCCACAGTATTTTTTGCGGCTTGACCGGAAATCCCCGGTCTTCGGCACAGGCGTTCAGTTCCTCAACAATGACGTCGCGCAAGGTGCCCGCATACAGATCCTGGCTTTTACGCCTGATCAGGTCGCGTTCAGGCGTGACCAGGTCGGCGATACGTACAAGCGACGAGGCGATGTCCCCGATCACTGCACATTCCGGGATGTAATGCTCATCCACCTCCGCGGGGCTCGGATCAATATGGACGATCCGCTTGTCTTTTCCCGGATGCCACAGATACGGATGATACTCGACAATGTCATAGCCGATACAGACGATCACGTCGGCGCGCGCATACCCGCACGCAACGTAGTCGTTAGCCTGCAAACCCACCGTGCCGAGACTCAACTTGTGTGAAAAAGGCACGCAGCCCTTGGACATGAACGTATTGGCGACCGGCACCTGGATGCGCTCGGCAAACTCGACCAACTGCTGGCTCGCCGCGCCGCGGATGACGCCGTTGCCCGCCAGAATAAGCGGAAAACGCGCAGCCACGATCATATCCGCCGCCTGCCTGATCTCACCCTCAGGCGCCTCGGGCGTTACCGAAGACCTGACGCCGAGCGGAGCGGCGTCGCCGACTTCGGCCTTCGCGATGTTCTCCGGCAGGTCGATGAAACAGCCACCGGGTTTCTCGGTCTTCGCAACCTTGAATGCCTTGCGCACCACTTCCGGGATCACTTCGGGCGACCTGATGCCGGTGCTGTACTTTGAAATCGGCTCGAACAAATTAACGAGATCGAGGATCTGATGGCTTTCCTTGTGCATACGGGTGGTCGCCCCCTGCCCCGCAATACCGATGATCGGTGCGCGGTCCATGTTGGCGTCGGCGAAACCGGTAACCAAGTTGGTCGCCCCCGGCCCCAGCGTCGCGAGGCAGACCCCCGGTTCGCCGGTCAGGCGCCCGTAAACGTCGGCCATGAACGCCGCACCCTGCTCGTGACGGGTGGTGATGAACCGCATATCGCTGTCGAGCAGCGCGTCCATCACGTCGATGTTCTCTTCTCCGGGAATGCCGAAGATGTACTCGACCTTCTCGTTTTCAAGGCATCTGACAAATAACTCTGAGGCTTTCACAGCAAACCCTGCGTAGTTCGATCCATCCGGAAACAGATCGGGGTTAAAACGTATTCGGGCTTTTGATCGGATCGACGTCTTCGACTTCGGCCTCGTCGAGATCTTCCGGGCGCCGGTTGATGTAGTCGCCAGTGATCATCTGCCGGTAACCCGCTCCCGGACTCACCATAGGATACACCCCCGCGTCCTGATCTATGACCACTTCGAGAAAAGCCGGCTCGCGCACCCCGACAAATTCCTTCAGCACCGCAGGCACCTTCTCCCTGTCCGTAACCCGCTTTGAGAACTTGAAACCGTCGGCGATCGCGGCCTTGACGAAATCCTTGCGGTGCAGGGACTTGTCGCTGCCGACAAAACGGTTCTTGAAGAAAGTCTTTTGCCATTGGCGCACCATACCGTCCCCATGATTATTCAGCAGCAGTATCTTCACCGGCAGGTCATAAGTGGTCACGGTCTCGAGCTCGCCGAAGTTCATGCGCAAACTGCCATCGCCATCCACGTCGATCACCATCTTGTCCGGGCACGCAAATTGCGCGCCGATCGCCGCCGGCAGGCCGAAGCCCATGGTCCCCATCGAGCCCGACGTCAGCCAACTGCGCGGATGCTTATAGTCGAGGTACTGCGCGGCCCACATCTGGTGCTGGCCAACACCGGTCGTGATCACGGCTTCCCCGCCGACCAACTTGTTCAGTTCCTCAAGCACGTAATAGGGCTGTATCAGGCCGCTGTCGCGGTCGTAATCCAGCGCGTAGTCCCTTTTCATCGCCTTCAAGTGCCCGCGCCACGCCTCGAAGTCGCCTTCAAAGCCGCCGTCGTCAGCCATCAGATCGCGCAAGGTCACCGCGGCGTCGCCATGGTGATGCCAATCGGCCTCCTTGACTTTGCCGATCTCGGCGCTGTCAATATCCATGTGCATGATGCAATGCGCATTGGGTGCAAACAGCTCAGGACGCCCGGCGACGCGGTCGTCAAAGCGCGCGCCGATCGCAATCAGTGTGTCGCAGTCCTCGACCGCGTAATTGGCGTAAGCGGTGCCGTGCATACCGAGCATGTGCATACTCAGGTCGCGCGTTGTGTCGGCGGCGCCGATTCCCATCAGGGTGGTCACCACCGGCAGATCGTACTTTTCGATAAAGGTGCGCAGTTGCCCGGACGCTTCAGCGTTGACCGCGCCGCCGCCGACGTACAGCAGCGGGCGCCTGCACCGTCCGAGCAGGGTAAAGAATTCACGGCGCTTTTCCGCCGTCAGGCGATTGCCGCGGATGTTCTCCATGCGCAGGCGGTAGCCGCGCAACTCAAGCGTTCCCTCGCCGCGGTACTCCCCCTCCCAGTTCTGCACGTCTTTCGGAATATCCACCACCACCGGCCCCGGACGCCCGCCGACGGCGACTTCAAACGCGGTGCGTACCGTCGCCTCGAGCAGTTCGGGGTTCTTGACCAGAAACACATGCTTCGCACACGCGCTCATGATGTTGAATATCGGCGCTTCCTGAAAAGCGTCGGTTCCCATCGAGGCAGTCGGCACCTGCCCGCTGATAAGCACGACCGGGATCGAGTCCGCCATGCAGTCACGGATCGGCGTCACCGAATTGGTCGCGCCCGGCCCCGAAGTCACCAGAAACACGCCGGGACGACCGCTCGCCCGCGCGTAACCCGACGCCATGAAGCCCGCGCCCTGCTCGTTCGCCGGCACCACGAGGTTCAGCGGTTCCCCGCCATCCGCCTTTGCGTGCCGTTCGTTGTAGCGGAAGATCGCGTCATAAGTCGGCAATATCGCACCGCCGCTGTAACCGAAAATAGTGTCAACACCGAGGTCGGCGAGCACCTGCACGATGATGTCGGCGCCGCTCATGCACGCGCCGGCCAGCTCGATGTCGGGTTTTGCAGCCACGGGACTCCGTCCTCACATCCTCAATCACTCTGAAACTGTCGTTTGTAGCGCGTATATGCCTGCGGCGCAAGCACTTTTACGCCGCATGTCGCGCCGGAAAGCGGCAATACCCTGTCTTTCCGAAGCGCAAACCGCCTGAACGCGGGGGGTGACATCGACACCTCACCCGGTCACGCGGGCGGTTCAAGACCGACCGCACGATACAGTCCCGCCGACTCTTCCCGGCTGAGTTCGCGCACGGCGCCGGGACGTGTATCGAGGACAATGCCTGCAAAAGCGGTTCTGACCAGGCGGCTGACCTCGAGTCCCTGAGACGCCCACAGCCGTCGCACCTCACGGTTGCGGCCTTCGCGCAACATCACTTCAAACCAGCGGTTCGCGCCGCCTGCGTCGCCTTCCTTCCGAACCGATTCAAATCGTGCGGTGCGTTCTCCGAGCACAACACCTTTGAGCAACCGCCGCAAAACATCGTCGTCAACCTCTCCCCTGACACGCACACGGTAGGTGCGGGGTATCCGGTACGAGGGATGCATCAACCGATGCGCGAGTTCACCGTCGTTGCACGCTAGCAGCAACCCCGAAGTATTGACATCCAAACGCCCGACGGCGATCCAGCGCCCGTGTTCGAGCCGCGGAAACCGGGCGAACACAGTCCTGTGAAAACGGTCGCTGCGGCTGACGATTTCCCCGCAGGGCTTGTTGTAAGCGATGACGCGCGACGTTGACACGCCGCGGACGGTAACGCGCCGGCTGCCGATACGTATCTCGTCGGCGACGGCGGCGCGGTCGCCGAGTTGCGCGACGCGGCCGTTGACCCGTACCTCGCCGCGACGGATCAGGTCCTCAATCTCGCGCCGCGAGCCGATTCCTTCAGCCGCGAGCAGTTTCTGGATTCGCTGGAGCACGGGAAAGCCGGTCTTCTGAAATGCAGGCGCCGTTGATATTCGCTTGATATTCGTTGAAGCACGGGGGCGCCGGCTGCCGCCGCGAGCAAGGTCTGCACACACCGCGGGGCCGGCGCCCGCGGTCACTCGCCGGTCCCGCGGTCGACGTCCGCGGCACCATCGCCGAAACCGCCTTCAGGGTCGCCTGCAGCGTTGCTCCGGTCAGCGGCATCGACGGCCTGCGCCGGGTTGTCGCCCGGCTCAAGCTGCAATTCCGGATGCCGCCGGATTACTTCCTCAATTTCAAGCAACGGCGGCAATTCATCGAGATCGTGCAAATTGAAGTAATCAAGAAAATTCCTGGTCGTCGCATACAACGCGGGGCGCCCCGGCACTTCCTTATGACCGACCACCTTGACCCACTCGCGTTCTTCAAGCAGACGCACCATGTAAGTGCTGACCGAAACCCCCCGCACCTCTTCAATCTCGGCGCGCGTAATCGGCTGACGGTAAGCGATCAGCGCCAAAGTCTCGAGCAGCGCGCGCGAATAACGGGGCGGCTTCTCCTTCCACAACTGGGCGATCGCCGAAGAAAACTCCTCGCGCGTCTGGTAGCGATAACCCGACGCGACCTGCTTCAACTCCACGCCACGCCCCTCACATTCGCCGACCAGCGTGTCGAGACCCTTCTGCACCTCCCTGCGCTGCACCTTGACGCCCTGATGCAGCAACAGGTTCACAAGTTCCTCGATCGTCAGCGCGCGGTCACTCGCCATCAGCAGAGCTTCCAGCGTTTGTTTCAAAGTCCGTGCGTCCATCGCCCGCGGCGCCTGCATCACTGATATACCCTGCGCACGCGGATCGGGCCGAACAGGGAGATCTGCACGACTTCAACCGCGTGCGAACGCATGAGTTCAAGCAGCGCGAGCAGAACGACCACCACGCCGCTGCGCCCCTCCTCCGCGCTGAAGCAGTCGCCGAGCGCGACAAATTCCCGGGTTGCCGTCAGCGAGAGTATGCGGCTCATGCGTTCACGTACCGACAGAGGTTCACGCATGATGTGGTGACTGCGGCCGAATTCGGACCGCCTGAGCGCCTCCTGCAGCACCGCGACAATGTCGCCCATGCCGACGTTGGGCCAAGTCTTCTCGGGCTTGGCTCCGGGAGACGGCGTCACCACCAGCGTCAGGTCGCGCTCGAGTCTCGGCAGAAAATCAATCTTCTCCGCCGCGTCCTTGAAGCGCTGATACTCGAGCAGGCGGCGCACCAGTTCGGCGCGCGGATCCTCTTCCTCCTCCTCGGCCGGCGGACGCGGCAGCAGCATCCGCGACTTGATCTCGGCGAGCATCGCCGCCATCACCAGGTAGTCGGCCGCGAGTTCCAGACGCAACTCCTGCATCTTGTCGATGTACTGCATGTACTGCCTGGTGATCTCGGCGACCGGCAGCGCCAAAATGTCGAAATTCCGGCGGCGGATCAGGTACAGCAGCAGGTCGAGCGGGCCTTCAAACGATTCCAGAAGAACAAGCAATGCGTCGGGGGGAATGTACAGGTCCTCTGGAACTTCAGTGAAAACCTTGCCCTCGACGACGGCGGGCGACGCGTCGTCGCGCATCCCGGACACGGCGTCCGGCACCGGCCTGATCGGAGTCGGGTCAGTGTACGTGTCTTTGTTCATACCCGCCTATTCTATCTGTATGAAACCCCCATCGCCTTGCGCACCTCGTCGAGCGTGTCGTGCGCCACGGCGCGGGCGGCCTCGTTACCTTCGGTGATAATCTTCTGCACCGTCCGCCGGTCCTCGGCGTACTCGGCGGCACGCGCACGGATCGGGCCGACTTCGGCCTTCACCGCGTCTATCAACGGCTGCTTGCACTCGATGCAGCCGATGCCGGCGGAACGGCACCCCTGTTGCACCCAATCGCGGGTGTCTTCGGTGGAGTAGATATGGTGCAGCGGCCACACCGGGCACTTTTCAGGGTCGCCCGGGTCGGTGCGCCTGACGCGCGCCGGATCGGTCGGCATCGTGCGGAGTTTCGTCTCAATCGCCCGGTCCGGCTCGCGCAGCGAAATCGTATTGCCGTAGGACTTCGACATCTTTTCACCGTCGAGACCGGGCATCTTCGGCGCTTCGGCGAGCAACGCGGCAGGCTCGGGCAGCAGAATCCTGCCGGAACCCTCGAGATAACCGTACAGACGCTCGCGGTCCCCGACCGACAGGTTCTGCTGAGAGTCCAGCAACGCGCGCGCGACCCCGAACGACTCGGTATCGCCGTTCTCCCGGTAGTCCTTGCGCAACTTACGATACATCGCGGCATTCTTCTTGCCAATCTTGTCGATCGCTTCCTCGGCTTTTTTCTCGAAATCAGTCTCGCGTCCGTAAAGATAATTGAAACGGCGCGCGACCTCGCGCGTCAATTCAACGTGCGAGACCTGATCTTCCCCGACCGGCACCAGGTTTGACTTGTAAATCAGGATGTCGGCGCTTTGCAGTAACGGGTATCCCAGAAAGCCGTAAGTCATCAAGTCGCGGTCCTTGAGATGGTTGCGCTGCTCCTTATAGCTTGGAACCCGCTCGAGCCAGCCGAGCGGCGTGACCATCGACAGCAGCAAGTGCAACTCGGCGTGCTCGGCGACGCGCGACTGAATGAACAGGGTCGCCGAACTCGGGTTGACACCGCACGCGAGCCAGTCGATGACCATCTCGATGACGTTGTCCGAAATGTCATGCGTTTCCTCATAATGCGTCGTCAGCGCGTGCCAGTCCGCGACAAAGAAGAAGCACTCGTGGGCAAGTTGCAATTCAACCCACTGCTTGAGTACGCCGTGATAGTGGCCGAGGTGGAGTCTCCCCGTCGGCCGCATACCGGAAAGGACGCGCTGACCTTGAGATGTGGAAATGTTCAAATGCCTAGCAAACTGGTACCCGATATGATAATCGGCAACGCCGACAATGCAATGTTTTGTATGCGGGCGCCGCTATATGGGACATCAGGGGCAACTATTCGGCAAGCATCTGGCCGGGCGTCAGGTTGTCGAGTCCCCGGTGCGGGCGCCGGTTATCATAGCGCCCCGGATAACCCGGCAGGCGAGCGTTGAATTCCCGCACATCGTCAAGCAGCAGGCCTCCTCGCAGTCCACCCATTTCTTTCTGCACGGTGCAACCGTTCGCTGAAGGCATTCATTTTCGGGCTGCACGGGTCGGTGTGGCAATGGCGCCACCCCCGTGCTTTCGCGCAGTCGGAGAAAGCCCCTGAAATTCGCTCCCGTTGTCGCTGAGCACTTGTTCAATGCGCCCCGGAAATACTGCTTCGACCAGTGCCGCGAAATGCGCCTCGCGTTGGCTGTCGTGGCGCGTCGCCGCTATCGCGAAGCTAAATTTGATCGGGTCATTGAAGACTTCAACAAAGCGATAGAACTGGACCCGGATTTCATCTCTGCCTATTTCAATCGCGGCAAGACTTACTGTGAAAAAGGAGATTTTGATCGGGCCTTTAAAGACTTCAACAAAGCGATGAAACTGAGCCCGGAGAACGCCCCGAACTATTACTATCGCGGCGTATGTCAGCTGCGCTTGCAAAATTGGCAAGCAGCCCATTCAGACCTGATTGCTGCCAGGGCCACTGGGGCCAAGATATGGATATGGTTGCGCGATTCCGTGAAGACCACGAAAGCGTTGAGGCATTTGAGCGGAAATTATGATGTTCAGTTGCCACAAGACATCGCGGCCGTGCTGACGCCATAGCGGCTGTGTGAGGGGGCCGGAGCAGCGAGGTGTACCGCAAATCATGTCGGCCACCTGAATCCAGGGCCAATCCAGGGCCAATCCATGCTGCTCTTCCCCGTTTGCCCGTTTCCAGGAGATCATTGTCCGCGCCCCCGTATCACACGGTGAAATCCTGGTCGTCGCGCAGCTGTTTGAGGCCGCCGTGATACGGAACAAACGGGCAAGTGTCGCGCGAGGTTCGGGGGGTGTCAATTGATCGAACCCTCCGGCAGGCGGCCGTCGAACTCCCGCGAGCCGTCCGGACAAAAAGTCTGTCCTCAGGCCGCCATGAACAGAGGCAGACAGGTATTATGCGGGGTTGCGTTTTCCGGCCTTACACAGGCAGCCCGTGCACCCCCTCGTGAAACAGCCGCGCGGGGTCGAGGCCGCGTTCAAGGCATGCGCGGGCGACAACGTCGTCCGCGGTCGGCGTGCAGAGATACACGTCGCTCGCGGACAGATCGGGGAAACGATCGGCAATCAGCCGGGCGCAAGCCTGCATCGCCTGATCACCACCCGCCTTCGCCATCACCGGCGTATAAATAAAGCGGTCGAACGCATCGTTCCAAGCGCGGCATAAATTGTCGAGGTAAGGCCCGCCCCCCGTGGTCGTAATCCAGTACAAATAAAGCGGCACGTCCTCCTCGCGGCCGGTGACGTGCTCGACCAAGCTCTTGATCGGCGCGAAGCCGGTCTCGAACGCGACCAGCAACACCATGCTCCGAGGCGCACGACGCAACTCCTCCCGAAAAAAGAAATTTCCGAACGGCGCCGCAACATCGAGTTCATCGCCGACCCTGCACCGCCCGAAAACGTAATCGCTGAACTCGCTGCCTGTGCGCGGCACGTGAAATTCAAGCCGTCGGTCCTCGCAGGGGCAACTTGCAATCGAGCGCCGGGTCCCGCCGAAATGCTCACCGGACAGCCGCGCATACTGCCCGGCCATAAACCTCAGGCGCTGACTGCGCGGCGTGCGAAGGCGCAGAATACACACGCCGTCGGCGACCTCATCGACTTTCCTGACCTTGACACGCAACTTCTGCTCGGGGATCGACTCGTCCTGATCCGCCATCCGCGCTTCGAGAACGAGGCCGGATACCGGCGCGTAACTGCACATCAGGAATTGCTTCTGCGCCTTTTCAGCCACGCTTTGCACGTAATCGTAGTGGCGGGTCTTTTCAATCTCGCCTTCAATCAACCGCGCGACGCAACGCCCGCAATTGCCTCCGTTGCAGCCGTAATCAACGTTCAGCCCGGCGCGGATCGCGGCCTCGAGCACGGTTTCACCGTGCTCGGCAACCACTTCGCGGTCGCTGCATTGAAACCGTATCCTATGCACCGCCAACCGCCCCGGCCTGCAATACCTGCACAATGTCGTCGCGCACTGCGGAGATGTCGCGTGCGCCGTCCACCTGAACATAACAGATGGCGTCGGACTGGCGGGCGACCTCGCGGTAATGGGCAACCAGCGGCGCCGTCTGCTCGTGATAGACCTTAAGCCGTTTTGCGACCACTTCACCGCGATCGTCATCGCGCTGCACCAGCGCCTCGCCGGTGACGTCATCCCGGCCTTCGACCTCGGGCGGACTGAACACCGCATGATACGTGCGCCCAGATTCCGGGTGCACGCAGCGTCCACCCATACGGCGGATAATCTCTTCGTCGGAGACGGCGATCTCGATCACGCAGTCGATGTCAACGCCTCCGCGATCAAGCGCCTCGGCCTGACCCGGGGTTCTGGGAAAACCGTCAAACAAGAAACCGCCGCGGCAGTCGGGCGCGGCGATACGCCGCCTGACCAGTTCGACGGTCAGCTCATCGGGCACCAACTCGCCCGCCGCCATGATCTTCGCGGCGCGCCGCCCCGCCGGCGTGCCTTCACGCACCGCCTCGCGCAGCATATCGCCGGTCGAGATCTGGGGAATCCCGAGCGCCTCACAGATAAACCTTGCCTGCGTGCCCTTGCCGGCACCCGGCGGACCGAGAAGAATGATGCGCATATCAATGAGAACCGGAGACAATGCTGAACACGCGTATTATGCATCGTAACCCGAAATCTCAATCGGGACGACGCAGGATGCAATACAGGCGATATAATCGCTTTCTTTCACCCACCTCTTGATCATGGCGGGAAAGCCCAACATCTTCTACGCGCAATCGGGCGGCGTGACCGCCGTCATCAACGCCACCGCCGCCGGCGTCATTGAAACCGCACGCCGTCATAAAGACAGGGTCAACAGCGTGATCGCCGGGCTCAACGGCATCATCGGCGCCCTGAATGAGGAACTCGTCGATACCGGGAAGGAAAGCGCTGGCGCGATCGCGGCTCTCAGGCATACGCCGGCCGGTGCGTACGGCTCGTGCCGCTACCGGATGCAGGATATCGGGGAAAACCGCGCCGAATACCGGCGCCTGATCGAGGTATTCCAAGCCCACAACATCGGCTACTTCCTGTACAACGGCGGCGGCGACTCGCAGGACACGACGCACAAAGTCTCGCTGATCGGCAGGGAGCTGGGCTTCCCGATCACCTGCATCGGCATCCCGAAAACGGTGGACAACGATCTTGCCCACACCGACAACTGCCCGGGTTTCGGTTCGGTCGCAAAATACGTCGCGGTCTCGACCCGCGAGGCGGGCCTCGATGTCGCCTCGATGTGCGAAACCTCGACCAAGGTGTTCATTCTCGAGGTCATGGGCAGGCACGCGGGCTGGATCGCGGCGGCCGGCGGTCTCGCAGGCGAACGCGACGGGGAGCCGCCGCATATCATCCTGTTCCCGGAGATCCCCTTTGACCGGCGCAAGTTTCTGGCGCGCGTCAGGCAGTGCGTCAGGCAATGCGGTTATTGCGTGATCGTCGTCTCCGAGGGCTTGCGGGACAAACGCGGGCGGCTACTCGCCGACGCCGGCACCCGCGACGCGTTCGGGCACCAGCAACTCGGCGGAGTCGCGCTGATGCTGGCGGGAACCATCAAACAGGCACTGGGCTTCAAGTATCATTGGGCGGTCTCGGACTACCTGCAGCGTTCGGCGCGCCACATCGCCTCGCAGGTGGACGTGGAGCAAGCCTACGCGCTGGGCTGCGCCGCAGTCGAATTTGCGCTGGAAGGCCGCCAGTCGGTGATGACGACCATCGTGCGCCAGTCAAGCCGTCCCTACCGCTGGACGATCGGCGCGACGGCGCTGCAGAAAGTCGCAAACTGCGAAAAGAAAATGCCGCGAAACTACATTACGGAAAACGGCTTCCATATCACGCGGCGCTGCCGGACTTACCTCGAACCGCTGATACAGGGAGAAGCCTATCCGCCGTTCAAACGCGGCCTGCCGGATTATGTAAAACTTAAAAATGTCAGGCTCGCGAAAAAGCTGCCGCCCTGGGAAAAACCGGAATAAACCCGATCCGTGGAAACAGATCCTTTCAAGCCGGAAGAATACCTGCTCGACCGCAAACCGTTCTACCGGCGAGCGGCGATGAAGTTGAGATCTTCATGCGTGTCTATGAGAACCGCCTGCCGGTGCTGCTCAAGGGCCGACGGGCTGCGGTAAAACGCGCTTCATGGAATACGTCTCATGGCAGTTGCAACAGCCCCTGATCACGATCTCGTGCCATGACGACCTGAGCGCGTCCGACCTAGTCGGGCGCTACCTGCTGAAAGGCGGGGAAACCGTCTGGGTTGACGGACCGCTGACGCGTGCGGTGCGAAAAGGGTGCCTGTGCTACCTCGACGAACGAGGAGTTGAGCACTTCGGTATTCTGACCGAAGGAACTAGCGACTAGCGGTAAACCAACTCGACGCGGCGGTTTTTGGCGAAGGCTTCTTCATCGTTGCCTTCAATCGCCGGCCTTTCCTCGCCGTAACTGACCACCGAGGTCTGGAACTCCTTGACGCCGTTGGCGATCAGGAAGTTTTTAACCGCCAACGCGCGACGCTCGCCCAGCGCCAGGTTGTAGCCGCTCGACCCCCGCTTGTCGGCGTGGCCTTCGAGCGAAACCTCGACCTCGGCGTGTTGCGACAGGTAATCGGCGTGCTCCATCAGCACCTCGCGGCTTTCGTGCCGAAGGTCAACTTTGTTGAAGTCAAAATAGACGATGATATAACGCAGCAACGGATTCTCGGCAACCGCGTCGTGGTACACTTGGCTTTGTTCCGACTCGCTGCCTTCACCATACAATTCTGTGACCGTCCCCGCGACTTGCTCAGGGTAAACCACGGTTTCAGGTTCCTCATCGGGAACGGCGGCAACTTCCGGCACCGGCTTGCGGTCGAGCGTCTTGGTCGAGGCGCAACCGGCCGCGACGACGCACGATACGACGATCACGAGAAAAAGCCACGCGATGTCCGGGGTCGGCGCCGCAGAAAATATCGGGGGCAATACCGCCTTCGTCCGGTGCGCGCGGTCACGCATTACCTTTTTTATCATCAGACAATAACTCCTGTTGCTGTGGTTACAAAGGACTGTATGGGGCGTTTTTTGAGGCATCGCGCCGACCAATCTGTGGGATAATAACAAAGATCTGCTCTTCATAAAGCATCAGGAGGAATCAATCCATGACCATGGATACCGCCATCTACGGCGTCTATCGCGGGCTTTCCGCGGTCGGGATGTGGCTTTCGCTGCTGGGCCTGCGCTTACTGCTCGCGTGGGAATTCTGGGAAGCGGGCATCCAGAAGTTCAACGGCGACAACTGGTTCGCCAATATTTCCGAAGACTTTCCGTTTCCGTTCAACGTAATCCCGGTCGGCATCAGCTGGTTCATTGCGACTTGGACCGAGATCATCGGCGCCATCGCATTGGTCATCGGCCTAGCGACGCGTTTCTGGGCGGCGGGCCTGATCATGCTCGACGTTGTGGCGTGGGCCAGCGTGCACAGCGGCCACGGCTATAACGTCTGCGACAACGGCTACAAACTTCCGCTGATCTATCTGATCATGCTGATCCCGCTACTGCTGAGTGGTGCAGGCAAATTAAGCGTCGATCACCTGTTTGCCAGATCATACGGCCGTCGGCGATGAGCAACGCGCGGCGATTTCCGCTGACGGGGTGCGGGCTCGGCTTCCGGCGCGATTTAATGCCTGAACTCGAGGCCCGATCGACACGCGACGCAGGCCCGGAGGGCGTTAACTTCATGGAGGTCGCGCCAGAGAACTGGATCGGCGTCGGCGGCGCGCTCGGCAAGCGGTTCCGGCACTTCACCGACCGCCACCCGTTCGTGTGCCACGGCCTGTCGCTGTCACTCGGCGGACCGGCGCCGCTCGACACCAAACTGCTGGAGCGGATAAAAGGCTTTCTCGACGAGCACCGGATACGCGGCTACAGCGAACACCTGAGCTACTGCTCCGACGACGGCCATCTGTACGACCTGATGCCGATCCCTTTCACCGAGGACGCGGCGCGCTACGTCGCGGGCAGGATCCGGCAAACACAGGAGATCCTCGAACGCCGGATCGCGATAGAGAATACTTCGGCCTACGTCGCACCCGGACAGGAAATGACGGAGACCGAATTCATTCGCCGCGTACTCGAGGAAGCCGACTGCGCGCTGCTGCTCGACGTGAACAATGTGTACGTGAATTCAGTCAACTTCAACTTTGATCCGGTTGAATACCTGCGGCAATTGCCGGGAGAGCGTATCGCCTATTGCCACATCGCGGGACACTACCGCGAAGACGACGATCTGATCGTGGATACACACGGCTCGGATGTGATTGCGCCGGTATGGCAGCTGCTCGACAAGACTTATGAGATCTTCGGCGTCGTCCCGACCCTGCTCGAAAGAGACTTCAACTTCCCGGGACTCGATCGGTTGCTGCAGGAAGTCCGCACAATCTCGGAATACCAGAAACAGCACCGGGCCACGCTCTCAAGAAACTGCGCCTGACCCCGCGGCGCGCGCTCGCAATGAGCAAAGACTTTCAGGCCCTGCAATACCAGCTTGCGGCGCACCTGCGCGACCCGGGCGCTAACCCGCCGCCGGAAGGCCTCGAGAACCGTCGGCTTAACATTTACCGCAACCTGTTCTTCAACAACGTCGTCGGCTTCGTCTCCGGCGCCTTCCCGGTTCTGAGGAAATTTTACGATGAAAACAAATGGCACGCGCTGATACGCCGGTTTTACGCGCGGCATAAAAGCCATTCACCGTACTTCGCCGACATCGCAAAAGAGTTCCTTGAGTTTCTGGAAAACGAATACCGCCCGTGCGAAAGCGACCCCTCTTTCATGAATGAACTCGCGCACTACGAATGGGTTGAACTTGCGCTGTCGCTGGCCGAGGAGGAAATAGACCTTAAGATGATCGACCCCGGCGGCGACGTCATGCAGGCGCCGCCGGTACTGTCGCCCCTCGCGTGGCGCCTCACCTACCGCTGGCCGGTACACCGCATCGGCCCGGACTTTCACCCGCACGAGCCGGACGCCGAACCGACGCGCCTGATCGTGTGCCGCGACCGCAACGACAAGATCAACTTCCTGACCCTGAACGCGGTAACCGACCTGTTGCTGAACGAGATCGCGCAGCACCCCGAAAGAAACGGGCGCGAGCAGATCGAAAAGGTCGCACGTCGGCTGCAACTGCCGGATCTTGAAGCCGCGGTTGAGGGCGGCGCGCTGGCGTTTTCAAAAATGCGGGAACGGGACATCATCCTGGGCGCCCGCACGATATCGTAAACCGGCGTCAACGCCCGACACCGGCGCTCAGGCGCCGTTGTAAAGTTCCCTGAAGTTCAAGCATGAAATGACCCGGCATCAACACCGGCGCTCAAGCGCCGTACCAGTGCAACTTGTCGTGCAGACTTACCACTTTGCCGATGATGACCAGCGTCGGCGGCTTGACGTCGCCGCCGCTCACCTGCCGCACGAGATCGTCGAGGCTGCCGACCAGCACTTTCTGGGCGGGCGTCGTCCCGCGCGTCACCAGCGCCGCCGGCGTTGACGCCGGCAGGCCGTGCGCAACGAGTTGCCCGCAGATCCGCTCCAGCCCCTGCAAGCCCATGTAAAAAACCAGCGTCTGCCGCGGGCGCGCCAGCGCCTTCCAGTCGAGGTCAACGTCGCCGTCGCGTAAATGGCCGGTTGCGAACACGCAGGTGTGGGCAAAGTCACGGTGCGTCAGCGGTATTCCCGCATACGCGGCGCAACCGGAAGCGGCGGTGATGCCGGGAACGATCTGGAACGGCACATGCTCCTCGAGCAGGGTCTCGATCTCCTCGCCGCCACGCCCGAAAATAAAGGGATCACCACCCTTCAGGCGTAACACGCGGTGCCCCTCGTGCGCCCGGCGCACCAGCGTTTCGTTGATGCTTTCCTGCGGCATCGCGTGGTTGCTGCGTTCCTTGCCGGCATAGATCTTCTCGGCGCCCGCGGGCAACAGCGCCATGATCTCCGGCGAAACCAGGCGGTCATACAGGACGACGTCGGCTTGCTGCATCAAACGCAACGCCTTGAAAGTCAGCAGGTCGGGGTCTCCCGGCCCGGCGCCGACAAGATAGACTTCCCCGATTTGATGCGCCAGCGCGTCGGGGTGTTCAAGCAGGCACAGCAACTCGCGCTCGGCAGCCTCGGCGTGTCCCGCAAACGCCATCGAGGCGGGCGGCCCGATCAGCACTCTCTCCCAAAACTGCTTGCGCGTTGCGGGATCTGGGTAGGCTTCCCTCGCCCGCTCGCGGTATTTGCCGCTCAAATGCGCGAGTTGCGCATACGCCTGCGGCATGCAGTTTTCAAGATATCCGCGCAGCAGCCGCGCGAGCGTCGGCGAATCGCCGCCGGTGGACACCGCAACCTGCACCGGGTCGCGCTGTATCAGCGAAGGGAAAATAACGTCGCCGTCAGCGGCGTTCACGTTGTTCACGCGAATATCACGCGCGCGGCACAACTCGACGATACGCCGGTTGACTTCGGCGTCGTCGGTGGCGGCAACCACCAGCGCCGCGCCCGCAACGTCGCAGTCCTCAAACCCGCGTTCGATCAGCGTCACTGTCTGCTGCTTTGTCAACAACCGAATGGCGTCGCTCGCGCGCACCGCGACCACTTTCACGCACGCGCCGGCACGCAATAACACGCGCACTTTTCTGGTCGCCACCGCGCCGCCGCCGACCACGACGACCGCACGCCCCCGCAACTTCACGAATATCGGGAAAAATTCCATGACCGTTGACCATCTACTCGCTTTATCCCGGCTGTCCCGGCATTTTGAACGCCGACCCACCGTGCGTAGGCTTTGCGGGGACAGGTGGAGTTAAAACCCGGCCTTTTTATACCAGACCCTGGCGAGCTCCATGTTTTTTTCAACCCCGTTCCCCTGCTCATACATCGTCGCAAGCGTCGTCTGTGAACCCGCGAGCCCTTGTTCGGCGGCGCGTGTAAACCACCTGACCGCCTCCCCGCCGTCCTGCTCCACGCAGTCGCCTTCGAGAAACATGAAACCCAGACCGTGCTGCGCCAGCGCGTGCCCCTGTTCGGCCGCCTCCTTCATCAGGCGAAAAGCGGCTTCGGCGTTGACGTGTACGCCGAGCCCGTTCTGGTACATGATGGCGCAACGGTGCTGCGCGTCGGCGTTGCCCTGATCGGCCAGAGGGGACAGCAATTGAATCGCGCGCGAGAAATGCTTGGCCTCGAAAGCCGCCATCCCGCTCGCGAAGCTCATTTCGTCTTCACCCTCCGCGCCACCGGTTCCCGGCTTATCGTTCATCGCACGTCCGGTATCCGCAAAGAGCACTCATGGAGTGCCGAATTCCTCGCCTTCCTTCTTCACCTGCATCATGTTCTCGACACGCAGACCCAGGAACAACAGCGACGCACCCGCGACGTAAACCGAAGAATACGTCCCGACAACGACGCCGACCATCATCGCAACCGTAAACCCCCGGATGACTTCGCTGCCGAGCGCAAACAAGGCGACCAGGACGAGCATGGTCGTCATCGAAGTGACCAGAGTGCGCGCGAGCGTGCGGTTGATCGCAAAATTGACGATCGAATCGACTTTGGCCCCGGTACGCCTCTTGATCTTCAGAAAATTCTCGCGGATGCGATCGTACACGACGATCGTGTCGTTCAACGAATAGCCGATGACCGCGAGTATCGCGGCGAGCACGCTGAGATCAAACTCAATCCCGGTGACGGAGAAAAAGCCGACAGTCAGCAACACATCGTGTATCAGCGCGATCACGGCGCCGACGGCGAAACGGTACTCAAAGCGGAACGCAACGTACAGGAGAATACCGATCAGCGCGTACAACATGGCGAGACCGCCGTCCTCGCGCAACTCCTCGCCGACCCTGGGGCCGACAAACTCGACGCGGCGCAATTTGACATCGCCGTCGCGACGCAATTCCTCGAGCACCCGGTTGCTCAGTTCCGACTGGGCGATGCTCTCGTCGAGCGCCGCCCTGATCAGCACGTCCTTGACGCCGCCGAAATGCTGCACCGACGCCTTCTCGAGGCCCGCCCCGGCGAGACGCGCACGCACGTCGTCGAGCGCAACTGCCTCACGGTAGCCGACTTCTATGATCGTCCCGCCGGTGAAGTCAACCCCGAAATTCAAACCGCGCAATGCGAGCGAAGCCAGCGAAACCAGCACCAGCGCCAGCGAAATACCGAGCGCCAGCTTGCGCTTGCCTATAAATTCCAGATTGGTGTCGCCGAGCAACTGCATTGAACTTTCAGGCGCCTGCAACTAAATCGACAGCACGGCGCTTTTCCTGCGCCCGTAGATCAGGTTGGCCGCCGCCCGCGTCCCCATGATCGCGGTGAACATCGAGCACAGAATACCGACCGACAGGGTCACGGCAAATCCCTTGATCGGCCCGGTGCCGAATGCGAACAGCACGAGTGCGGCGATCAGGGTGGTGACATTAGCGTCGGCGATGGTCGAGAACGCCCGGCGATAACCCGAATCTATGCTCGCCTGCGCCGAGGCGCCCCCCCTCAATTCCTCACGGATGCGTTCAAAGATCAGGACGTTCGCGTCCACCGCCATACCGACGGTCAACACGATGCCGACGATACCGGGCAATGTCAGCGTCGCACCGGGGATCAGCGAGACGACGGCAACAATCAATACGATGTTCAACGCCAGGGCGCAGTCGGCGAGCAGGCCGAACACGCGGTAATAGACGCCCATGAACAACACCACCAGCAAAAATGCGAAGATGATCGAGCGCATTCCGCGACGGATATTTTCCCGCCCCAAGCTCGGGCCGACCGTCCTCTCCTCGACGATCTCAAGCGGCGCGGCGAGTGCGCCCGCGCGCAGCAGCAGCGCAAGACGCCTCGCTTCGCGCGTGCTGTCGAGGCCGGTGATCTGAAAACGCTTGCTCAACTGCTCCTGAATTCTGGCGACGCTGATGACCTCCTCGGTGGTCTGCCTGCGCTTTTGAATTTCGCCGCTTTCGTCGCGGTAGGTTTCGGTCTTGTTCTCAATGAACACAACTGCCATCAGGCGCTTGACGTTGTCGGCGGTCACGCGGGCGAAAGTGCGCGCCCCCTTGCCGTCGAGCGTAATGAACACGGCGGGCTCACCCCTTTCACCGTCTATGCCCGACGCCGCGTCTATGATGCGGTCGCCGGTCAGCATCACGCTGCGCTTGAGCAGCGCCGGCGTGCCGTCGCGGTGGCTGTAAAGGCGCGTCCCCGGCGGGATGCGGCGGGTTCTTCTCGCCTTCTCCGGGTCTTCGCTTTCGGCCACCATGCGAAATTCGAGGGTCGCAGTCGCACCCAGTATCTCCTTCGCCTGCGCGGTGTCCTGCACGCCGGGCAATTGCACCGAGATGCGATCCCGCCCCTGGCGCGTCACCACCGGTTCGGCCACGCCGAGTTCATCCACCCGCTTGCGCAATGTCAGAATATTCTGCTGCACCGCGTATCCGATAATCTCCTTCACATGCCGGTCGTCGAGTTTCATCCTGAGGGCGGCGTCGCCTTCGCGTACGGTCTCGGTGATTATCAGTTCTCCTGGAAACTTCTGCTGCAAATAATCCTGCGCCTTGCCCCGATGCGCGTCGCCGCTGAAGCGCAGTAACAGCGCGTCATCCTGCACCGCAAGCTTGTTATAACGGATATTGCGCTCGCGGAAGCCGGCGCGAAAGTCATCGAGATAGGCGCGCATGGTCTTCTCAAACACCGCCTCGATATCCACCGACAGCAGGAAATAAACGCCGCCCCGAAGGTCAAGCCCCAGGTTCATCGGCCGCGCGTTCAGCGACGCCAGCCACTCGGGCGTCGCCGACGCGAGGTTCAGCGCGACCGTGTAGCGCCCCGCCAGATCCCGTTCAATCGCGTCAACTGCGCGCAGTTGCGTTTCGGTCCGGTCAAAGCGAACGAGCACGTTGCCGCTCTCTTCGATCTCCACCGCCTTGTAAGACAGACCCGTATCGTCGAGCAGGCGCGTCAGGCGGTTACGGACACGCTCGTCCACCGTGCCGTCGGCACTCGAGATCTGCACCGCCGGGTCGGACGAATAGATATTCGGCAACGCGTAAATCGCCGCGGCGACCAGCACCGCGACGATCAGAAGATACTTCCAGAGTGGGTAGTGGTTCGGCATGGAAAGTACAAAAAGCCGGTTCAGCCGTCCTTGAACGTTCCCTTCGGCATCACCGAAGAAACCGACTGTTTCTGCACTTTGATCCGAACGCCGTCCTGCACTTCCAGGACGATAAAGCTGTCGCGGATATCCGCAATTTTGCCGAGAATTCCGTTGGAGACGATAACCTCATCGCCTTTCGCCAGAGACGCCACCAGTTCCTTATGCTCCTTTGCGCGCTTCTGCTGCGGACGGATCAGCAGGAAATACATGATCAGGAAAAATATCCCGATCATCACCAGCAATTCAATTCCGCCGCCCGGCGACACATTCTGCGCCCACGCCGGAGAAATAAACACGTCCATCACGTCCTCGGTCGGGGTTGTTCAGGGGGACCGTTGAAAAACAGGCTGAATTATCGCATATAACCCGCCCGCGGGCATCACTTCAAAGCAAGGTCCCGGTCGGTACGAAACGACGCCGCATATTCCCGCAATTCCCCCACGACGATCGCCGCGCGCAGTTCCCGCATCAGTTGTCCGTAATAATGCAGGTTGTGTATCGTGTTCAGACAGGCGCCGAGTATTTCCCCGCATTTGTCGAGATGCCGCAAATAGGCGCGGCTGAAATGCCGGCAGGTGTAACACCCGCAATCGGCGTCCACCGGGCGCTCGTCGTCGCGGTACTCGGCGTTCCTGATGCGCAGCAGGCCTTTGCGTGTATAGAGAAAACCGGTGCGGGCGTTGCGCGTCGGAATCACACAGTCGAACATATCCGTGCCGCGTTCAACCGCGGCGACGATATCGCGCGGACGTCCGACTCCCATCAGGTAGCGCGGGCGGGCGGGCGGCAACAACGGGATTGTGACATCCAGCATCGCGTTGCGCTCGAATCCGCTTTCGCCGACCGCCAACCCGCCGATCGCGTAACCGTCAAATCCGAGATCCGTCAGGCTTGCAGCCGACTGCACGCGCAGATCGGGATACACGCCGCCCTGCACAATGCCGAACAACGACGAACCCGCTCCGTCGTGCGCGTCCTTTGAGCGCCGCGCCCAGCGCATCGACCGCAGCATTGAGTCGCGCGCCTGCTCCTCGGTCGCCGGATACGGCGTACATTCATCAAACACCATCGCGATATCCACGCCGAGACGTCGCTGAACCTCGATTGAGCGCTCGGCGTCCAGCCACACTTCGGCGCCGTCCGCCGGCGCGCGGAAGCACACGCCCTGCTCGGAGATCTCACGCGCGCCGACGAGGCTGAACACCTGAAACCCGCCGGAATCGGTCAGGATCGGCCGATCCCATCCCATGAAGCGGTGTAACCCGCCGTGACGCTCGATGACTTCCGTGCCCGGACGCAGCATCAGGTGCCAGGCGTTGCCGAGAATCATCTGCGCGCCGGTTTCGCGCAACATCGCCGGCGTCATTGCCTTGACCGTCGCGCAGGTGCCCACTGGCATGAACACCGGCGTCTCGACCCGCCCGTGAGGCAACTCCAGCACACCGGCGCGTGCGTCCCCGTCACCGGCTTCAAGCGTGAACCGCATCACCGCCGCTCCAGCCACATCGCGTCGCCGTAACTGAAAAAGCGGTAACGCCGTTCAATCGCATGTCGGTAGGCGTCGAACATGCGCTGCCTGCCGGCAAAGGCGCAGACCAGGACAAACAGACTCGTCTCAGGCAAGTGAAAGTTGGTGATCATCACATCGGACACGCGGAAACGGTAACCGGGATGAATAAAAAGGTCGGTCACCCCGTCAAACGGCCGGATTTTACCCGTCGCCGCCGCGGTCTCCAACGCGCGCACCACGGTGGTGCCGACTGCAACGATGCGCCCGCCCCGACACCGACACGCCGAGACCGCGTCGCACAACGACCTGCCGACGTGCAACCGTTCTTCGTGCATCACGTGCTCGTCGAGCGATTCCGCACGCAGAGGTTGAAAGGTGCCGGCGCCGATATGCAGCGTCAGCGCCGCCGTTTCGACGCCCCTGTCCGCGAGCCGCTCAAGCAGTGCCCAGTCAAAGTGCAAACCGGCGGTGGGCGCCGCGACGGAACCGGCATGTTCCGCATAGACCGTCTGGTAACGCTCGGTGTCAAGCACCTGCGGCCGACGCCGCAGATAAGGCGGCAACGGCACTTCTCCGGAACGCGCGAGCAACCCGTTGAACCCGCCGGGGTAGTCACCGGGGCTTTCGCCGGCGCTTTCAACCGCGACGACGAACATATCTTCGCGCCGCTCCAGCACGCGCAATCGCGCGTCGCCGACGGCGAGACAAGCACCCGCGCGCAGCGACTTGCTCGCCTGCGTCTGCACCAATGCAGTGCCGCCGTCGAGAACGCGCTCGACCAGCACCTCGACTTTCCCGCCGCTGTCCTTATACGCGGTGAGACGCGCGCGGATCACGCGGCTGTCGTTGACCACCACGAGGTCATCCGGAGCCAGCAGTTCCGCGACCTCGTGAAAAATGCGGTCGGAAAACTCCCCGCGAGCGGACACTTGCAGCAAACGCGACGCACTCCGATGTTCGCAGGGATACGCGGCGATCAATTCTTCAGGCAGTTCAAAACTGAAATCGCTCCTGTTCATGCGCCATAGCATACCCGGCAGGCGACAGCTCGGATTTGTTCAAGCGGCATGCAAAATATCTCCTGTATCATTGGGGAGCGTCAGAAACCTCCTTCCCTTCCACGATGTTCAGGATTGCCGGATACATGAACATGGCCGCTTGCCGGCCTCTCCCGGGTCTGATTACCCGCAGGATCCCGCCTTTGTGCAACACGTCCAGAATCCGCGTTGCCGTTGACTTCGGAATGTTCACGGCAACCGCAAAATCGGTGCTTCTGAAAATCGGCCGCTCGAATATCCAGTCCAGAGCGTGGATCGTATATCGGGAGCGGGTCATCTTCGCTATCCTGTCCTTCATTTTGTCGTACAGGTCGAGTATGCCTTGGGCCTTGGCCAAGTTCTCCTCGGCCTGCGCCTTGACCGCCTCGAGAAAGAAGCGGCACCAGCCGGTCCAGTCGTCGTCGCGGGACACGGACAGCAACCGCTCGTAGTAGGCATCGCGTCGGGCTTCGAAGTAGGCGCTGATGTAGAACATGGGTGCCTGAATGAGTCCGTGTTTCCACAGAAACAGGGGTACCAGCATGTACACCATCTCGGGCGTGCAGGAAGGGCCGCCTGAGGTGCGGCTGCCTGGTTTATGGCTCACTTTTGAGCGACAAGATAGTTTGTAGTTCATTTTTGAGAGAAAGTGAGCTGCAAATCCCCCCTGCTGTGTCATCGGCACCCGCACCTGTAACCACCTTGGGGGTTCAGAACTGGTATTTCTCCAGCCGGTTACACCTTGCGCGACATAGCCCGGATCTCCTGTGCCATGGCGCATCCCGACCCTCGCGGGCAGTGAAAATGCCGCTATGTGTCCTCTGATTTAGAACTTATGCGCCCTGGAGAAACAGGACATTACTGCTTCGGGCTGACATATCAATGAGTTCCTCACCGGTGAAATAAGCCATCCGTATCGCCCTGAGTTCACTGTGTCCGAGGCGAACGCAACGATTTAATGCGCGTCCTGAGTTTCCAATTCTGCCAAGAATGCTTCGTTTTTATTTTGCAGGCCGCGTCGCAACCTTCTACGAACCTTGTTATCGGCAAAATGCGCCATGCGATGATGATGGGCACATAGCACGGCTAAATTCCAAATACCGTCTTCGCCGCCAGCGTATAGCGGCTTGATATGGTGAACTTCATTATAAGAGGTTCCGTCCCGTTTGAGGAAAGTGTTTCCACATCCATCGATCATGCAATCAGTGCCAAAAGTTTGTTTTGCCAGTCTTGCCCAGCCGCGATCGCGTACCCATGCCTCCACCAAAATCTCCCGCTTATCAGCGTCTCCCTCCACGTTTATCGCTTGTTGAAGTTTTTTGTTCTCTATTTCTTTATACAACAAATCAACTTGGCGAAGAGTGTACGAACTTATGTCTTTCATTTCTGACAAGAAGCCTATTTTCACAAAGACTCTTCAGTAAATCGCGTGCTCTGTACCCGTGCTTTTGCCATAACCCCTCCAACGTTGATGCTTTTTCAGTGCGGCTGCCTTGCGACTCACAATGTTCAAGAACAAGTTTTTCCATCTCTTCCAATGGAGACAGCATGTTAAAACCACGTCCAAAGTCTGAGATAAATTTCCGAGGTGCCCTAAGCCATGTGTCGGCATAGTCCGCCTTTTTGCCCAACAAGAACCCGACTTCAAATAAAACGCGAACAAAGGGGCCGCTATTAATTCGCAACTTACCTTTTGCCCGACCGGAGACAACTCGGATTTTTTCAGGCAGTTGGGGTGTTGGATTTCCATTGTCCTGAAAATATACCCGCAGTTGTACACCGTACTTATTGGCGCCAGGTGGCCAGACATAAAAAGGTTCAGAATCGCCGGGCCATGAAAGCCGCTCTCCAGTCAATCCCAAATACTCATTGCGGAATTCAGCCTCCTTCTTCGGATGCATTTCTGCATGAATATCGGTGCGACGTATCCCGTTACTCAAATAGCCTACCAACTCCCAAAACAGCGGATCGTTTTTCATCGGAACACCAACAGGTACTCATGAACCTTATTCACAATGAATTTATACGGATAACCCAGAGGACGCAGATTGTTGTACTCGCTTTGGCGATCCCAAATAATAATATCTTGAAGTTCAAACCCACTTTCTCGCGCAGCTTCAGTGACATCCATGTGAAGAGGGTAAAACTATGGCCCTTTACGCAAATCCATTACATTCAGAATAAACGGGCATCTGGTTTCAAGACTGTACGAACTTCGGCAAAAACCCCGCTTAAAGATTCCAGAAACTCATCGTATCGTGCGATGTTGCCCAAGTCATTCGTTACGTCGGAATATGATCTTGTTTTTTCCCGTCCGCGCTTCGTCGGCGATTGAGTATGTCCCAATATGGAGGGGACGTGATACAGATGTCAACAGAGTCAGGCGACACGATACCATCCAAACAACGTGCGTCGGCCACATGGTAGCGCCAGCGTTCATTGTCGAACATGGTTGTTCGCAAAGCGAAAAGGTCGCGGTAATCGGGATTGATGTCGCAACCAATTGCCTCCATGCCGTGCCCAAGAGCAGATAAAAGCGCCGTTCCGCTGCCAGCAAAAGGGTCGAACAGTACGCCGTTTCCGCAGGTGTAAACGCTCAAAAGACGGTCCACCAGGTTAGAAGTAAACATTGCCGGGTGTTCCAGCCGGCGTTCTTCGCTGTTTTTGTCGAAGGCACGCCAAATACTGAAAGAGCGTTTCAGCCAGTCTGCACCGGACAACAAGTTGGCACGTTTCTTTGGCGTGGTTTCTTGATGCACTTCTGTCTTATCCTGAATATTCATCTCCCCAACCTTCAAACCCCCGATGCTTGCGGCGAGCAAACACGTCCAGCCTAGGCCCGTTAAAAGCACTCCGAACATGATCATAGAAAGACGCCGGTTTGATACTGTGCCCCACGGAAGATTCCTGAAAAACCGTTTTCATTTTACCCAGCTGCTCACGCTTGAATTTCGCTTTGCCGCGCCAGCCGAACAGTACGTGCTCACTTACTACCTGATAGGGCCCGAACGGGCACGGGCCAGTTTTTTTATCCCAAGTGATCATTGTGTGAAAAGTGAACCCCCAGTGCTCCATCAACTCAAAGGCCATGCTTAATATCGGGCGCTTCAAGGCCCTGTCTTTACTGTTGGTCGCCCAAAGCCATAAGAAGGAGTTGCGCTTTGCCCATTCGCCTACCGGTAAACGCTTGATCTCCTCAAAGCGCATGGTGGGGTAGTCCAACGAAACGCCTTGCGCCGGACGGACGCCGCGTTTGCCGGTTTTGCCTTGATTCCACGGGGGATCAATGACAATGCAGGAGTATTTCCCGTATGCAGGAAAGTTGTCCACGCGACTCACCCGATGATCTGCCAGTGCGCCCCCCGCCCCATTAAACAGATTTCCGTTTGCGCGCCTCATCTTGCTATCTCCTGCATCAAAGCCTCAAGATCGCAGATGGTGCAGGCATGAACTTTATCGCCGGATGCCAGCTGCTTGAGCCGGTCAATCCTCGAAACTCCTGCCTGCCCGTCCCTGCCCTGATAATATGCGCCGTCAGCAATGGCGATGAAGTGAGTATTCTGTAATATTGTCGGATTGCATTGCGCAATGAAGAATTGCAAATCCTTATATTGGTTATCTTGCGAGCCGCCCGTCTCCTTTGTGTATTTATGCGAAGCGTAAAATGCCAACCCTGCGTATTGCCACTTGAAATCCACCGTTTTTGCCTTGGCCTGCCCGCCTGCTCTTCTCAAATCATTCTTTTTAATCAACGCACCATCGACAACAACTAATCGATCGGTAGGCAACATCTCGAACTCGCTCACCCCATCTATATCTTTGATAAAACGCGCCGCAATGTTCTCGTAAATATTCTGCCTGTTGGGATTCACGGCAAAACAGGCGGCAACCACATTATTATGATTTATCTGCTCGATAACGTCATCCCGCTGGAAACCGTGCAGATCACAAAAATTATCTATCTTTTCATCCAACCTGCGATCGCGCACGGCACGGCGCACATCCCGAACATTGCGCCGGTATTCCTCTCTATACAATCCCTCGTAATCAAGCGGCATTGATAAACCTCCTCGCCAGCATGTACTCCATGCGACGGCGATACCGGCCGTCATCCCTGATGCCTTTGAACGGCGTCAGGAAGACATCCTGCGTATCGTGCCTGAACGTTTTGATCGCGCGGTTTAATTTTCCGATCAGTCTTGTTGAGGCTCCAAAATCTCCGCTGATGCGGGTAATGAAGCGCGATGAAACCTTGATCGTATAGTCCCTTATCTCAACCGCGTGACAAAAGCGAATGGACGGCTCTCTCGTGTTGTCGAATGAAATGAACCCCAAACCGCCTTTGGGGTCGTTAAACCTCACCCGCTTGTCCCGCTTCGGCGTCGGCAGCTTCTTCAGTAAAGACGCAAGCGTTCCGATGTCATCACCGTCGTAGTAGATATTCACCCGCCCGGTCGGCTTATTCCCGAACAAAGAGAGGCAGACGGGGTTTTCAGTGTCGCTGAAAATCGTATCGTGCAGCAGGATGTACGTCTGTAACCTGTCGCGGAACAATCCGCTTTGAAGATAACTTGCGGGCACCAGCGCCGCCACGTAGCCGCAATGGTTCAGGCAAAGTTCCAAACAATGTTTATACAAATCGTCGGCACAGACGCCGGGGAAAGGCAACCTCCGCCGCGTCGCTGAATTGCGGGCCAGCCACGGCGGATTGGTAACACACACGTCAAAGCCTTCGGGAAATCTCGCTATAGTATCGCGCGCCTTTACTTCCCTGTCCGCAGGAGTCAGATCGTAAGATTTGAAGGCATCACATATTCCTGCTTTTTGAAGAGTCCTGATGATATTGTTCGCCCCGGCAAACGGCTCCAGCACGCACTTGCCGGGCAATCCGGCTTGATCCGCCCATTTGAGGAACGGCGGCAGGTCAAACGGGTTGCCCCTTGTATAGAACTGCCCTTGTGCGCGCTTGCGGCTCATCGCCCCGCCATCGGCCGCACGCTACGCCTGCCGCGGAGGCGGTCGCATAATGAACCCGTCCGACCTGCCACGTCACGTTCTGCGTCGCCGCCTTTCAGGCAAAACAAGAACGCATCCATATAACGGCGCAAGTATTTGGCGCTCATCCGTTGACAAACGCCGTCATACCCGTGTTGCAAAATCACCCACGCCGACTCAACGCCGTTGACGCGAGCCGTCGCATTTACACCTTCTTTCTTTCGCTGAATGATCGACGAAGCGGCGCTGAGAACCATGTGAGCCGGCGTATGAACCGCCATCACCTGGAAAAACTCCCCTGCCATATCTCGGATGGCCTTGCATCACACCCCGCAAGGCAACCTTGCTGGTGTTCAAAGATGGCATCGCTGATCTAGGCTCCCCTGTTCTTGGTAGTATAGCAGCGCCTACAGCAGAATGCGCTGATACTCGGCGAGACCGATCGCGCCCGTAAGCAACAGTCGGCGACGGGCGTATGCCAGACTTGTTCCGCCCTGCGCAACGAGCAGCCGCGCGATCTCATCGGCCGGCGCTTCAAGCCGGATCGCGTCGCGCACCGCCTGATCAACTTTGAGCACTTCAAAAATGCCGCGTCGCCCGCGGTATCCGGTCCACGCGCAATCCGCACACTCGCCGCCGCGGAACAACCGCGCCTGCACCAGTTCGTCGTCCTCAAATCCCATCGACTTCAGCAGGTCAGCGGCTGCAGCGTCTTCAACCTTGCATCCGGGGCAGATAACGCGCACCAGCCTTTGCGCGACAATCAGGCTCAACGCACCGCCGATCAGATGGGAGGACAGACCGATGTTCATCAGCCTCGCGACGGTCGCCGCAGAGTCCTTCGTATGCAAAGTGCTCAGTACAAGATGACCGGTCAGGGCCGCCTTGAATGCGATGTCGGCGGTCTCCCGGTCCCTGACTTCCCCGACCAAGATCACTTCGGGGTCCTGGCGCAGAAAGGCGCGCAATGCGTCGGCAAACCCGAGCCCCACCTGTTCACACACCTGCACCTGACCGACGCCGTCGAGTCGGCGCTCGACTGGATCCTCCACCGCGAGGATGTTGATCTCCTCGGTGTTGATGCGGTTCAGGATCGTGTACAGGGTGGTCGTTTTGCCGCTGCCCGTCGGCCCGGTCACAAGCACCATGCCCTGGCTTGCACGTACCGCCTGCTCGCACGCGGCCACTTCGCGCCGCGCCATGCCAAGCGCCGCAAAATCAGTGCTCCCTGGCCCGGCACCGAGAATCCGCAGTACGATCCGCTCTCCCGACACCGCTTGCAGCACCGACACGCGCACGTCCACTGTCCCGTGCTCGCAGGCGTAGGAGAACCTGCCGTCCTGAGGCAACCGCCGTTCGGCGATGTCCAGCGATGCCAGTATCCGGATGCGCGTCACCACGGCTGAGTATTCGTCGAACAAAAACGTGCCGCTTTCAACGCGAACCAGCATACCGTCGAGACGATAACGCAACCGCGCGAAGGTGCGGCAGCGCTCAATATGAATGTCGCTCGCGCCGGTGCGCACCGCCTGCGACAACACGCACTCGACAAATCCGGCGGCGGAAAGCGGAAACCCGCTCAGCGACACGCGCCCCCGCGCAGCTACCTGCAAGGCCCCGTCGTTCACGACGAAGCACCGACGATCTTCGGCGCAATAAACACCAGCAGTTCCTTCAAGTCGCGCGTGTCCTGCGAGCGCTTGAACAGGCGCCCGATTACCGGCAGGCGCCCAAGCACCGGCACGCGCGTCTCGGTGTTGACCCGCGTGTCAAAGTAAATCCCGCCGATAATGACCATCGCGCCGTCGGCGACCAGTAACTTGGTCTTGATCTGGCGGCGCGTGATCGGCGGGTTTTGCACGCGCGTATCCACCGTGTCCTTGTTGACCGTCACGTCGAGTATCAGATTGCCGTCGCCGACGATCGCGGGCGTGACCGCAAGCCGCACGCCAGCTTCCTTGAATTCGGTCTGCGTGCCGTTTTCGGACACGCTGAAATAAGGCACTTCGTCGCCCTGAAAGATCACCGCCTCGCGTCCGTTCAGCGTGAATATCCGGGGATTGGAGACGATCCTGGTCTTGCCCTCTTTCTCAAGCGCGGTCAGCTCCAGCTTCAACCGGTCGCCGTCAAACAAAAAACCGAGACCGGCGGCGGGCGCCGCAACCGGCAGGTCCACAGCCGTCCGCCCGGCATCACCGATCACGCCACCGACACGGATCACGCCGCCGGCGTCGAAGCGATCGATGCCGAGCCGCGCGCCGAGACTGCGTTCCAGCCCCCTGCCCGCCTCAATGATGAAGGTCTCGATCAGGATCTGCTGCACCGGCTGATCAAGTTTTTCAGCCAGCGACGCGATCAGATCGATGTCGCCGGGGACGCCTTTCACCATCAACGAACCGGTACGCTCGTCAACACTCATCACCGGCTTGTCGGCGGCGCCAGCGAACAGCGGCGCGACCGCCTTCTTCATGTCGTCAGGCGCAATGTGGAAGAACCGCAGCAGTTCGACGCTGCGTCCGGCGACCGTAACGCCGGTCGCAGTGCTCCCGCCGCTGTCCTCACGGCGCGCGTGGAGACGGATAACCCCCCCGTCGTCGCGCACCGTCCAGCCCTGCGTCTGCACGATCGCCGCGAGCGCATCACGCCATGGAGCGTGCCTGATCCGAACGGTGACCATCTCACCGGCAATCTCCTCGGCAACGACGACGTTCGCGTCCGTCAACGCCGCAAACGCGCCGACGGCAACGCGCAAAGGCACTTTGCTGAAATGCACCGCAATCTTTTTGCCGCCGGACGCAAACCCGGCAACGGCACGGTGCGGCGGCTGGGACGCATGAATATACGCACGCCGCGAACGGGCAGGCGGAAGCTCATCATCGCGCGTCTCATAGACGCTCAAGGCGCGACGATTGCGTTTTTGATACTCGCCCGCAAGACGCCGTTTTGACTCCAGACGGCGATGAGCCATCTCCCGCGCACGCTCAACCTTGGCGGTCTCCTCTGCGATCTTGATCGCGTCCGGCGGATGCAGCGGAAACGCACAGGCCGCCGTCATCGAGGCCCACGCGATCGCAACCGGAAGCCTTGACGCCGCAGCGGCGATACCATTGATCGAACGTAAACGCATCGGCTCAATCGGCGACCGGCAGGCGCACGCCGCCGTGCGCCGTTTCGAGATGAACTGCATCAAGCGTGATCCGGGTCACGGTCGCGCCGCCGATGCGCTCCCCCGGCTTGACCAAGTGAAACCGCCCGTCCGCCATCCGGACGATGGCAATCGCGCGCTCGCCCAGCATCGCAGCGCCGACCACGCGATAGTCCGGCGCCGCAACCGGAGCCTCCGCCTCAGCCTTGTCCGGCGTCGGCGGCACCGACCCAAACGGGTCGGCGTGGCCGGTCGCGCAAACGGCGAGCAGGATTACGACGCAACAAAAACCATGCCGCTCAGACATGCGTACCTCCGGGGTGATAAACAAACAAGGACATTGAAGCCTCGATCAGGCCCGCCCGCCCGGACGCCGTCACCTCCTCCTCCGACACCTGCACCAGACAGTCGCACCGCGATAACCCGTGCGCAAAACTGAGATGCGACTGCCAGCCGCCGACGAGCCTGATGAAAACGCCGGTGCGCAACCAGCGCCGGTGTCTGTCCGTCTCGAAAGCGGGCGTCGCCGACTCGGCTTCCGTCCATTCCATCGCCGTCACTTCAAGGCCCGCGTCCGCTGCAATGCGGCTGATGTGCGTGTGCGCCTCAACGCGCCAGCCGCGTAAGTCCCGAAGCATGCTCTGATAAGACGACGCTTCCCGGTCCACGTCGTGCTTCAGCGCGGCGAGCAATCCGCCCAGTTCTTTCAACTGCCGGGACAGCGCCGCAAGGCTGGCGGCGCGCACGCGCATCGCCTCGTTTTCGACGCTCAGCGGTTGCAGGATCAGCAGCGCATAGGCCGACAGCGCGATCAACACCGACACGGACACGCCCAGAAAGGCGCCGCGCGCGCGTGACGATAACCACCGCCCTGCTGCTTGCCCGACGCCGTTCACCGGTCTTCACCCGGCGCCTGCACGTGACAGGTGATCACAAAATTCTTCAGCCGCCGCCCGAAATCCGACGTCTTGTCCCGCCGCTTTTCCAGCGCCGCGCTTTCCAAGAACACAGCGGTGATCTCGTCCGCCGTACGCAGGCGTTGAATAAAGTGGGCGATTTGTTTGTCGCTCAACGACTTCCCCGTGATCCGCAAAGACCCCGGCTGCCTGAAATGCACCGTGTTCAGCCACACGCCTTCAAACGCCGCGTGCTCGACCAGCGCCAGCAGGCGCGGCATCAGCTTCCGCTCGAATGAAATGCGCTGAATACCGGAATAAAATGAAATGCGGTTCGACAACTGGTCCCGCAGATCTTCCACTTCCGCGCGCATCCGGTCGCGCAATGTCGAAAGCTGTAAGTGCCGTTGCGCGTCGGACTGCAAAAGACGACGTTGATCGAGCAGCAGCCAATGCGCGTAAACCAGGGCGGCGCCGAACAGACACACGGCGACGGCCAGGGCATACGCCGGATAACGCCGCGCGCCGTCGGCCCGGCCGCGCGCGAGATTCACCGCCGTCGCCGGCGTGCGGCGCAGCAACCGGACGACGGGCTGTCCGTCCCGAATGAGACACGCGGCGGCGCGCGGCAACCGCCACCAGTCATCGTGCGACCCGCCGCGCGGGTTGCCGTCCGCCGCGGCGAGACCCGCCGCATCCCAGCCGTCGATGAACTCAACCGGAAAGCCTGGCAGCCGCGCACGCAGCACTTCAAACCATTCGCCATGCAGACCGCGGGCGGCGACCACCCGCACATGGGCGTGCAACCGCGTCGCCGCCTGCTCGTTATCTATACAGCGCCGCACGCAAGCCGCCAGACCATCCACGACGGCATCCTGCGACGACAGCTCCCCGGAGACCAGCGCGGTCGCAGCGCGACGGTCGAATTCAGCCGCGTGCGCGCGCAGACCGAAAGCGCCGGTGGAAACAACGCAGGCGTCGTCGCAATCGAGGACCAAGGTTACACGGGAAGTATCCGGCGCAAACTCCTGATCAAAATAATCAAAGCAGGAAACGCCGATGACGCCAACGGCGAGCCCCGCCGCACGGATCGTATCCGCGTAAAAATCAACGTCTTCACGCGCCGCGGCGACAAGCAATGCATGGATCCGCCGCCCGTCGCCGTCGCGAACGAACCGCCACCATACGCAATGGCTTTCGAGCGTGACCCCCAAGTGCGCCTGCCAGAACGCCGACTGACCGACGGCGGTGCGCAAGTCGCGCAAACGGGCGCCGGTCAAAGACGCCCATTGAACACGACAACGCGCTGTCGCCAGCGAAGCCACGCAACGCGCGCCCGACACCTTCTGCTGCACGACCAGTTCCGACAATGAGTCGCGGTAATCGTCGGCACGCGCCGAAGACGAAGCGTCGGCGGCCAACGCCAGGCGCACAAGTGGATCGACGCGCCGCCCGCGCCGCACGGCGAGACTGACGCCCAACGGATCAAAACACACACCGACAGTGCGGAAAAAATTTTCCGAAAACTTTTTCACGGCGAGGTCTCACGTTGATCGGCTACCTGTTCACGGCCGACTTGCCCATGCGCGATCACGCCGGCGACGCGCAACGACGCAAGCGCCGTGTGCATCGGCACCATGCCCTGAGAGCGGGCGAGATCCATCACACCCGGCAACTGATAGACCTTGTTCTCCCGGATCAGGTTGCGAACCGCGTCGTTTGCGAGCAGCACTTCAAACGCCGCCACCCGGCCGTTGCCGTCGGCGCGGCGCAACAGGCGCTGGTTGACCACCATTTGCAGGCTGTCCGCCAGTTGCACGCGCACCTGCTCACGCGACCCGATCGGAAACACATCGACGATCCGGCTGACCGCCCCGGTGCAACTCGCGGTATGTAAAGTCGCAAGCACCAGATGACCGGTTTCGGCGGCGCTCAGCGCGAGTGAAACTGTCTCAAAGTCGCGCATCTCCCCGATCAGGATCACGTTGGGGTCTTCCCTGAACGCCGCACGCAGCGCCGATACAAAGCAGAGCGCGTCAACGCCCACCTCCCTTTGGGAAATCAACGAACGCCGCGAGCGAAAACGAAACTCGACCGGATCTTCAATCGTCAGCACGTGTACCGCGCGCGTGTCCAGGATATGATTGACCATCGCCGCCAGCGAAGTTGATTTGCCCGAACCGGTCGCGCCGGTCAGCAGGACCAGCCCGTGCGTCGCGGTGAGCGCCTCGCCGACCGATGGGGGCATTCCGATTTCCTTCAGCGTGGGGGCGGCGTTCTCGGTTTTGCGCAACACCGCCGCCGGCCGTTTTGACTCAAAATAAAAATTGGCACGGTACCTGGACTCGCCGCACTCGACGCTGAAGTCGAGCGACTTCTCATCCAGCCAGCGCTGCTTCAGCTCGGGCGTCATACAGTGCTCGGCAAACGCCCATACCTCGTCCGCGGTCACAAGTTCTTCTGACAACAAGCCCATCTCTCCATTCACGCGCAGATAGATCGGGCATCCACTGTGCAAATGGATGTCGGACAAACCCGAACGATCGGCACATTCCAAAACTCTTTGCAACAGGGTTCGCATTTCTGCTCCGTCGATTGATGGTTTACAATGCCCCGGTTCCCTGCCGAGGTGGCGGAACCGGAAGACGCGCCGGACTCAAAATCCGGTGGGGTAACACCCGTGTGGGTTCGAGTCCCACCCTCGGTACCACACTTCAGATCCGAGCGCGCACGCAAGCGTCTCACTCACTGAAACATGCGGGCGCCATAATCGGATGAACGGCGGTTGTCGCCCGACAAGCGAGCCGGGAAACCGCAAACTGCGTGATATACTTGGAATTTCAGCCCCGGTGGCACAATTGGATAGCGCGTCCCCCTCCTAAGGGGAAGGTTGCAGGTTCGAATCCTGCCCGGGGCGCCAACTCGGAGCGCCGGATCGTGAGTCGAGAATATTGGTCGAACCGCTGATCGGAGATACTTTCTCCCCGCCGCCGGACCCACCCGATGCCGACACTCGCCCCGCATTCGCTGTTTCGCCGTTTTTTGTGGATTCCCAAGATACGAAGGTGGTACGACAAGCTGCACGCCCCCGGCAGGCTGCTCGGTGCGCCCCCGACCGAAGAAAAACTGTGGAATCACTTCAAGCAGCAATTAAGGGAAACGCCCGGCGTGTGGTTGAGACCGCTGACGCGGCGGTATAGAAACAATTTCTGGGTGGAAACCAGAACCCTCGGCGTGCGCACCCGGTTGCAAACCGTCACCCCGGTCAGGCCGACCAAAAAATTCGTCATCACGTTGACCGAATTACCGCAGTCCGTACAGGTAGCCGAACGCTGCATCGAGTCGGCAAAGCGGTACGGAGAACATCACGGCCTTGAGATCATGCCCGCGGTGGACAAATTCCGGGCGCCGGACTTTTTGACGCAACACGGGCTCAGCTGGCACCACATAACGCTCAGCGACGACATCCCGCCGGAAATGGGGTGCTTTGCCTCGCATTACAAGCTGTGGCAGCGCTGTGTGGAACTCGGAGAGCCGATCATCGTACTCGAGCACGACGCCATATTCCGGTCTCCGATCCCTCCGCTGAGGTTCAAGCACGTCATACTGCTGTCGAAACCCGCCCACAATCTGGGCGCTTACAAGCTGGAAGCGGTCAGAAGCCCCAAACCCCGCGAAATCTTCTACCCGATGAACATGCTCGCCGGCGCGCATTGTTATGCGATCACGCCGCGGGGAGCGGAGTTCCTTGTGGACGCGGCGCGCCGGAAACTGATAACGGCGGCGGATTTGTTCATCAACAAGCACCATCTGGATATTCTTTACTATCACCCCTACCTGGTGGATTTCAGTTGCGATTTCTCGACGCACGTCACACATCACCCCGGGGATCCGACCTCGGAAGAGGTCTGGGCGAAGTACGGCACGAAACCAGGTTAGCCCATGCCTCCCCCCATTACACCCGGATTTTTCGGGCGGTTTCTTTTCAGGCTGTTGTTGCGGACCAGTAGGGGACAACAGTGGCACCGCAAGTTGACCGCGCCCGGCAACCTGCTCGGCGCGCCCGGCAACGAAGAAAAGATATGGCATGAATTCAAGTCCCGGATAGGCGAATTCGCTGAACATTTTGCAAAGCTTTTGTGGCTGAGAGCCAGAAATGCCGAGGCGCATTTTCGCCTGCGGGCGGCCGCGCCGGTCAAGCCGCACAAAAAATTCCTGATCACGCTGGTCAATCTGCCATTGTCCGTAGAGGCCGCCGAACGCTGCATCGAATCCGCAAAGCGATACGGAGAAAACGGCCGACTCGAGATCATGCCGGCAATAGACCAATTCAAGTCACAAGATTTCTTCACCCGCCACGGCTTGACGTGGAACTCGCAAGTCTCCACGAATCAGCCTGCTCCCGCGATGGGATGCTTCGCGTCGCACTTCAAACTATGGTTGCGCTGCATTGAACTGGGAGAACCCATCATCGCGCTGGAACACGACGCCGTGTTCCGCGCCCCGATCCCGACGCTGAAATTCAGGCACGTCATCATGCTCGGAAAGCCCCTCTTTCAAGGTGAATCGCTGATCGACGCGGCCAACCCGCCCAGAGGGCGGGAAACCCACCACCCCTGGCGCTACCTGCTGGGCACACACTGCTACGCGATCACGCCCGAGGGCGCACACAGGCTGGTCGAGGCGGCACGCCGGCGGCTGTTGTTGCCGACGGATCACTTTATGCACAAAAAATACATAGACATTCTTTACTACCACCCCTATCCGGTGGACCTCAAGCCCGGATTCACCTCCATCGCAAACACCCTCCCCGACGGTCCGGGGCAGGAAGAAGTCTGGAAAACCTACAAGCCGGCACCCCGCGATCAATGATGCGGAAACACCCGCAGCCGGTTGCAGACGACGCGGAGATCAATCCAGCAGCAGATGCCTCAAAGTCCCGCGGCAAGTCAGCAACGGGCAGATTGAAAACAACGACGAGGATCAGTCAAGTATCTTATCCAAAAACGCCCGGTGCGGAGACCCGCCGGTTGTACGACCGGCGCCGCCATGCACTTCAACGCCTTCCCCGTCTATCCGCAACCGCTCGACGCGCCGGTCAACGCCCGGCGCCATCAGCCTGATCACGGCGGACCTCGCGTCAAGGCGGTTGCCCGCGTCGTCGTCGAGGATCAGTCCCGCACCATCGTCATCGGCGCCCAGATAGGCGATCGTCTCGCCGCGCTCGTCAACCACCAGTAGCTCCCTGACTTTCACCGTTTCCTTGACTTCGACCCGATCCCTGCCGAAAGGCAGCGGCCCGATCGCCTCATACACGAAAAAAGCCGCGATGACGATGATCGCCAGCCTCATTCTTTGCAGATTGCGTTCCATTGATTTGATCCGATCGGAAAGTTCATATTCCGACATAATGTGCCTCCAAGGTTATTGACCCACCGGTCAAGATCATTATTTACAGGCGGTTCACGCCAATATGCTGATCGTCACCCGTCGTGAATGTGGCGACGTCCGATGCTCCCAAAGATACACCCCCTGCCAGGTCCCCAGCAGCAGACGCCCGTCCCAGAACGGCACGGACAAAGAGCTCTGCGTCAATACCGAGCGCGCGTGCGCGGGCATGTCGTCAGCCCCCTCGGCAACGTGACGGAACAGGGGATCCCCGTCGGGCGCGACCCGGGAGATCAGGCGCTCGAGATCACGATGCACTTCGGGATCAGCGTTTTCAGTGATTACCAGCGAAGCGCTGGTATGGTGAATAAACAGGTTACATATCCCGTCCGCATTTTCCGGGACATGCGCCTGCACCCGGGTGGTCAGATCGTAAAATCCCCGCCCTGTGGTGCGGCACTCAATAACATGTCGCTCCGCCATCGTTGAAATCCATGTATGAGGCCAAAAACATACGGCCCCCGGCCTGATTAAAAAGGAAACCGTTATACGGGGGACCGGCACATCGGCTTCCACCCCAAAGGTTTCTGTAAAGTCGCCTCTTTATCTGCCAAATGGGAGACAAGACCATACGAACCAATGCCCAACAGAAACTCGAAACCCTGACATTCCGGGACAAACATGGCCCCGATTGTACTCCAGGGCCACCCTTGACGCATTCAAGGTCAGCCGCTCCACCGTGCACGACCGACGCCAGACCTACTGCACCGGGGGCTTGAACGTGCTGCATGACTTGTCCCGGTATGCGCACGATCGGCGCGGTTGACTACCGACACGCCTGACGCCAAAAGGCCAAATCAAGCCGCGACTCGACACCCTGTCAATGCCGGCACGACATTTGCCTCTTGTGTCCCGTATAGGGTGGCGTCATGCAGGTACAGAAGCCCTTGCAGGCTTAAGTATATAATTCCCCAAGTATATTATTTCCGTCATCCGTTATGACCTCACCCGACGACAGGGCGTTTCTGAGATCCCGACGCGTTTCGACCGCCGTCAAGGTCGGCAATATCACAATCGGAAGTAATTCTCCGGTCGTCGTGCAATCCATGGCCGACGTTGCAACCTTCAAGATTACCGAGGTGACCGCCCAGGTCGCGGCGCTCGCGCGCGCGGGATCGGAAATCGTCCGTATCACCGTCAACGACGGGGCAGCGGCACAGGCGGTGCCGGCAGTCGCCGAACGTCTTGCCGTGCTGGGGATCTCGGTACCACTGATCGGCGATTTTCATTTCAACGGCTACACATTGCTCGAACGTTATCCCGAATGCGGCAAAGCGCTCTCCAAACTGCGCATCAACCCGGGCAACATCGGCAGAGGCGCGCTGCGCGATCCTCAATTCACGCGCATGGTCGAGTGCGCGTGCCGTCTCGACAGACCGGTACGCATCGGCGTCAACTGGGGCAGCCTTGACCAGGATCTGCTCGCCGACCGGCTCGACAGAAACGCCACACGCGCAAAACCCAGACCGCTGACGGAGATCACGCGCGAAGTGCTTGTTGAATCAGCGTTGACCAGCGCGGCACGCGCCGAAGAAGTCGGCCTCGCGCACGACCGCATCGTCGTGTCGTGCAAACTCAGCGACGTCGGGGAATTGGTGCAGGTCTATCGCCGACTCGCAGCCGAATGCGACTACCCCCTGCACCTCGGCCTGACCGAGGCCGGCATGGGACGCAAAGGCACGGTGTCTTCGACTTCGGCGCTGGCGATCCTGCTCGCCGAAGGCATCGGCGACACGATCCGCATTTCACTGACGCCGGAACCGGGCGCCGACCGCACCGAAGAAGTGCTGGTCGCACAGGAAATACTGCAAAGCCTCGGGCTGCGCAGTTTCGCTCCCGACATCGTCGCCTGCCCGGGTTGCGGGCGCACCGACAGCTCATACTTCAGGGAACTCGCCAAAGAAATCCAAGTTTATCTGGACGCGCGAATGGGCGACTGGAAGCAACGCCATCCCGGCGTGGAAAACATGACGGTGGCGGTCATGGGGTGCGTTGTCAACGGCCCCGGAGAAAGCCGGCACGCCAACATCGGCATCAGCCTGCCGGGTTCTGGCGAGCGGCCGGTGGCGCCGGTGTATGTCGATGGGGAAAAGAGCGTCACCTTGAAAGGCGACACCATCGCCGACGATTTCAAAGCCCTGGTGGAGAACTACGTCGCTTCACATTATCCGGGCCCCTGAAACGGGACCCGCTATATGGCGGCAGGCGCTATATGCCTGATCCCCCACAGAGGAGACGCACACGTATTTCACGTTGCGCCGGCCCCGGTGTCGCCGCCGCCACCCGCGGCAATCTCATTCCTGAAGGCCGAGATATTCCGCGCCGCATCCATCTCCGCATTGTCCCGATCACCGCATCGGACACGGCAAAGGCCGCTTTGCGCCCCGCGGCTGTCTCCTGCCGTATGCCCGCAGGCATGACTTCTCTGTTCCGCATCATACGGCGGCGCCTTCACCACCGTCGCCGTGAACCATGCGAATGGATCATCTGTCCGTCCGGACGGACATCTTCGTCATCACGAATCTTCGTCGAGGAAGTCGCCGAGAAAAGTCTGCAACACACTGAGTGCGGCGGTGACGGCGGTTTCAACCCGCAGCAGGCGCGGCCCCAGAGACACCGGCAGGAACCCCTTGTCGCGGGCGACGCCGACCTCTTCATCGGTCAGGCCGCCTTCGGGCCCGATCAGCGCCGCGACGCGCGCATCCGGCACGGCACGGGCCGCCGTCGCCAGACTGTGCCCGCTGTCCGGATCGAGCACGAACGCGACGACGCCTCGCGGCACTTCAATCCGTTCGAGCAGCACCGGCTCGCCGATCTGCGGCAGATCGGCGCGGCCGCACTGCTCGCAGGCGCTGCGGGCGATGCCCCGCCAATGTTGCAGTTTGTATTTCCACGACTCGCTCATCCTGACCGAACGCGCCGCGAGCACCGGCTGCACTGACATGACCCCGAGTTCCGTCGCTTTCTGCATCGTGAGATCCATGCTCCGCCCTTTCGCCAGAGAAACGTAAAGCGTCGCCTGTAAACGCGACACCGGCAACGGCGTGACTGCCCGCTCACACACGATGCGGCTGACATGGCGCCCGACCGACAGAACCCGGCACAAGAACTCGGCGTCGCCGTTGAACAACCTGACCGGGCTGTTGACCGCAAGCCTGAGAACGTTGGCCAGATAATGATGGCGCTCGTCGCACAGGTCAACCCACTCACCCGCGGCCAGGGAACAATCGCAATGGATACGCGGCTCCTTCATTCACCTGCACCAACCGCCGATGCCCCCGACTTTGCCGGCGACGCCATGTAACCGCTGATCACGGTTTCATTCCCTGCGCCATCCGCCAGCGCCTCCGGCCCGCGTCCCGACACGGCGACTCAATAACGATACTCTTCCGGCTTGTACGGCCCCCCGGCTTCAACCCCGATGTAACGCGCCTGCTCTTCGGTCAACTCAGTCAACTGCGCACCCACCTTGTCAAGATGCAAACGCGCGACTTCCTCGTCGAGATGCTTCGGCAATACATACACCCCGACCTGATATTTTCCGTTATTCCTCCACAACTCGATCTGAGCCAGCACCTGATTGGTGAAGGAGTTTGACATGACGAAACTCGGATGCCCGGTCGCGCAACCGAGATTTACCAGCCTGCCTTCGGCGAGCAGAATAATGCGCCTGCCGTGCGGAAAAATAATGTGATCCACTTGCGGCTTGATGTTCTCCCTGTCGCAATCGTCGAGGCTCGCGACGTCTATCTCGTTGTCAAAATGACCGATATTGCAGACGATCGCCTGATCCTTCATGCGCTCCATGTGAGCGCGCGTGATCACGTGCAAGTTGCCGGTCGCGGTGACAAAAATGTCGGCTTTGTCGGCGGCATACCCCATCGTTACAACGCGGTATCCCTCCATCGCCGCTTGTAGCGCACAGATCGGATCTATTTCCGTAACCCACACGATGCAACCCTGACCGCGCAGCGACTGGGTGCACCCTTTCCCAACGCCACCGTAGCCGCAAACGACCGCGGTCTTGCCTGCAATCATCACGTCGGTCGCGCGTTTGATGCCGTCGAGCAGCGATTCGCGGCATCCGTAAATATTGTCAAATTTGGATTTCGTCACCGAGTCGTTGACGTTAAAGGCGACAGTCTCGAGTTCGCCCCTGCGGAACATCTCGTTCAGACGCTGTACGCCGGTCGTGGTTTCCTCAGACACGCCCTTGACCTGCGCGAGCAGTTCCGGGTAACTGTCGTGCATCACCTTGGTCAGGTCGCCGCCGTCGTCGAGGAGCATATTCGGGCACCATCCGTCTTCGCCGTGGATCGTCCGGTCGATGCACCACCAGTATTCGCTCTCGCTCTCGCCCTTCCATGCAAATACCGGAACACCGCACGCGGCCATCGCCGCCGCCGCGTGATCCTGCGTTGAAAAAATGTTGCACGACGACCAGCGCACCTCGGCGCCAAGCGCCAGCAGGGTTTCGATCAGCACCGCGGTCTGCACCGTCATGTGCAGACAGCCGGCGATGCGCGCCCCCTCGAGCGGCTTCTCGCTCCGATACCGCTCGCGCAGGGCCATCAGGCCCGGCATTTCAGTTTCGGCGATCGCGATTTCCCTGCGCCCCCAGTCGGCAAGCCCGATATCGGCCACTTTGTAATCTTCGTGCAATCTGGATGCCGGCCGACCCATTACCTGAGCTCCGCCGTTAAAGCGTCCACTCTATCACATAGTTCCCATGGAAATCCGTCGCGGCCGAAGTGTCCGTAAACGGCGGTGTCAAAATAGATCGGCCTGAGCAGGTCGAGCATCTCGATAATACCCCATGGCCTCAGATCAAAATGCCGACGAACACATTCGCCGATACGCTCGTCGGACACCCCGCCGCGACCGGTACCAAAAGTCTCGACGTTGACTGAAGTCGGTTCGGGGACGCCGATGGCGTACGACAACTGGATCTCGCACTTTGAAGCGAGCCCCGCCGCGACGACGTTTTTCGCAATATAGCGCGCGGCGTAGGCCGCCGAACGATCGACTTTTGACGGGTCTTTACCCGAAAAAGCGCCGCCGCCGTGACGCGCCATGCCGCCATAAGTGTCAACGATGATCTTGCGCCCGGTGAGACCGCAGTCGCCGGCAGGCCCGCCGATCTCAAACGCGCCGGTCGGATTGACCAGGCACTTCGTCTTGGACGTAAACCACTCGAGCGGCAGCACCGGCTTGATGATCATCTCCACGACCGCGGCTTCAATCTCCGCGGGCTTCACCCCCGCGTCGTGCTGAGTCGAAAGCACGACCGTGTTGATCATCGCCGGGCGACCATCCTCATAACGCAAAGTGAGCTGGCTTTTCGCGTCGGGGCGCAACCAGGCGATCTCGCCGCGCTTTCTGAGCTCGGCCTGCTTCCTGACCAAGCGATGCGCGTAATCTATCGGCGCGGGCATCAGGTGGTCGGTCTCATCCGTCGCATAACCGAACATCAGCCCCTGATCGCCCGCGCCCTGCTCGCCGCGCTCGCCGCGATCAACCCCCTGCGCGATGTCGCGCGACTGCCTGCCCAGCAGGTTTTCGATCTTGCAGGTATCGGCGCAACACCCAAGCGCGGCATCGGTATAACCGATCCCGCGCAAAGTGCACCTGACGAGGTCGTCGTAATCAACGTGCGTGCGCGAAGTGATCTCGCCACCCAGCACCACCGTGTTGTCCTTGATCAAGGTCTCGCAGGCGACGCGCGCGTCCCGGTCTTCGGCGATGATCGCGTCCAGAACGGCGTCGGATATCTGATCACAGACCTTATCCGGGTGTCCCTCCGAAACCGATTCGGAAGTAAATACAAAAGTGTCCTTCATCCGTATATTACTGAAAACGCAGGAACCGCAGCCGGAGACCGACTGAGCCAGAGCAAACCATCAAACACAAATTATATATTATGATAACGCCATGTCGAAAACCCTGACTCCTGACATTCAGATCGGACAACTGGCGCCCGATTTCAGATTGCCCGCGACGGACGGGCGCAACTACACGCTCGCCGACTGCCGGGGCGAAAAAGGCACGCTGGTGATGTTCATCTGCAATCACTGTCCCTACGTCAAGGCGGTGCGGCACAAGATCATCCGCGACACAACCGACCTCGACGGGTATGGCATCCGCTGCGTCGCCGTCATGTCCAACGACCCCTCCGACTACCCCGAAGACTCTTTCGAGAACATGAAAAAGACGGCCGAACAGTTCAATTACCCTTTCCCGTACCTGTTTGATGAAACCCAGGAGACGGCGAAAGCCTATGGCGCCGTCTGCACACCCGACTTTTTCGGCTACGACAAGAATCTGGCGTTGCGATACCGCGGACGTCTCGACGACAGCGGCATGGAAAGCAGGCCCGATGCGCCCAGAGAACTGTTTGAAGCGATGAAAACCGTTGCTGCAACCGGCGAGGCGCCGACGCGGCAAAACCCCAGCGTCGGCTGTTCGATCAAGTGGCGCTGACGGCGGGGCTTCGACACCGGCGCGCTCAACGCTTGCCGGTCTTCTTCATCGCCGCCCGATACAGCTGATTGCGCCTGCCGCCGCCCAGTTCCGCGACGATCCCCGCCGCGGTGCGCGCCGGCAGATGCCCGGTCAGCACCGCAAGCAAATCCAGCGGAGCGACTGTCAACTCGTCCCGACGTTCCTCCTGCGGCGCCCCCGCGACCACCACGACGAACTCCCCCTTGCGCCGTTTTGCGTCGCCTTCAAGCCACTCCCGCACGCCACCCAAGGAATCGCATACGAATCGCTCGTGCGCTTTGGTCAACTCCTTGCAAAGACAGGCGCGACGCCGCACTCCAAAAACCGACGCAAGGTCTTCCAGCATCGCCGTGATGCGATGCGGCGCTTCATAAAACACCATGGTGTGCGACTCGCCTTTCAACTCTTCCAGACGGGTACGCCGCACGTTGCGGCGCGACGGCAAAAAACCTTCAAAGATGAACCGGTCGGCGTCGATGCCGGCGCCGGCCAGGGCCGCAACCGCGGCGTTCGGCCCGGGCACCGAGATCACTTCAATGCCGGCTTCGTGCACGGCCGCGACCAGCCACCGCCCCGGATCACTGATCGCCGGCGTTCCCGCGTCGCTGATCAGGGCGACCGTATAACCCTCCCGCAGTTTTCGCAGACATTCCCCGCGCCGGCGCTTCTCGTTGTGCTCGTGCAGACTGAGAGTACGGGCGGCGATGCCGTGACGGTCAAACAGCCGCCTGCTGACGCGCGTGTCCTCGCACAACACGACGTCGGCATCACGCAGCACCTCAAGCGCGCGTGCGCCGAGGTCGTCGAGATTGCCTATAGGCGTTGCGACAACGAATAATCTGCCCTGAGAAGTCACGGTCATGGGATATAATTGACGGCTTGTTACCCGCGTACTGCATTTTATACTTTATACCCCGATGCGCTTACCCGTGCCGCTGAAAAACGCCCTGACGGTGATTCTGTTGTCGCTGCTCGCAGTCGGTTGCAGCGGCAAACTGTTTGACCCGATCGACCTGCTGCAGCGCGCGCGCATGGAAAGCGCCTACAAAAAGGCCGACACAATGCTGCTCGAAGACAATGCGGTCGCGGCGGCAAGGCATCTGTGGAAGGTCGCCCCCAAGCTGCCGCCCCCCTACCGCCAGAGTATGCAGGTGCGCGCGGCGAACATCCTGCTCGACACGAGCCACCCCTTGAACGCCTACCGCTATCTCCTGCAAATATCGGAGCAGGAAATCGACGATGCCCTGCTGCTCAAAAAGCGCGTTGCAGAAGCCCGGTTCTACCGACAGACCGATCAGCCCGAAAGAATTCTCCGGGCGCTGCCTGAGGAACTCGTAAAACAGGGCGATAAACCGACCAGAATAGCCGCGCTAGAATTGTCGTCGGACGCGCTGATGCTGAGCGACGAGTTCGTACGCGGTATAGAACTACACCTTGAACTGCACAAACTGTTCGACAAGGAACAGCGCCCGGCGAACATCACCGCGCTGTGGCGCGCGTTGCTGTATCTCGACCCGTGGCAGGTCAAAGAGGCGCTGCTGGCCAAACCCGACGCCAAGGTGCGCCCGTGGCTGGAACTTGTGGCGCTGGCGACGCCGCTGGAAATCAACCGCGACGAACTCGAACAAAGCTACGCCAAGTGGCAGAGAAGAAACCGCCGCTGGCCGCTGCCGGATTCCATCATCGAAGACATGCGCGCGCGCTGGCAATACCTTGACTACCGCCCGAAAGAGGTCGCGCTGCTGTTGCCGCTGACAGGTAGTTATGCAAAAGCCGGCAAGGCGATAAAAAACGGCTTTTTTGAATCATACGAGCGCGCCACAACGCCGAACTTCACCGTCACCGTTCACAATACCGATCAGTCAGCCGACATCGCGAGCATTTATGCAAAGGCGGTCGCGGACGGCAACGCTGACCTGGTGATCGGCCCTTTGCTGAAACCCGAAATTGACGCACTGCTGGCAAACAACAGCATCAGCGTGCCGACCATCAGCCTGAATTACACGACCACCGACGCCCGCACGGGCAAAAGCAACCTGTTCCAGTTCGGCCTGCTGCCTGAAAACGAGGCGGTGCAGGCGGCACACAAGATCTGGAGCGACGGACACGAATTCATCGCGGTTCTGGCGCCCGCCGACGATTGGGGCGAACGGCTTTACCGCGCGTTTGAAAGCGAATACACTTCGCTCGGCGGCAAGATTCAGGCACTCAGCCGCTACGACCCGAGTTTCGTCGATTATACAGCCGTCATCGAGTCGCTGTTTCAACTCGACCGTAGCCGCGAACGCCACCGCCTCGTTTCGGTCGCGCTGGGCAAAAAGCCGCGGTTCAAACCGCATATCCGGGATGATATCAGCGCCGCAATGCTGTTCGCCGACCATCGCCGTTCGGTGATGATTTTCCCGCAGATGAAGTTTCACTACGTGAACAAATTGCCGACCTACGCGACCTCCCACGTCTATAACCCGGGCACGTTCAAAAGGGGGCGCGATCTCGACGGGCTGATCTATTGCGATATTCCCGCCATCATCCGGCGCGAAACATTCACCGGCGAGAAGGCCGACGAGTACACACGCCTGTTTGCGCTCGGCAGCGACGCCCAGCGCCTGGTCAAGCGGTTCAGGCACATGGAAGTCGCGCGCTTCGCTCTCGACGGACAGACCGGGGAAATATCCATCGGGGCCGGCCGGCGGCTGTTCCGGAAACTCCTGTGGGCACAGTTCTCGCGGGGCAAACCGGTGCCGCTCGAGGTGCTGTAAACCGGGATGGAACCCCGCAATATCGAACGCGGACGGGCTGCCGAGCAACGCGCGCAGTCTTTCCTAACAAAGAACAGACTCCACGCGATCGCCAGCAACTACCGTACGCGCTTCGGCGAGATAGACCTGGTCATGCGCGACGGCGACACACTGGTCTTTGTTGAAGTCCGCTACCGGAGCAACAGCGCCTATGGCAACGCCGCCGAAGGCATCAGCCGCGATAAGCAAACCAGGATCATCCACACCGCGCACGAATTCCTGCGCATACATCGCCACGACGGCCCGGTGCGGTTTGACGTTGTGACTTTCGACGGCGCCCTGTCCGAATCGCCGACGTGGATGAAGAACGCATTCGAAGCCGAATGGTGAAAAACGTGGTGCTACAATTGAGCGTTCGGCCTTTCAGGAAACGCCCCCCATGGATCCGGTGAACCGCGTACACGAACTGTTTGAAAGCAGCATCGAAACCAAGCGCCTGGCGAACGACCGGCTCGCGGAGCCGATCGCGCGGGCAGGCGAACTGCTCGCCGCGCAGATCAAGTCCGGCTGCAAGGTACTGAGCTGCGGCAACGGAGGCTCCGCCGCGGACGCACAGCACTTCTCATCAGAAATGGTCAACCGCTTTGAGACCGACCGGCGCGGACTCGCGGCCGTCGCGTTGAGCACCGACACTTCGGCGCTCACCTCCATCGCCAACGACACCTGCTACGAGCGCGTCTTCTCACGCCAGGTCGAGGCACTGGGACGCGCCGGCGACGTGTTGCTCGCGATCAGCACCAGCGGCAACTCGGCCAACGTCAACGAGGCAGCCAAACAGGCGCACGCTCAGACGATGCGGATCGTCGCACTGACCGGCAAAGACGGCGGCGCCCTGGCGAAGCTGCTCGATCAGAACGACGTCGAGATCCGGGTGCCCGCAGACTCGACCGCGCGCATACAGGAAGTGCACCTGCTGATCCTGCACTGCCTGTGCGACCTGATAGACCGGCTGCCGGACTGACCCGGACCGCTTCGTGCTCGACCAAGGCTTCATCAGCCACCTCCGAAAATCCACGGATGCCGAGATCCTGACGCAACCGGCCGACTGCTGGCCCTACGGTTACGACAACAGCCGCCTGCACGCGGCGCCCGAAGCCGTGATCTTTGCGCGCGATCACGAACAGGTTGTCGCGGCGGTCTGCACGTGCCGTGATCACCGCGTGCCCGTGACCGCGCGCGGGCGCGGCACCGGCACCACCGGCGCTGCGGTGCCGATACGCGGCGGCGTCGTGATCTCATTTGAGCACATGACCGACATCCTCGAACTCGACGCCGCCAACCGCACGCTGCGCTCCCGGGCCGGTGCGACCAACCGCGCGATACAGGACTCGTGCAGGCCCTGCGGCTTCTTCTGGCCTCCCGATCCGGGCAGCGCCGACTACTCGACGCTCGGAGGCAACCTCGCGTGCAACGCGGCGGGGCCAAGAGCCGTCAAATACGGCACCGCGAGGGAAAACACCCTGGGGCTGAAAGCCGTCACCGGCGACGGACAGACCATCGTAACCGGCGTGCAAACCACCAAAGGCGTTGTCGGCCTCGACCTGACGCGCCTGCTGATCGGTTCCGAGGGAACACTGGCCCTGATAACCGAAGCGACGCTCAAACTGACGCCGCTGCCCGCGTGCAAGAAAACCATGCGTGCCTGTTACCGCTCGGTCGAAGACGCCGCCGACGCGGTGGCCGCGATCATGGGGCAACCGGCGGTTCCCTGTGCGCTCGAGTTGATGGACGCGATCAGCGTGCGCCTGGTGAACGAGCACGCCGACGCCGGCCTCGATCCCGCAACCCGCGCACTGCTGATCATTGAAGCTGACGGCGAACCGAATGCACTCGGCGGGACCGTGCAGGCGCTCGAACGGGCGGCGCGCAATGACGGCCTGCTTTCCTTTGACGCCGCCGCCGACGAACGCGAAGCCGACGCATTATGGAAAGCACGCAAAGCCCTGTCGCCGGCGCTGAGGAATATCGCGGCGGGCAAAATCAACGAGGACGTTGTCGTGCCGGTGTCACAACTGGCGGCTTTTATTCGGAAACTCGACGGGATCGGCGCACGCCACCGGCTGACCATCGCGAGCTTCGGCCACGCCGGCAACGGCAATCTGCACGTCAACATACTCTACGACCCGCACGACACGGCGCAGAAACAAGCCTCCGAACGCTGTCTGTCGGAGGTGTTCGACGAAACGCTCGCCCTCGGCGGCACCCTGTCTGGCGAACACGGCATCGGCCTGACGAAACGCGACTACGTCGCGCGGGAAATTCCCCGGCATACGCTCGAACTCACGCGCGCCGTCATGCGGGTGTTTGACCCGCACGGCATCCTGAACCCGGATAAAAGCGTTCCCGGAAATCCCGGGTGATCAATTCAGGCGCGCCCCGGTCAACCGAGGTGCATCTGACGCTCCTCGCTGGTGAGACTGCGGATAAACCCGGCGCGGGAAAAAACCAACTCGCGATAGCGGGAGATCGCGCGCGTCTGCTTCGGCGGCAATTCTATGCCGGCGATCGAAAGGCGCCACAGCAGCGGCGCCACCGCGCAATCTACCAGACTGAACTCGTTGCTGATGAAAAAGCGCTTCATATTGAACATGTCGATATGGGAGAGGATGCTCTCCCTGAGCTCCTTGCGCGCCCTGTCGGCGGTGCTCTGGCTTCCACCCAGTATGCGCTTGAGAAGCACATACCATTGCTCTTCTATATGTTGCAGCGCAAGCCGCAGGCGCGCGCGGGGCATGGGCTCAACCGGCATCAGCGGCGGATGCGGAAACCGCTCATCGAGATACTCGTTGATGATACGCGCCCCGTAAAGCACCAGGTTGCGGTCGGCGAGCGTCGGCACCTTACCCTGAGGGTTGAGCGCGATCAGGTCTTCCGGCGGATTTCTGACATTGGAAACGGGGAACAGGTTGAACGAAACATCCTTTTCCGCGAGCACGAAACGTACGCGATGGCTGTCCAGGCAGGTTGCGCCCGAGAACAGGATCATCGGGGAATGTTCTTCCAGCCCCTGGGCGTCTCTCCTTTCCATGACCAGTTGAAACTCCGCGCTTTCAGTGTATGTCCTTCCAGTACTCACGCTTCAGGGCGTAAGAGACACCGAGCAACACGATCAAAAACAACAGCACCCAGATACCCATGGTTTTGCGTTTCAGGGCAATCGGCTCAGCCAGGTAAGCCATGAAGGTCACCAGATCGCGCACCACCCGGTCGTACTCCTGCTCCGACATCAGCCCCAGCTCGACCAGTTCCATGCGCTCTATGACCTGCCTTCCGAAACCGTCGGCGGAGCCCACCGTCTTGTACACCGGCCTCTGCCAACCCTGAAGCTCCCACAGCACGTGCGGCATCGAGACATTGTTGAACAGCGCGTTGTTCACGCCCGTCGGGCGCGTCTCGTCAAGATAAAAGGATTTGAGGTAGGTGTAAAGCCAATCCGGCCCCCGCGCGCGCGCGATCAAAGTCAGGTCGGGCGGTATTGAACCGAACCATTGCAGGGCATTCTCCTCCTGGAAGGTCACGGTCATCAGTTCCCCGATCTTCTGCCGGGTGAAGATCAGGTTTTCCCTGACCTGGTCTTCCGACAGCCCCAGATCCTCGCCGACGCGGTTGTAGCGGCTGTAACCCGCGCTGTGACAACTGAGACAATAATTCACAAAGTACTTGGCGCCGCGCTGCAACGCGGCACGGTTTGACAGGGAAATGTCCACCGGCTCAATCGGATAACCCGTGCCGGCGGCAAAAACCGAACCCGAAACCGCCAAACACAACAGCAACGCCGCATATTTCGCTTCGGAATTCATGCAATCTTTTCCGGAACCCGCCGGTCCTCGGCCAACACCGTAAACACCGGCAATAAAAAGAAAATCACCAGATAAACCGCGGGAATCAGCCACCCCCACGTCACCAGAGACGAGATGTCCGGGGATATGCGCAGAAAATCGTACAGCGTAAACAGCCCGATAAAGAACGCAAACGCGCCGTAGCACATCGCGTTGCTGCGCTCGCGGCTCATAAACCACAGAACGAAGAAAAACAGGAAGTACAGCTCGCTGAAACGCACCGCCATCTCGGCGAGCAACGGGCGCACCGGCATCGCCCCGAGAATACCGAGCACGATGAACACGCCCGCAAAGATCAACAGGTTCAGTTTATGCAGAGGGCTGCGGTAACGCACCGACTTGACCAGGTTCCTGTCGATCCACGGCAGGAAAAACAAGATCACGATCGCCGTGCCCATCGCGAGCACGCCGTACCAGGGATCGGGAATTGCGCGCAGGATTGTATAAAACGGCGTGAAGTACCAAAGCGGCGCAATGTGCTCCGGCGTCAACAGCGGATTGGCCGGCACGAAATTGGCGGCCTCCAGAAAATAGCCCCCCATCTCGGGCAGATAAAAGATGACCCCCAAGAACAGCAACAGAAAAACTACCGTGCCGACAATATCCTTCACCGTGTAATACGGGTGAAACGGAATGCCGTCCTGGGGGATGCCCTTTTTATTTTTGTTGTCCTTGATCTCGATGCCGTCGGGGTTGTTTGAACCGACTTCGTGCAACGCCACAATGTGAATGAACGCGAGCGCGACCAGCACAAGCGGCACCGCGATCACGTGAAAGGCAAAGAAGCGGTTCAAAGTCGCGTCTGAAATAACGTAGTCGCCGCGGATCCACAGCGCCAGATCCGGACCGATATACGGGATCGCCCCGAACAGGTTGACGATCACCTGTGCCCCCCAGTACGACATCTGCCCCCACGGCAACAGGTACCCCATGAATGCCTCCGCCATCAGCGCGAGGTACAAAAACATCCCGATGATCCACAGCAACTCGCGCGGCTTCTTGTAGGAACCGTAGAGCAGGGCCCTGAACATGTGCAGATAAATGACGATGAAAAAGGCCGAAGCGCCGGTCGAGTGCATATAACGGATCAACCAGCCCCAATCAACGTCGCGCATGATGTACTCGACCGACGCGAAAGCTTTCAGCGCGTCCGGTTTGTAGTGCATGGTCAGAAAAATGCCGGTGACGATCTGCAACACCAGCATCAGCAACGCGAGGGAGCCGAAGAAATACCAGAAGTTAAAGTTCTTCGGGGCGTAATACTCGGCCAGATGTTCCCGGAAAAGCTTGGTCAGCGGAAAGCGGGCGTCTATCCAGCCGATCAACCCGCCGGACTGCGCCGCAGACTGCGCCGCAGACTGCGCCGCAACCTGTGTCGTTTTATCCATCAGGCCGTCTCTTCGCCGGATTCTCCAATCACAATGCGATCGTCTTCGGTGTAACGGTACGGCGGCACCTCGAGGTTTTTGGGTGCCGGCACGTTTTTATAAACCCGCCCGGCGAGATCAAATCGCGAACCGTGGCACGCACAGAAAAAACCGCCGCGCCACGCCGAACCCAGATCGTCGGGGGCCTGGTCGGGGCGGAACGTCGGCGAACAACCGAGATGAGTGCAGATACCGACCAGCACCAAGTACTCGGGTTTGATCGAGCGATGTTCGTTCTTTGCGTAATCGGGCTGTTGCGGCTGTATCGATCCCGGGTCACGCAATTTCCCGGTGCCCGCTTTCAGACTGTCGATCATTCCCTGCGTTCGGCGCACAATCCAGATCGGCTTGCCGCGCCACTTCTCACGCAACATCTCACCCTGCTTGAGTTTGCCAAGATCAACCGTCACCGGCGCACCGACCGCCCTGGCGTGGGCGCTGGGGTTCATTGAGGCGACGAACGGCCAAGCCGCCACCGCGGTGCCGATACCGCCGACCGCGCTCGCGCCCGTCGTCAGAAAACGGCGGCGCGTCAGATCCGCAGGCTTGTCAGAATCGTCGTTTTGCATAAGTCCATAAACCCCGGTGCGCGCTCGGATTGCCCCCCCGAACCCCAAGCCGACTCACTCCACCGGCGCCACGACCGGCCGGCTGAAACCCCTGATCATGGGCGGTAATGCGGCATCGGCTACCCAATTCAGCCAGTATGTCCGAACTGCGTTTTTTCGTCAAGTGAAATGCGCCGGCGTGTTAGCCCAAAAGTGGTAGTGTCTCCTTTTTCTTCGGGAGAGGGCGACGACGGATGGAATCATGGCGATGAACCGGATGAATCACCGCCCTTTCACATACGGGTGATGCCGTCGGAGCCGGGGAGAAGAAATGATCACGCTGCATCAACCTGATCCTGTCGTATCCGTTTTTCGAATTCCTCCCGGTAGTTATCTTGAAACAACATACTCAAAGATGTGCAGTGTTTTTGCCGTTTGCTTTACGAAGGAGATAGGGTGTGCCGGGGAAGACTTGTCCGGTTTCTCGGGTCATGCCCTTTTTAATTTAGGAAATCTAGCACTTCACGTGTCCAAGGATCCTGCTTTTTGCTCCCTGGATGACAAACGACGACAATACGAGTTTAGCACTTATCGTTTGCCAGAGAGCCAATGTATTCAACGCACTCCCCATTTTTCGCCTTGCCAACAGCGTCTAACTCCTGCAGAAACGGCTTAGCCCAATTCATACCGGTAAGCAACAGTAGCCGACGAGGGCAGTAGGTCTCGAGCTCAAGCCGTAACAGGTCTTTACAACCATCATCCCGATCTTGAATACCGCGAAGCTTATCACTGGGATTGCCACCTTCATACGGAGAAAGTTTGTAGAGGTTCGACCATACGAGATAAGACGACCAGCCATCTTTATTGGCATCATCGACCTTTGCTATTTCCAATCCCCCGACCACCTTTCGAATAACTCTCCAGAAAGCTGACGCTTTAGTGTTATAAGCACCTCATTTCTCCGTCACCCAACTCATCGGGTCCTTTTCCAGATTCTTTTCCGGATCCATTTTCGTGACACTTTTATGGACTTCCGAGACATACTTTTTACGCGATCCAGAATTATCAAGCTCACCAGGTTCAATGCTCCTCAAGGCATTCACGTCCCAGTTGTTCAAGGAACGACTCGACAACCATAAGACCCTTTCCTCTTTTGTAGCAACCTCCCTCCATTGCCAGAAACCCAATCAATTTATTGTCCGGCAACTCCTTCGCCGCTTCACTAACCGGCTTAAGAATATTCTATGCGAACCAATCTCGCTCTTCCATAGTCGCCATAGATAATCACCCCCGTATATGAAATATGCGTCTCAGATCAACCCTCTATTCAAGCGGCTGTGTGCAACTCACCAACCGGAGCAGACTTCCGGGGAAGCTTTTCCTTATCTCCGCACTCAAAGCGCTCTTCCTGAAGAAAGATGCCATTCTCGGAAGACCGGATCTGTTTCCTGAACTCCAGCCTTGCATCGCAAAACATATCCGAATTCTGCTGCTGCAACTTACGTGCGGCCATCGTGCAATACTCACGGTCAATCTCAATTCCAATACTGTTGCGGCCACATTTCATCGCGGCCAACATTGTTGTTCCGGAACCGTTAAACGGATCAAGCACGACATCCCCGACAAATGAAAACATCCGAACCAAACGATAGGCAAGTTCCGAAGGGAATGGAGCGGGATGATTTTTTGTCGATACCCCGGTCAGCGTCCAGATCTGCCTGAACCACTCGTTAAAATCGCGTTTGTCGATCTTGCTGGCGGAACGCTGTTCTTCAGTGGGCTTTCTGTATCCTCCGGGCTTTCTCTGCATCAGAATAAATTCTATATCATTTTTAACGACGGCATTAGGCTCATAAGGCTTGCCCAAAAATTTCGTTCCCTAGTTGGCCTCGAATTTGGCATTCGAAATTTTATGCCAAATGATCGGGTTCAAATTGTCAAACCCAAGCCTCCGGCATTGAACGCAAATATCAGCGTGCAACGGCGCAACGACATGTCTGCCATACGCTTTTCTTGACAAACACACGTCGCCAACAACCACGATCAGGCGACCGCCCGGCACCAAAACTCGGAAACTTTCACTCCAAACCTAGCTGACCTCAGAAAGAAAAGCTTCGTATTCGGAAATATGCCCCAGCTGACCCGGGCTTTCATTGTAACTCTTCAGGTTCCAGTAAGGAGGAGACGTTATTATCAAGTGAACCGTTTCATCTTCAATATAAGGGAAGCTGCGTGCATCACCTTGTATCAGGCGATGTGTGGTGAAATCCGGACTTGGTGTCTCTTCCGCCCGCATAATAACTATCCATTATACGCCAGCAACTTGGAAATCATAGACCTTATGAAAAATTCAAAACCAAGATCAGCGGCAGGCTCTTTATACCCCCCTTGCTTTCCTGTCCCTCTTTGAGAGAGGAGAAGCGCTGCGGCGGAATAGTGTCTTTCAAGAACCAACTTGCGGCAAAACAATTCATAGCGTTTGGCATACGAAGCCTCTTTGAATTCCTTAAACACTTCGTAATGAAATTCGTTTACCCTTACAGAACTTCTGGACTCAGGGCAATCTTCAAGATGAAACAAATATCCGAGCCATGGTTCTACCGTGCTATTACGTGCTATTAAACACCCCTTCTCGAAAAGCCGTCCACAAGTCCAACGCGCTCCCCATAGCCTCCTCAGTGCGATTGTTAAAATTGTTTCCAAACGAGGGCCCCGCCTGCGATTTTGCTTCCAAAGCAATAATAAGTTGCCCATCGAGAATAACCAATAAGTCCCATTCTTTTGTCGGCCTGAAAAACCCCGGCAAATTCAACATCCGCTTTTTATCAAAGACGCAATCTTCGCCTATGCCCGCCTCAAATATAAATTCAGTCAATAGACTGATAAAACCGTCCATTTATGCCCCGCCCGTAACGGCGCCACGAGCTCCTTGATCTTGCTCACCGGAAGATCTCTGATCTTCTTCCTGCCTTGTTCGCGTTGCCCAATATGCAGCAACAGCCTGATTAACTCGTGCGGCAAGATTGTCAAGTCTGGTTTTCAAAATACAAGCGGGTGCTTTACAAACTATTTTTCACCCTACACCGGATTTTCAACCTCAATAAACCGGTGCTTCAGCGAAAATTTCCCGGCGAGATGCGCCCCAAGCGCCTGCACCCCGTAGCGTTCGGTGGCGTGATGCCCGGCGGCGAAGTAATGGATGCCCTCCTCACGCGCGATATGCGTCGTGCGCTCGGACACTTCACCGCTGACAAACGCATCGAGGCCCTTGGCGACCGCGTAGTGGATATAGTCCTGTGCGGCGCCGGTGCACCAGCCGACGGTGTGCATCGTGTCGGCGCCGCCGGCGATCCATAAAGGCTCGCGCCCGAGTGCCTGCGCGATCGTGCGTACAAACGACGATGCCGCCACCGGCTCGGCGGTGCGGCCGAACATCGCAAGCGACGCCGATTGATCGTCGTCGAGCGCGCCTTCAGTATGCAAGCCCAGTTCACGCGCAATGCAGGCGTTGTTGCCGACTTCGGGATGCGCGTCGAGCGGCAGATGATAAGCGAGCAGACTCGTGCCGGTCTCGAGCAGGCGGCGCAGGCGTCGCGCTTTCATTCCGGTCAGCGGCGCCGGCTCTCCCTTCCAGAAATAGCCGTGATGCACCAGCACCGCGTCGGCGTCCTCAGAGATCGCCGCCTCAACCAGTTCGAGACACGCGGTGACGCCGGTCACCAGCGATCCGACTTGCGCGCGCCCCTCAACTTGCAGGCCGTTCGGGCAATGGTCACGGAAACGGCGCACTTCCAGATAACGATCCAGATAGTCGATCAGTTGCGTCAGTTCAGCCATGACAACTCCATTCCGGCATCGCGAAAATCCTCACGCGCGGTCTTTGGCATCGACGCGCCGACGCGCCGAGTCGGCGTGAGCAAACAGGCCTTCGGCCTCGGCCAGAGTCGCCGCCAGAGCGCCCAGTTCCGCCGCGCCTTCGGCGGAGCAATGTATGAGGCTGCTACGCTTTTGAAAATCGTACACGCCCAGCGGCGACGCAAACCGCGCCGCACCGCCGGTCGGCAGAATGTGGTTAGGCCCCGCGCAATAATCACCGATCACTTCCGGCGAATACTTGCCGACGAAGATGGCGCCGGCATTGGTGATCGCCGGCAACAGCCGTTCAGGGTCAGCGACCGACAGTTCGAGATGCTCCGGCGCAATGCGGTTGGCGACGGCAACCGCTTCGTCGAGGTTGCGCACGCGCACCAGCAGTCCCTGCGAAGCAAGCGAGCACCCGATGATCGCCGCGCGCGGGGCTTTTTGAAGCAGGCGCTCCATCGCCTGCATGACGACGGAGATGAAGCTGTCGTCGGGACACAACAACACTGCCCGTGCCTGCTCGTCGTGTTCGGCCTGGGAAAGCAGGTCGGCGGCGATCCACTCGGGGTCAGTCGTTCCATCACAGATGATCAGGATCTCCGAAGGCCCCGCCGGCAGATCAATGCCGACCAGCCCGTTCACCTGACGCTTGGCTTCGGCAACGTAGGCATTGCCCGGTCCGACGATCTTGCTCACCGCCGCGATGGTCTGCGTTCCCAACGCCAACGCGGCAACCGCCTGCGCGCCGCCGATCAGCCAGATTTCGCGCACGCCGCACAGGTCGGCAGCGGCCAGCAGCAGGAGATTGACTTCGCCGCCCGGTGCCGGCGTTGCCATCGCCACGCGGGGCACGCCGGCGACCGTAGCGGGAATCGCCGCCATCAGCACCGCCGATGGATAAGCAGCCTTGCCGCCCGGCACGTACAGGCCCACCGAATCGAGCGGCGTCACCCGCTGCCCGAGCGTCGTGCCACTATCTTCGCGCAATTGCCAGTCTTCAAGCGCCTGCTTTTCGGCGTAGCGGCGGATCCTTTCGGCAGCACGCTTCAGTGCGTCGAGCGCGGCCACGGGCACCGTTTCCGACGCTTCTCGCAAACGCGCTTCCGACACTCTCAATTGCGTCATCGAATCGACTGCGACGCCGTCAAACTCGCGCGTGCAGGCAAGTACGGCGGCGTCGCCCTGCTCGCCGACACGCGTGATGATCTCACGCACGCGCGCCGCAACCGCCTCGTCGGGAGTGGCGGCGGCATCAATTATCTTTTGAAGTTCCGGCTCGAAATCAGAACCTGAAGTATCGAGCCGACGGATCTGCATCATGCCCGTATCACGCCTGCGTCACACCTGAGCGGCTCGCGCCCGCCGATCACTCACGCGTTCGCCGCGCCCGCGCTCGACGGCGTCGGCGAGTGATTCAAGCAACGGCACGGTGTCCTCCCACCCGATGCAGGCGTCGGTGATGCTCTGCCCATAAACAAGCGTCCTGCCGGGCACCAGATCCTGACGGCCCGCAACCAGGTTGCTCTCGACCATCACACCGATGATGCGCTTCTCGCCGACACCCACCTGCCCGGCGATCGTTTGCGCGACCTCCCGCTGGCGGTCGTGCTGCTTGCGGCTGTTCGCGTGGCTACAGTCGATCATCACCCTGGGCGTCTGCCCCGCGTCCACCAGCGCCTGCGCCGCCGCCTCGACGCTTGCGGCGTCGTAATTGGTCTGCCTGCCGCCACGCAGGATGACGTGGCAGTCCTCGTTACCCGCGGTCGAGAAGATTGCGGAATGTCCCGCCTTCGTGACCGACAGGAAGTGGTGCGGCCGCGACGCCGAGCCGATCGCATCCACCGCGATCTTCAAATTGCCGTCGGTGCCGTTCTTGAAACCGACCGGGCACGACAACCCCGAAGCGAGTTCCCTGTGAACCTGACTTTCAGTGGTGCGCGCGCCGATCGCGCCCCAACCGATCAGGTCGGAAACGTACTGCGGACTGATCGGGTCGAGGTACTCGGTGCCCGCCGGCAAGCCCATCTCGTTCAATTTCAGCAGCAGGCCGCGTGCAAGCCGCAACCCCTTGCCGATGTCAAAACTATCGTCGAGATCCGGATCGTTGATCAGGCCTTTCCACCCGACCGTCGTACGCGGCTTTTCAAAATACACGCGCATGACGATGTGCAGGCTGTCCTTTAGACGGTCGGCACAACTACGCAGCATCCCAGCGTAATCGAGTGCGGCGTCCACGTCGTGGATCGAGCACGGCCCGACCACCACGACCAGCCTCGGGTCGCGCCCGTGCAGAACGTCCCGCGTCGCCTGCCGCGAAAAATACACGCACTCTGCGGCACGCTCGGTCAGCGGCAGTTCCGCGATCAACTCCGCGGGCGCTATCACCTCGCGGGTTTCAGTGATCCTCAGGTCATCAGTTTGGTATTTCATTTTTCTCCCCCGCGCCGCCGCGGCAACCCCCTACGCAGCGGTGCCAGCATTGACGTCCCGCCTGAACAAGTCCATCACCTGCGTCAAGGTCCGGTTCTTCATCTTCATCGACGCTTTGTTCACGATCAGCCTCGCGCTGATCTTTGTAATTTCCTCATGCGCCGTCAGGCCGTTCACCCTCAACGTACCGCCGGTGTCAACCAGATCCACGATCAAGTCGGATAAACCGACCAGCGGAGCGAGTTCCATGGAACCGTACAACTTGATCACCTCGACCTGCCGACCCTGCGCCGCAAAATAGCTGCGCGCACTGTTTGCATATTTGGTCGCAACGCGCACACGCCGCGTCGCCGGCAAGTCGGCGCCCTCGCGCTTCGCAACCATCATCCGGCAACACGCAATGCCGAGATCAAGATACTCGTAAACGCCGTCGCCGTCATACTCCATCAAAACGTCCTTGCCAACGATACCCAGCTCGGCCGCGCCGTATTCAACGTACGTCGGCACGTCGGCACCGCGAATGATAACGATTTTGACGCCGGGGTGCTCACTTTCGAGTATCAATTTGCGGTTGTCCCGCAACGACTCCGCGGGCGCAAGCCCGGCCTGCGCGAGCAACGGCATCGCCTCCTCCATCACGCGCCCCTTCGAGAGGGCAATTTTGACCGGTCTGTCCATCGACTGATTAATGCTGAAAGGCGATTGTAGCGAATCGACGGCGATGACGCCTCAAAAAAGCAGGTTATCGTTGCGGTCGTCCGGAATTTCGGCCTGCCGAACGATGTTCACCGAATCCGTCAGGCTGACATACGCTGAATATCAGCGCCGAGTTGCGACAGTTTCTCCTCGATGCATTCGTAGCCGCGGTCTATGTGGTAAATCCGGTCCACCACCGTCTCGCCGTCCGCGACCAGGCCGGCGAGCACCAGCGAAGCCGAAGCGCGCAGATCGGTCGCCATCACCGAAGCGCCTTTGAGGCGCTCCCTGCCTTTGACTATCACGCAGTTACCCCGCACGTTGATGTCAGCGCCCATGCGCTGCATCTCCAAAACGTGCATGAAGCGGTTTTCAAAAATCGTCTCGGTGATGATGCTCGTTCCCTCGCCGATTGCGTTCAAGCTGGTGAATTGAGCCTGCATGTCGGTCGGGAACGCGGGATACGGCGCAGTCATGATATCCGTACACCTGGGCCGGCGCCCGTTCATCTGCAATTCAATGCTGTCGCCATCGACGTTGATGTGCGCTCCGCTCTCCTCGAGTTTGACCAGTACCGAGTCGATCAGATCGGCGCGCGTCTTCTTGACTTTGACGTGACCACCGGTCATCGCGCCCGCGGTCAGAAACGTCGCGGTCTCGATGCGGTCGGGCAACACGTCGAAAGAGCATCCGTTGAGCTCGGGGCACCCGTGTATCCTGATCACCGAAGTGCCCTGCCCCTCGATCCGCGCCCCCATCTTGTTCAGGCAATTAGCGAGATCGACGACTTCCGGCTCGCGCGCCGCGTTCTCCACGGTGGTGGTTCCCTGCGCCAGCGCCGCCGCCATCAGCAGGTTTTCGGTGCCGGTGACGGTCACGCTGTCAAGCACGATCTCGGCGCCCCTGAGGCGTCCGTTGGTGCGCGCCCTGATGTAGCCGTCGGCGATCTCTATATCCGCCCCCATCGCACGCAGCCCGTCGAGATGCATGTTCACCGGACGCGACCCGATCGCGCAACCGCCCGGCAGCGACACTTCAGCACTGCCGTGGCGGGCGAGCATCGGCCCGAGCACGAGAATTGAAGCGCGCATGGTCTTGACCACGTCGTACGGCGCAAACAGTCTTTCTATCGAGTCGGCTTCGACCTCAATGCTCATGTTTTCATTGAGCAGAATTGAAACTCCCATCTGCCTCAAAAGTTCTATCGTCGTCGTGACGTCGTGCAGATGGGGAATGTTATTGATGATCATCCGCTGATCGGTCAGCAGAGTCGCAGCAAGGATCGGGAGCACGGCGTTCTTTGCGCCGGAGATGCGCACTTCCCCGTTGAGGCTCTGCTTGCCCCTGATGTACAACTTCTCCATCAATCAGCCGGGGGTATTGCGGGAGAGATCGGTATCAGACCCAGACCGGATGGTTCATCAGTAGTCAAACTGGCTCAGGCGTGCGACCAGCGCGTCGAAACCGGTTTCACGGATCTCCTGATCAAACCCGTTGCGGAACTGCCTGGCGATGCTCGAACCGTCAATAATGATGTCAAACACTTTCCACCCTTCGCGGTTGATCAGCGAGTAACTGATGCTCAAAGGCGCTCGGTTATCACTGGCTATCACCTTCGTGCGGACGACCTGATATTTCTTGCTCGGCTCGTCGGGCGCGAGCGGCTCATATTCAATCCGTATGTCGGGCAACAGAAGCAACGTTTTCCCGTAACTCCGGATCAACATCGTTTGAAATTTTTCAACGAAGTGCCGCTTTTGGAATTCGCTGGCCGTCTTCCAGTGGTTTCCCAGCACCAGGCGACTGAGAAGAGGCATATCCACCGTCGGCAACACGACCTCTTCGAGCATCGCATACAGGCGCTTCTCGTCTTCGAGATACGTTTTCAGTTCGGTATGCAGGCGCGCCAGCAATTGCTCGGTAACCTGCTGCATCGCCGATCGTGCGGCAACCGCGTCGTCAGCCTGCGCGACGCACACGGGCAACACAACGGCAAAAACCAGTGCACCTGATAATTTCTCCATGCGCTTTATCATATTGCTTGCCCTTGTATGATTTATTTGACCGGCAGCGCCCTACATCCGTGCCGTGGATCAGCCGTTCCGCCGGAAACCCGCCGCCTTCCGCGCAAATTATGCGGATAACGCGAACGCGGCGCAAGGTACGGCCGCGTTGAAAATTGTATGTCAACCAACCGCACCTTATGATAACGCGAATAATATGGCGTTTTACCTTTCCACTCTCATCTTGTCGCTGGCCCTGATCTTCTGGGCGGCGGACCGGATGCTGCTGAGCGCGGTGGCAATAGCAAACCGCTGTCGCGTCCCGCCGTTGATCATCGGCGCCGTCGTGATCGGCTTCGGCACGTCCGCACCCGAGTTGGTCATCTCGTCAGTCGCGGCGCTGCGGGACTCGTTGCAGATCGCCGTCGGCAACGCGCTCGGTTCCAACATCGCAAACATCGCGCTGGTTCTCGGCGCAACCGCCATGGTCTCCGGCGTCATGGCGACGCACGCGACCATCTACCGGAAATTCATGATCGTCACGGCGGCGACGGCGCTGCCGGGCCTGTTGCTGCTCAACGGTCACCACTTCGGACGCAGCGACGGCATATTACTTCTCGCGGCACTCGCCGCCGCAATCTACCTGCTGATCAAAACCAAAAATGACGCCGCGCAAACCGACGATGACATGTCGCAGATCGCCGCCAGGCAAAAGCACGCCGGGATCCGGCTCACCGTTTTCACCGCGGTGCTGCTGGCCGCCTCCTACATGGCGGTGTACGCGGCGACGCACGTCGCGCAGATCTTCGGCATATCCGAACTCATCATCGGCCTGACCGTGATCGCGCTCGGCACCAGCTTGCCCGAACTCGCGGCGGCACTGGTCAGCGCCTACCGCAAGCAGCACGCGATCGCGCTCGGCAACATCCTCGGTTCCAACATGTTCAACAGCCTGGCCGTGATCGGCCTGCCGGTGTTGATCCACCCGGCGCGGATGCCGCCCGAAGTGCTGTCGCGCGACTACCTGACGGTGATCGGCCTGACCGCGTTGTTGTGGCTTCTGTTCCTGATGCCGCCGCGCTTTTCACTCGGACGCGGCAAAGGTCTGCTGCTGCTGCTGTGCTTCGTCGCTTATCAACTGACACTTTATCGCGCGGCGATCAACTGACCGGGCACTGTCCGGGATACGATGCTCGGCACGACATCGCTCCGGCCCCTGCCGTGACAAATGCCGACCCGCGCCGGCGTCGGGGCGGCATTGCAATCGAGCATCAAAAACAACCCCGTCAGGCAACCTGCCAGACACCCCGGTTAAAACAGGGAATTATATACAATAGTCCCCGATGAAAACGCATAGAACAATTCGCTACCGCTTGCACCCGACGACGCGCGCGAAGGCGAGCAAGTTATGGGGAACCGCTGACGCTTGCCGGTTTGTGTGGAACCACCTCGTGGGCGTGTTGAGAGATGAGTATGTGTTCTATGGCAAGTGTGATCCGCGGGCATATTCGCTGTATAAGCGTTTTACAAACTTACGCAAAGCGTATTCGTGGTTGAATGAATACTCATACGCCATAGTCGGGGCGTCGCTTAAGCCGATAGAGACGAATTACAAGGGGCTTTGGAAGGGGCAGGGCGGCCTGCCGAAGTTCAAGGGGCGCTACACTGCAACAGCCAGTATCCCGTTGGTCGCCAGCGCATTTAGACTGAATTGGTGACTGGCTGCATGTGGCGAAAATCGGGCAGGTGAGGCCCATCAGCCATAACCCGTATCCCGACGCAAAGGCCGTCAGCGGCACCATCAAGAACAAGCACGGCGACTGGTATGCGTATTTGGTGTATGAGACGGAACAGGAAGCGATTTGGCCGCACGTGCCTAAAGAGGTCGGTATAGACCGTAACGTCGGCCAAGTAGCGTTGTCCGACGGGACGATCTATCACGCGCCGGATACCTCTTTGTTGAAAGCAAGGAAGCGTCGTTATCAACGGATGATGGCAAGGCGTGATGGTGGGAGCAGGAAGGAAAAGCGCAGAGCATCAGGTCGTTATCCACGCGCGCGCAAGTGGACGCAACAGACGTCGGCGCAGATTGCGCAGACGCGCACTAATTGGTGTCATCAGGTCTCACGAGAGATAGCGCGCAAGTATGATGTGGTTTACATGGAAGACCTGAACACGCAGGGGATGACGGCGAGCGCGAAGGGTACAGAGGCCGAACCCGGCAAGAATGTTAAAGCAAAAGCCAGCCTGAACCGCGAGATACTGGCGAGGACTGGTATAAGATGGAGCAATGCCTGTCGTATAAGGCGTCGGTAGTGAAGGTGCCACCGGCCTATACCAGTCAGACATGTAATGTCTGTGGTCATACAGAAACAAGAAGAGCCGCGCGGGACGCAGTTTTCACTGCACCGAATGCGGTCATCGGGATCATGCAGATATGAATGCCGCACTGAATATCCTGGCCTTCGGGAATGAGGCAGTTGGACGTGGAGGTGGCGGCGTTAGCCGGCCTGTGAAGCGTCAAACGGATACACAAGTCCTTTAGGGACTATTGTATATAATTCCCTTAAAATAAGCGGGTAAAATCCCATCGCCGCTCCACAGGAACACCGGCGGGACGGCACCTTCAACAAGACACAAAGGTCACCTCAACGGCCATGACACTTGAACACGACAAGATCAAGGAACTCGCACTCGCTGTGCTCGACACCGAGGCACTCGCGGTCGCAGCACTGAAACCGCGCATCGACGAACGGTTCTTCCGGGCCTGCCAGTGCCTGCACGACTGCGAGGGGCGCATCGTGCTGATGGGCATCGGCAAATCAGGGCATATTGCGAACAAGATCGCCTCGACGCTGGCGAGCACCGGCAGCCCCGCTTTCTATATCCACCCGGCTGAAGCGGGCCACGGCGACCTGGGGATGCTGTGCCACGGCGACGTCGCGGTACTGATCTCCAATTCGGGGGAAACCGACGAGATCAACACGCTGCTCGCGCCGCTGAGGGGATTGAAAACCCCGATCATCGCGCTCACCGGCGATCCGGACTCAACGCTCGGGAAAGCGGCGACCGTGTGCCTCGACATCGGCATCGAGCAGGAGGCCTGCCCGCTGGGGCTCGCGCCGACAGCGAGCACCACCGCCGCGCTGGCAATGGGCGACGCGCTGGCAATCTCGCTGCTGCATGCAAAAGGCTTCACCCCCGACGATTTTGCGCGCGCGCACCCCGGCGGCCAACTCGGGCGCCGCCTGATCCTGCGTGTCGAAAACCTGATGCACACGGGCGACGGCATCCCCGCGGTCTTCCCCGGAACGCTGTTGGTGGATGCATTATGCGAAATGTCGGCCAAGGGCCTAGGCATGACGCTGGTGACCGACGGCGACGGCCGGGTCGTCGGCATCTTCACCGACGGCGACCTGCGCCGCGCGATGGATAAACGCGCCGACGTGCACACAACGCCGATCGAGGCGATGATGACCAGAGACTTTCACTCGATCAAGGTCCGTGACCTTGCAGTTGAAGCCCTGACCCTGATGGAGTCGAAAAAGATCAATTCAATGCCGGTGTTCGACGAGCACGGCCAACTCGCCGGCGTGCTCAATATGCACACGCTGTTGCGCGCCGGTCTGTAGGCGCAGCGGATACACCCTTCAGATACGGAAGTCCCGCCCGAGGTACACCTGCCTCACCCGTTCGTCGCCAATCACTTCCTGCGCATCTCCTGCGGCGATGACTTCGCCTTCGTTGACGATATAAGCGCGATCACAGATGCTCAACGTCTCGCGTACACTGTGGTCGGTGATCAGCAGGCCGATGCCGTAGCCGCGCAACTGCCTCATCAATTTCTGTATCTCGGCGACCGAGATCGGATCGACGCCGGCAAAAGGCTCGTCGAGCAGAATGAACGCCGGTTCGATCGCAAACGCGCGCGCGATCTCGACCCGCCGCCTTTCACCGCCCGACAGGGCAAGGCCGTAACTCGAGCGCACCTGCCTGATCTGGAATTCGTCTAGCAACTCCTCGAGTTTTGACCTGCGATCGCCGCGGCTCAGGCCGCGCCTCGCTTCGAGCGCCACCATCAGGTTGTCCTCAACGCTGAGCTTGCGGAAAATTGACGCCTCCTGAGGTAAATAGCCGATTCCGCGTTCTGCGCGCGAGTGCATGAACAATTGCGAGATATCCTCGCCATCCATTGAAACGCGACCGGCGTCGGGCTCAACCAGCCCGACGATCATGTAAAACACCGTGGTTTTTCCGGCGCCGTTGGGGCCGAGCAGGCCGACGATCTCACCGCTTCCCACGTTCAGCGACACCGAGCGTACTGCATAGCAACGGCGGTATTTCTTGCTCAGCCCGGTTGCGGTCAACTCGTGCGTCATCGCCACCTCGCCTCAGGGGTTGATCTCGAGACGCACGCGCCCCTTGCTTTTGGTCGCGTCAACTATCTTTTTCTCGAGGTCATAAATGATGCGCTCCCCCTGCAGCACTTTTTCCCCGTCATCGACCCTGGCGTTGCCCAGAAACACGATTTTCCGGCGCCTGACGTCATATTCGATCGTATCCGCTTCGGCTTCAATGTTGTCGTCGGCGTCGTGATTCCGAAAGGTGCTCGGCTTCGCGTGTGCGACGATCCGCGAAAATTCACCGGCTTCCGAAAACACCCTGACCTCGTCCCCGGTCAGCCGCATTCCGCGGCGCCTGATGACGACGCTGCCGCGGTAAACGCTGTTGCCGGTATTCTTGTCGTAGTGGATCTTGTCGGCTTCGAGTCGGATCGCGTCATCGGCCTGCCGCTGCGCCGCCCACGGCCCCGCCCCGCACAAACCCACGCACAGGCACAACCCGCCACACCACAATGCACGTCGCGCACGACACCTACGGTTCATGGCGCACCCTGACTTCGTTGAGCAAACTGATCTCGCCCTTCCTGAGATCGGCCACCATGCCGCGCCCGGTCATGGTCCGCCCGGTGCGCCTGAGAGTCACTTTCTCTTGCGTCACCGCAGTCCATTGCTCGGGCCTGACTTTGACGTTGCGCGTGTTCACCGTTTCGCGCGGATGTCCGCCGGCGGCGGCACGATTCAACTCAACCGCGCCGTCGAGTTCAACCAACTCCCCCCCTTCAAGCACCCTGCCGGACTCCGACTTGAGCGACATCATCTGTGCTGCGCCCGAATAATACTGCATCACAAGCGGCTCAAGGGTCAGCACGTCGCTGTCGTGCGAATGCCTGACACGTGCACTTTCAGTACGGTAACGCCGGCGTCCGTCCGGCGCGTAAACGCTCGAGACCACGTCGCTCAACTCACCGTCCACAGCGGGACGCGCGGCGGCGACCTGCAGCACCGAAGGCGCAGGCAACAGATACGGGCTCAGCGCGAGTAAGGCGACGACCACGCAGTACAACAAAAAGATATGACGCCTCAGGCCGAACAATGCGCGATCACCTCGTCCCACCGCCCCTGCTCCCTGACCAGAACGTCGCACAGCTCGCGCGCCGCGCCGTGGCCGCCGGCGGCGCGCGCGACCCAATGCGCGCACTCGATGACTTCAGGGTGCGCGTCGGCGACCGCGCAGGCAAGCCCGGCACGACGCAGCGGCGCCAAGTCGGGAAGATCATCGCCCATGTAGGCCGTGCATTCCGCCGCCACGCCGCAGTCTTTGAGCAGACGCTCAAACGCGGGCCCCTTGTCCTGGAACCCCTGATACACGAACTCGACACCGAGGTCGCGCATCCGCCGCGCGACCGCACCGGATTCGCGCCCCGAAAGCACTGCAACCTGCACACTGCAATGCAACAACAATCTGATGCCGTGGCCGTCCTTGATGTCAAACGCCCGGCTCTCGCGCCCGTCGTCGCTGAAACTCAGCCGTCCGTCGGTGAGCACGCCGTCAACGTCGAAAACCACGAGCCTGATTGAAGCCGCACGTTGCTTGAAGGTATCGTTCATCGGGAAATCCCCTTGCAGACAGGGCAGTATAGAGTAAAACGCGATTTTGCAGTCATCCGCCATACCGCGCAAACCTTATCCGCCGGGCTTGTTTCAAGCCGCAGCCGGTTATCCATGTCGGCGGCCGGCGGGGTGCTGATATAATTTGTAGGCTCCCTTTATCATTCGAGCTGGAGCAAGGGCAGAACAAGGACAAACCATGAACATCCAATTATCAGGACAACACATTGAGATCACCGAAGCCATCCGCAATTCGATCGAAGAAAAGATCAAACGACTGAAAAAGCACTTTAACTCGCTGGTGGACGTCCACGTGAACCTGAAGGTGGAAAAATTAAGCCACACCGCCGAAGCGACGGTACACGTGCGCGGACATACCCTGTTCGCCACCGCCGTCGCCGACGACATGTACGCCGCAATCGACATCCTAGTTGACAAACTCAACCGCCAAGTGATGAAGCACAAGGAAAAACTCAAAAGCCACCACGAGAAAGACGTGGTGCATCACAACTTGCGCAAATAACAGCCGCGTACGGGAAAATGGACTTCTGCTCCTTTCTGTCTCACGACTCAATACGCCTGACGGACCACCTTCACAGCAAGAAAAAAGTCCTTGAAGAACTCGCCGACATGCTGACCGCGGCGGGCGGCCCCTCGACACAAGCCATCTTCGACAGCCTGCTCGAAAGAGAAAAGATCGGCAGTACCGCACTCGGCAAGGGCGTCGCCATCCCGCATTGCCGCATCACGGGCAGCAGCCGCCCGCTGGTATGTCTGCTCAGAACCGAAACGGGTGTGGACTACGACGCGCCTGACGGCATGCCGGTGTCGCTGTTTTTTGCCCTGCTGGTGCCGGAAAACGCCGACGACGAGCACCTGCAATTGCTGGGTGACCTCGCACACAAGCTCGACGATCCCGCCTGTATAAAGCGCCTGATGCAGGCATCCGGCGCAGCACAGATCATAGCCGCGCTGGAAAAACAAAGCCCCCCGCACGCCGCATGAACGAAGAACCCACGGTGCAGATACTGCACGGGGCACTGGGCAAAGAATTGCACCTCGCGTGGCTCGCGGGCAAACGCAGCGGCGACAGGAAGTTCCTGAAAGACGTCGAGGCTTCGAAAGCCGACATCGTTGGCTACTTCAATCTGATCCATTCGAGCCAAGTGCAAATTGTCGGACGCACCGAATTCGAGCATCTCGGATCGCTGGCCGAGACGAACCTCGAAACCGCCCTCGCCAAACTCTTCTCCAAAGAGACCGTCATCATCGTCATGGCAAACGATCTGGAGCCGTCTGAAAAAATGCACGCACTCGCCGACCAACGCAACGTCGGACTGTTCAGGTCGGACCTCAGTGGCGAACACTTGATCAACGACCTGCGCTACTACTTGACGCGCGTGCTGGCGGAAAAAACCACCCTGCACGGCGTTTTCATGGAAGTGCTCAGTATCGGCGTGCTGCTCACCGGCGCCAGCGGGGTCGGGAAAAGCGAACTCGCGCTCGAACTGATCACGCGCGGACACCGCCTGATCGCCGACGACGCGCCGTTGTTCGCGCGCATCGCGCCCGACATCATCGTCGGCACTTCGCCGCCGGTCATCCAGGATTTTCTCGAGGTGCGCGGCCTCGGCGTCCTCAACATCCGCCACATGCACGGCAGCAGCGCGATCAAACCAAGCAAATACCTGAAACTGATCGTCAACCTGCAACCGCCGCTCGGCGACGACATCAACAAAAACCGCCTGGTGACACCGACCGAAACACAAAACGTATTGGGCATGGAAGTCCCCATCTTCACGTTGTCGGTCGCGCCGGGACGCAACCTCGCGGTACTGGTCGAAGCGGCGGTTAGAAACCACCTGCTGAGACTCGACAACTACTATCCCGACCTCGACATCATGGGGCGCCAGCAGAAAGTGATGAACAAGGCATGAGACTGATCATTGTCAGCGGGCTTTCGGGCGCCGGAAAGTCGATCGCCCTGCATACGCTTGAAGACGAGGGCTTCTACTGCATAGACAACCTGCCCGCGGAATTCGTACACATCCTAGCTGAGAAAATCGCGCGCAACGAACTCAATTTCGGCGACAACGTCGCGGTAGGCGTCGATATCCGCAGCGTCGGTAAAACGCCGGCATTCAATATTGAACCGGTGCTCTCGCACCTCAAGCGGGCGCAGGTGGAAACCAGCGTCGTCTTTATGGAGGCCGACGAGGTCGTACTGCTCAGGCGCTACAGCGAGGCACGACGCCCGCACCCGCTCGCGCACAAAAGCAGCACGCTAGAGGAGGCGATTGATCTCGAGCGCTCTCAACTCGACAGCATCCTGATGCACACCGATCTCAAAATCGACACCACCAACCTCAACCAACACCAACTCGGCGTGCACATCCGCTCGCGCCTGTGCGGCGAAAGCAAAAAACTGTCGGTGCTGATCCAATCGTTCGGCTATAAGAAGGGGGTACCGCTCGATTCGGATTTCGTGTTTGACGTGCGCTGCCTGCTCAACCCCTACTGGAAGCCGGAGTTGCGGAAGATGACCGGCCACGACCCCGAAGTGGTGAAATTCCTCGAATCCGACGCCTCCTGCGCCGCTTTGTTTGAGCAGATCTGCAACTTCATAAAAACCTGGCTCGACCGGTTTGAAAAAGAGCCCCGAAGCTGCCTGACCCTGTCGATCGGCTGCACTGGCGGACAACACCGCTCGGTTTACATGGTCGAGCGCCTTTATGCGGTGCTCGCGGACGATCCGAAATACCGTCTGGCCAAACACCACCGCGAACTGTCCTGACCATGACCGTCGGCATCCTTCTGGTAACCCACGGACGCACGGGCGAAACGCTGGTCGAGGCGACGCGCTCGGCGCTCGGCGACCTGCCCCTGCGCACGCAGACCTTCCCGGTCCCGCTCGCGTGCGAACCGGACGCCACCACACGCAACCTTCGGCACCGGTGCCGCGAACTCGACGCAGGCGACGGCGTCCTGATCCTGACCGATCTCTACGGCTCGACCCCGTGCAACCTCAGCGCCAACTGCCAGCGAGACGGCACCGTCCACGTCGTCAGCGGCATCAATCTCGCGATGCTGATCAAGGTGATGAATTACTACAACCTCGATCTGCCGGCGCTGACTGAAAAAGCGCTCGAAGGCGGACGCAACGGCATTATGGAATGTCGAAAATGACCCGCCGCAACATCAGGATTATCAACAAACTGGGCCTGCACGCGCGCGCGGCGTCAAAATTCGTCAGTCTGGCGTCGAAGTTCGCCAGCCGCATAGAGCTGACCAAGAACAAGCAGACAGTGAACGGCAAAAGCATCATGGGCATCATGATGCTTGCCGCTTCGCGCGGCACCGAGTTGACGCTGGCCGCCGACGGAGAAGACGAACGCGACGCCGTCGCCGAACTCGGGGCGCTGGTTGAAAACCGTTTCGACGAGAGCGAATAGAACATGAGCGTTTTGCTGAACGGCACCGGCGTATCCCGCGGCATCAGAATCGGCCATACGCATATTCTGTACCGTGGCATGGTTGAGATCGAGGAGCGCCGCATACCACCGAAACAACTGAAAGCGGAAATCGCCCGCTTCAAGGAGGCGCAAAAAAAAGCGGTGACGCACCTACGCAAGATCCGCGATTCAATCCCAAAAAACGCGCCGGCCGACATCGCGAGTTTCATAGACTCCCACCTGCTGATGCTCGATGACTCACTGCTCGGGCAGGTGCCGATAGACATCATCAACAACGAACGGTGCAACGCCGAGTGGGCGCTCAAACTCCAGCAGGACCAGCTGGTCGAAGTGTTTGACCAGATGCACGACGACTACCTGCGCACGCGCCGCAACGACATCGCACACGTGATCGGCCTGATCCAGGGTTTTCTGACAAACCGCAACTACAGTGAGGAAAGCCACGACATAGACCGCAAAAACCGGATCATTGTCGCCGACGACCTGACCCCCGCCGACACCATCATGCTTCAGCACCAGCACATCGCGGGCTTCATCACCGAACTGGGCGGGCCGACTTCGCACACCGCCATCCTCGCACGCAGCCTTGGCATCCCCGCGGTCGTCGCGGCGCACAACGCCAGAATGTTGCTGCAGGAAGGCGAGGAGATCATCCTCGACGGGCGTGCCGGCACCGTGGTCGCCGGTGCCGACAACAGACTGCTCAGAGAATACCGCAGGCGGCAGCGGGAAGAAAAACAACAACGGCGGGAACTGCTGCTGCTGAAGAGCAAAATCGCGCTGACGAAAGACAAGGTCAGGATAAAGCTGATGGCGAACATGGATCTTGCCGAAGACATACGCGGATTGAAAAAAAGCGGCGCTGAAGGCATCGGCCTGTACCGCACCGAGTTTCTCTATCTCGGGCGGGAAGGAATGACCGAGGAAACCGAACAATTCCATATCTACCGAAAAATCCTGCGCGCGATGGACGGAAAACCCGTGACTATCCGCACGCTTGACCTCGGCGCGGAGAAGGAGTTTGACCCCGAATATACGGGCCCGCTGGCGCCGAACCCCGCCCTCGGCCTGCGCGCGATCCGGCGCTCGCTCAAGGATCCGGATATTTTCCTCACCCAGTTGCGCGCGATTCTGCTCGCATCGACTCACGGCACCGTCCGCATCATGTTCCCGATGCTGACGAATATGCACGAACTCAATCAAGCCCTGCAACTGTTCGAAACGGCAAAAGAACAGTTGCAGCAAAAGAAGAAACGCTACGACAAAAATATAAAAATCGGCGGCATGATCGAGGTGCCGGCGGCGGCCCTGTTATCGCCGATTCTGGTCAGGCACCTCGATTTCCTGTCGATCGGCACCAACGATCTGATCCAGTACACACTGGCGATCGACCGTATTGACGACGAGGTTAGTTACCTCTACGACCCGTTGCACCCGGGTTTCCTCAAACTCCTTTCGATAGTGATCGAGGCGGGCGAACAATCCGGAACCCCCGTCGCGATGTGCGGCGAAATGGCGGGCGACACGCACTATACCCGTCTGCTGCTCGGGCTCGGACTAAAAGAATACAGCGTACACCCCTCGGTGCTGCCCGAGGTGAAAAAAGTCATTCGCAACAGCGACGCCGCCGCCCTGCGAAAAAAATGCCGCTCCATCTTCAGGCACGCCGACCAGAAAAAAATCTCACAACTGATCGCGTCTTTATAAGAGCGCCCGCTCACCCGGCAGAGAAAACCGGACGGGCATCAACGCCACCGTGCCGCAGATAAGCAAGCCCGCCGTACGGCGGGCAATCAACCGCCTGATCGTGCGCACACCGGGACAGGTCATGCCGCGCTGTTCGCACCACGGTGCCGACAGCGCCTGCATTTTTTCGCAGCCCGGGATCGGGAAACCCGGTGCGCAGCCGACGTATTTCGGCGCGCAATGCCGGCGGCCACTCGCGCCGGCGCCGGGTGTGCGGGGCACGGCTGCGGTCATGTAGCGCGCTCAAGCCCGTGGTGCGGTAGGTCCAGCGCCAGCGGTACAGGGTGGAGCGGCTGACCTCGAATGCGTCAAGGGTGGCCCTGGAGTACAATCGGGGCCGCGTTTGTCCCGGAATGTCAGGGCTTCAAGTTTCTGTTGGGCTGTAGTTCCCATCATCGCCTCTCATTTAGCGGATAAAGAGGCGATTTTATAGAAACCCTTGAAGCGGAAGCCGATGTGTTGAACCGGCATGCCGGCTTCCTTTTTAATCAGGTCAGGAATCCCGTATGTTTCTGACCTCATACATTCTTTAACGCCCGAAAACCCGATGTCCGAGAATCAGCAACAAATACTGCTCAAGCGGTTCACCGAACTGCTGCGCTCGGGCGTGATGGTGCGCACCCAGCAGAACCTGAAAGGCCTGCGCCCGGCGGAAATAGCCGACCTGCTCGAATCGTTGCCGATCCCGCAGCGGCGTATCCTGTGGAGACTGCTCACCCCCGAGGTCGAAGGCGAAATACTGCACGAAGTCAGCGAGGGCGTGCGCGAAGACTTGATCGACGTCACCGACCCCGAAGAACTCGTCTCCGCGCTCGAGGGACTCGACCTGGACAAACTCGCCGACCTGTTCGCCGACCTGCCGGCAACTGTCAGCGACCGCGCGCTCGCCGGCATGGAAGCCCAGGACCGCAAACGCCTCGAGCAGGTGCTGTCCTACGACAAGGACAGCGCTGGCGGCCTGATGGATCTCGACGCCGTCACCGTCAGGGGAAACGTCACACTCGACATCGTACTGCGCTACCTGCGCCTGCGACGCGAACTGCCCCCCCACACCAATACGCTGATCGTGGTGGACCATTCAAACCGCTATCTCGGCACCCTGCAACTGTCGCAGTTGCTGACCAGAAGCCCCGACACGCCGGTCTCAAAGGTGATGAACACCGACGGCAAAAGCATTGAAGCCGATACCCCTGCGTCCGAAGTCGCGCGGCTGTTCGAGGCCCACGACCTGATGTCGGCGCCGGTGGTGGACAAGAACAGGCAGTTGCTCGGACGCATCACCGTCGATGACGTGGTTGACGTGATCCGCGGCGAAGCGCATCAGGCCGAATTCAGCGCCGCGGGCCTTCCTCTTGACGAAAACCTGTTCAGCCCGGCGGTCACCTCGGCGCGGCGGCGCGCATTGTGGCTCGGCGTCAACCTCGCCACCGCGTTTCTCGCGGCGTGGGTGATCAGCCTGTTTCAGGGCACTCTGGAAAAGATTATCGCGCTCGCGGTGCTGATACCGGTGGTCGCGAGCATGGGTGGCATTGCCGGAGGACAAACGCTGACGCTGGTCATCCGCGGCATCGCAACGGGCCAGATCGGGCCGGGCAACTCGCTGTTGCTGCTGCTCAAGGAATCGGCGGTGGGACTGCTCAACGGCGCAACCTGGGCGCTGATCGTCGCGCTGACCACGATAGTATGGTTCGGCGACTTTTCGATGGGCCTGATCATCGGCGCGGCAATGATCGTTAATTTCCTGTGCGCGGCACTCGCCGGTGTGTCGATCCCGGTGCTTTTGAAAAAACTCGGCATCGACCCCGCACTCGCCGGCGGCGTCGTGCTGACCACCATCACCGACGTCATCGGCATCCTTGCGTTTCTCGGACTCGCTACGATTTTCCTGCTGTGATCGTCGTGCGCCAGTCGGCCTTCCGCACCGCAGCCCGCAAACCCGACGCCGGCCCCGGTGTTATAACTGGGAACCATATACAAAAAATCTACAAAGTCATGCTAAACAGACTAAAGCACATAGAACAATCCGATACAGGATACATCCTCAAACCCGCGCGAAAGCGAGGAAATTGTGGGCGACGGCCAGCGCCTGCCGTTATGTGTGGAATCACTTTGTCGGTGTATTGAGGGATAAGTATGTGTTTTACGGCCAATGTGATCCCCGGGCATACTCGCTGTATAAACGTTTTACCAACCTGCGCAAAACGGATCCGTGGCTGAATGAATACTCATGCACCATTGTCAGGACGCCCCTTAAAGCAATAGAGATAAATTACAGGAAGTTTTATAAAAAGAGCGGTTTGAACCGTGGGATATTGGCGACAGGCTGGTACAAGCCGGAGCAATGCCTGTCGTACAAGGCGACGGTGGTGAAGGTGTCGCCAGCCTACACCAGCCGAACCTGCCATGTCTGCGGGCGTATGGATGCGGCGAACAGAAAGTCGCAATCGGTTTTCGAGTGCGTGAAGTGCACTCATCGGGACAACGCGGATATCAATGCCGCGTTGAATATCTTGGCCTTTGGGAATTGGACAGTTGGACGTGGAGGTGGCGGCGTTAGCCGGCCTGTGAAGTGTCAAATGGATACTGAAGTCTTTGTAGATTTAAGTATATAATTCCCTTATAATTCGCCTGGGCGCAACCCAGCAAAACTGTCTCAAGAAGCACTCCCCGATGGCCTTACTGTACCCCGTTGACGATCCACGAAGCGGTGAAAGCCCCGCCGGTCGGTCGCCGTCGGAAGCCAAACGCACGGAACTGACAAAAGAGGCGATCAACTATCCTTTCTGGACGCTCAGCGAGCGCCAGATCTGCGACATCGAATTGCTGCTCAACGGCGGTCTCGCCCCACTGGCGGGTTTTATGAACCGCGCCGATTACGAGTCGGTACTCGAAACCATGCGCCTTGCCGACGGCAACCTCTACCCGATACCGGTCACGCTCGATATTTCCAGGGAATTCATCGCCCCGCTGTCGCCGGGCGACAAGATCACCCTGCGCAACCGCGAAGGCTTCGCAATCGCAATCCTGACGCTGTCCGAAATCTGGGAACCGGATCCCGCACGCGAGGCGCAACTCGTGTATGCGACGCAGAACCGCTCACATCCCGCGGTCAATTATCTGTTCACCACCTCGCACTCGGTATATGTCAGCGGAGAACTGCAAAAAATATTCGGCATCTACCATGTAGATTACCGCGAATACCGTCACACGCCGACGGAATTGCGGGCTGAATTCAAGCGCAAAAACTGGGAAAAAGTGGTGGCTTTTCAGACCCGCAACCCGATGCATCTGGCGCATATCGCGCTGACCGAAAAAGCGATGCAGGAACACGACGCGAACCTGCTCCTACACCCCGCAGTCGGCATGACCAAGCCCGGCGACGTTGACTATTACACGCGCGCACGTTGCTACCAGCACGTTCTCGGCCATTACCCGAAGGGCTCGGTGATGCTGTCGCTGCTGCCGCTCGCGATGCGCATGGGTGGCCCGCGCGAAGCATTATGGCACGGCATCATCAGAAAGAACTACGGCTGCACGCATATAATCGTCGGCAGGGATCACGCAGGGCCAGGCAAAGACAATACCGGCAAACCATTCTACGGCGAATTTGAAGCGCAGCACGCGCTGATCAAGCACGCGCCCGAAATCGGCATCGAAGCCGCCGCGTTCGATCACATGGTGTACCACCCGCAAAAGAAAAAGTACATATTCATGAGCGAGGTGCAAACGAGGGAAAAAACACTTTCGATATCAGGGACCGAACTGCGCGCGCTGCTCGACCGCGGCAGCCCGATCCCCGAGTGGTTCACCCTGCCGCGGATTGCCGAAGAACTGCGCAGGACACACCCGCCGCTGAAAGAACACGGCTTCACCGTGTTTTTCACCGGCCTGTCAGGCGCCGGAAAATCCACGCTCGCCCAGGCGCTGAGAGTCAAGCTGTGCGAGCGTTGCCGCCCCGACATCACCCTGCTCGACGGCGACGTCGTGCGCTCTCACCTGTCGAGCGAACTGACTTTCTCACACGAACACCGCTCACTGAACGTGCGCCGCATCGGTTACGTCGCTAGCGAGGTCACCAAAAACCGCGGCATCGCGATCTGCGCGCCGATCGCACCCTACGAGGAAGACCGCAAGACGAACCGCGAATTGATCTCCCGGTACGGCGGATATATAGAAGTGTACGTCAGCACGCCGCTCGAGGTCTGTGAAAAACGCGACACCAAAGGCCTTTATCTGAGGGCGCGCGAGAACCTGACGCACCACTTCACCGGCATCGACGACGCGTACGAAATACCGACAAGCCCCGAGGTTGTCATCGACACGAGCCACGCGGGTATTGAAGAGTCGGTTGACAAAATCTACGCCAAGATCAAAGCCCTCGGTTATATCTAGAGATCGCGGGACCGTATCGGGGAGCTGCTCAGCCTTCCTCGGCCTTCACCTCCTCCCACAGGTCGTCCATCTCCTCCAGTGTCGCGTCGCGCGGCACGCGCCCCCGCGCTTTCAGTTTCTCCTCGACGCGGCCGAAGCGCCGTTCAAACTTGTGCCCTGCCCTACGCAACGCATCCTCGGCGTCTATCGAAAAATGCCGGCTCAAGTTCACAACCGTAAACAGCAGATCGCCGATCTCCTCGGCAAGACCATTACCGCCAGCAGCCGCCACCCGCACTTCGGCGAGTTCCTCGTCGAGTTTTGCAAACACGTCGTCGCCGTCTTTCCAGTCGAAGCCGTTGTGCGCGGCCCGGCTTTGCAGCTTGTGCGCCCGGCGCAGGGCCGGCAGGTTGCGCGCGATGCCGTCGAGCACGCCGCGCCGACCCCGCTGTTCGTGCACACGCGCCTTGTCGGCGTCCCAACGCCGCGCGAGTTCGGCGGCGTCGCCAGCCTCAAGATCGCCGAACACATGCGGGTGGCGCCGCACCATCTTGACAACAACGGCGCGGGTGACGTCTTCAAAATCAAACAGCCCCTGCTCGCTCGCGATCCGGGCGTGATAAACCACCTGCAAAAGCAGATCGCCCAGCTCATCGCGCAAGTCCTGATAGTCCCCGCGCTCGATCGCATCGGCAACTTCGTAGGCTTCTTCAACCGTATAAGGCGCGATCGTCTCAAAACCCTGCTCGCGGTCCCACGGACACCCCGTCTCGGGATCGCGCAGCCGCGCCATCACCTCGAGTAACCGGCTTATGGACTTCACGGGTTTCACGGGCGACACATTAATAAATAAGCGCCGTCAGGACAACACCAGCCGCCCCTCTTTCAGATCCGCCGCAACGGCGGCACCCGGCGTGAACTCACCCCTGAGGATTTTTTCCGACAGCGGTTTTTCAAGTTCGTGCTGAATCGCGCGCTTCAGGGGACGCGCACCGTACACCGGGTCAAAGCCGCAGGCGGCGATAAACTCGACTGCCTCGTCGCTGACCTGCAAAGACAGCCCCTGCTGGCGCAGCCGCTCGTCGAGCAACGCGAGCTGAATTTTGCAAATGTCGCAGATCTCGCGTTTACCGAGCGCGCGAAACACCATCACCTCGTCTATGCGGTTGATGAATTCCGGACGGAAACGGTCGCGCACGATTTCGAGCACCTTGTCCTTGACTTCGTCGTACGACGACTGCGCTGACATCTCCCGGATCAATTCGTTGCCGAGATTCGAGGTCATAACGATCACGGTGTTGCGGAAATCCACGGTCCTGCCGTGCCCGTCGGTGAGGCGGCCGTCGTCGAGCACCTGCAGAAACAAATTGAAAACGTCGGCGTGCGCCTTTTCGATCTCGTCAAACAGGATGACCGAGTACGGCCGCCGGCGCACTTTTTCGGTCAAGTATCCGCCCTCCTCATAACCGACGTAGCCGGGCGGCGCGCCGATCAGCCGCGCGACCGAATGCTTCTCCATGAACTCCGACATATCGACCCGCACCAACGCATCCTCGCTGTCAAACAGGAACACCGCGAGCGCTTTGCATAACTCGGTCTTGCCGACGCCGGTGGGCCCCAGGAACATGAACGAGCCGTTAGGACGGTCCGGATCCGACAAGCCCGCACGCGCGCGGCGGATTGCATCGGACACCGCCGCGACCGGCTCGCGCTGACCGATGACACGCGCGCCCAACTCCCGTTCCATCGCAAGCAATCTATCTTTCTCGCCGCGCAACATCCGCCCGACCGGAATACCGGTCCAACGCGACACCACCTCGACAACTTCGTGTTCGGTGACACGGTTGCGCAGCAATTTCGCGGCGCCCTGATTCTTGTCTTCACTCTGCTCGTCATCCTGCATTTCAGCCAAGCGTTTTTCGAGTTCCGGGATGCGCCCGTACTGCAATTCCGACATCTTTGCGAGATCACCGCTGCGCTTCGCGGCGTCCATTTCAATCCGCGCCTGCTCGAGCTGCTCTTTTAACTGCGTCGCCCCCTGCATCGCGGCTTTCTCCGCCTTCCACACCTCCTCGAGATCGGCGTATTCCTTCTCGAGCCCGGCAATGTCCTGTTGCAGATTGTCGAGACGCTTGCGCGACGCCTCATCGCTTTCCTCTTTGAGCGCTTCGCATTCTATCTTGAGCTGGATCAGACGCCGGTCGAGTTTGTCCATCTTCTCCGGCTTGGAATCTATTTCCATGCGGATACGCGACGCCGCCTCATCAATCAGGTCAATCGCCTTGTCGGGCAACTGCCGGTCGCTGATGTAGCGATGCGACAAACGCGCCGCCGCAACGATCGCCGGGTCGGTAATCTCAACGCCGTGGTGCACCTCGTAACGCTCCTTCAGCCCGCGCAGGATTGCAACCGTGTCTTCCACCGTCGGCTCGTCCACCAGCACTTTCTGGAAACGCCGTTCCAGCGCCGCGTCTTTCTCGATGTATTGGCGGTATTCATCGAGCGTGGTCGCGCCGAGACAACGCAGTTCTCCGCGCGCGAGCGCCGGCTTGAGCATATTGCCCGCATCCATCGACCCCTCGCTCCTACCCGCCCCCGCCATCGTATGCAACTCATCTACAAACAGGATGACCCGCCCCGACTGCTTTGCAATCTCCCTGAGCAGCGCCTTCAAGCGCTCTTCAAATTCGCCGCGATACTTCGCGCCCGCGATCAAGGCGCCCATGTCGAGCGACAGCAGACGCTTGTCGAGCAGCCCGTCCGGCACTTCCTTGTTCACGATGCGTTGCGCCAGCCCCTCGACGATCGCGGTTTTACCAACGCCGGGATCGCCGATCAGCACCGGATTGTTCTTCGTGCGTCTTTGCAGCACCTGGATCACGCGCCGCACCTCGTCGTCGCGCCCGATCACCGGATCGAGTTCGCCGCGTTCGGCGAACTCGGTCAGGTCAAGCGTGTACTTCTGCAGCGTCTGGCGGTATTCCTCGTCGTCCGCCGAAGAAACAGCCTCGCCCCCGCGCACCGAGTTGACCGCTTCCCTGACGCGCTGTTCGTCGAGACCCGCCTGCTCAAACAGCGCCGCCGTCGCCTGATGCTTGAACAGCGCCAGCAGGAACAGTTCTGACGAAACGTACCGGTCGCCCTCCTGTTGCGCGAGCTTGTCGCATACGTTGATCACCCTGGCGAGGTCGTTGGAAATATGCACTTCGCCCGGGGTGCCCTCGACGCGCGGAAACCGCGCGAGCGCATTCTCGGCCAGAACCGCCAGACGCTGCGGATCACCGCCTGCCAGACGCACGATCTGCGACGTTGAACCGCCGCTGTCCGACAACAATGCATGCAGCACATGCGCCGGCTCGATCAGCTGGTGGTCCCGACCGACGGCATGAGACTGTGCCTCACTCAGAGCGTCCCTGAGTGTATTGGTGAATTTGTCAGACTGCATGGTGCATCCGGCTCTACATACTGTTTCATAAGTCAAATGATAATGTCTTCACGAATGTGGAGGCCGTCGCGACCTTTTCAAGGGGCTGTACCTTTTTCAGATCCCCGAATTCACCCGAAACCCGTCGCGGTCATACACCGGGCAGACGCGGCGTCTGCAAGAAATCTCCACGGGCAATTCAAAAACACCTGCCGCCGCGCCGACACCGGCAAAACTACAGCCGGATCAGGCTCGCCATGCGGCCGGTGCGACCGTCCCTGCGATGGGAGTAAAAACGGCCGGCGTCATAACAGGTGCAGTAACGCCCTCCGAAAAACGGCACGCCCAGCCGACGCAGGCGGTTGGCGGCAAGCGCATACAGATCGGCACGCCACGCACCGGTATTGTCGGGCGTGAACGCAAGCGCATCCTCCTCCTTGTCGCCGGGCCCGTCGCGCACAAAAGCGTCGCGCACTTCATCACCCACCTGATACGCGTGCGCGCTGATCGCAGGCCCGAACCACGCAAGCAGTTCCGAAGGCGGGCAATCGAGCGTGGCCACCGTCGCTTCGATCACGCCGCTCGACAACCCGCGCCAGCCGGCGTGCGCGAGTCCCACGCGCGTACCGCGCCGGTCGCAGAAAAACACCGGCAGACAATCCGCCGTCAGCACCCCGCATACCCTGCCCGGCTTGAAACACACCCAGGCGTCGGCCTCGGGCTCAACGTCCGCCCCCCCTTCCGTACGACCAGCGTCCGCCACCGCCGCACCGTGCATCTGGCGCAGCCAACGCGGCTCGGTGTCAAACCCCAGACGCTCACGCAGGACATGGCGGTTGGCGGCAACACATTCAGGGTCGTCGCCGACATGCGTCGCCAAGTTCAGGCTGTCGTACGGCGGCAAACTCCGTCCGCCAGCGCGCGTCGTGGTGACGGCGGCGACGTTCGCGGGCGCCGGCCAGTCGGCGCAGATCAACCCCACCCCTGCGGCGACATGTCCGGGCTCAGCCATCGCCTTCAACCGCCGCCTTCGCCGACAGGATGTCGAGCAACGCCTGCATATCCGGCGGCGGCCCGCTTTGCCACTCACAAGTCCCGCCGGTTGTGGGGTGCGCCAGCGAAAGACGGCACGCATGCAACGCCTGATGCCCGAACGCCTGCAAGGCTTCGAGCACCGATGCATCAGCGTCCGGCGGCGTGCGCCCGCGCCCGCCATAAGTCGCGTCGCCGACCACCGGGTGACGAATATGCGCCAGATGCACCCTGATCTGATGCGTGCGCCCGGTCTCCAGGCGCACGTCGAGCAAAGTGTGGTTGCGGAAACGCTCGCGCACGCGGTAATGCGTCACTGCTTCGCGTCCGCCGGCGACAACCGCCATGCGTTTGCGGTCGCGCGGGTGGCGCCCGATCGGCGCATCAACGCAGCCGCCTGAAATCACCGCGCCGTGCACCAGGCACAGGTATTCCCGGCAGATCGCGCGCGCCTGCATCTGTCCGACCAGCGACTTGTAAGCGGCGCGCGTCTTGGCGACGACCAGCAGCCCACTCGTATCCTTGTCGAGGCGGTGCACAATGCCGGCGCGCGGCAGAAACTTCAGGGGCGGATAACGGAACACCAGCGCGTTCACCAAAGTGCCGCCGCGACGCCCCGCCCCTGGGTGCACCACCATGCCGACGGGCTTGTCGAGCACCAGCAGTTCGTCGTCGTCGTGCAGCACCGACAGCGCAATATCCTCCCCCGCGAGCACATCGTCGGGCGTCGCGTCGGCCATATCCGCCCGGGCAATCTCAAAAACCACCCGCTCGCCGCCGCCGACCAGGTCGCGCGGACGCATCACGGCACCGTCCATCAGCACCCATCCCTGCCTGATGCACCGCTGCAAGAATGCGCGCGAAAAAGCGGGGAACAAGTCGGCGAGAACTTTGTCAAAACGGGTACCGGCATACTCCTTGTCTATCACGACGTCCAAAGTCTGTTCCTGCGTCATCTTTCAAACCGGGGAGTTGATGAAAACAACCATGCCGGACGGGCTATAATCCGCCTCATGCCAGACGCCGATTTTACACATAACGCCATGCCCGGGCGCAGTTACACAAACCCCCGCGCCGTTGCCGACATGTCCGAGCCGATAAACCGATGCATCGCCGTGACGCTGCTCGCGGTGTGTATGGCCGGTTGCGCCTGGCTCGGCGGCGAAAAGGACGAAAAACAGCAGGCGAAGGACTTATACTCGCGCGCAAAAAGCGCATTGCAACAGCGCCATTACGCCTCCGCCCTCGAAAATTACAAGCAACTCGAAACGTCCTTCCCGTTCAGCCCGTACGCGCAGAACGCGGCGATTGAACAGGCCTACGCGCACTACAAAAGCTACCAGCACGAAGAAGCACTCGCGATTCTCGACCAGTTCATCAAACTCAACCCCGACCATCACAACATTGATTACGTCCATTATCTCAAGGGACTCACCTACTACAACTACGCGCAGGGCCCGATCAACTGGGTATTGAAAAGAGACCGGACGAACAAGGATCAGACGCCGATGATAAAGGCCTTCGCCACGTTCAAGCACTTGTGGCAGAACTACCCAGAAAGCCGCTACAGAGACGACGCCTGGCTGCGGATTGTCGCACTCAGAAACATGCTGGCGGTGCACGAAATCCGCATCGCCGACTACTATATGCGGCGCCGAGCCTACGTCGCGACGATCAACCGCTGCAAATACGTTCTTGAATACTATCAGGGTGCCCAGCACACGCCGGAAGCGCTGATACTGCTTGCCGAAGCATATCGCCGCACCGGCTCCTCCGACCTCGCTCACGACACGCTCGAAGTACTCGATCGGAACTACCCCGGCTTCGTGCGAACACGCGGCAGACTCGGCCGGGTGTCCGAGAAAGACCGAAAGAACTGGATTTCAAACCTCAAAGACCTGACCGACACCCTGCTCGAACGCCTGCGCCTGAAGCCGCGTTATTAACGGCGGTGGCGCTCAGCGGCGCCGCCCTTTCAGATCGATCCGCGGGTTGAAGCCGGAAGTCACCGGATAGCGCCGGTCCCTGCCGAACGCCCTGCCGGTGATTCTGACGCCGGGCGGCGCCTGCCGACGCTTGTATTCGTTCCTCAGCACCCGGTCCTGCACCTGCCGCACCGTGTCCTCCGGAAACCCGCGCCCGACCATGTCTTCGTAAGACGCATCCGCCTCGATGAATTCCTCGATGATCGCGTCAAGCGTCTCGTACGGCGGCAGGCTGTCCTGATCAACCTGCCCCGGTGCGAGTTCGGCCGAGGGCGGCCTTTCAATCACGCGCCCCGGGATTACTTCGCGCTCACGATTGCAGAACTCGGCCAGTTCATACACGCGCGTCTTGACCGTGTCTTTGAGCGGCGCATACGCACCCGCCATGTCGCCATACAAAGTCGCGTAACCGACTGCCATCTCGCTCTTGTTGCCGGTTACGATCACCGCAAGGCGGCGCTTGTTGGCAATCGCCATCAACAAATTGCCGCGCACGCGCGCCTGCATATTCTCCTCGGTCACATCGGCCGGCGCGCCGGCAAAGACCTCCTCGAGTTGCCCCGCCAGCGCCTGAAAAACCGGTTCGATGCTGATCTCATGCAGGCTGACACCGACGTTCGCGGCCAGCTTGCGCGCGTCCTCAACGCTGATGTCGGCGGTATAGCGCGACGGCATCATCACCGCGTGCACCCGCCGCCTGCCGACGGCTTCGACGGTGAGTACAAGCGTCAGCGCCGAATCAACGCCGCCCGACAGGCCGATCACGGCACCTTCGAAGTCGTTCTTAACGATATAGTCGCGCAACCCTGTCACCAGCGCGCGCCGGATCGTCTCGACCTGCGGGACCGGAGCGCGCGGCGCGTGCGCGCACTCAATGCGCCCGCCCCGCGACAATTCAAAGCAGCACACCGCCTCGCCAAACAACGGCGCCGACCATAACGTGCCGCCGTCGGCCGCGACAACGCGCGAATCACCATCGAACACCAGTTCATCCTGCCCGCCAACCTGATTGACATACACGATCGGCAAACCGGTCTCTCTCGCTCGCTCGCACAAAACCGCGCTGCGCTGCTCGACTTTGCCGATGTGAAAAGGCGACGCGCTGAGATTGATCAACACTTCGGCGCCAGCTTTCTCAGCTCGCACCGCGGGGCCTTCGTCGCGCCAGATGTCCTCGCATACGGTCAGTCCCGCGCGCACACCGCCGACTTGTATCACGCACGCGCTGTCGCCTGCGTCGAAATAACGTTTTTCGTCGAATACCGAGTAATTGGGCAGCACCACCTTGTCATAATGCGCGAGCACTTTCCCGCTGCTCAGATAAAAGGCTGAGTTGAACAGCCGCCCGCCGGCGCGGCGCGGCGCGCCGACGACGATGCCAACGCCGGGCGCGATCTCGGCCGATTGCGCCGCCAACTGCACGAGCGCGCGTCCGGCTTCATCCACAAAATCCGACCGCAGCAACAGGTCTTCCGGCGGATAACCGGTCACGGCCAATTCGGAAAAGACGACGAGCACCGCGCCGTCGCGGCCGGCCGCCTGCGCGGCCCCAACCATCTTCCCGATGTTCCCCGCGATATCGCCGACCAGAAAATTCAACTGCGCGGCGGCGATGCGGATCGTGTCGCTCACGGCCTGAAAACCTCGCCCGCCGCCGCCGGCCGGTATTTTTCGCCGCCCATCCGGCATGTCCATCCGCCCATCGGGTCATTCCTCCTGTCGTACAGCCCCCATTTTAGGATCAGCCCGCGCACCCGGCAAATCCGGGCGGCAAATTCAAACAAACAAACCGGTAAAAGACCATGAAAAAACAAAATCAACACAAAGGCTTCACCCTGGTCGAATTGATGATCGCGGTGGCGGTCATCAGCATCCTTGCAGCCATCGCGGTTCCGACCTACCGGGATTACACGATCCGCGCCAAGATCAGCGAGGCATTGAATATGGCGGCGTCCGCCAAGATCTCAATCACCGAATACTATATCAGCGAAGGCAGATTACCGGGCAATCTTGAAGAAGCAGGCATGGAAAGCGTCAGCACCGACTATATCAAATCCATCGAATACAGCGGGAGTGATGACGGCGGACGGATCACGGTAACGCTCAGCTCGCGCATCGGCGGCGACGCGGGCGACAAGAAACTGGTCATTGCGACCACGCCGGACCAAAACGGCGCGCTGCTCAAGTGGGATTGTGCGCCGGCGGCGGAAAACGGCGTTGACAGGAAATACCTGCCCGCCAACTGCCGCTGACCGGACGCCGCGCCGTGCCTGAACGCCCGCACAAGCCGCTGTTCCGCTGGCGCGGCGTCGGCGCCGACGGCCTGCCGCGCGCCGGTTGGGCGGCCGCGCACGACGCGCAGGCACTGTCGCAACACCTGAGCAGCGACGGCGTCACGCTGCTCAGGGCGCGCAGGCGGCGCTTTGCGACCCGCCTCACAACGCCGGCGGCCTACCGCTTTCTCGAACAACTCGCGTCGCTGCTGACCGCGGGCGTGCCGATCCTCGACGCGCTCGCGCTGATCAGACAGGACAAGACCTCACGCCGACTCGAAGCGATCTTCTGCGGCGTTGTCGAAAGCATTGAGTCCGGCCTGCCTTTATCCGAAAGCATCGCGCCTTTTCTCAAACGCGGCGACCGGATCATCCTTCAGGCGCTGGCTCTCGGCGAGCGCAGCGGCAAGTTTGACGAAGTGCTAGCACGCCTGCTGAGACAACGCAAAAAAGCGGTGCGGGCGCGGGCGCAGTTGACGCGGGCGGCGGTGTACCCGGCGGTGCTGGTATTCGTCTCGGCGACCGTGATACTGCTGATGATGATCTGGGTGGTGCCCCAGTTCAGCGAAATCTACGCCGACTTCGGTGCAGCGCTACCGAACTACACGCTCGCGATCATCGCGTTCTCCGAGTTCGTGATCGCGCACGGCCTGTCGATGGTCGTGTGGCCGGCGGCGGCGGTCGGCGCCCTGTTCGCCCTGCAACGCGCCAGCCCGCGGCTGCGGCGCGGGCTGGAATACGTACAACTGCGCCTGCCGCTCGCCGGACACCTGCTGCACGTCCGCTTCTATCGCCAATTTGCAGCCGACATGAACCTGATCTACCGCGCCGGAATGCCGCTGGGTGAAGCACTGAACTGGCTGGCGACGAGCGGCACGCACCTGCATTACTGCACCGCGCTCGAGCACGTCTGCGAAAGCGTCAGCCACGGCCTGAGCTTGAACGAGGCGCTCGCCGCCACCCGGTTCTTTTCGCCCTTCATCGTACAAACCACCCGCATCGGCGAAAACAGCGGCTCGCTCGAGCAGGCATTCGAGCGGATTGAGCAGTTTTACGATGAAGCACTGGAAAACACCACCGACAAACTCGTCAAACTGTTTGAACCCTTGCTGGTCGCCGCACTCTCGTTGATCATCGGCGCACTGGTCATCGCGATGTACCTGCCGCTGTTCAATCTCGGTTATGTCTTATAATTTCGGCACTGAACATTGGCGCCGGGTGCCTCAATGCAGCGCAAGCTTCCGCCATGGTAGATACTGTCCTTTCATCCGCAACCCTGCTGGGCGCCGCCGGCGTGCTGGGACTTGTAGTCGGCAGTTTCCTGAACGTCGTGATCCGGCGCCTGCCGGCAATCCTCGAACGCCACCTGCGCAGCGAATACGACCCGGCGCCCGACGCCGACGAAAGCGTGGTCGCCGAAAGCGAAACACCGCTGTCACTCGCACTGCCACCTTCATACTGTCTCTCGTGCGGGAAGGCGCTCAGGACATGGCACAAAATACCGATTCTGAGCTACCTCCTGCTGCGCGGACGCTGCGGCTTTTGTAAAGCGCAGATCAGCGGACAGTACCCCGCGGTTGAACTCCTCACGCTGTTCGTCTCGGCGACCATCGTCGCGTACTTCGGCGTCAGCGTTCAATGCCTCGCCGCATTGCTGTTCAGTTGGACCCTGATCGCTTTATCATTCATTGATTACAACGAGCAACTGCTGCCCGACGAACTTACCCTGAGCCTGCTATGGGGCGGCCTAGCCGCCAACGCCTTCGGGTTGTTCACCGACGCGACGTCCGCCATACTCGGCGCCGCCGCGGGGTATGCCACGCTGTGGTTGGTTTACCACGGTATGCGGCTGGCGACGAGGCGCGAGGGTCTCGGATACGGCGATATGAAGCTGCTCGCCGCAATCGGCGCCTGGTGTGGCTGGCAGCCCCTGCCCTTCGTCGTGCTCACGGCCTCCGTCGCGGGGCTTGTGGTCAGCGCGGCGCTGCTCGCAGCGCGCAGAATGAAAAAAAACGATCGCGTGCCCTTCGGGCCGTACCTGTCGGCAGCAGGCTGGCTGTTTTTCATCTATGCTTTCATCTATCAATGGACTCTTCCGACGCTGTTTTAACCGGAAGAACGGCGTAAACATTCATCCGGCACACCGACAATGATCAAAGTGGGACTCACCGGCGGCATCGGATCAGGCAAAAGCCTGGCGTGTGAGATATTCGCGTCGTTCGGGGCGCCGATCATCGACGCCGACCGGATCGCCCGCGAACTGACCGCGCCCGGCAGCCTTCATCTCGACGCCATCCGCGCCGCTTTCGGGGACGATGTCACCGACGCCTCTGGCGCACTCAGGCGCGACACGCTCCGACGCATCGTGTTCTCCGACGACGCCAAAAGAAAGCAACTCGAAGACATTCTGCACCCGGCGGTGAAGGAGAAGATCAAAAGCGCCGTCGCCGAACTGCAGACGCCGTACTGCGTCGTCAGCATCCCCCTGCTGGTGGAAAACAACATACCGGAACTGTCCGACATCACGGTGGTGCTCGACTGTCCGGAGTCGGCGCAGATCGAGCGCGTCGGTAAAAGAAGCGGATTCAACCCCGCGGAAACTCTTGCAATCATTGAAAAACAGGCGTCGCGCGAGCAAAGGCTGGCGGCAGCCGACATTGTTATTGATAATAGCGGGGATAAGGACGCATTAAGGAAAAAACTGGCCACGCTGCACGGGACCCTGATGAGCCGCGCGGCGGCCGAACGGACATGAGCGGACCACGCATCATCTATGAGTTCCCGATTACCAGCCGGGTGCGGTCTTTTCTGCGCTTTGAGTACCTGATCAAGAGAATCGAGTCCTCGATGAACGGGCGCGCCAACCCGCTCGGAACCATCCGGGTACTGCACCAGCTTCTCGAACTGGTACGCCACAGCGACATCAAAAGTGAATTGCTGCTCCACATCAGGTGGCAGGAACAGGAATTGCAGAAATTCTCAGACAGCTCACCGGTCGATCAGGACAAGCTGGCGCAGGTCGTGGAGGAAAAACAGGAGATGATAAAATCCCTGGACGACTTCAAATTACCGATGTCGGATTACATGAACAATCACTTCCTGAACTCGGCGAAACTCAGGCTCGGCATTCCGGGAGGCACCTGCAACTTTGATCTGCCACAACTGCACGCGTGGCTGCACTTCAGCGACGACAAAAAGTTTGAGGAGATCGAGGGCTGGTTCAAGCCGTTCCGCCAACTCAAGGCGGCGCTCGAAAGCACCCTGTCGCTAACCCGCATGAGCGCCGAATTCTCGCGGGAGACCGCTGAAAGAGGTTGTTATATCAACGATTTTCCACCTCACAAGCGCTCTTATTGCCTGATCAGGATCGCGACCGAAACCACCCCGACGATCTACCCCGAGGTCAGTTCCGGGCCGCGCCACTTCACCGTCTATTTCTTCGAGATCGACAAACTCGACACGCGCCCCTGCCAGACACAGAAGGACATCCAGTTTGAACTTGCGCGCTGTATGTTGTAAAAGCGAAACCAATGCTTGGTCATGCAGCTCTCTACACCGGAGCCGACGCATTTAGGCATACGAGCAAAGATACCATTTATATTGATCAGAGATCATCGGCTGAAGATAATGAGTGCGTCCTGTTCGTTCATGTCAATCGGCGTGTCCCGGCTTGATGACGATACGGCAAAAGCGCCGTTTCCCGACCTGCACGACATGCTTGCCGCCGGCGGCAAGTCTGAGGCCACGGTCCCCGACGCGCGTCCCGTCCACCCGCACCGCCCCCTGCACGATCATGCGGATCGCCTCGGCAGTCGAAGGCGTCAAACCCGCTGACTTCAGCAACTTGACCAGCGGCAGGCCGTCATCGCCAGCCTCAAACTCGCGCACCTCCAACTCGTCGGGAACGCCACCCTGACGGAAACGTATATCAAAATCCCGCGCCGCGGTCCCGGCCTCTCTGCCGCCATGAAAGCGCGTGACAATCTCAACCGCCAGCGCAACCTTCGCGTCGCGCGGATTGTCCGCCTGCCTGAGTTCCGCGATCTCAACTTTTGACTTGAAACTCAACAACTCGTAGTAACGCCACATCAGATCGTCCGACACCGACATGATCTTGCCGAACACTTCATTTGCGGGGTCGCCGATGCCGATATAGTTGCCGAGCGACTTTGACATCTTCCGCGTGCCGTCAAGCCCCTCGAGGATCGGCATGGTCATGATGATCTGCGGCGCCTGGCCATAGTCTTTCTGCAATTTTCGCCCGACCAGCAGGTTGAATTTCTGGTCGGTGCCGCCGAGTTCGACGTCGGCCTTCATCACCACCGAATCGTAACCCTGTACCAGCGGATACAGGAACTCGTGCACTGCGATCGGCTGCCCGTCGGCATAACGCCTGCTGAAGTCGTCGCGCTCGAGCATTCGCGCGACGGTGTATTTCGACGCAAGCCTGACCAGTTCCTGAGAACCCATGCCCGACATCCACTCGGAGTTGAAACAGATCTCAGTCCTGTCGGGGTCCAGGATCTTATAGATCTGATCTTCGTAGGTCTTCGCGTTCTCCTTAACCTCCTCTGCCGTCAGCGGCACACGCATCGCGCTGCGCTCGCTGGGGTCGCCGATCGTGCCGGTGAAGTCGCCGATCAGGAACTTGACCGTATGCCCCTGCCTTTGAAACTCGCGCAGCTTGTTGATCACCACCGTATGCCCGAGATGCAGGTCCGGCGCGGTCGGGTCAAAACCGGCCTTGACCACCAGCGCCCGCCCTTCGCGCAGCCGCTCCTCGAGTTCCCCGCGCTGAACGATCTCTTCGACGCCCCGGACCAGTTCCTCGAGATTGCCGGACGATGATGCCTTCACAGACGCCCCGACGGCACGACGACCGCGCCCTTGGCTCCTCTACCTTTGTTCACTTCTGATTTGGAGCAAGTCGGACATGGACACTGCTTCCCGATACGTGGTTTTGGCTCACCCGTTTGATTTTGGCATAATAGCCGAAATCGCGTCGGCGAAAAACCTCGACCATGCATTCAAAACGCCCGACATATATCCAGGTACTCAAGCTCCGCTGGAGTTTGTTGTTGCTCGTCGCGCTGGTGGTGTTCGTGCTGATGGCAAATGCGCGCCAGATCCCGGCGGTCAGGCCGGTGGCGCCCCCGGAAGCGGCTCCGCAGACAGCCGCGGCCACCGCACCTGCGGAAGCCGCGCCGACCGCCGTCGCCGTCGCGGCGCCCGGCCGCCGGGAGCCGCCACAGTCAAACTGGTTCCTGCTCGACCGCGCCACCGTCTTACTGACTGAAAACATCGACATTCCGCCGCTCAAAGACGCGAATACCGACCGCAAGACGATCATCATCAACCGCGGCGACACATTATCCGGCATCCTCGACCGCGCCAGCGTTCACTCCGCACTGGGCGCTTTACTGCGGGTGAAAAAACAGATCATGCCTTTGCTCAATCTCAAACCGGACAACCCGATGCACCTTGAGATTGAAAACAACAAACTGATCTCGCTGGTCTATGAACTCAGTCCGACGGAACACCTGGAGATTACGCTCGAAGGCGAAAAATACGCCGTCACAAGCCGGACCTTGCAAACCGAAAAGCAGGAGGCATACGCCTTCGGCACGATCAGGAACTCCTTCTATCAGGCCGGTCTTGAAGCGGGGCTGCCGGACAAGGTGATCATTGAGATGGCCAACATTCTGGGGTGGGACCTCGACTTCGTACTCGACGTGCGGCAGGGCGATCAGTTTTCGGTCGTGTATGAGGAAGAATATCTCGACGGGGAAAAACTACGCGACGGTACCGTTCTGGCAATCGAGTTCATGAACAACGGAAAAACCTACCGCGCGATCCGCTACACGGGCGCCAACGGCAGATCAGATTACTTTTCACCCGACGGCAAAAACATGCGCAAGCCGTTTCTCAGAAACCCGATCGAATACAGGCGGATCAGTTCGTATTTCAACTCCAGCCGGCTGCACCCGATATTCAAGACCGTGCGCCCGCACCAGGGCGTTGATTACGCCGCCCCCACCGGCACACCGGTGCGTTCGTCGGGGGACGGCAGGATCATCTTCCGGGGCAAAAAGCCGGGCTACGGCAACGTGGTCATCGTCAGGCACGGCCTGAAATACTCGACGCTGTACGCCCACCTGTCGAAGTTCGCGCGGGGGCAGCGCCGCAATACCAGAGTCCGCCAAGGGCAGACCATCGGCTATGTCGGCATAACCGGTTTTGCGACCGGCCCTCACCTGCATTACGAGTTCCGCGTCAACAACGTGCATAAAAACCCGCTGACCGTAAAACTGCCTGACTCCAAATCTCTGCCGAAAAGCGAGATGGCGCGCTTCAAGCAGGCCGCCTCCCCGATGCTCGCAAAACTTGATACTTTGAAAAGAGCGTACGCCTCGATCAGTCGGCGTAAATAACGTCACCCGTGCGTGCGATGAAAAGCGTGTACATCGGTGCGCTGTCCGGCACCAGCATGGATGCTCTCGACGTCGCCGCGGTGCGGTTTTCGCCGCGGCCTGAAATCCGCGTCGAACTGCTCGCGTGCAGGAGTGAGGCGATGCCGCAGGGCCTTCGCGAAAGCATCCGCCGGCTTCAGGAACGCAACGCAACGACGTTGCAAGAGGCGGCGGCGGAGCACAAGGCGCTCGGGGAGCTTTTTGCCGACGCCGTCGCGCGGCTGATTGAAAAAGACCTCGGCGGTGAAACCGTCCGCGCCGTCGGCCTGCACGGGCAGACCGTGCTGCACCGCCCCTGCGCCGAACCTCCATTGACTCTGCAGATCGGCGACCCGAACGTCGTCGCCGCACGCACCGGCTGCGTCACCGTCTCGGATTTTCGCCGGTCCGACCTCGCACTCGGCGGTCAGGGTGCACCGCTCGCGCCAGCCTTTCACCGGGCTTTCTTCGGCCGAACCGGAGAGAACCGCACCGTCGTCAATATCGGCGGCGTCTCAAACATCACCCGGCTTGAAAGCGACGGCGGTTACAGCGGTTTTGACTGCGGCCCCGGCAATATCCTGCTTGACTTGTGGGTTCGGCGGTGTCGCAATCAGGCATACGACCGCGACGGCGCGTGGGCACGATCGGGCGCGTACAGCGAACCGCTGCTCACGCGGATGCTCGACGACCCGTTTTTCAGGCAGACACCTCCGAAAAGCGCCTGCGCAACCGACTTCAACATTGCGTGGCTCGAACAAAAAATCGCACAAAGCGGCGCGATCAGTCCGGAGGACGTGCAGGCAAGCTTGGTCGAACTGAGCGCGCGCTGCATCGCCGACGCCGTGAACGCGCATTTGCCGACACCTGCGCGCGTGCTGATCTGCGGCGGCGGCGCGCACAACGGCTACCTGATGGAACGCCTGCAAACCATGCTCAAAATGCCCGTTGCGGACACGCACACGGCGGCGCTGTCGCCGGATTGGGTCGAGGCGGCGGGCTTCGCGTATCTTGCGCAGCAGCGCCTTCGCGGCGAAGCAACCGACTTGCGCCCGGTCACCGGGGCACGAAAACCCGCCGTTCTCGGCGCGATCTACAGAAAATAGCGCAACGCCTGCGGGCCGTGTCGCTTCAGGGGGGATGCCCCGGAAAAATCTCAGTGCGCGGCCTTGTCGATCAGTCGATCAGGGGGAAAAGGAAGAACCGCAACCGCAAGTGGTCGTGGCGTTCGGATTACGGATCACGAACTGCGCGCCTTCGAGCCCTTCGGTGTAGTCTATTTCAGCGCCGACCAGGTACTGAAAACTCATCGGATCCACCAGCAGGGTAACGCCGCCCTTTTCTATTCGGGTGTCGCCCTCCTGCTTGTTCTCGTCGAAGGTAAAGCCGTACTGAAATCCGGAACAACCGCCGCCGCTGACGAACACGCGCAGTTTAAGGCTGTCGTTTTTCTCTTCTTCGATCAGCGCCTTGACCTTGGCCGCGGCGGAATCCGTAAAAACCAGCGGCGCGGGCGGCGCGCCGGTTGTCGGCGACGCCTCCGGCGATGTTTGGGGTGATGCACTCATTATGTCGTTCCTCTACAATCGGGTTTTTATTCTTAACCGAATAACTGCACAGTATAAACAACTGTTCGCTTGTTCGCTTTGAGAAAAATAACCGGCTGTATTTCAACAGGTTAAAACCCCCTGGCGCCGACCTTTCCCGATCGTCACCGCCTCAGATCGCTCCAAGTGTAAGTTTCCTTGACGCTCTTGAATTTGTTGGAGTCCGCCACAACGCTCAGGCGGCTCGGCCCAAAACCTTCGGGCAATCGCAGGGTCCCCCTAACGCGCTGAAAATACCGGAACGAGAACTTGATCTCTTCCTCGATCAGATCGTCGCGGACCAACATCGTCCCCCGCGACCCGGCTCTGCCTTCGACCAGAACTTTGACGCGCCCTTTCACTATCCCTTTCTTGCTGTGGTGGTTGCGCAACACCACCTCGAGCAGATAGGCACGCTCACCTGGAGCAGATTGCAGGCTCACCGAAAAGATCGCGAGGTCCTTCTTCTCGTCTTCCGGCGCGATCACCGTGCGGTAAAAATACAGATGCTCCTCGAGCTCCTTGATCTCCTGATCTCTCTGATACAGGTACTGCTTCATCTCCTCGACCGCCTTGTCGGCGACTTCGACATGGCGTCGCACCGCCGAAAACCGCGCCGCCCAGGTTATGCCATCGGAAGGCAGGTTGTAGCGCTGGCTCACTTGGTCAAAACCCGCCATCAGTCGATCAAAATCGCGCTGGGAGTAGTAGTAGCCGCCGGTGAAAAAAGCCGCCGCGAACAACGCCGCACCCAACAGCGACAGCACGAACGCAAACAACCTGCCCGAGCGGGCATAAAACCAAAAGAGACTCGACCAGGCGGAGATCCGGAAGCCAAGCCTCCCAACCTTATCCGCAAGCTGTTTCACGGCAAGGAAGCGACGGCGGCGAGCCCGGTGGTTTCGTCAAGGTTGAACAGGATGTTCATGTTCTGCACAGCCTGACCGGCCGCGCCCTTGATCAGGTTGTCAATAACCACCAGCACTTTTGCAAATTCCGACCCCTGCGGCTTGTGCACCGCGATATGGCAGTTATTGACGCCGCGCACCGCGCGTATTTCGGGATGCGACCCAGCTTTCAGCACTGTTACGAAAGGCTCTTCGGCGTATGCGCTCTCAAATAACGCCTGTATCTGCGCCCGGGACAATGCGGTTCTGCAATAAAGCGTCGAATAAATGCCCCTGACGACCGGCAGCAGGTGCGGCGTGAAGCTCAGCCCGACGCTTTTGCCCGCGGCGCGCGCGAGATGCGCCTCGATCTCCGGAAAATGCCGGTGCGCCGACACTTTATACGCCTTGAAGTTGCCGTCGATCTCGGCAGCGGCGAGACCGACGTCGGCGCGCCGCCCGGCGCCGCTGACGCCCGACTTTGCATCGGCGATCAGGCAGTCGCAGGCAGCTTCACCGCTCTTGAGCAAAGGATAAAACCCGAGCAACACCGAGGTCGGATAACAACCGGGGTTTGCGATCAGGCGCGCACCGGCAATGTCTTCGCGGTAGATCTCGGGCAAACCGTAAACGGCTTCGCCGAGCAGTTGCGGACACGCATGAGGCTCCTTGTACCATGTCTCCCAAACCGCAGGGTCGGACAGCCTGAAATCGGCGGCGAGATCTATGATCCTGACGCGCCCGTTTTGCAACAGCGCGGGCGTCTGCCTCATCGCAACGCCGTTGGGCGTCGCGAAAAACACGACGTCGAGACCATCGGCGGAGTCGAGTTCGGCCTCAAAACGCAGGTCGCTCTTGCCCTCGAAGTTCGGAAAGACCTCGGACAGGGCACGTCCGGCCTCGTTGCGCGAGCACACCGCCGCCAGTTCCGTCTGCGGATGCTCGAGCAGAAGGCGGATCAATTCAAGCCCGGTGTAGCCGGTGCCACCAATAACGGCTGTGCGTATCATAAGTTCAGGTACGGTTAAAGAATGAATGTTGACATTAAAGAAGCGGCAGTTTAACAAAAAAACTTGCGGATGGTATTATTGAGCAACCTTCACCGGTGCGGTCTTCCGGGGATTAATTCATCGCCCGACAACGCGCAATGCTCTGGCTCAAATCACTTCACGTCATTTTCATGGTCACCTGGTTCGCAGGGCTGTTCTACCTGCCCCGGCTGTTTGTCTATCACAGCCGGATAGACGCAACGACCGACAGCGCGGGCGACGAGCGCTTCAAGATCATGGAACGCAAACTGTTCTGGGGCATCATGACGCCGGGCGCCGTTCTCACCGCCGTATTCGGAATATGGATGTTGACGGCAGCCTGGGACGCCTACCTCGGGCAGACGTGGATGCTCGTCAAATTGGCCCTGGTCGCCGCACTCATCGTCTATCACGTCTGGTGTGGCAAATTGGTCAGGGATTTCAAGCTGGGCGCCAACCGGCATCATCACGTCTGGTACCGCTGGTTCAATGAGGCGCCGACCGTGGCCCTGGTCGCGATCGTAATCCTCGCCGTAGTCAAAGCCCCCTGATCAGCCGGGGTGATCGCCGGGCGGTCGGTGATCGGCACCGACGCGCGCCAGCCCTCTGATCAGCCGGGGTGATCGCGGGCCGAACGGCGCACTCAGGTGTTTTCTTCGTCCTGCTCTTTCGCCAGAACTTCTTCGCCCGCAATCTCCTCGCCCGCCGCGTCGCCGGCTGCCGGTTCTGTTATGTGCTCGCCCACCGCGACTTCCTCGACAACCGCCGTTTCGGCAGCCTTCTCTTCAGCCTCTTCCCCGACGCCGGACATCGCATCGTCCGGGAACACGAGGTCCCGCTCACTCAGATGCTCGTGGCGCATGCGCCCGGTGCCCGCCGGTATCAGGCGACCGACGATCACATTCTCCTTCAGCCCGTACAGATCGTCGCGCATACCGGTCACGGCCGCCTCAGTCAGAACGCGCGTCGTCTCCTGGAATGAAGCCGCGGAAATGAACGAATCGGTCACCAGCGACGCCTTGGTCACACCCAACAGAAGATTTTCATACTCCACCGGCTTCTTCTTCTCGCTTTCCAGTTGCTCGTTGACCTCGAGCACCTTCGCCCGGTCAACCACTTCCTCTTCGAGAAACTTGCTGTCGCCGGAATCAACGACCTGCGCCTTGCGCAGCATCTGGCGCACGATGACTTCGATATGCTTGTCGTTGATATTCACGCCCTGCAAGCGGTAAACGTCCTGAATCTCCTTGACCAGATACTCGGTCAACGCATTGATGCCGAGCAGTTTCAATATGTCGTGCGGATTGGGCTCGCCTTCCGAGATCACTTCGCCTTTCTCGACGTGCTCGCCTTCGAGCACGTCAATACGCCGCCACTTCGGGATCAATTCGGGCCGCGCTTCTCCCTCGCCCTCGATGATCAGCCGCTGCTTGCCCTTGGTTTCCTTGCCAAAACGCACCGAGCCCGATATCCGGGCGAGCAGCGCATAATCCTTGGGCTTTCTCGCCTCAAACAGGTCGGCGACACGCGGCAGGCCGCCGGTAATGTCACGCGTCTTTGAGGTTTCCTGAGGCACACGCGCGATCACGTCGCCCTTCTCCACCTTGTTGCCTTCGCTCAGCATCACGCTGGTCTCCGGTACCAGACGATACACCGCCGGACGGTCGCTCACGCGCTTGTCCTTGCCCTTGCTGTCAACCAACCTGATCGTCGGCACTTGCTCGCCGACTGAACCGATCACCGTATATGAGCTGAGGCCGGTTACATCATCCATCTGCTGGGTCACGGTCAGCCCCTCGATGAAGTCGTTAAGCCGCACGATCCCGGCAGTCTCAGCGACGATCGGGTGCGTGTGCGGGTCCCAACTGGCGACCAGTTTGCCGCCTGCAACCTCGGCGCCGTCGGCGACGGTCAGGTTGGTGCCGTAGGGAAGCTTGTAGCGCTCCTTTTCGTTGCCGTGTTCATCGACGACGCTGATCTCGCCCGAACGCGACACGACAACAGAAGCATCTTTCCCGCGGTCGATCAGGCGCACGTTGTGCAGGCGCACGTGCCCGCCGATCTTGGTTGTGATGTTGCTGGTCGCCGCCGAACGGCTGGCCGCACCGCCGATGTGGAAAGTGCGCATCGTCAACTGGGTGCCGGGCTCACCGATGGACTGGGCGGCGATCACGCCAACCGCTTCGCCGATGTTCACCATATAGCCGCGCGCGAGATCGCGTCCATAGCACTTCGAGCAGATACCGTGGCGCGTCCTGCAGGTGATCGGGGAACGCACTTTGACCCTGTCGATGCCGTGTTCCTCCAATTGTTCCACCATGTCTTCATCGAGCAATAAGCCCGTGGCCATCAGCATCTCTCCGCTCTTGGGGATCAGCACGTCTTCGGCGACGACCCGCCCGAGCACGCGCTCCTTCAACGTCTCTACGATGTCCCCGCCTTCAATGTTCGGCTTCATCACCAGGCCGTCGGAGGTGCCGCAATCCTCTTCGGTGATGACCATGCTTTGCGTCACATCGACCAGACGCCGCGTCAGGTAACCCGAGTTGGCGGTCTTCAGCGCGGTGTCGGCGAGACCCTTGCGCGCGCCGTGCGTCGAAATAAAATACTGCAACACGTTCAGGCCTTCGCGGAAGTTTGCGGTAATCGGCGTTTCAATGATCGACCCGTCGGGCTTTGCCATCAACCCGCGCATACCGGCGAGCTGCCTGATCTGCGCAGCCGAACCGCGCGCGCCTGAATCGGCCATCATGAAGATCGGGTTGAACGACGACTGCGTCACTTTCCCGCCCTGATGATCCGTCACCTCCTCGGTACTGAGTTCCTTCATCATCGCGTTCGCCACCTGATCATTGGTGTGCGACCAAATGTCCACCACTTTGTTATAACGCTCGCCGCCGGTGACAAACCCGGAAGCGTACTGGCTTTCGATCTTCTTGACGCGCTCTTCGGCCTCGTGGAGGATATCCTTCTTGTCCTGCGGAATGACCATGTCGTCAACGCCGAAAGACACGCCGCCCTTGGTCGCGTAAGCGAAGCCGATGTACATCAGCCGGTCGGCGAAAACCACGGTCTCCTTGAGTCCGCAGCGGCGATAACTCTTGTTGATCAGATCTGAGACGCCGCGCTTGTCGAGCACGCGATTGACCAGCTCAAACGGCAGTTTTTTCGGCAGAATCTTCAACAGCAGACCGCGCCCGACAGTCGTCGCGACGCGCCGCGTGACGCCCGTTTCATCGTCGTCGCCGTGATACTCGGTCAGCCTGAGTTCGACCTTGGCGTGCAGGTCGATAGCACCCGCGCTGTAAGCACGCTCGAGCTCGTCAGGGCCGGAAAACTTCATACCCTCGCCGCGCGCATTTACTTTATCGCGCGTCATGTAATACAGGCCGAGCACGATGTCCTGCGACGGCACAATGATCGGGTCGCCGCTCGCCGGCGACAAAATGTTGTTGGAGGACATCATCAGCGCACGCGCCTCGAGTTGCGCTTCGAGCGATAACGGCACGTGCACCGCCATCTGATCGCCGTCGAAATCGGCGTTGAAAGCCGCGCACACCAACGGGTGCAACTGGATCGCCTTGCCCTCGACCAGCACCGGCTCAAACGCCTGGATGCCGAGACGATGCAGCGTCGGCGCACGATTGAGCATCACCGGGTGCTCACGAATCACCTCCGCGAGCACGTCCCAGACCTCGGGCCCTTCCTTCTCGACCAGTTTGCGCGCGGACTTGATCGTCGTCGCCATGTCGCGCGCACGCAATTTGCCGAAAATGAACGGCTTGAACAGTTCGAGCGCCATTTTCTTGGGCAAACCGCACTGGTGCAGCTTCAAGGTCGGCCCGACCACAATCACCGAACGCCCCGAATAATCGACGCGCTTCCCGAGCAGGTTTTGGCGGAAGCGCCCCTGCTTGCCCTTGATCATGTCGGCGAGCGACTTCAACGGCCGCTTGTTGCTGCCGGTGATCACGCGCCCGCGCCGGCCATTGTCGAGCAGCGCGTCAACCGCTTCCTGCAGCATCCGCTTCTCATTGCGCACGATAATGTCGGGCGCGTTCAACTCGAGCAGGCGCTTGAGGCGGTTGTTGCGGTTGATGACCCGGCGGTAGAGGTCGTTCAGGTCGGAGGTGGCGAAACGCCCGCCGTCGAGCGGTACCAGCGGCCGCAGGTCGGGCGGCAACACCGGTAGCACTTTCAGGATCATCCACTCGGGCTTGTTTTTCGAGTTGATGAACGATTCAATAAGTTTCAGGCGCTTCGCAAACCTCTTGAGTTTCACTTCGGACCTCGTTTTTTTAGCCTCCGTGCGCAGTTTGTCCGCCTCTTTTTTGAGATCAATCGAGAGCAACAGTTCAAGCACCGCCTCGGCGCCCATTTTCGCGACGAATTCATCGCCATACTGTTCGAGCGCCTCGTAATACGCCTCGTCGGTCAGCAACTGTCCCTTTTCGAGGTCGGTCATGCCCGGATCCACCACCACGTAACTCTCAAAATACAGGACGCGCTCAATCTCGCGCAGGGTGATGTCGAGCAACAACCCGATGCGCGACGGCAACGACTTCAAGAACCAGATATGCGCAACCGGGCTCGCGAGTTCAATATGCCCCATGCGCTCACGACGGATCTTGGTCAGCGTCACTTCGACACCGCACTTCTCGCACACCACGCCACGGTGCTTGAGGCGCTTGTACTTGCCGCACAGGCATTCGTAATCCTTAATCGGCCCGAAGATCTTGGCGCAGAACAGGCCGTCGCGCTCGGGCTTGAACGTGCGGTAGTTGATCGTCTCCGGCTTCTTGACCTCGCCGTAGGACCACGACCGGATATCCTCGGGCGAGGCGAGACCGATCTCGATGTAGTCAAACTCGCCGGTCTGCGACGGGTGCCTGAAATAGTCCATCAAGTCTTTCATACCAGCCGCCTCTATTTGTCCTCGAGGGAAACGTTAATGCACAGCGAGCGAATTTCCTTGGTCAGCACCTTGAAGGATTCCGGCACGTTGGTGTCGATCTGATACTCGCCATTGATGATGTTCTTGTACATCTTGTTGCGCCCGTTCACGTCGTCCGACTTCACCGTCAGCATCTCCTGCAGAACGTGCGCGGCGCCGTAAGCCTCGAGCGCCCACACTTCCATCTCACCGAAGCGCTGGCCGCCGAACTGCGCCTTGCCACCGAGCGGTTGCTGCGTGATCATGCTGTACGGCCCGGTCGAACGCGCGTGCATCTTGTCGTCCACCAGGTGATTCAATTTGACGATGTACATGTAGCCGACCGTCACTTCGTTGTCGAACAATTCACCGCTGCGCCCGTCGCGCAGTCGCGCCTTGCCCGAAGTCGGCAGACCGGCGAGTTCGAGCATCTTCTTGATCTCGCTCTCGTGTACGCCGTCGAACACCGGCGTCGCCATCGGCACACCGCCGCGCAGATTATCCGCAAGCTCCTTGACCTCGCCGACACTCAACGAATTCAGCGAATGTTTCTGGCCTTCACCGGTGGTATAGATGCTGTCAAGTTCGCGGCGCAGATTGGTCGCCGAAGCCCCCTCGTCTATCAGGCGCCCGATCCGGCGCCCGAGATATTTCGACGCCCACCCGAGGTGGGTTTCCAGCACCTGTCCGACGTTCATGCGAGAGGGCACGCCGAGCGGGTTGAGCACGATGTCCACCGGCGTGCCGTCTTCCATGTACGGCATGTCCTCGACTGGCACGATCATCGAGACCACGCCTTTGTTGCCGTGACGGCCGGCAAGTTTGTCGCCCGGCTGCATACGCCGTTTGACCGCGAGATAGACCTTGACCATCTTGATTACGCCCGGCGCAAGATTGTCGCCGGCCTGGATCTTTTCGCGGTATTCCTCGGCGCGTTTCGCAAAGCGCGTGCGCTGCTGCTTGAGGCGCTGCGTGAGCGCTTCAAACTGCTTGCTCACTTCCTCGGTGTGCATACGGATCTTCAGCCACTGCTCGCACTCCATTCTGTGCAGATAGGCGGTGTTGATCTTGGATTTCGCCTTGAGACCACCCGGCCCGCCGTCAGCGACCTTGCCGGTGATCAACTTCTCAATGCGGTTGAAAATATCGTCCTCGTAGATCCGTGAATGGTCATTCAGGTCTTTTTCAAACTTTTCGATCTCGGCCTTCTCGATGCTCAGCGCGCGCTCGTCTTTCGGCTCGTCCTCACGCGTGAACACGCGCACATCGATCACCGTGCCCTGCATACCGAGCGGCACCTTCAGTGAATTGTCCTTCACGTCCGACGCCTTCTCGCCGAAAATCGCGCGCAACAGCTTCTCTTCCGGCGTCAGCTGACTTTCGCTCTTCGGCGTCACCTTGCCGACCAGAATGTCGCCTGATTTGACCTCGGCGCCGATATAGACGATGCCGGCGGAGTCGAGTTTCAACAGCACGCTTTCGCTGACGTTCGGGATGTCGCCGGTGATCTCTTCGGCGCCGAGTTTGGTGTCGCGCGCGATACAGGTGAGTTCTTCAATATGGATGGTGGTGAAGCGGTCCTCCTCGACGACACGCTCGGAGATCAGAATTGAGTCCTCGAAGTTGTAACCGTGCCAGGGCATGAACGCGACCAGCATGTTCTGCCCCAGCGCGAGCTCGCCCATGTCGGTCGAGGGCCCGTCGGCAAGCACGTCGCCGGCTTCTATACAGTCGCCGGGCTTGACCAGCGGGCGCTGATTGATACAGGTGTTCTGGTTGGAGCGCGTGTACTTGGTCAACTGATAAATATCCACACCCGCGCTGCCGACTCGCGTCTCCTTCTCGTTGACGCGTACGACGATGCGGCTCGCATCGACCGTGTCAACAACGCCGCCGCGGTCCGCCGTCAGCGTCGCCCCCGAATCGGCGGCGACCTTGCCCTCAATGCCGGTACCGACCAAGGGCTTTTCAGCCCGCAACGTCGGCACTGCCTGACGCTGCATGTTCGCGCCCATCAGGGCACGGTTGGCGTCGTCGTGCTCAAGAAACGGAATCAGCGACGCCGCGATCGAGACAATCTGCTTCGGAGACACGTCGATGTACTCGACTTTGTCGGGCGACGACAGGATGAATTCGTTGGAGTGACGGCACGACACTAACTCGTCGGTCAATTTGCCGTGCTCATCGACGTTCGCGTTCGCCTGCGCGATCATGAAATCGCTTTCCTCGATCGCCGACAGATAATCGATCTTGTTCGTAATCCTGCCGCCTTTGACCCTCATGTAGGGCGTTTCGAGGAAGCCGTAATTGTTGGCACGCGCATACACCGCAAGCGAATTGATCAGCCCGATATTCGGCCCTTCGGGCGTCTCGATCGGGCACACGCGCCCATAATGTGTCGGGTGCACGTCGCGCACCTCAAAGCCCGCACGCTCGCGCGTCAGCCCACCCGGCCCCAGCGCCGAAATGCGGCGTTTATGCGTGATCTCGGACAACGGGTTGTTCTGATCCATGAACTGCGACAACTGGCTTGAACCGAAAAACTCCTTGACCACCGCCGAAATCGGCTTGGGGTTGATCAGATCCTGCGGCGTGAGTTCATACGCCTCGCTCTGCGAAAGCCGTTCGCGCACTGCACGCTCCACGCGTACCAGACCGCCGCGATACACGTTCTCAACCATCTCGCCGACGCTGCGCACGCGGCGGTTGCCGAGGTGATCGATGTCGTCCACCACGCCTTCACCGTTGCGAATGCTGATCATGACTTTGAGCACGTCAATGATGTCCTGCGTGTCGAGCGTGTCGCTGCCTTCAATTTCCCTGCGTCCGACGGCGCGGTTGAATTTCATGCGCCCGCACGCCGACAGATCGTAGCGCTCGTTGTTCTGGAACAGGTTCTCGAACAGTTTCTTCGCCGCGTCCTTTGTCGGCGGCTCGCCCGGCCTTATCACACGGTAGATCTCGACGCGGGCTTCGAGTTCGTCCGAGGTCGAATCAATCTCAAGCGTCGAGGAAATGTAGGGACCGCAATTGACTTCGTTGGTGTAAATTGTCTTGAACTTCCTGACGCCTTCGGCGCGCAGGCGCTCGAGCATCTCCTCGTTGACTTTCGCGTTCGCGGGCGCCAGCAACTCGCCGGTCTTGGTATCGACGATATCCGTGGCGACGGCCTTACCCGTGAGATACTCGGCCGGCACTTCCAGCGACTTGATGCCGGCGTCCTTGATCATCTTTACGTGGCGCGCGGTAATCCTGCGCCCGGCCTCGACCACCACCTTGCCCTTGACCTCGATGTCAAACTTCGCGATCTCTCCGCGCAGGCGATTGGCGACCAGGCCCATCTCGTAACTGCCCCCGGGCTTGAAATGGACGGTCTCGGTGTCAAAAAAGGTGTCGAGGATCCGGTTATTGTCCATGCCGAGCGCACGCAACAGCACCGTCACCGGCAACTTGCGCCGGCGGTCAATACGCACGTGCAGGCAGTCCTTGGGATCAAACTCGAAGTCGAGCCACGAACCGCGATAGGGAATGATGCGCGCGGAATACAGCAATTTGCCCGAGGAATGGGTCTTGCCTTTATCGTGCTCAAAAAACACGCCCGGGGAGCGGTGCAGCTGCGAGACGACGACGCGCTCGGTGCCGTTGATCACAAAAGTACCGGTATCAGTCATCAGCGGCAACTCGCCGAAGTACACCTCCTGCTCCTTGATCTCTTTCAGCTGACTGGTGTCCACCTTGCCGCTGGAACGCCGTTCAAAGATGACCATGCGCAACTGCACGCGCAACGGCGCGGCGTAGGTGACACCGCGCAACCTGCACTCCTTGACGTCGAACGCGGGCTCGCCGAGCGAGTAACTGACATACTGCAACTCGATGTGCCCCGAATGGCTCGAGATCGGAAATACCGACTCAAACGCGCTTTGCAGACCGAGTTTCTCGCGTCTGTCCGGCGCCGTGCCCGTTTGCAGAAAACGCGCATAGGAATCGAGTTGCATCTGCAACATATAGGGGATCTGTTTATCGACACGCCGGCCGAAATTCTTCCGGATCCTCTTCTTTTCGGTAAAACTGTAAACCATGCGGTTATTCCCCGTTCGGCAACCCATTCAACAGCGACAGGCAAAATGACGCACGCCAGCAACCCGGGGCCCGCCGACCCCGACGCCACGCATCCGGACGGCGCATCCGATTACTTAAGTTCGACACTCGCGCCTGCTTCTTCGAGTTGCTTTTTGAACTCCTGAGCTTCAGCTTTCGCGACGCCTTCCTTCACCGTCGAGGGTGCGCCTTCAACCATCTCCTTGGCTTCTTTCAAGCCGAGGCCGGTGATCGTACGCACCACTTTAATGACGGCGACCTTGTTGCCGCCGAAAGAACTCATCAGGATGTCGAACGCGGTCTTCTCGGTCTCCACCACTATCGCGTCGCCCGCGCCGCTCCCGGTGCGCAAGGCCACCGATGCGGCCACCGCCGCCGCGGGTACCCCGAACTTCTCCTCCATCTCGGAGACCAGATCGACCAGATCCATCACCGACATATTGGAAACCGCTTCGAGAATTTCCTCTTTTGATACAGCCATGATTATTTCTCCGTTTAATCTGCTTCAGGCGCCGGCCTGTTTCCGATCTCTCACCGCCGCGAGGACACGCACCATCTTTGCAGGCACTTCCGACGCGGTTCTGACGAACTTCGCGATCGGCGCTTTCATCACGCCCATCAGCATCGCCACCGCCTCGTCGTAACTCGGCAACGACGCGAGCCGCTTGACCTCAGACACGTCGAGCAGTTCGCTGTCAAGCGCCACCATGCGCACCTCCATCTCCCTGCGCTCGTCGGAAAACTCCTTGATCAGCTTTGCAGCACTCGTTGGGTCGTTCTTCGAGAACGCGAGAACCAGCGGGCCGGTCAGACCGTCACACATGCATTTGAAACCGGTGTTCTCCAGCGCTCGCCGCGCCAGCGTGTTTTTCACCACACGCAGATAAACACCGTGCCGTCTCGCACGCTTGCGCAAATCGGTCATCTCGTCCACGTTCAGTCCGTGGTAGTAGGCAGCGATTGCCGACTGCGCGCTCACAGCGACTGCGGCAACCTCCGAGACGATCTGCTTTTTGGATTCGAGATTCAGAGCCATTTCGGCATCCCGTAAAACGCGGGATCGCTCCCGCTTGAGCCAACGCGGCCCGCGTCGGGCGGAACCGCGACCGTTAACGATGCGCCTGAAACAGGAAAAACTTCATGTCTCGAAATACACATCGCCTGCGCGGGAGCGGTTTTAAACCCCGGCGTTGCCTCCCCGTCAGGGATGACACCCGGCGTTCCCGCGGTCTTTGACAATGCCGGAGAACAATCTCCGCCGTCAAAACCGATCTGAATTGAGCCTGTACCCGTCATTGCTGTCACCGTCTCAGACGTTCAGCGCGCCGGTGTCTATGCGCAGACCGGGCCCCATCGTCGAGGACACGGTGACACTTTTGAAGTACACCCCTTTCGCGGTCGCCGGCTTCTCCTTGATCAGGTCGCCGACCAGCGCGTCAAAATTCTCCTGCAACTGCGACACTTCAAAGTCCACGCGGCCGATGGACGAGTGCACGATGCTCGCCTTGTCGGCGCGGAAACGCGCCTGCCCGGCTTTCGCATTCCTGACCGCGGCGGCGACGTTGTCTGTGACCGTGCCGGCCTTGGGGTTCGGCATCAGCCCCTTCGGACCGAGCACCTGCCCGAGCTTGCCGACCGTCGGCATCGCGTCCGGCGAGGCGATCACGACGTCAAAACCAAAGTCGCCCTTCTGCACACGCTCCGCGAGGTCGTCCATGCCGACTGCGTCGGCGCCCGCGTCCTCGGCCGCCTGCGCCTTGTCGCCCTGCGCGAATACCGCCACGCGTACTTCCCTGCCGAGACCGTGCGGCAGGTTGGACACGCCACGCACTACCTGTTCACCTTTCTTCGGATCGATGCCGAGGCGCACGCTGACGTCCACCGACTCCCTGAACTTCACCCGCGGCAACTCTTTCAGCAACGCGAATGCCTCACCCGGCGTATAGACCTTGCCCTCGCCGAGCTTATCGCCCGCCGCGCGCATGCGCTTGCCCATCTTCGCCACCGTTACATCCCCTCGACTTCAATACCCATACTGCGCGCGCTGCCCGCGATGATTTTTACGCCGGCGTCAACGTCAACGGCGTTGAGATCAGGCTCCTTGGCCCTGACGATTTCCTCGAGTTGCGCGCGGGTAACCTTGCCGACCTTCTGCTTATTGGGTTCACCGCTGCCTTTTTTGACACCGGCGGCCTTTTTCAGCAGCACCGACGCTGGCGGCGTCTTGATCACGAACGTGAAACTCTTGTCGTCATAGACGGTGATCACCACCGGCACCGGCATATTCTTTTCAAGGTCCTTGGTGCGGTTGTTGAATGTCTTGCAGAAGTCCATGATGTTCAGCCCGTGCTGACCGAGCGCAGGTCCGACCGGCGGACTGGGATTTGCGCCTCCCGCAGGCACTTGCAGTTTCACGTGAGTCTCTATTTTCTTTGCCATGTCCGCGTTCCCTTCATCGCGCCCTTCACATCTTGGCGACCTGGCCGAACTCGAGTTCCACCGGCGTCGAGCGCCCGAAAATCTGCACCGACACCAGCAGGCGGTTCTTCTCGTAATGGACTTCCTCGACCACCGCGTTGAAATCGTTGAACGGCCCGTCGGTGACACGCACTATCTCGCCGGTCTCAAATAACACCTTCGGCTTCGGCTTCTCAATGCCCTCTTTCATGCGGCTGAGGATCTCGTCCGCCTCGCGCTCGGTGATCGGCGTCGGCCGGGTCGGCGTGCCGCCGATAAAGCCACGCACTTTGGGCGCGCTTTTCACCAGGTGCCAGGTATCGTCGTTCATTTCCATCTGCACCAGCACGTAGCCGGGGAAGAACTTGCGCGAACTGCGCCGCTTCTGCCCCGAGCGCATCTCGACTACCTGCTCCATCGGCACCAGGATCTCACCGAACTTGTCCTGCATACCGTGGCGCTCGATGCGCTCCTTCAGCGAGTCCATGACCTGCTTCTCACAGCCCGAATACGCATACACGACATACCACTCCAAAGGCATCGGGCACTCCTAGCCGAGCAACCACTGCATGAACCAGCTCAGCAGCCGATCGAGCGCCCATAAAAACACCGCGACGATCAAAACCATGACGAATACGATCAACGTGGTCTGCAAAGTCTCCGCCTTGGTCGGCCACACCATTTTGCGCAACTCGGTGCGCGCAGTGGCGAGAAAGGAACTCGTTCCCCTGCCTTGCGCAGTCGTAAAGAAAATGCCCGCCGCGATCAGGAAGCCGCCGATCAGGCCAAGCACGCGATACAGAAAGGACTGTTCCGCAAAGTAGTAGAACAGCATAAACGACACGACGAGCACCAGGCCCGCCGCCGTCAATTTCACCTTGTCGTTTGCCGTTTGTATCTCGGCTTGCTTTGCCATGTTCAAACTCCATTGAGCACCATCCGTCCGGGCTGAAATTTGGCAGGCCAGGAGGGACTCGAACCCCCAACCTGCGGTTTTGGAGACCGCCGCTCTGCCAATTGAGCTACTGGCCTACGCGAATGTGCATGCAATCGCTTTGCCGCTTCAATGCAACGGACGCGCCGTTACTCGATCACCTTGGCGACGACACCCGCGCCCACCGTACGCCCGCCCTCGCGAATCGCAAAACGCAGACCCTCTTCCATCGCAATCGGCGCTATCAACTCCACTTCCATCTTCACGTTGTCCCCGGGCATCACCATCTCCACGTCCTTCGGCAAGCTCACCGAACCCGTCACGTCCGTCGTGCGAAAGTAAAACTGCGGGCGATAACCCTTGAAAAACGGCGTGTGCCGACCCCCCTCGTCCTTCGACAGCACATACACCTCCGCCTCGAACTTCGTGTGCGGCGTGATCGACCCCGGCCTGCACAAAACCTGACCGCGCTCGACCTCCTCTCGCTTCGTCCCGCGCAACAAAACTCCCACGTTGTCACCCGCGCGCCCCTCGTCCAGCAACTTGCGGAACATCTCTACTCCCGTGCACGTCGTCGTCGCCGTCTCCCGAATCCCGACAATCTCCACATCCTCGTTCACCTTCACCACACCGCGCTCCACTCTTCCCGTCACCACCGTCCCGCGACCCGATATCGAAAACACGTCCTCCACCGGCATCAGAAAATCTCCGTCTATCGCACGCTCCGGCTCCGGGATATAACTGTCCATCTCCTCAATCAGCTTCTTGATCGAGCCGATACCCGCCTCCGACGAGTCGCCCCCCAGCGCCTTCAGCGCCGAACCCGCTATCACCGGCGTCTTGTCTCCCGGAAAATCGTAACTCGTCAGCAACTCGCGCACCTCCATCTCCACCAACTCCATCAACTCCACGTCATCCACCATGTCCGTCTTGTTCAGATACACCACGATATAAGGCACTCCCACCTGACGCGCCAGCAGAATATGCTCCCGCGTCTGCGGCATCGGCCCGTCCGCCGCGCTCACCACCAGGACCGCGCCGTCCATCTGCGCCGCGCCCGTGATCATGTTCTTCACATAGTCCGCGTGTCCCGGGCAGTCAACATGCGCGTAATGCCGGTTGTCCGACTCATACTCGACGTGCGCCGTCGCGATCGTGATCCCGCGCTCGCGTTCCTCCGGCGCGTTGTCTATGTCCTCGTACGCCTTGACCTCGCCGCCGCGCATCTCGGACATCACCTTCGTCAAGGCCGCCGTCAGCGTCGTCTTGCCGTGATCAACGTGGCCGATCGTCCCCACGTTGATATGCGGCTTCGTTCTTTCAAATTTCTCCTTGGACATGACAGATCTCCAACTGTTATCCGTTTATGATGAATGCGCTGGTGGTCGGTGGCAACGCCTCGCCAATCAATTTTCCTGTGGAGCCCATAACCGGGATTGAACCGGTGACCTCTTCCTTACCAAGGAAGTGCTCTACCACTGAGCTATATGGGCGAAAACCTGTCCCATATATGAATGGAGCGGGTGAGCGGAATCGAACCGCCGTCATCAGCTTGGAAGGCTGAGGTTCTGCCATTGAACTACACCCGCGATCTAGAAACCGCAAACCGGCCGCCAGACCGCCTGTTTGATATTCGCTCAGCATTTCCCCGGTTTCCCTCCGCCATTTAATTGGTGGAGGGGGTAGGATTCGAACCTACGAAGGCAAAGCCAACAGATTTACAGTCTGCCCCCGTTGACCGCTTGGGTACCCCTCCCGGCACACAAAGTCGCTGATTATAGCCCTTCCCGGCTAGAGGGGTCAATAAGCCATATACAGAACGTCTGTATCAGGTGGGCAGACATCGAAGCCAGCCAAGCGGCAAACTGCCAGAGCCCCGGCGCGAATGCCGACCATCACAAAAGTCAAAGCAATCCATCAGGCAACTGGCGGGCAGTCGCCGAACTCCCGCCAACCATCGGGGCAGACTGTGCAGCCATTCAAGCACGAGGGTTTCTCATAATCACCGGACTCATCGTGCACAGTTCGGTTGAACCTTGTGTTGAAAACAGCGGTAATGGAATTGAAGCCTTCAGCCGCGGGAAACCTACCCCCGCGCCTGCAATCTCAGGATGAGCGCAGCGCAGCAGTGCTCAAAGAATGCATTACTGCAATGCGCCTTCAAGAAAGATCCTGATCCTGAACCGAAGCTCCTGCACCAACGAAACGATCACATTCAGCACTCCGAATTCTTCACCTGCCTCCGCTACGGCGGTTACGTTGGTGCCGACCACCGAGTCAATGACGACAGAACCTTCCGTCGTGCTTCCGCTCACGCCTATCATGACGTCCGCGGACCGATCGCTCTCCGTCAATGTCACGGTGTCCGGAACCACCGCCAGACCGGCGGTTACGACCAGCCTCACCCCGACCCTCTGAGTGCCGGCCAGCCCAGGCACCGTCGTCACCGTCGCCGTGCCGGTGGTGTTCTGCTGCGTCAGCGTCAACGTGCTTTCGGTGAACCGAACTGTAACCATCGCCGGATCAACCGTCACCGGCAACGTGCTCGGCGCCGCCTCCACGTTCACCGACGGGGTTGTCGATGACGGGACGGCGCGCACCGCTACAGTGCCTGTCATGTCTGCCGCGTTCACCGTCACAGCCACCACCGTTGAACCGCTGTTCAATGTCACCGTCTCTGGAACCACCGTCAGGTCGCCGGTCGTCTCAAACGCCAGCACCAGCGACTCGTACACCCTCAACACCGGCTCCGTCGTCACATCCACTTCGGCACTGAGCCCCTGCGGCAGGGTCACGGACGCCGGCATGAACACCGTGGCCACCGCCCTCATCGCCGGTTCCACCGCCACCGTCGTCGCCCCGGGCAACACGCTCAACTCGGTCATCGTCGTCGCCTCCGCGCGCAACATCACCCTCACCGGCGCCGGCGCCAGCACCTCCAGCGCGCGCACTGTAACACTCAGCGTTGACTTCTCGCTGTTCAACATCGCCGGCACCGTCAGCGACACCACCTCCAGCACATCCGGGCTCACGCTCGTCACCGTCACCGACATCGACTCTTTGCCTACCAACCTGTCGCTCAAACTCACCTCGACAACCGCCATCTCGTCTGTCTTCAATACGTCCTCAACCGCGGACAACTCCAACGACACCTCGAACGAGATTACCTCCACCACCAGCAACACCTCCTCGGGGGCCGCACCTTCACTCCTCACCGTCAGTCTCAGTGTCGTCACACCCAGCAGTGCCGCACGATCCGCGCTCAACGCCAACTCGACCCGGGTCTCGTCAGACGCCAGGCGTCGCTCAAACGGCAGCACCTCCCCGTTCAACTTCAATCCATCGCCAGCGCCACCATCCACGCTCACCGTCAACGTCGTGCCACTGCTTCTCAGCAACGCTGAACTCAAGGCGACCACCTGCGTCGACTCGGCGCCACGCCTCAACTGCAACATGCCCGATACGGCCGAAATCACCTCGACCGGCGGCCTCACCGTCGCCACCGTCTCACCCGGCAACACGCTCAACTCCGTCATCGTCGTCACCTCCGCGCGCAACCTCACCCTCACTGGCGCCGACACCTCCAGCGCGCGTACTGTAACACCCAGCGTTGACATCTCGCTGTTCAACACCGCCGGCACCGTCAGCGACACCACCTCCAGCACACCCGGGTTCACGCTCGTCACCGACACCGACACCGACTCCTCACCCACCAACGCGTCGCTCAAGCTCACCAACACGACCTTCGTCTCGCCTTCTCGGAGCGCGACCTCGGACAACGCCAGCGACACCTCCGCCGGTATCACCTCCACCGCCAGCAACGCCCTGTCGCCTGCAATGCCGTCGCCAGACACCGTCAACCTCAACGTCGTCACACCAAGCATCGCCGCACGTGTCGCACTCAACGCCAGCGCCACCGACATCCCGTCAGCCGACGTCAACAACCGCGACCCAGGCAACATCAGACCGTCGCCGTCGCCCTGATCCACGCTCAACGTCAACGTCGCGCTGCGACCCTCCAGCAACGCCGAACTCAATTCCACGACCACCTGTGTCGAAGCATTCCGCCTCAACTGCAACGATCCCACCGCTAACTCCACCGTCGCGTCCTTCGGCTCCGCCGTCACCATCGTCTCACCCGGCAGCACGCTCAATTCCGTCGTCCGCGTCGCCTCCGCCGTCAACGTGACCGGCGTCGGCGTCGATACATCCAGACCACGCACCGTCACCTTCATTGTCGACATTGCACTGCTCAACACTGACGACGCCGGCGCCTCCACTGACAACGCACCCGGATTCCCGCTCGACACCGTCACCAGCGCCGACTCTCTGTCTATCAGCATGTCGCTCAAGCTCACCGTCACAACCGCGGTCTCATCCGGTTTCAGCGCCGCCTCGTCCGCAGACAACACCAACGACATCTCGAGCGGGATCACTTCCACCGCCAGCAACGTCCTTTCACCTGCAATACCATCACCCGACACCGTCAATCTCAACGTCGTCACACCCAGCGCCGCCGAACGTGTCGCGCTCAACATCAGCGCCACCGACATCCCGTCAGCCGACGTCAACAACCGCGACCCAGGCAACATCAGACCGTCGCCGTCGCCCTGATCCACGCTCAACGTCAACGTCGCGCTGCGACCCTCCAGCAACGCCGAACTCAATTCCACGACCACTTGCGATGAAGTGCCGCGCCTCAATTGCAACGATTCCGCCGCCAACTCCACCGTCGCGTCCTTCGGCTCCGCCGTCACCATCGTCTCACCCGACAGCACGCTCAATTCCGTCGTCCGCGTTGCCTCCGCCGTCAACGTGACCGGCGTCGGCGTCGATACATCCAGACCACGCACCGTCACCTCCATTGCCGGCGTCGCGCTGCTCAACACCGACGACGCCGGCGCCTCCACTGACAACGCACCCGGATCCCCGCTCGTCACCGTCACCAGCACCGACTCCCCGTCTATCAGCGGGTCGCTCAAGCTCACCGTCACAACCGCGGTCTCATCCGGCTTCAGCGCCGCCCTGTCCGCAGACAGCGCCAGCGACACCTCCGCCGGTATCACCTCCACCGCCAGCAACGCCCTCTCGCCTGCAATACCATCGCCCGACACCGTCAACCTCAACGTCGTCACACCAAGCATCGCCGCACGTGTCGCACTCAACGCCAGCGCCACCGACATCCCGTCAGCCGACGTCAACAACCGCGACCCAGGCAACATCAGACCGTCGCCGTCGCCCTGATCCACGCTCAACGTCAACATCGCGCTGCGACCCTCCAGCAACGCCGAACTCAATTCCACGACCACCTGTGTCGAAGCATTCCGCCTCAACTGCAACGATTCCACCACCAACTCGACCGTCGCGTCCTTCGGCTCCGCCGTCACCATCGTCTCACCCGGCAGCACGCTCAATTCCGTCGTCCGTGTCGCCTCCGCCGTCAACGTGACCGGCGTCGGTGTCGATACATCCAGACCACGCACCGTCACCTCCACTGTCGACGTTGCGCTGCTCAACACCGACGACGCCGGCACCTCCACCGACAGCGCATTCGAATCCCCGCTCGACACCGTCACCAGCACCGACTCCCCGTCTATCAGCCGGGCGCTCAAGCTCACCGTCACAACCGCGGTCTCATCCGGCTTCAGCGCCTCCCTGTCCGCAGACAACACCAGCGACACCTCGAACGGGATCACTTCCACCGTCAACGACACTTCTTCGGTTTCCACGCCTTCACTCTCCACCGTCAATCTCAGCGTTGATACACCCAGCGGCGCCGAACGATTCGCGCTCAACGCCAACTCCACCCGGGTCTCGCCAGACGCCAGCTCCTGCTCCACGGGCAATCCCGATAACCCTTCACCACCTTCAACGACGCTCAACGTCAGCGTCGTACCACCGCCTCCCAGCAACGCCGAGCTCAGTTCCACGACCACCTGCGTCGAGGCGCCGCGCATCAACTGCAACGTGCCCGATACGGCCGAAATCACCTCGACCGACGGTCCCACCGTCGCCGTCGCCTCGCCGGGCAACACGCTCAACTCCGTCGTCTTCGTCGCCTCCGCACGCAACATCACCCTCTCCGGCACCGACACCTCGCGCGCCACCACCGTCACCTCCAGCGTTGACTTCCCGCTGTCCAACACCGTTATCTCCGGCAACTCGATCGACAATACATCCGGATCCCCGCTCGTCACCGACACCGACACCGACTCCTCACCCACCAACGCGTCACTCAAGCTCACCAACACGACCTTCGTCTCGCCTTCTCTGAGCGCGACCTCGGGCAACCTCAGCGACACCTCGAACGGAATCACTTCCACCGCCAGCAACGCCCTCTCGCCTGCAATACCATCGCCAGACACCGTCAACCTCAACGTTGTCACACCAAGCATCGCCGCACGTGGCGCACTCAACGCCAGCGCCACCGACATCCCGTCAGCCGGCACCAGCACCCGCGGCTCAGGCAACATCAGACCGTCGCCGTCGCCCTGCAACGTCAACGTCGCACTGCGGCCCGCCGTCAACGTCGAACTCAATGCCACATCCACCGTCGCCACCGCGCCACGCATCAACTGCAATGATCCCGCCGCCAACTCCACCGTCACATCCACCGGCTCCACCGGCTCCACCGGCTCCACCGTCACCATCGTCTCACCCGACAGCACGCTCAACTCCGTCGTCCGTATCGCCTCCGCCGTCAACGTGACCGGCGTCGGCGCCGACACCTCGCGCGCCACCACCGTCACCGCCAGCGTTGACTTCCCGCTGTCCAACACCGTTATCTCCGGCAACCTGATCGACAATACATCCGGATCCCCGCTCGTCACCGACACCGACACCGACACCTCCTCATCGCCCGCCAGCGCCCCGCTCAGGCTCACCTCGACAACCGCCGTCTCGTCCGCTTTCAGCGTGGCCTTATCCACGGACAGCATCAGCGACACCTCCACCGGTATCACCTCCACCGCCAGCAACACCCTCTCGCCTGCCATGCCGTCGCCCGACACCGTCAACCTCAACATCGTCACGCCCAGCGGCGCCGAACGACCCGCGCTCAACTCCAGCACCACCAACTCCCCGTCGGCCGACATCACCGCCCGCGGCTCAGGCAACATCAGACCGTCGCCGTCGCCCTGAGCCACGCTCAACGCCAGCGTCGCACTGCGACCCTCCAGCAACGTCGAACTCAATGCCACATCCACCGTCGCCACCGCGCCACGCATCAACTGCAATGATCCCGCCGCCAACTCCACCGTCACATCCACCGGCTCCACCGGCTCCACCGTCACCATCGTCTCACCCGACAGCACGCTCAACTCCGTCGTCCGTATCGCCTCCGCCGTCAACGTGACCGGCGTCGGCGCCGACACCTCGCGCGCCACCACCGTCACCGCCAGCGTTGACTTCCCGCTGTCCAACACCGTTATCTCCGGCAACCTGATCGACAATACATCCGGATCCCCGCTCGTCACCGACACCGACACCGACACCTCCTCATCGCCCGCCAGCGCCCCGCTCAGGCTCACCTCGACAACCGCCGTCTCGTCCGCTTTCAGCGTGGCCTTATCCACGGACAGCATCAGCGACACCTCCACCGGCATCACCTCCACCGCCAGCAACACCCTCTCGCCTGCCATGCCGTCGCCCGACACCGTCAACCTCAACATCGTCACGCCCAGCGGCGCCGAACGACCCGCGCTCAACTCCAGCACCACCAACTCCCCGTCGGCCGACATCACCGCCCGCGGCTCAGGCAACATCAGACCGTCGCCGTCGCCCTGAGCCACGCTCAACGCCAGCGTCGCACTGCGACCCTCCAGCAACGTCGAACTCAATGCCACATCCACCGTCGCCACCGCGCCACGCATCAACTGCAATGATCCCGCCGCCAACTCCACCGTCACATCCACCGGCTCCACCGGCTCCACCGTCACCATCGTCTCACCCGACAGCACGCTCAACTCCGTCGTCCGTATCGCCTCCGCCGTCAACGTGACCGGCGTCGGCGCCGACACCTCGCGCGCCACCACCGTCACCGCCAGCGTTGACTTCCCGCTGTCCAACACCGTTATCTCCGGCAACCTGATCGACAATACATCCGGATCCCCGCTCGTCACCGACACCGACACCGACACCTCCTCATCGCCCGCCAGCGCCCCGCTCAGGCTCACCTCGACAACCGCCGTCTCGTCCGCTTTCAGCGTGGCCTTATCCACGGACAGCATCAGCGACACCTCCACCGGCATCACCTCCACCGCCAGCAACACCCTCTCGCCTGCCATGCCGTCGCCCGACACCGTCAACCTCAACATCGTCACGCCCAGCGGCGCCGAACGACCCGCGCTCAACTCCAGCACCACCAACTCCCCGTCGGCCGACATCACCGCCCGCGGCTCAGGCAACATCAGACCGTCGCCGTCGCCCTGAGCCACGCTCAACGCCAGCGTCGCACTGCGACCCTCCAGCAACGTCGAACTCAATGCCACATCCACCGTCGCCACCGCGCCACGCATCAACTGCAATGATCCCGCCGCCAACTCCACCGTCACATCCACCGGCTCCACCGGCTCCACCGGCTCCACCGTCACCATCGTCTCACCCGACAGCACGCTCAACTCCGTCGTCCGTATCGCCTCCGCCGTCAACGTGACCGGCGTCGGCGCCGACACCTCGCGCGCCACCACCGTCACCGCCAGCGTTGACTTCCCGCTGTCCAACACCGTTATCTCCGGCAACCTGATCGACAATACATCCGGATCCCCGCTCGTCACCGACACCGACACCGACACCTCCTCATCGCCCGCCAGCGCCCCGCTCAGGCTCACCTCGACAACCGCCGTCTCGTCCGCTTTCAGCGTGGCCTTATCCACGGACAGCATCAGCGACACCTCCACCGGCATCACCTCCACCGCCAGCAACACCCTCTCGCCTGCCATGCCGTCGCCCGACACCGTCAACCTCAACATCGTCACGCCCAGCGGCGCCGAACGACCCGCGCTCAACTCCAGCACCACCAACTCCCCGTCGGCCGACATCACCGCCCGCGGCTCAGGCAACATCAGACCGTCGCCGTCGCCCTGAGCCACGCTCAACGCCAGCGTCGCACTGCGACCCTCCAGCAACGTCGAACTCAATGCCACATCCACCGTCGCCACCGCGCCACGCATCAACTGCAATGATCCCGCCGCCAACTCCACCGTCACATCCACCGTCACATCCACCGGCTCCACCGGCTCCACCGTCACCATCGTCTCACCCGACAGCACGCTCAACTCCGTCGTCCGTATCGCCTCCGCCGTCAACGTGACCGGCGTCGGCGCCGACACCTCGCGCGCCACCACCGTCACCGCCAGCGTTGACTTCCCGCTGTCCAACACCGTTATCTCCGGCAACCTGATCGACAATACATCCGGATCCCCGCTCGTCACCGACACCGACACCTCCTCATCGCCCGCCAGCGCCCCGCTCAGGCTCACCTCGACAACCGCCGTCTCGTCCGCTTTCAGCGTGGCCTTATCCACGGACAGCATCAGCGACACCTCCACCGGTATCACCTCCACCGCCAGCAACACCCTCTCGCCTGCCATGCCGTCGCCCGACACCGTCAACCTCAACATCGTCACGCCCAGCGGCGCCGAACGACCCGCGCTCAACTCCAGCACCACCAACTCCCCGTCGGCCGACATCACCGCCCGCGGCTCAGGCAACATCAGACCGTCGCCGTCGCCCTGAGCCACGCTCAACGCCAGCGTCGCACTGCGACCCTCCAGCAACGTCGAACTCAATGCCACATCCACCGTCGCCACCGCGCCACGCATCAACTGCAATGATCCCGCCGCCAACTCCACCGTCACATCCACCGGCTCCACCGGCTCCACCGGCTCCACCGTCACCATCGTCTCACCCGACAGCACGCTCAACTCCGTCGTCCGTATCGCCTCCGCCGTCAACGTGACCGGCGTCGGCGCCGACACCTCGCGCGCCACCACCGTCACCGCCAGCGTTGACTTCCCGCTGTCCAACACCGTTATCTCCGGCAACCTGATCGACAATACATCCGGATCCCCGCTCGTCACCGACACCGACACCGACACCGACACCTCCTCATCGCCCGCCAGCGCCCCGCTCAGGCTCACCTCGACAACCGCCGTCTCGTCCGCTTTCAGCGTGGCCTTATCCACGGACAGCATCAGCGACACCTCCACCGGCATCACCTCCACCGCCAGCAACACCCTCTCGCCTGCCATGCCGTCGCCCGACACCGTCAACCTCAACATCGTCACGCCCAGCGGCGCCGAACGACCCGCGCTCAACTCCAGCACCACCAACTCCCCGTCGGCCGACATCACCGCCCGCGGCTCAGGCAACATCAGACCGTCGCCGTCGCCCTGAGCCACGCTCAACGCCAGCGTCGCACTGCGACCCTCCAGCAACGTCGAACTCAATGCCACATCCACCGTCGCCTCCGCGCCACGCATCAACTGCAATGATCCCGCCGCCAACTCCACCGTCACATCCACCGGCTCCACCGTCACCACCGTCTCTCCGCCCAACACGCTCAACTCCGTCGTCTTCGTCGCCTGCCCCGTCAATGTCACCGGCACCGACGACGCCACCTCGCGCGCCGCCACCGTCACCTCCAGCGTTGACTTCCCGCTGTCCAACACCGTTATCTCCGGCAACTCGATCGACAATACATCCGGATCCCCGCTCGTCACCGACACCGACACCTCCTCATCGCCCGCCAGCGCCCCGCTCAGGCTCACCTCGACAACCGCCGTCTCGTCCGCTTTCAACGTGACCTTATCCACGGACAGCACCAGCGACACCTCCACCGGGATCACCTCCACCGCCAGCAACACCCTGTCGCCTGCAATGCCGTCGCCCGACACCGTCAACCTCAACATCGTCACGCCCAGCGGCGCCGAACGACCCACGCTCAACGCCAGCGCCACCAACTCCCCGTCGACCGGTATCACCGCCTGCGAAGGCAGCACCAGCCCTAGCTCTTCACCATCGCCTTCAGCCACGCTCAACGCCAGCGTCGCACTGCGGCCCGCCGTCAACGTCGAACTCAATGCCACATCCACCGTCGCCTCCGCGCCACGCATCAACTGCAATGATCCCGCCGCCAACTCCACCGTCACAGCCACCGGCTCCACCGGCTCCACCGGCTCCACCGTCACCATCGTCTCACCCGACAGCACGCTCAACTCCGTCGTCCGTATCGCCTCCGCCGTCAACGTGACCGGCGTCGGCGCCGACACCTCGCGCGCCACCACCGTCACCGCCAGCGTTGACTTCCCGCTGTCCAACACCGTTATCTCCGGCAACCTGATCGACAATACATCCGGATCCCCGCTCGTCACCGACACCGACACCTCCTCATCGCCCGCCAGCGCCCCGCTCAGGCTCACCTCGACAACCGCCGTCTCGTCCGCTTTCAGCGTGGCCTTATCCACGGACAGCATCAGCGACACCTCCACCGGCATCACCTCCACCGCCAGCAACACCCTCTCGCCTGCCATGCCGTCGCCCGACACCGTCAACCTCAACATCGTCACGCCCAGCGGCGCCGAACGACCCGCGCTCAACTCCAGCACCACCAACTCCCCGTCGGCCGACATCACCGCCCGCGGCTCAGGCAACATCAGACCGTCGCCGTCGCCCTGAGCCACGCTCAACGCCAGCGTCGCACTGCGACCCTCCAGCAACGTCGAACTCAATGCCACATCCACCGTCGCCACCGCGCCACGCATCAACTGCAATGATCCCGCCGCCAACTCCACCGTCACATCCACCGGCTCCACCGGCTCCACCGGCTCCACCGTCACCATCGTCTCACCCGACAGCACGCTCAACTCCGTCGTCCGTATCGCCTCCGCCGTCAACGTGACCGGCGTCGGCGCCGACACCTCGCGCGCCACCACCGTCACCGCCAGCGTTGACTTCCCGCTGTCCAACACCGTTATCTCCGGCAACCTGATCGACAATACATCCGGATCCCCGCTCGTCACCGACACCGACACCGACACCGACACCTCCTCATCGCCCGCCAGCGCCCCGCTCAGGCTCACCTCGACAACCGCCGTCTCGTCCGCTTTCAGCGTGGCCTTATCCACGGACAGCATCAGCGACACCTCCACCGGCATCACCTCCACCGCCAGCAACACCCTCTCGCCTGCCATGCCGTCGCCCGACACCGTCAACCTCAACATCGTCACGCCCAGCGGCGCCGAACGACCCGCGCTCAACTCCAGCACCACCAACTCCCCGTCGGCCGACATCACCGCCCGCGGCTCAGGCAACATCAGACCGTCGCCGTCGCCCTGATCCACGCTCAACGCCAGCGTCGCACTGCGACCCTCCAGCAACGTCGAACTCAATGCCACATCCACCGTCGCCACCGCGCCACGCATCAACTGCAATGATCCCGCCGCCAACTCCACCGTCACATCCACCGGCTCCACCGGCTCCACCGGCTCCACCGGCTCCACCGTCACCATCGTCTCACCCGACAGCACGCTCAACTCCGTCGTCCGTATCGCCTCCGCCGTCAACGTGACCGGCGTCGGCGCCGACACCTCGCGCGCCACCACCGTCACCGCCAGCGTTGACTTCCCGCTGTCCAACACCGTTATCTCCGGCAACCTGATCGACAATACATCCGGATCCCCGCTCGTCACCGACACCGACACCTCCTCATCGCCCGCCAGCGCCCCGCTCAGGCTCACCTCGACAACCGCCGTCTCGTCCGCTTTCAGCGTGGCCTTATCCACGGACAGCATCAGCGACACCTCCACCGGCATCACCTCCACCGCCAGCAACACCCTCTCGCCTGCCATGCCGTCGCCCGACACCGTCAACCTCAACATCGTCACGCCCAGCGGCGCCGAACGACCCGCGCTCAACTCCAGCACCACCAACTCCCCGTCGGCCGACATCACCGCCCGCGGCTCAGGCAACATCAGACCGTCGCCGTCGCCCTGAGCCACGCTCAACGCCAGCGTCGCACTGCGACCCTCCAGCAACGTCGAACTCAATGCCACATCCACCGTCGCCACCGCGCCACGCATCAACTGCAATGATCCCGCCGCCAACTCCACCGTCACATCCACCGGCTCCACCGGCTCCACCGGCTCCACCGTCACCATCGTCTCACCCGACAGCACGCTCAACTCCGTCGTCCGTATCGCCTCCGCCGTCAACGTGACCGGCGTCGGCGCCGACACCTCGCGCGCCACCACCGTCACCGCCAGCGTTGACTTCCCGCTGTCCAACACCGTTATCTCCGGCAACCTGATCGACAATACATCCGGATCCCCGCTCGTCACCGACACCGACACCGACACCTCCTCATCGCCCGCCAGCGCCCCGCTCAGGCTCACCTCGACAACCGCCGTCTCGTCCGCTTTCAGCGTGGCCTTATCCACGGACAGCATCAGCGACACCTCCACCGGCATCACCTCCACCGCCAGCAACACCCTCTCGCCTGCCATGCCGTCGCCCGACACCGTCAACCTCAACATCGTCACGCCCAGCGGCGCCGAACGACCCGCGCTCAACTCCAGCACCACCAACTCCCCGTCGGCCGACATCACCGCCCGCGGCTCAGGCAACATCAGACCGTCGCCGTCGCCCTGAGCCACGCTCAACGCCAGCGTCGCACTGCGACCCTCCAGCAACGTCGAACTCAATGCCACATCCACCGTCGCCACCGCGCCACGCATCAACTGCAATGATCCCGCCGCCAACTCCACCGTCACATCCACCGGCTCCACCGGCTCCACCGGCTCCACCGTCACCATCGTCTCACCCGACAGCACGCTCAACTCCGTCGTCCGTATCGCCTCCGCCGTCAACGTGACCGGCGTCGGCGCCGACACCTCGCGCGCCACCACCGTCACCGCCAGCGTTGACTTCCCGCTGTCCAACACCGTTATCTCCGGCAACCTGATCGACAATACATCCGGATCCCCGCTCGTCACCGACACCGACACCGACACCTCCTCATCGCCCGCCAGCGCCCCGCTCAGGCTCACCTCGACAACCGCCGTCTCGTCCGCTTTCAGCGTGGCCTTATCCACGGACAGCATCAGCGACACCTCCACCGGTATCACCTCCACCGCCAGCAACACCCTCTCGCCTGCCATGCCGTCGCCCGACACCGTCAACCTCAACATCGTCACGCCCAGCGGCGCCGAACGACCCGCGCTCAACTCCAGCACCACCAACTCCCCGTCGGCCGACATCACCGCCCGCGGCTCAGGCAACATCAGACCGTCGCCGTCGCCCTGAGCCACGCTCAACGCCAGCGTCGCACTGCGACCCTCCAGCAACGTCGAACTCAATGCCACATCCACCGTCGCCTCCGCGCCACGCATCAACTGCAATGATCCCGCCGCCAACTCCACCGTCACATCCACCGGCTCCACCGGCTCCACCGTCACCATCGTCTCACCCGACAGCACGCTCAACTCCGTCGTCCGTATCGCCTCCGCCGTCAACGTGACCGGCGTCGGCGCCGACACCTCGCGCGCCACCACCGTCACCGCCAGCGTTGACTTCCCGCTGTCCAACACCGTTATCTCCGGCAACCTGATCGACAATACATCCGGATCCCCGCTCGTCACCGACACCGACACCGACACCTCCTCATCGCCCGCCAGCGCCCCGCTCAGGCTCACCTCGACAACCGCCGTCTCGTCCGCTTTCAGCGTGGCCTTATCCACGGACAGCATCAGCGACACCTCCACCGGCATCACCTCCACCGCCAGCAACACCCTCTCGCCTGCCATGCCGTCGCCCGACACCGTCAACCTCAACGTCGTCACACCAAGCATCGCCGCACGTGTCGCACTCAACGCCAGCGCCACCGACATCCCGTCAGCCGACGTCAACAACCGCGACCCAGGCAACATCAGACCGTCGCCGTCGCCCTGATCCACGCTCAACGTCAACATCGCGCTGCGACCCTCCAGCAACGCCGAACTCAATTCCACGACCACCTGTGTCGAAGCATTCCGCCTCAACTGCAACGATTCACCACCAACTCGACCGTCGCGTCCTTCGGCTCCGCCGTCACCATCGTCTCACCCGGCAGCACGCTCAATTCCGTCGTCCGTGTCGCCTCCGCCGTCAACGTGACCGGCGTCGGCGCCGACACCTCGCGCGCCACCACCGTCACCGCCAGCGTTGACTTCCCGCTGTCCAACACCGTTATCTCCGGCAACCTGATCGACAATACATCCGGATCCCCGCTCGTCACCGACACCGACACCGACACCTCCTCATCGCCCGCCAGCGCCCCGCTCAGGCTCACCTCGACAACCGCCGTCTCGTCCGCTTTCAGCGTGGCCTTATCCACGGACAGCATCAGCGACACCTCCACCGGCATCACCTCCACCGCCAGCAACACCCTCTCGCCTGCCATGCCGTCGCCCGACACCGTCAACCTCAACATCGTCACGCCCAGCGGCGCCGAACGACCCGCGCTCAACTCCAGCACCACCAACTCCCCGTCGGCCGACATCACCGCCCGCGGCTCAGGCAACATCAGACCGTCGCCGTCGCCCTGAGCCACGCTCAACGCCAGCGTCGCACTGCGACCCTCCAGCAACGTCGAACTCAATGCCACATCCACCGTCGCCACCGCGCCACGCATCAACTGCAATGATCCCGCCGCCAACTCCACCGTCACATCCACCGGCTCCACCGGCTCCACCGGCTCCACCGGCTCCACCGTCACCATCGTCTCACCCGACAGCACGCTCAACTCCGTCGTCCGTATCGCCTCCGCCGTCAACGTGACCGGCGTCGGCGCCGACACCTCGCGCGCCACCACCGTCACCGCCAGCGTTGACTTCCCGCTGTCCAACACCGTTATCTCCGGCAACCTGATCGACAATACATCCGGATCCCCGCTCGTCACCGACACCGACACCGACACCTCCTCATCGCCCGCCAGCGCCCCGCTCAGGCTCACCTCGACAACCGCCGTCTCGTCCGCTTTCAGCGTGGCCTTATCCAC